>JAOJBS010000027.1:0-25207 GCA_028228615.1 Pseudomonadales bacterium | reverse complement strand
TGGCATTCTGTGGCTGAAAATCTAACAGCCGAGCGGCTTGGTCTGTGTCTAGAACTTTTGGTAGACGACGTTTAACCTTAGGTGACCTAGCGATAGTCGCGGGATTAGTTGTTATTATTTCTTGGTCTAGCAGATAACTATAAAAGCTTCTTATTGCGGAAAGGTTACGCTGGATACTCTTGCTACTCAGATTTTTGTGGCGCAATTTCGAAATGAAAGCTGTCACGTCTTGTGGGGTACCCTGGGCAAGAGGTTTCTGCAAAAAGTCAGCGAATCTGAAGATTTCTCGTTTGTAGGCACTCAGCGTGTGCCCAGAACAATTTCGCACAACAGTAAGGTAGCGCAAATATTGCTCAACCAAAATCTGTGGATCAGACATCAGTCGGCGAGTCGATTCATGACTTTGCCCAAGATGTCGGCAATATATTTAACGAAAAGCGTGTCCATATTTTTTGCAAAACGATTGGCATCGCGGCTACCTATACACAAAGCCCCAGTACCTTTGTTCAGGGTGACGGCTAAGATCACAGCGCTACCCGACTCATCGTGATCAGACATGGGAAACATTTGTTCTAACTCGCTTTGACGCAACGCAGTACAAGCGGCATCGGTGCTGTTTTGTAGGTGCTGGAAGGGCAGTTCATTGAGGTGATGTTGAATATGATCTAACGATAATGCGAGATCTGCATCTAACATGTGAGTACAAACAAAATCTGCCTCGAAATCCACTAGAACGTGAGTTGCCAAAACCTCATTAAGCTCATGCCAAGAACTCACTTCAAGCAATGCTAGGTTCAGTGAACGTGTCTTCGCAAAAATCTCGTCGTTGATTCGGGCGGCGTGCAGCAGTTCATTCATGCGTCGTCGCATGGCCACATTCCGGTCCCGAAGAATATCTATTTGCCGCTCTACCAGTGACACGGTGCCGCCAGATTCATGAGGCAAGGTAAGTTCTGATAGCGCTGTTACATGCCGTTGAAAAAAATCCGGATGTTTGCGCAGGTAATCGAGAATTTCTTGCTCATTAACTTTGTTATCTGCGTCTTCGTTATCATTATGTAAGTGCACGAGTTAGCTCTCCATTACTAGTTCGCCGCGGTGGACAAGGTTCGCATCGCCAGTCATGACAACTTGCTGCCCATTTCCAGACCACTGTATGCGAAGCTTACCGCCCGGCAAAGATACTTTTACTCGGCCATTAACATGACCGTTTAATTGTGCCGCCACAACCGCTGCACAAGCACCTGTGCCACACGCCAATGTTTCGCCAACGCCGCGTTCATAAACGCGCAGGCGCACAAAGTGTTCATCTACAACTTGGCAAAAGCCGATGTTCGCGCGCTCTGGAAAAAATTCGTGAGCGGTCATCGCTCCGCCTATTTTTTCTACATCTAGGTCTACTAAACTGTCGACAAAAATCACCCCATGAGGATTGCCCATTGATACCGGAGTGACACAGAAGGTCTGCTCGCATACGGTCATGTCTTCTGTCAGCTGTTCGGACTTGCCAACAAATGGTATGTGTTTGTGCTCAAGGGTTGGCGCTGGCATCAATGTTTGGATGTGCTTTGCATTGTGCAGGGTGGTTTCAATCATGCCCCCAGCGGAGTTCCACAGTAAGTGGTTGTTGTTACTCAGTCCCAGATGATTAGCTAGATACGCCACACAACGTGTACCGTTGCCACATTGTTGAGCCTGCGTGCCGTCCGCATTGAAAATTTGATAATCGAAATCAGCTGTGGCTAACGTTGGAGGCGCTATCACCAGCAGTTGATCGAAGCCGATACCCAGCTTTCTATCTGACCAAGAGCGTACTAGATCAGCATCAATGCTTTGCGGATTGCTCACGCAATCTAACACCATGAAGTCATTACCCAGGCTATGCATTTTGTGAAAAATACGCGTGTTACTCACAGCCTATAGCTCGATAAATACAAATTGGGTGTGATTGTCTTCATGCAGCTAGTCTAGTGGCCTGCTTGGTCGAGTTCTAGTTTTAGTTCTAGACGTAATTGGTCTTGAATTGTTTCGCGTCGTCTAACCACTTTAAACTCTGCGCCGTCCACCAACACCTCCGGTGCTCGGCCTCGCGTATTGTAGTTCGATGCGAGTACAGAGCCGTATGCGCCTATTGATAGTACAGCGACTAAATCTTTTTCTGCCAACGCGAGAGACCGTTGCTTAGCAAGAAAATCCCCTGATTCACAAATTGGTCCGACTATATCCCACTCCAATAGTTGCGCATTAGACGATTTATCAACGGGTAATACTCCGTGCCAAGCCTGATACAGCGAGGGTCGCAGCAAGTCATTCATTGCAGCATCCACTACGGCGAAATTTTTATGATCAGACTCGTCGGCGATCTTTAGGTATTCTACCCGCGTCAGTAAGACGCCAGCGTTTGCAGTTAGAAACCGACCCGGCTCAATGCGCAGCTGTAAATCTCTGCCGCCCAAAATTTGACCCACACTCGCGCCCCAATCGTTTATATCTATGGGAGTCTCGTCTTGATACCGAACTCCGAAGCCGCCACCCAGATCTATGTGCTGAAGCGAAATACCTTCCTTTTCCAGTGCATCGCGCAGTTCTAAAATACTTGTCAGCGCTTGTAAGAGCGGCTCTGGCTCATTAATTTGAGAACCGATGTGACAGTCAATACCGGTAAGGTTGATGGCTGGGTGGTCTGCTGCTAGCAAATAAAGGGCAAAAGCCTCTTCCTTTGTTACACCGAATTTATTCTCTTTTAGTCCAGTTGCAATGTAGGGGTGAGTCTTTGCATCTACGTTAGGATTTACGCGAATTGCAATATTGGCGACGCACCCCAACAATTCTGCTTGAGCCATAATGCGTAAAAGTTCGCCGCGACTTTCAACGTTGAAACAGCCAATTCCTGCTTTAAGCGCAAAGTTGACTTCTTCAACAGATTTCCCTACGCCGGAAAAAATGACCGACTTAGGGTCGCCGCCAACGGCCAGTACGCGACTGAGCTCGCCGGCAGAAACTATGTCGAAACCTGCGCCTAATGATTTGAACAAGGCCAGTATGGCCAAATTAGAATTGGCTTTAACCGAATAGTGTATCTGGTGTGGTGTGCTACTCAGGGCCTCGCTCAACAAATTATACTGAGCGGTCAGATAACTTTTCGAGTAAACATAAGCAGGCGTGCCAACGGCGTCAGCGATTTTGCTAAGCGCAGTTTGCTCAATGTGCAGCTCATCTTGCTGATACTTTGCTGCGGTAAATTCTTTTTCAACGTTGCCTAAAGTCACGGAGTCATAGTCCTTGCTGTTTGCCCAAGAGGGGATAAAGAATGAAGAGTTGGTTGGGTTATCACATGTCCAACACTTGGCCCGGTCTCTTCGTAGTCGGGTAACTGCAGGGGACCTTTTTGTCCGCAAGTCACAACAAGGCTGGAAATGTAGGCCAAAATGATCCACTTCATATCTGCTATTCCTAATTTTCACTCACGTTCGCACCAGCAAGCTGTGAGTGGGTGTTGTACCGGCCTATGAGGGCTGAGCCTCGACAAGAGATTTGTTTCAGATAGGGCGCCTACCCACAAAGTTTTTCTCGCAACCGTTATATTATTGCATGGAATCTTGAAAAAACTTTTACGCGGTTGCGCCACCTTTCTATATAAGCGTTCGTGCTTTGGCTATTGCTTTAAGAACTTGGCGGGGCGCGGTGCCACCCAAGTGATCACGCGCAGCTACAGAGCCCGTGAGGGTGAGTACCTCGTAGACATCTTCATCAATAATGTCTGAGATGCCACCGGCTAGCTCTTCAATAGATAGCGCCTCAAGCGGTTTACCTAACTCTACCGCTCTTTGAACTGCTTCGCCGACTACTTCATGCGCATCTCTAAAGGGCAGGCCTTTTCTGACCAGATAGTCGGCGAGATCTGTAGCGGTTGTAAAACCAGACAGCGCAGCTTGGCGCATATTTTCCTTATTGGGAATGATATTGGGAACTAACCCATTTAGCGCCGTGAGGCAATCTCTCAACGTGTCCACCGAATCAAAAAGCGGTTCTTTGTCTTCTTGGTTATCTTTGTTGTAAGCCAAAGGCTGGCTTTTCATAAGGGTCAGCATAGAAATGAGGTTGCCATTAACTCGTCCAGTTTTACCGCGAATAAGTTCGGGTACATCTGGATTCTTCTTCTGCGGCATGATGCTGGAGCCGGTGCAGAATCTATCGGGTAATTCTATAAAGCTAAATTGCTGGCTGGACCACAAAATCAGCTCCTCGCACCAACGTGACATATGGGTCAGGGTAAGTGCCGCTACTGAGCAAAACTCAATTGCAAAATCTCTGTCACTGACCGCATCAAGTGAGTTTTCGCAGACACCTTCAAAATCTAAAAGTTCTGCCATGTACTCCCTGTCCGGTTTATAAGGTGTGCCAGCAAGTGCTGCCGCGCCCAGGGGCAGTTGATTGGTGCGCTTGCGACAGTCTATTAACCGGCTTCGATCCCTAGTGAGCATAGCGAACCAAGCCATGAGGTGATGGCCAAAAGTAATTGGTTGAGCGGCTTGTAGGTGGGTAAAGCCCGGTAAGATCGTGTCGTGGTGTTGTTCTGCTAGGTCAGCCAAGCGGTGTAATAAAGCGGACTTAAGGTCCAAAATTTCATCAATTGCGTCGCGTAAATACAGCCTTATATCCGTAGCAACTTGGTCGTTTCGAGATCTACCAGTGTGCAGTTTTTTCCCTGTATCACCAATTAGTTGGATCAGGCGGTGTTCAATATTCATATGAACATCTTCAAGCGCAACGCTCCATGTCATTTTTCCGCTTTCAATTTCGCCTTTTATCGCGTCCAAACCACCTTTTATCTGATCAAATTCACCGGAGGTCAGCATTTTGATTTTCAATAGCATCTGAGCATGTGCAAGAGAACCGCGTATATCTTCTTCATATAGGCGTTGGTCAAAGCTAATTGATGCGGTGAAAATTTCAACGAACTCATCGGTAGCTTCGCTAAATCGTCCTCTCAGTAAACCCTGATCGGTTGTATTTTCTGAATGATCGGCTTTGTTTACCATTATGCTATTCTTCTTCCGTCTGGAATTTTATGAATTTCGGAGGCGCAGTATACCAAGCAATGATGATTTAGTAGTCAGGTTGTTGGCTAGAGGTTAGAAAAATGTCATTCGGTGATAAATTTTGATGACTAAGCTCAAAGAATTAGTCGTGAGTGATAAGCGCCTCTTCATTCCAAACCTGCTGACACCAAGAATGCTGTTCTTCTTGGTAGTAGCAGGGTTGCTGCTAGGGTTGTTTGGCTGGGCCCTAAATGCTGACATGACCTGGCGCCATTTTGTTTACACCTCATTGTTTGCGCTCTGGGTGGTTCTGGTCTTTAGCATTGTGATCCACGCCTTGAGTTCCTTTTTTGCTCGCACTCCTATTCTATTTTCTGTGATCTGCGTATTTGCATTAGGTATCACCACCACTGTCTGTGTGCACCATATTATGAACATGGTGTTTCCCCTTGCCCCCAGCCCCGATTATCTTTTGCCTAGACGAATTGCCATCGTCATCCTCTGCCTAGGGGTATATTTGCGCTACACAGCGCTACACAGCGCTACACAGCGCTGAACCAGCTCCTTCTGCGCCAGGAAGAGTCCGAGCTTCACTCAAAAATTCAAGCGCTTCAATCACGCATTCGTCCGCATTTTCTTTTCAACAGCATGAATATCATTGCCAGTTTGATTTCTTCTGATCCTGAAACCGCTGAACAGGTCGTAGAAGATTTGTCTGAACTATTTCGTGCCAGTTTGCAGGAGGAAGGTAGTTTTGTGCGGCTAGAGGACGAGCTGGATTTATGTCAGCGATATGTTCGAATTGAGGGTCTGCGTTTAGGTGAGCGTTTGGTCATGAATTGGACAATCAGCGAGACAAAAGATTCGCCCAGAATACCGCTGCTACTGCTGCAACCACTATTAGAAAACGCAATTTATCATGGTGTGCAGCCGATTCCCGAAGGCGGAACAATAGACTTTAATCTCGAATATCTGGGGGATGATATGCAAATAACTATCACAAACCCGGTTCCACAGTACGGTTCGGTATATGGCTCAGAAGACCATATGGCGCGTAACGACTCCAAATCCACGGGTAAAAGTAATAACTTGGCAATAGCCAATATCCGCATAAGATTGGAAGTTTTATACGGGGCGAAAGCTCAACTTGAAACTTCGCTGCAAGGAAATGTATTTTTGACAAAACTACGGTGCCCCAAAGTACCGATCGCTCAGTAAAAGAGGCCAATGGCTATGCGAATTCTAATAGTAGATGACGAAACGCTTGCACGAGACAGGTTGCGACGCATGCTCGAAAGCGACGGCCGTCACGAAATTATAGGTGATGTGGGAACAGGCTTGGAAGCTTTGCGGATAAGCGAAGATTTACGCCCTGACCTGGTATTACTCGATATCAGAATGCCTGGCATGGACGGTATTGAAACAGCTAGGCATTTCCTTGGTCAAAAGGACTCTCCCGCGGTGGTTTTTTGTACCGCATTTGAAGAGCATGCGATTAAGGCTTTTGAGTTACAGGCCGTTGGCTACTTATTAAAGCCGGTCAGGAAAGAGCATTTAATTGCAGCATTGGACAAATCTACTCGCTTGAATCGCCTGCAGTTGGCGTCACTTCATGGTGTGGATGAAACCTGCCGAGCACACATTTGTGCCCGCACCTATAAAGGCGTGGAGCTGGTAAATGTCAGCGACATTCGCTATCTGAGAGCAGATCAAAAGTATGTTTCGGTGCGTCATGCCGGCGGAGAGGTTATCATTGACGAGACGCTGCGCGAGCTAGAAAAAGAATTTGCTGATATTTTTCTTCGTATCCATCGTAATGCGCTGGTGGCTAAGCACCATATTTTGGGTCTCGAAAAAAGTATATCTGGGCAAATAGGTGTCAGATTGAATGATATTGAAGAGACTGTGGACATTAGCCGACGACATTTACCCGGAGTCCGCAAAGTTATAAGGCGGCTCTAATTTTATTAGGACCTTATGAAACATATTAGAATTGCTACGCGCGAGAGCAAACTCGCATTGTGGCAGGCTAGATTTTTGCGCGCGCAATTGCTTGCTGCGCACCCTGACATTGAAGTAACACTGGTTGGTATGAGTACTAAAGGTGACCGGTGGTTAGACGCGCCACTGAGTGAAATAGGTGGCAAGGGCCTGTTCATTAAGGAGCTTGAAGTCGCAATGCTTAATGGACGCGCGGATATGGCCGTGCATTCGGTAAAAGATTTACCCGCGGTTATGCCGGAGGGTTTTAGCCTCCCTCTGATCGCTTTCCGAGACGATATTCGCGATGTACTTGTCAGCGCTAAAGGTCCCCTTGAAGCGCTGCCCGTAGGTGCGCGAATAGGATCATCCAGTTTGCGTCGCAAATCTCAAATTTTGGCAATTCGTCCAGATTTAGAGGTACTACCAATTCGCGGCAACGTCGGTACGCGCCTAGAAAAACTCGATTCTGGCGAGTTCGACGGTATTGTTCTAGCCGCAGCCGGCTTAGCCCGCCTTGAACTGCACCGTAATGACCTGCACCCCCTCTCTGTAGAAGAGTGCTTACCGGCGCCGGGCCAGGGCGCGCTAGGCGTGGAAATACTGCAGAATAGCCCCATAGAAGAACTTCTTGGGCCACTGCTGGACGCGCAAACCAGTGCATGTGTGAGGGCTGAGCGAGGTATCAGCGCTGGTCTTGGCGCAGACTGTGCCTTGCCAGTAGCCGCTTCAGCTCATTTCACTTCGTCACAGCAAATACAACTTTCGGCGTTAGTGGCCGATGCTGACGGTGCAAAAATTGTCCGCAGTACAGTGACCGGTAGTGATCCTCTCACTTTAGCGGACGAGGCTGTGGCACAGCTTCTAGCCAAAGGCGCAGGTGAGATTTTGGATCGCATAAGGCAAGATAAGCACTGATCAACAAAGGCCGCAAACGTGACTAAGGTCTGGATAACACTGACAGAACCAAGTGCATCGCGTATCGCCGCTCGATTATTTCCTGAGGGCTACAAAAGCATTTGTGAGCCGGTTACCGAAATTCAGTTTCTGCCGCCGAAACTCAATCCATCGCAAAAAATTGACGCGCCGGATTTGTGTATCTTTTTATCCCAACACGCGGCCAGACAATATTTGAATGAGGTCTACTGTGAAGCACACAGAACCTGCACATTTCTAGCGATTGGTCCAAGTACTGCAGATATTCTTAAGGCCAGTGGACTCAGTGTCATTGAACCTGAGCACGCAAGCTCCGAAGGCCTGTTAGCTTGCCCGACGGTGCAAAGCATAAAAGCGGATGAACATGTTTGGATTCTCTGCGGCGAAGACGGACGCGACATTCTTCACAAGTCACTTATGCAGCGCTGTCACCTCAGTGTGGTAACACTCTATCGCCGTGTCGTTCGGTCCATAGCGAACCCGTCCATTGCCAACGCAAACGTAATTCTTGTTGGCTCCACCCACGGCTTTATAGCTGCCGCCAACACCTGGCGAGCACTTGGTGGCAGCGCGTCGGTCAAATTTATAGTCCCGTCTGACCGAGTGGCCGATCTTAGTTTAGAATTAGGTGTCTCCGGAGTGGTTAATGCCAAAGGTATGGACGCTCAATCTTTGTTGAACGCACTTGCGAGAATAGAAAATGCATGAAGAAAACGTCGACTCCAACGGCCCAAAGCGGCGGCCTCAGCCCAATACTCAGCCAAAAGAGGCTTCATTGAGTAAAAACAGAATGAGCGCCTCGGGTCGATTTTTCTTATTTTTGACTTTCGTCCTAGCAGGTTGTGGCTTGACGTTAGCAGGTTTCCTTTACCTTCAGTTGATACAGGACAGCCCGCTAGAAAAGGCAATGGTCGAAAATGACAAGGCCCGCGAAATTTTTTCGGCCAAGGTGACAGATCAGTTGTCCTCCGCACAAAGTATTTTGGAAAAAAGTCAGCGTGAGCTGAAGGGTGATCTAGAAGGACAAATTGAACAGCGTTTAAGTAACGCTGAGGCAGACCTACAAACCGGATTAGAATTGGTTACCGCAAATAAGCCAACAACACCGAACAAATGGCGACTAGCGGAAGCGGGCTATTTGCTGCGCGAGGCAAACCGTCGATTAGTAATGCAGCGAGATACTGTTTTCGCTTTACGTGCATTAACCAGCGCAGAAGAAATTTTGCAAGACCTTGGCGACTTGGTACCCTTTCCACTCCGTGCAAAACTGGCGGATGATATAGCGTCGCTCAAGCGCATAAAGGTTGTTGATATAGAAGCGGTTTTTATCCGCCTAGAAACGCTAAAGGATGATGTTCCTAACGGCCTACCTAAGCAGACTGGTGTTGCTGCCGCTGCGCCGGTTAGCACCCCACAGGCTCAAGTCTGGTGGCAGCAGATACTTGATAGAATTAAAGGACTTATTCGGATTAGTACGCTAGTTGAACAAGCGGAAAGTCAAGAACTTGCAAAAATTCTGCCCACCCAAGAGGTGGCTACGCTTGCCAGCCTTAGAATTAAATTGGCCATAGAACAGGCGCAGCTAGGGCTGCTGCAAGAACAAGAGCAGATTTATAAAACCAGCTTACTTCGGGCTAAGGCAACAACGTTGGAATACTTCGACGCCAATGGCCTGCTCGAGATGAAGCTTCTGGCCAATATTCAGGCACTTCTAGCGATAGACCTAACGCCAGATCTAACTGACATTACTGGTTCGTTAGAAATGTTGAGCAAAGCCGAGGCTGACGCCGAATGAGATTGCTAATAGTTCTGTTTGTTTTTCTACTCGCTGTCCTAGGCGCGGGCTATTGGCTGAACGACCCCGGCTACGTGTTGGTGCGTCTCGGTGATATTGCTGGGGAGACCACGCTTTGGGGTGGACTCCTAATACTTACGGCTGTCTTGGTAGTGCTACGTCTAATTTACGTGACCCTACGAGCGTTCTTGCGCGGTAGTAGTTGGCTGGTAGGTTGGAGTGGTCAGCGCAAAGCCAAGGGCCTTCATGCCCACTCAGAAAAGGCAGCTATCGCATTAGTCCAAGGCAAATGGTTACTGGCCCAGCAACACTTTACAAAAGCTCAAAAACTTGGCGATATCGGATTCGCCGGTAATCTTGGACTGGCTCGCGCAGCCTATGAATTGGGTCACAAGGACGTGCAGATCAACGCATTGACCTCGGCAAAAACGTTATCCCCGGACAACAGTCAAGCTATTAGTAATTTGGCTATGGCTTGGCAAGTCGCGCAAGGCGAAAGTGAGGAAGTCATTGAGATTCTTGAGCCACTGCATGCGGCCGGTGAGTGTACTCACCAAATGCATATAGTGCTTGCTCGAGCTTACCTAAGCCAACGGCGCTGGCTAGATGTTAAGACGTTATGGCCTTCGTTAGAAAGGCAAAAGTTGTTGAAAAAAGAATTGTTCGACAAGGACTTTGAACGCCTCTGGGCCGCGCGGCTATTGGCTGAGGCGAATATTGCCGATGCCCTGAAAATGCTGCCTAAAGCGCTTAAGAGCGATACGGCTATGTTAACTCAGTGGGTCGATCTTCTTTTGCTTGAGCGTAAGGAAGACGACGCAGTCGCCGTTATTGAAGTTGCATTAGCAGCGGACTGGGATGAGCAGTTGGTGCTACGGTACGGTAAAACCCATGGCTCCGATATTGATGCTCAACTTGTACAGGCAAAGAAATGGTTGAAGAAAAACGCCAACGACGTTGCCTTGCTGATGACATTGGGACATCTTGCAATTGTTAAGCGCCAGGTGTCTTCGGCTAGAGAATATTTTGAAAATGCGCTGGCACAAACTGCTGAAAGTGATCCACTGCGCAGCGAGATTTATCGTGAACTAGGTCGAGCTTGTCACAGCTTAGGCGACTCTCAACGCGCAATACAATATCTGTTGAAGGCCCAATATGTTGGCCGTTAGCCTATTTGATTCGTTTGATTTAGGTTACAACTAGGTATGTTTCTCGCTCATCGAGGAGAGGTTTCCTACTTGCATAGAAGCCGGGCGTGGCGCTCAGCTTTTGCGCGTCGCCCTCTGGCCGGGCGCTCTATCGCTTCATTGAGTTAAAGAAATCATCGTTAGTTTTAGTTTCTTTCAGTTTGTCCAAGATGAACTCAATGGCCGCTATATCGTCCATGTCATGCAAAAGCTTGCGTAGAATCCAAACCCTTTGCAGTTCTTCCTCTGTCATTAGTAACTCTTCACGGCGAGTCGCAGATCTACGTATATTGATTGCTGGATAAACACGCTTCTCAGCAATTTTACGTTCAAGGTGTAATTCCTGATTACCGGTACCCTTAAATTCTTCGTAAATTACCTCATCCATCTTGGAGCCCGTATCTACCAATGCCGTCGCCACAATAGTCAGGCTGCCACCTTCTTCAATATTTCTAGCTGCGCCAAAGAAACGCTTTGGACGTTCTAGTGCGTGTGCGTCTACACCACCGGTGAGTACTTTGCCGGACGAAGGTACGATGGTGTTGTAGGCTCTAGCTAGGCGCGTTATGGAGTCGAGAAGAATGACTACGTCCTTTTTGTTCTCAACTAAACGCTTGGCTTTTTCAATGACCATTTCCGCAACTTGGACGTGCCGTGATGGCGGTTCGTCAAAGGTAGAAGCAACCACTTCGCCACGAACCGAGCGTTGCATTTCTGTTACTTCTTCTGGGCGTTCGTCAATAAGAAGTACAATCAGTACAGTTTCAGGATTGTTCGATGCAATGGATTGGGCAATATTCTGTAGGACTAGGGTTTTACCTGCTTTTGGAGGCGAAACGATCAGCGCTCTTTGGCCCTTACCGATTGGTGCCACAAGATCCATAATTCGCGCGGTCAGATCTTCGGTACTACCGTTACCACGCTCAAGCTTTAATCGTTCATCGGGAAATAGTGGGGTAAGGTTCTCAAACAAAACTTTATGGGTTTTGTTTGTACTCTCACTGAAGTTGATCTCATCAACTTTGAGTAGCGCAAAGTATCTCTCGCCATCTTTAGGTGGACGAATCTTTCCAGCAATGCTGTCGCCGGTACGTAAGTTGAAACGTCTAACTTGGCTAGGAGACACATAGATATCATCTGGGCCGGCTAGATAGGAGCTGTCAGGTGAGCGTAAAAAGCCGAAGCCGTCTTGAAGAATCTCCAGCGTTCCTTCGCCGTAAATGTCTTCGCCATTTTTAGATTGTTTGCGCACTATCGCCGCAATAACTTCTTGTTTGCGAGATCTGCCTACATTCTCTAGACCCATCTCTCGAGCAGTCTCCATGAGTTCTGCGACAGGTTGGCGTTTTAAATCTGAAAGGTGCATAGCCATATTAGTATGAAAACCGTAGTAGTAGTGGTGTTGTTTGAATTCTCCGCAGTGCTACAAAGTATGCACAGGGAAATTAGGCGTGATAAATATAAAGGGGGTTCTTTGGGAGATGAGGCTTGGGTTTTTTAATCTTCTTTCGAAGCCTAACATTACAGAAGTTCAAAATCACAAAACTTGCTGCATCTCTCGCCCCTTAGTCTAGTGACTTCAGGCTGGGGGTCAAGAAGTAAAAACAATCTAAATGATATGATTTTTTACCTCTGACCAGCGCTTTTTTGGAAAAGCTTGCTCGCAAGTTGCCGTTTTTTGAAGTCTGAATGCGAGGCTCTACTCAGCCATAAAGCGTTTTTAGGGCGGGCCTAAGCTAGGCCCATGGCTGTAATCGCTTATCAACGGTGCTAATTTTAGATATTGCTGTCCAAGAAAGCCTGTAACTGAGACTTGGAAAGTGCACCTACTTTGGTGGCTTCTACTTCGCCGTTTTTAAAGAGCATAAGCGTAGGAATGCCTCTGATGCCGTACTTTGGTGGCGTAGCTTGGTTGGAATCAATATCCAACTTACATACCTTAATCCGATCAGCGTATTCACCGGCAACTTCACTCAAAATGGGTGCAATCATTTTGCATGGTCCGCACCATTCAGCCCAGTAGTCTACTAGTACCGGTTTATCTGAGTTAAGAACGTCTTCTTGAAAGCCGTCGTCACTGGTATGAACGATATTGTCGCTCATCTGAGCCTCCTAATATTTTGGAAAAGAAAATTGTAGCACCGATAAACTCTACGTGTCCCCATAAAGCCGCTACTGGCGGATAAATGGTCGCATAAATTGTTGTCTGTGCGGTGCTTTAGCTGAGTTAGCTTGAACCTATATTTGACGCTTCTCAAATCCGGACTGTCAAATCCGTGTTCAGTTTTGTTCTGCTTGGGATATGAGCCACTGTTTGCTGAAGTAACTCAAAATACCGTCTGCGCCGGCTCGTTTGAAGCACAGCAGACTCTCCCCAATGACCGCTTCCCCCAGCCATCCTTGTTCAATTGCGCCAGCGTGCATAGCGTATTCGCCACTCACTTGGTAAGCGAATGTAGGCACTTGGTATTTGTCTTTAACCCGGCGTAAGACATCTAAGTAGGGCATACCAGGCTTCACCATAACCATGTCTGCCCCTTCATCTATGTCTAGCCCAACTTCCTGAATCGCCTCTTCTAAATTAGCGGGATCCATCTGATAGGTCTGCTTATTGCCGCCACCCAGACTATTCGTTGAACCCACGGCGTCGCGAAAAGGCCCATAGTAGGAGGATGCGTATTTCGCCGAGTAGGCCATGATCCGCGTATTTATAAAGCCAGATTCTTCTAACTCTTGGCGTATTGAACCAATTCTGCCGTCCATCATATCCGAAGGGGCAATAACGTCTGCGCCTGCATTGGCGCACACAGCTGCCTGCCGACATAGGGCTTCAACGGTGATGTCGTTTGCCACGTAGCCAGTGTCATCCAAGATACCGTCTTGGCCGTGGGTGGTATAAGGGTCTAGGGCCGCATCTGTAATGATGCCAAGTTCAGGCACTGCGGATTTAATCGCCTGTACTGCCAATGGCACAAGTCCATTTGGGTTATAAGCTTCAGCGCCATCTAATGTACGAACTTTGCTGTCCACATTGGGAAATAACGCGATGGCAGGCAAGCCAAGACCGTGGAGCATCTTTGCCTCTTTTACCGCAAGGTCGATAGATAGGCGTTGGATACCAGGCATAGACGCAATGTCTGAGGCTTGATTGTCGCCGTCGATAATGAACATTGGGTAAATGAGATCATCGGCAGTGAGCTGATTTTCTCGCACCAAACGTCGAACAAAATCTTTTTCTCTGTTCCGACGCATTCTGGTTTGTGGAAACGTTCTCATACAAACTCCTAGTTTTGCCTAGCCCATTGGCTAGTTAGCGCAGTTGCGTAAGGCAGCAGTTCTGCGGGTTCGTCAAATGTTAGCCAATACTCTCTAATTCTGCGCTGGCAGCTAACCAGCCTTCCTCAGACTTATCCACCTGCTTGCGCAAATTTGCTGCTTTTGCCAATAGATCATTCAATTCATCGGCTGGCATTTCATCGTAGGTCTTTTGGTCGGCCAAAATATCCTCAATGGCTTTTAGCTTTGTGTTGCTGCGCTCCATTTCCTTCTCAAAGTTACGCACACTCTTACGTAGCTCGGTGAGCGAAGCTCTTGCAGCCGCGCGCTCTTGGCGTTGGGCTTTTTTCGACCCGGCAGTGTCTTTGCTACCAACGCTGGCGGAGCCGTTTTCAATTCTAGCGGCAGTGTAGTCTTCAAGGTCGCCATGGTAAGTAGTCAATGTGCCATTTTCTACCAACCAAAGCTCATCCACAATTTTCGCCAGTAGACTTCTGTCGTGAGCCACAATAATGACCGCGCCAGTGTAGGCTTGCAGCGCCAGCGCTAGGGCGTCGCGCATATCTAGATCAAGGTGGTTTGTAGGCTCGTCCAACACCAACACTGCGGGTTTTTCTGAGGCCAAAATTGCCATAACAAAGCGGGCTTTTTCGCCTCCAGAAAGGCTTTTAATGGGTCGTTGTATCATTGGCAGGTTGAAGCCCCAGCCACCAAGGTAGTCCCGGCATTGTTGCTCTCTAAAGTCTGGTCTGATCTCCATCATGGATTCATAGGCGGTAGCAGATACATCCAATGATTCCAGCTGATGTTGAGCAAAGTAGCCAATATGCGAATGGGTGCCTTTTTCGAGCTGTCCTTTGAGTGGCTCTAGGTCGCCAACGATGGCTTTGAGCAGTGTTGATTTGCCAGCACCGTTGGCACCCAGCACGCCAATCCTTGCACCGGGTAATACGGTTTGGCCAACCTGCTTAAGAATCACTGAATCGCCGTAGCCAAGGTCCATTTTGCGAAAGCTGAACAGTGGGTTGGAGACCTTATCTGGGTTGCTGAAGTTAACTCGATAATCTGAATCAACATGCAGGGCCGCTTGGGTTTGCATTCGCTCCAATGCCTTTATCCGGCTCTGTACCTGTTTCGCTTTACTCGCGGTTGCGCGAAAGCGGTCAACAAACTGCTGTATGTGGCTAACCTGAGCTTGGTGTTTAACCGCCATTGCTTGTTCGCGTTCTAACTCATCGCTGCGTTGGCGCTCAAAAGACGAATAATTACCTTTATAGAATTTGCCTTCAGCACCAGCAAGGTAAAGTACTTGGGTGACAGTGGCATCAAGAAAAGCCCTGTCGTGAGCAATAATGAGGAGCGCGCCTTGGAAGCGCTTCAACCAATTCTCAAGCCACAATATGGCCTCAAGATCTAAGTGGTTAGTCGGTTCGTCCAACAGCAGCATATCGCTGGGGGCCATAAGCGCTTGTGCTAGGTTTAGGCGAATACGCCAACCACCCGAAAAAGCACGATAAGGTTTTGTGGTTTCTTCGTCGTTAAAACCCAGGCCGTATAAAATTTCACCCGCCCGAGCTTCAGACTGATAACCGCCTTGGTCGTCGTATTGCGTATAAAGGTTAGCCAGCTTTACGGGGTCTTCAGTTTCGGCAATGGCCTTTTCTGTTTTTCGCAGTTCTTTATGCCCGTCGATCACAAATTCTATGGCTGGACGATCATTGATCTCCACTTCCTGGGCCATATAACCCACTTCCCAATCTTCAGGAAAATCTACTTCGCCGCCACTAGCCTCTAGCTTTTTTAGCACCAAGTTAAAGAATGTTGATTTGCCAACACCATTGCGACCGACCACGGCCAACCTTTGACCGGGGTAGACGACAAGGTTTACACCATCAAAAAGCACGTCATCACCGCGCTCGAATTTAAGATCTTGTACACGCAGCATTAGCTAATTTTCTTCTTTCCTAGTTGGAGTTTCGGGCATTAAAAATTTTTGGGGCGAGATCGCCGAGACACATCTTTGAGCGCGCTATTGTTACATCTGGTTTTTTGCTGAAACTCAAAGAGCCAGCAAAACGGCTATACCTTTGGCGCGATCAAGAGACTCTAGTTTGCTTGGGGTTGCTGCCAGCGGTTTTTCTGCCAGCTTGTATTGGGCGCGGTAGCTCGCGTCTAACGGCGGTTCTTCTGTCGATCCAAAGCATAATATCGCGCCATGCAGAGTACTCTTTACCGGCTGCAGCATTTTCTCGCATTTCCATTACACCGGCACCCTTTTCCGCTGCGCGTGCGTACACGGCCGAGTCTCTTAATTCTGCAATCACTGGCACATCAAGGCAGCGCAGAAGAGTTTCTAACCTTTGTTGATTGGCTGAACTAGTGTTCGCTCGATTATAAATCACACCCATTGGCTTCGGGGTCGCGCGCATGACCCTATGGGTCATTAGGTCGGCGACAAAACGCTCGCCCGCCTTTATATCCAATGAAGATGACAACATAGGTATTAGGACTAGGTCGCTGATTTTCAAGGCCGCTTCAAACAATGCCGCATCGGTATGCCGACCAGTAACATCCATCACAATAACGTCTGTGCCGTGATCAAGTTCGTGGTCGATTTGCGCAGTAAGTTTGTCGGCGGAATGATAGTTGGCAACAGTGGTTATTTTTGGTGCTTGGGCATTTCTCTCTTCTGCCCAATGTAGGCAGCTGGCCTGTCTGTCGCAGTCCAGTAGCGAAACTTTTAGGCCTTGATTGGCAAACGCCACAGCAAGGTTTGTAGCAATAGTTGTTTTGCCACTGCCGCCTTTGCTATTGACCACCAATATCTTTTTCGTGGTTGCGCTCATACTTAATCCTTGCGTACTCGACTCTAACGTTCGGGTTATTTTTCTGTCTCTTATGATCTAAAGCGATCAGCTAAAGAGCCGCTTTAAAGCGCTACTTAATACCTTGGCGAATTTGCATGACACAGCCAAAGAGTAGAACCATAAAGCCAGCAAACAACCAAGCCGGAATGCTCAGTCCAAGTAGCGACCAGCTGACCTCGGCGCAGTCGCCAGTGCCTGATGTCATGGCCGCAAGTAAGTCACTCAGTGGAAACGACTCAATCATATATGCCAGATCAGGACCACAACTTGGCACCTGGTCCTTTGGCAAGTTTTGTAGCCAAATTTGGCGCAGTGAAAAGCCACTGCCGATAATTGCAAAAACACCGCCCACTAAAGGATAAATACCCCAACGAGGGCTATGCGCTAGGCTTGCGTAAGCGGTTAAGCCTACTAACGCCAACCAAATTCTTTGCATCATGCATAACGGGCAAGGGCTGAGGCCCATGGCATGTTCCATGACTAAGCCAATGCACAGTAGGCCGCCACTAAGGATGCAAATTGCCAAAGCCCACTGTTCAGATTTCCAAGATTCCAACATCAGATATTAACCACTACTTTTCCAACGGCCCTTCTTTCGGCCAGACAATTAAGTGCTTGGACGTATTCTTCTAGAGGATACTCTGCACCAATAAGTGGGCTGATTTTGCCAGCCTCAAACATAGACATAATTTCAGCGAAGTTTTGAGCGTTGTCTTCTGGGAAGCGAGCTGAAAATGCCCCGTAAAAGACGCCGACTACTTGGCAACTCTTTAACAAAACTAGGTTGGTAGGTACCCGAGGGATATCACCGCCAACGAAACCAACGACCAAAACTCGGCCGTACCAATTGATAGAGCGCATGCACTGATCAAATAGCGGTCCGCCCACTGGGTCGTAAATGACGTCGGCACCCTTGCCGCCGGTTAACGCTTTGACCTTATCTTTTAAATCGCCGTCACTGTAGTTAATCAACTCATCAGCGCCAGCGGTTTTTGCCACTGCCAACTTTTCATCTGTGGATGCCGCTGCAATTACTCGGGCACCCATGGCTTTGCCAAGTTCAACCGCAGCTAGGCCTACGCCGCCAGCGGCGCCAAGTACTAAGAGCGTTTCACCGGGCTGTAAATTGGCCCTTTGCTTTAGTGCATAATAAGAGGTGCCATAGGTGGTGCTGATACCTGAGGCTTGTGCGAAGCTCATGGATTCTGGCTTTGGCTTTAGGCCTTTTGCAGAGATGGCCAGTTTTTCTGCAAAACCGCCATGGCCGGACCCGCCAAATACAGCGTCGCCAACTTTCCATCCATCTACATCAGACGCCACGGCGCTGATAATACCGGCGATTTCGCCGCCGGGGGAAAATGGAAATTCTGGTTGGGATTGGTACTTTCCTTCGATCATAAGTACGTCTGGAAAGTTGAGTGCACTGGCTTTAACGTCAACTATTACTTGGCCTGGCTTCAATTCGGGTTCGTTTACTTCCTCAAATGTGAGGTTTTCGGCTGGGCCGTAGGATTTACACAATACCGCTTTCAATTTAATTCCTTGGTTTCAGGAGGGGCAATTAAGGCTGCCGCTCAAAAAATAATTTTCTGGGTGCGTAGGGTAGTCTAAGAGGGGCTAAATGTGGACCGAAGTTTGCGTCAGATTGCCTTCAGTCAGCGCAAAACCGCGCAAATCGAAGGTTTATACGTCAGTGGGCGGGCCACCTATTGCAAAAGCTCGCGCCAGTCAGGCAGCTGTTGCTCAAGTTCTGCGAAATACAGGTGAAAGTCTGGTTGCGCCGATGTTTGTAAGGATTTAGCGCACTCATTGACCTCCTCAAACCAGTCTTCTTTATTGAGCCGTCGTAAAACTGAACCTAGGCCAAGTTCAATATTTTCCCATTGGTCGTAATTTGCAAAAAGATCCTGTTGCTCGGCGTAGTGCAAAAATCTTTTGCCATGAGCAGGGAGAAAACCCTCATAGGTGGTCAGTGCCGCGTAGCACCGTGCGGAAAAAACAACCCTCGGTTCGCTGTGCCAATTGTCCCAACTAAGAGAAAGAAAATAGTCGGCGAGTAGGTCAACGAAAATGGGTGCGTAGCGCCTATAGTTTGATGGAAACCTATCGCAGGTGGTTTTGATGGCTTGCTGATTATTTGAAAACGCGTCAATTCTGCGGTGCAGGCGCACACCGGCTTGTAATGATTGGGGCCATGTTGGGTTCACTGGGCCTTTGGTGAAGTCAGCTATAACAGCGCCGGCCAATAATCCTTGGTGAGTTTGCGGGTCTGTTTGCCAGTGGCTGGCGGCATGGTCCGCTAAAACACAGTGAGCCAAAAAATTCATACTAGAGTGGCTTGATGAGCTGTTGCTGAGCGTTTGCTTGCACAATGATAAGCCTATGCTTATGCCAGCTTTATGTAATCTTTGAGGAACTCGTTAAATGACAGGTTTTCGCTGGCTTCAATGGCTGCTTGGCGCTTGATTGAATCCTCGGCTTCCAGCTTCAGAGCCTGTGCTTCCTCGGCAGGCAAAGCAGATTTGAGAAAATGTGCGTGATGCTTTTCTGCGTGCTCCAATGAAAACTTGGAAAAAGAACCTTGCATACTCAATGCCGCGAGAATTTTTGCCGACGGTGTTTGTTGAGAGGACGCTACTTTACGTAGTTGCTTGCTCAAACTTTGGCGATAGTTTTCGCCACGATGAGCATCATCAAGCAACTGGCTGATGGGCTCACATTGAGTTAACAACTCATTGGCCCAGTCAGTTAGCGTGACCATTTTGCCGTCACGCTCTAAGGTCAACTCGGGCTCTCGACCTTTTTCAACAACTGCAGCCTGATTGCGGTCCATGCGCGCAGTTTCTTCCCGGCTGTCCTCTGGGCTGTCTGCCAATAAACACAACAGTAAGAAGGTATCAATAAAGCGTATTTGCTCTAAGTTGATGCCCATTGGCTCAAAGGGATTTAGGTCAATACAGCGCACCTCTACGTACTCAACACCCCAATTGTTTAGGGCCAGTAATGGACGCTCACCCGACCGGGCAGTACGTTTGGGTCTAATGGTGCCGTAAAACTCATTCTCAATTTGCAGAATAGAGTCATTCAGCTGCTGGTGTTGACCCTCAGCAGTGGGCTGAAATTGCGCGTACTCCGGGTGACTTTTGGTCAGGCCCTCGCGCATGGATTTTGAGTAGGCGTCCAATGAGTTATACGAAACATGCATCTCACTTTGAGCGTCGCTTTGATACCCCAGCCGACCCATACGCAAGCTAGTCGCATAGGGCAGGTAATATGTGCCTTCATTGAATGGATCTAGGCGGTGATCAAGATTCTGAATAAACGACCTACACACTGCGGGTGACGCGCCGAACAAATAAATCAGCAGCCAAGACCAGCGGCGAAAATTTCTGATCAAACCGAAATAGGCTTGGGTGCGTTGCTCTTGGTCGTGCACACCCAATGCACTCCATAACTCATCGGGTAGCGAGAAATTGTAGTGAATGCCAGAAATAGTCTGCATTAAGCGACCGTACCTGTGCCCAAGGCCGCGCCGATAAACCGTTTTCGCCTGACCGATGTTAGAGCTGCCATATTGTCCCAGGGGAATAGTGGCCTGATCGCTCGGGAAGATGCAGGGCATGCTGCTTGGCCACAGGTGTTCGTTGCCAATATTTTGGTGGATATATGTATGTACGCGCTCTAGTTCCGCCAAACATGCTTCTGGGCTGGCATGGACGCCAGTGATCAACTCAAGTTGCGCTTCAGAAAAATCCGTAGTGATATTTTTGTGGGTGAGCGCCGAGCCGAGCGCTTGGGGGTGAGGGGTTTGGGCTAGCCTGCCATCTAACGATATACGCAGGCTCTCTTTTTCAATGCCTCGAGTCAGCAGACTCAAACCTGACTTGACGCCGCTGAGCAGCTGTAGTTTTTCTGAATTTAGACTCATATCTTACGCCGCCCCTCCGATCCAGAAAGACTTTGCAAAATGCCCAAAATTTCTGAATCTAAAATTCTTAAAACCCAGCGCTAAAAAAGCAGCTAGCTTGTGCCGACTGAGCGCAGCATTAGCCCTCAGTCGGATCGGGCCGTTAGTTAGTCGGACCTGCCGCTACAATTGCTGGGTCGACCTGGAACTTCTTGAAGTTCTCTACAAATTTTTCGACAAGCGAGCTAGCAGCCGCGTCGTAGGCTGCTTTGTCTGCCCAAGCGGCGCGTGGGTTTAGAAGCTTATCGTCAATACCCGCTACTTTCAGTGGTATATCTAAATTGAAGCCCGCCAATGTTTGGGTTTCAGCATTTTCCAGTTCACCACTTTGAATAGCTGCAATGACCGCTCTGGTGATTGGAATGCTAAAACGCTCACCAACGCCGTAGCCACCGCCGGTCCAACCGGTATTAACCAGATAAACGCGCGAACCAAACTCTTCAATACGCTTGATCAAAAGATCCGCGTAAACGCCGGCTGGTCGTGGGAAAAATGGTGCGCCAAAGCAAGTAGAGAAGGTTGCCTTGTAGGCTTCTGTAGAACCAATTTCGGTAGAACCTACTTGGGCTGTATAGCCTGATAGAAAGTGATAGGCCGCGGCCTCTTTACTGAGCAGTGACACGGGTGGGATTACACCACTCACGTCACAGGTCAAAAAGATAATGTTGCTGGGCTCGCCGGCTCTGTTTTCCGGCACCTTCTCTTCGATATTGCTACGCGGGTAGCAGGCTCGAGTATTTTCTGTAAGCGAGCTGTCGGTGTAATCTGGGTCTCGATTTTCGTCAATGACAACATTTTCTACAATTGCGCCAAAGCGAATTGCGTCAAAGATCACAGGCTCGTTTTTCCGTGTTAGGTCGATGCACTTGGCATAGCAGCCGCCTTCAAGATTGAACACAGTACCTTTACCCCAGCCGTGTTCATCGTCGCCAATCAATAAGCGTGATGGATCTGCTGACAGGGTGGTTTTACCCGTTCCAGACAAGCCAAAGAATAAAGTAACGTCCTTGGCTTCGCCCATATTTGCTGAGCAGTGCATCGGTAGCACATCTTTTTCAGGCAGCAAAAAATTCTGTACGGAGAACATAGATTTTTTCATCTCTCCGGCGTATCGCATGCCTGCAATTAACACTTTGCGCTGGGCAAAGTTAATCATCACAGTGCCATCGCTATGGGTGCCGTCGCGCTCAGGCTGACACTCAAATAATGGCGCGTTAACCACCTGCCAAATTTCTTTGTTGTGTGGATTGTAGTGTTCTGGGTCAATGAACATGGCTCGGCCAAATAAGCTGTGCCAAGCGTATTGGGTTGTTACTTCAATGGGTAAGTAGTGCTCTGGGTCTGCACCAACATGCAAATTAGTGGTGAAGGTTTCAGTTTCTCCAAGATGTACTTGAACACGATCCCAAAGCTGGTCGAAAACTTCAGTTGCGATAGGCAAGTTGACATTGCCCCAGTCGATAGATTCTGAAGTTGAAGGCTCGTCGACAATAAAACGGTCTTTTGGTGAGCGACCTGTGCGAGCGCCGGTTTCGACAACTATTGCGCCGTTGCTTGCGAATCTTCCCTCACCTCGAATGACTGCGCGTTCTGCGAGGTCGGCTGTAGTCAGATTATTGTGGTTTTTAGGTTGACCGCTGGATCCGTGTTCTTGGGACATAATATTCATGTACTTGGCGAAAAAGGCTGCAAATTATGCCAGAGGATATGGGGTGGGGAACAGCCGATTATTGGCTTTTGTAGGTATTTGATGCCTTTTCTTTTGTTTGATGTCGCCAGACCAAGTACTGCTTAGTATTACGAAGTCAGCAAGGGCAAGTGCTAGGTGAATGTTTTAGTGCAGTGTTTTTGGGTCGTCTGATGAGGCACCGGCTGGGTTTGCAGCGCTAGTTTGCTCTTCGAGGTCGGTGAGCACCTGGGTAGCGCTGTCTCGGTCATAGGTATAACGATTGCCGCAAAATTCGCAATCCACGGTAATTTCGCTTTGCTCTTCAATCAGTGCGCTGAGGTCCTCGCTACCCAGCATCATTAACGTGGTGTCGGTCTTTTCTCGGCTACATGAGCACCGATAGGACAACGCTCGAGGTTCGTGCAGACGGCAAGGGTGTTCGTGGAAAAGTCGGTAGAGCAGGGTTTGCGCGTCTAGTTGGCTGAGCTCCTCGTCGGTGACTGTGGCAGTCAGCGTGGTCAGCGTGTGCCAAGCATCACGCGCAGCATCTATTTCAATTTCTGTGGCCTGGGGATTATTGGGTAGTCGCTGCAGCAGCAGTCCGGTCACGCTAGGTGCTTTTGCAGATGAATCACTGGCAAAATTAAGACAGGTTTCGAGCTGTTCCGAGGTGACGAAGTAGTGCTCTAAGCATTGAGCCAGAGTGTCGTATTCCAGCGAGACAAAACCTTGGTAGGGCTGCATACCGCTCTCTTTATCTGGAATTAAAGATAACGCCAGTTGGCCATTCCCTAACCATTGTTCTAAGGGTTGTTCGTCGATTGCGTGATTGTCTGGATTTTGCAGATGCATAATGCCACGCAAGAAAGACTGGTCTCTGCATTCCGCCAGCGACCTCAGTAAGTCGCCGTCACCGCGTGATTGCAGAGTCACCGCGCCAGAGAATTTAATGTTGTCAGCAACCATTGCCACCGCTGCCAGCATTTGGCCCAGCATTTCATGGATGGGCTTTGGATAAACTCTAAATTGGGTGGCCTCTGCGAGGGAGTTTTCCAAACGCACCCACTGGCCTCTTATAGGTAGGTCAATAAAACTGAATCGGTGTAATACGTCCATGCGGGGTAGTGCTGCTTTAAAGTGGAAATTGTCACGACAAGCTGCATTATTCAACAGCCAAGCATTGGGGGCTAGGCATTTTGTCAATAAACCTCTCGTTGATAAAAGCGAGTAGTAAAATGAGGATCTATTCGTCTTCGTTTTGCCAATCTTGATCCAATGATTTGAGCTGGGTCAACGCGCGCCTGTCCTTTTTGTTGGGACGGCCACTGGGCACTGTTAATCCAGCGCGCTCCATGCGTCGCCTGCTAACAGAAATCTCTCGTAATTCTATGCTCTCTGGAGTTTCCGTATATAGAGTCTGGGCTACAGTGGCTGGGCCACGCTGCTCAGACAATGCATCCACAATGACCGTTTGCAGCAAAATGCCTTTGCGAATGGTCAGCACCTGACCGATACGTAGTTCTTTCGCGGGTTTTGTGCGCTGGTCATTCACGTGGACTTTACCGCCCTCAACGGCGGTTTTAGCCAAGGAGCGAGTCTTAAAAAACCTCGCGGCCCAAAGCCAGCGGTCTACGCGTACACCGCTCACGACAACCCCATAATAAGATCGGCACAATTGCCGACCGCTGGGTGTAGTGTTCTTTCGCGAGGAGGTTTGCGGGAGTCCGGATTGAGAATGGCCCAGTTTTCGCGAATTCCAAATTTAGCCGCGGCATCTAAAACCCGAGCAGTGTCATCCAGAAACAAAGTGCGCGCTGGGTCAAATGGGTGTTGCTGCTGCAGGGCCAGCCAAAATGCTTGCTGTTCTTTAGGTGCGGCAAAGTCGTGGCTAGAAACTATTCCCTGCACATAATCACCAAGGCCGGTGGTCTGGTGTTTTAAATCAAAGCCCTTACGGTCCGCATTAGTTGCGATATAGGTTTGCTTACCACTGTTCTGTAGCCAGGTGAGAAAATCCTCAGCGCCGGGAAGGTAGTCGATATGCGAAGTAGCAGATTGGTGCAGTTGCATAATGTCCAAGCCGGTAAATTCGCTCCAATAGTTAAAGCTGTAAAAGGGCATGGTGCCGAGCAAACTAGACATGTGCTGACCGAGCAGCTGTTGTGCTTGAGTAAATGAAATCTGTTGTGCCTCAGCCCATGCCGCGGGCACGATATGACTCCATACCTGATTGTCATAGTTAAGGTCTAATAACGTGCCGTCCATATCTAAAAAAACGGTATCAATGTTGTCCCAATCTAAAGGAGGAGTTTGCTCTGCTGGGTTGGCCTCTGACATGGCGGCAATGTGTCCTCATTATATTTGTGGTTATAGTTGTAGCGATAGTTGTAGCGATAGTTGTAGCTATAACTGTCGCTAAGGTTTTGACGGTCATCAGTTTAGCTAAGTTTTAGCGCGTGTTAGTAACCTGTGGCGAATCTAGGCGGAT
>JAOJBS010000026.1:0-26586 GCA_028228615.1 Pseudomonadales bacterium | reverse complement strand
AAACCCACGTTATAGGCTGACAGCGCACAGTTGAAATTGCCGGTGCAACGATCTACTAAATGCCGCAACACCTGGGCGCCGCAGTAGACATTTTGTTCCGGATCTTTGAGATTAGTCGCACCACAGAAACTGGCCCAGTAATCTGGCCTGACTTGCGTAGGCCCTACAGCGCCCACATGAGACACAACATACTTGCGGAATGAGCTTTCAGTAAGCACAAGACTCGCAATCAGTTCTGGGCTCAGCTTTTGTCTTTCAGCCGCTTCCAATATCCAAGCGGAAAACTCATTTGCTAAACCCTGGTCAATACCAAAACCAAGACTCATACGTTGGCCAAATAAACTTACTTGAGCGGGATATGGGGTTCGGCCCTGAACCGGTTTGGCAATGACTATAGTTTTACTGGTTATGCCTTCTTGCTGGACATTTAGCACATCCGATCCGGCATCCACTACTGCCAGCAGAAAAGCGCCCAATACAAGAGTGAACGAAGAAAATGAAAATTTTCGGTATGCCGACGGGGCCGCCCAGCGTAGTGCAAATTTATAGCGCGCTTGCTGACTGATCGAAAATGTCAACGCAAAAAGAACCCCTGGCAAAACCAGTAAGGTAGTTATCGAATCGACAAATTTGTCTAACAACTTCCGCATTTCTAGCAACACCTTCCTACCGTGTAGGATATTGTTTGCCTATATTTCTTGCTTCTTTTCAGCTTCTTTTCAGCTGCTTTGCACCAGCTATTCCAAAAGAACAAGAACACAAGCCGTTTACTTAATGATGCCTAAGGTAACGCGCCGACCGTCGTATGTATACAGAAAATGGAAGAAAAATTGAGGCTGTTTTTTCGCTAAAAATTCACCGAAAAAAGGCTGTTAGTTAAGCAACTAAAAGCCTTTCTCCTTTGGATAACGAGATATGTTGGCAACATTTCAGCTGGCGATCATCTCTAGCTGATTGTTTATCAGCTATAACTTTAGCCAGCGCGTAGAGTTTCGATAATCGCTCTACGCTGAGCTTCATCAGAAACTGGAAACGACGTAGATGTGCGATCAACAAAACTTCCATACCGCTCAAGCATAGCCGGTGCAATTTCATGGGGCTCACCCATAACACCAAACTTATCTAACATGTCATCACTGATAAGCGTACCCATCTCTTGCCAACGCCCCTGCTTAGACATAGTGTTTAGTTCGCCTTGCAACTCGCCACAACCAATGGAATCTAATACACCTTTATAGGCGGGTGTAGAGCCATAGAATGCGATACGTTCTTGAGCAGCCTTCTTACTTTTCGCAAATTCCTCTTCATCTCGGCCCGTGACAACAAAACAAGAATAGGATAGTTCAAACCCATCTCTAGCCTTACCGGCTTTCGCCAAGCCCCGCTCAATAGCGGGCATAGTCACTTCGTTTATGTAGGCCATTGTGCTGAACGGGTGGATGATCATTCCGTCTGCAACTTCCCCTGCAACCTCTGTCATCTTTGGCCCTACAGCCGCTAAAACCACTTTGGGCGCGCCGAAGTCTTTGTCTTCTGGCGTGAACGCTGGGGTCATGAGTGTATGTTTATAGTATTCACCAACAAACTCTAACGGATCACCGTTGTACCAATTGCTCCAGATGGCGCGCATGGCCAAGACCAATTCACGCATTTGCGCTGCCGGAGCACCCCACTGCATGCTAAAACGCTTGGTGATGTGGGGTTTGATTTGCGAACCCAAGCCAAGCGTAAAACGCCCTTTTGAATAAGCGTTCAAATCATGGCCAATATTCGCCAAGTTCATTGGGCTACGTGCAAAAGCCACTGCAATAGAGCTGGCTATTTCCAGTTTATCGCTGTGCTCTGCTGCCAACAAAAGCGGGAAAAAGGGATCGTGGTTCATTTCCGCTGTGCGCACGCCGTCGTAGCCAGCAGCCTGCAATTTTTTGACGGTGGCTGGAATCTCGTTGAGGTGGTGGCCAATGCCTGCATCTACTTTCATATTCTCTCTCCAATAATAAATTTCAATCAAAAGGCCAGACTACCCAGGCCACAAAACAGGACTACGCGAGCAGCTTGCAATCTCGCTTATATAGTTCTCTTAATGCCATTGCTGCAATGCCATTTATTGGGGCGCTTTAAAAAACCCCTCGATAGCATCGTAGGGTGAACTCCCCCTTACTCTGACTGCATAGCAGCAGACGCACCCTGCTGTTTAACATCCTCGCCTTCATGCCCAAGAATGCCCGCAACGGGCTGGGCCGTATGTTGCAGACCCAGTGCTTCCGAAGCACCACCAGTCTGAGCAACAAAATGTGCAACTTCCACACCGTTTACACCCACGCTCAACCGATAAAACAGGTTATTGGGGTGCTTAACAGCAATTGTTTGCGCCTCATTTAAGCCCAAAAAATGCTGCAATATCGCTTTGGATACCACACCGTGAGCGACAATCGCCAAACGCTCTACTGGCTCGAAGTCATCTAACAAATGATTAAAACGCCGCCCTAGATCCAACAAATTTTCTCCGCCACCAGGACGATGATGATAAGGGTCGCTCTTTCTTGCAGACCAATTGTCTGGTTCCCTCGCCGCCACCTCCTCTAAGGTTTTGCCAGACCAGGTGCCGCAATCTCGCTCTAACAGATGGTCAGAAAAACGCATCGGCGCAGTAAGGTGCTTATTTACCAGAGCGGCCGTTGCCCTAGTTCGGTTAGCCGATGACACCCACAGCTCGTCTACCCCACCCAAACTTTTCAGCAATGCGCCATGAGCGTCCGCTTGAGCTTCGCCCAATGCGGTTAGGGGCGAATCCATTCGCCCCTGCATACGACCAGCCAAATTCCACTCGGTTTGTCCGTGGCGGAGGACATAAACGACCTTAGATTTCATCAACACCCCGCCATTGCGCTTTATAACAAATCATCACGCCTCAAAATTATTCATTAACCAACACATAGAGCGTCATAGGGCTAAGCGCCTACTGCAACAGGAGCCAATCCGACAAGGTACTCCTGCTGCGAAGGGCTGCAGTTATGCGAACTGAAACTTATCGCCTGTAAATGCTGCAAATGTGCGCTCTATATCCTCTTTCCCTCCACCTAGCGGCGCAATAATGTGGGTATCTACACCACCATCTGCGTCCTCTTGAATACGCGCACGTACTTCATCTTCATTACCAATAATGGCAATTTCGTCAATCATCGCATCGGTCATGGCGCTGGCGGTCATATCTCTGTCCTTGGCAGCCCAACCTTTAGATATAGTGTCTGCCGCCTCATCGTAGCCGGCCCATGATAAGAACTTGTTATACACAGGGGTGGCGTAATAGGGGCCAAATGCTGCGCGAAACAAATTACGGCCATATTCTTTGTCGTCCGTACACAACACCATGGCGCGGTTAACAATTTCAATATCCGCCGGATCTTTACCCGCAGTCTTTGCACCAATCGCCACGTGCTCCATCATTTTCGCCAAAGCGCCTTTTGGCCAGAGGTTAAAAATAACGCCGTCGCCTACTTCAGCAGCCATCTCGATCATCTTCGGGCGCAGTGCAGCTAGATAAACAGGTGGAGGGTTATCCATGGGCGCTTGACGGTAACCACGACTAAACACGGTTTCGCCGTCGTAGTCGGTTTTAGCACCAGAAAGCATAATTTTTACCAACTCAGCGGTTTCACGTACACGCGTCAATGGTTTTTCCAGCGGGATACCATTGAATTGACCCATGATAGTTTGGCTAGAAGACCCCAAACCCATGACAAAGCGTCCCGGCAGCAACTGCCCAATGACATTAGCTGAAGCCGCCAATACAGACGGCGAACGGGTATAAACTGGCGTCACAGCGGTGCCTATACGGATTGTCGACGTTGCATGGGCAATACCTGCCACTTGCGTAAGCGTATCCGGTGCACCGGAATCACTGAACCAAGCATCGGCAATGCCATTGTCTTCAGCCCACTTAATACGCGCCACGGTATCCGCTACTCTTGGTCCAGCAGGCAAGGTCACAGCAATTCTTTTCGTCACCGACATAAGGTCCCCTTCATACATTATTGTTCAAATAAGTAGATTCGCATTTTGCCCTCCATGAGATCAAGCCGTATCCTTAGCAGCAGCAAAATAAATTTCATATTAGTAGTCGAGGAAAACATGAGTGACGTAGAACTCACCCCAGTACGGGAGGCGCATAAATTTGATGCGGCGGCATTAGAGAGCTATCTAAATCAGCACGTAGAAGATTTCGCAGGACCAATGACCATTAAGCAGTTCGAGGGTGGTCAGTCTAATCCTACCTTTCAGCTCATCACGCCAACTCGGCGCTATGTTTTGCGCAAGCAACCGCCAGGGGAGCTGTTGCCCTCTGCGCACCAGGTGGATCGCGAGTACAAGGTTATGGACGGCCTGTGGCAAACGGATGTACCCGTGCCCAAGATGTACTGCCTGTGCGAAGACACCAGTGTTATCGGCACCAAGTTTTATGTCATGGAAATGGTTGAAGGTCGGTTATTTAACGAAACCACCATGCCCACTGAGAGCAATGCCACACGTCGCGCCGTCTACTTAGACTTGGCGCGCGTGCTCGCGCTGCTGCATAAAGTTGACCCGGCTGCGGTGGGCTTAGGCGAGTTTGGCCGCCCCGGCAATTACTACGAGCGCCAAATTGGGCGTTGGAGTAAGCAATACATTGCTTCGCAAACCGAAGACATTCCAGCCATGCACAGTCTCATGGAATGGTTGCCAGAAAATATTCCCGCCAATGTAGGTTCGGTTATCGTTCACGGCGACTACCGCTTGGGTAATGTTCTTATTCACCCAACAGAAGCAAAAATTGTTGCGGTATTAGATTGGGAGCTCTCTACACTGGGTGACGGTTTGGCAGATTTGGGTTACCTCTGCCAGGACTATCATGGCGATGCGTACAACGATGAAGGCTTAGCGAGCGCCGACCTTGAAGGCCTTGGCATTCCTACAGAGGAAGAATTTGTCGCTGAATATTGCAAACATGCTGGGCTAGAGGGCATCGACAATTGGTCGTTCTATTTAATCTATAACATGTTCAGATCAGCGGGCATTATTCAGGGCGTATACAAGCGCGGACTTGACGGCAACGCCAGCTCAGAAAAAGCGTTGGAGTATGTGGACGCGGCGCGTCTGCGCTCGGAAAGGGGCTGGGCTTTGGCGCAAAATAGCTAGGGCAAGCCCCACCAGCGCTCACCCAACACACGTTGGGTGAGCCCCAAAGTGCCCTTCTCCTCTTTACTAAATTCAGCACTCTAATAAAGAGAATCAAAACGCTCAGGTGAGCTAGAGCATTTCCTCTGCAACAACCTGCAGCGCCGCCGGATCTTGGCAACCCAACAACATGCTAGACACATGACCATGATTACCAGCGGTCTTCCAGCGCTGTAGCCGTTCGCGAATGCGTTCCGCAGGTCCAACAAGTGCGCAAGCGTCAATCAACTCTTCTGGCACTGCAGCCATGGCCTCGTCTTTCTTACCTGCCAAATACAGATCTTGAATCTTCACGGCAGCGTCCTCAAAACCTAAACGCTTGCAGTAGTCGTTATAAAAGTTCTTGTCGCGCGCGCCCATACCGCCTATGTACAGTGCCATCATGCCGCGTACTGGCATCATGCATTGAGCCACATCATCGCCCATTGAAACGGTAACAAACGGCGCGATCTCAAATTGAGTCAGGTTCTTATCACCCGCTTTGTCGAAACCTTTCTGAATTGGGCCTTCAAATACAGAATATTGCTCGGGGTCCATCCACACTGGGAAGAAGCCATCGGCCACTTCAGCGGCAGCGGCAACACCGTTATTGGTAATGGTTGCAGCAAATATTGGAATGTCCTCTTCACAATGCAAAATGCTCTTCAGCGGCTTACCCAGCCCAGTAGCCCCTTGGCCTTTGTAAGGCATTTGATACATGTCACCCTCAAACTCCAACGCACCTTCACGCGCAAAAATATTCTTCATTACCTGAATATATTCACGCAGACGCGTTACCGGCTTGCCGTAAGGTACGCCGTGCCAACCCTCAACCACTTGTGGTCCAGAAGCACCCAGACCTACAATAAACCTTCCGCCTGACAGCTCCGCCAAACTCATAGCGGTCATAGCAGCCATGGCCGGTGAACGTGCAGGCATTTGCATAATAGCGGTGCCCACCTTAATGCGATCTGTTTGAGCCAAAATCCATGCAGCCGGTGTGACCGCGTCGGAACCATAGGCCTCCGCTGTCCAAATTGAGTCGTAACCCAAATTTTCTGCATGCTTAATTGCATCCATAGAGATACTGAATTTGCGTCCGGAGTAGCCGGCAATGATGCCAAGTTTCATAACTTTCTCTTCCCTGTAGTTTTTTTGGGTTATTCAATATAAATTCAATGAGACAAAGATAAGACACGGCATGTGAAAACCATGTCTAAGCGCGCAGGCCTGAAACAACAACTTCTGCACGATCAGCGAGACCACTATTACACCACTAGGCATCTCGTTTACTGGCCAGATACCCCATGATATCCATAGACTCATACATCCAGCTCACCGCCCCGTCACCAGACTCTATGCGCAAACACGGCACCATGCCTTTACCACCGCCGGCTAAGAGCTCGCGATAGGCCTCATGATCTCGATTGATATCCCGCAACGGTACTTCTATGTTGTTTTGTTGCAGAAAGCTCCTGACCCTATGGCAAAAACCACAAGTGTCAGATTTGAAAAGTTGATATTGCTCAGCTGCGCTCATTTTTTTTGTATCCTAGTGACAATCTTCAAGACGTTAAGCATATTACAATTAAGGCGTATATGTTTCTCTTAACGAAGTTCGGACTAAAGCCTGTAGAACAACTAGGTCAATCAAGTAACATAGGCAAAGACAACCCCATGCCCACTGACTTTTACTTGGGGTAACACACAATTAGGAATTTGATATGGCTAAAAAACGCAGCACTGACAAAGTCGAAACCACGCGCAATGCGATCTTCGCAGCCATCATTGCCATTGGCGTGGCGCTGGTTGGCCTTGGCATTTATCTCTCATCAGGGTTGGCACAAAACGCAACACCCGTAGAGGGTGATGATTACTTAGTCATAGAAAACCCTGACAGAATTCGCGTAGGCGACCCCATCAAGGTTTATGAATTTTTCTCTTACGGCTGTGTCCATTGCCGCAACTTGGACCCTGAACTAGAAGAATGGCTGACCACAACTGCCGATGATGTAGCATTCTCACGCAAACCAGCCGCATTCTCCCGCACAGGGACCATCCTCGGGCAAGGTTATCTGGCGCTGGAACAGGCTGACGCATTGGTAGGCAACCATGCCAAGCTTTTCAGCGCTGTACATGATTTTGGCAAGACCTTTCGCAGCGGCCAAGCAATAGCAGACTATTTAGACAGCGAAGAATTACCCGCAGCGGAATTTATGCGCGCCTTTAACAGCCCAAAAGTGCGCCGCAAGCTGTCTCAAGCTGAGACCGACAGCCGACGCTATAACGTGCAATCAGTACCCACCATGATAGTTGCAGGCAAATACACTGTAGATATGGGCAACGGCATGCAGCGCGCATTGGAGGTGGTAGATTATCTGATCGGGCAGGAGCGGCTTGAGCGCGCTGGCGGGGTAGCGACCAGCGAATAAGCGGCAGCCACCTGCACCTACTAAAGCTACCCGCACCCACCCCCAAGAAGGCAATGAGCGAAAGCCCCACAGGCTGACGCTCATTGCTCCAGCTCGACATGCAGCCACTTCGCTCTGACCTAAATGCCTTCTTTGGCTGAATGCCTTTGGTTGAGGCGTTTCTTTGAAACGCTTCTTTGAAGCGCTTCTTTGAAGAAAGAGACTAAAAGTTAGTCGAGGCACTAACACCAAATTGTCTCGGCGCGCCCAACTGGGTGAATCCTCGCGCAGTGTAGCCATCTCGCGGGTCATTACCAAAGAAGAAACCACGGACAAAATAATCTTCATCCGCTAGGTTGCGACCCCAAAGTCTAATGTCCCAGCGCTGGGTTGAATACGCGATGGATGCGTTGAGTAACTCGTAGCTAGAGGAACGCTCAGCATTGCTATCTGAGAAGTAATAGTCGTCCTTGCCTTCAACATTTACGTTCAAAGACCAACCTTGAGCGAGTTGATAATCGCCACTGAGATAAAACTGGTAGCCCGGGGCTTGAGCCTGATCACGACCATCAAGATTCTGACCGCTGCCATCAATGTAGTCCTCAAACTGAGTGTCCAGCAATCCTAGACTCGCAGAAAGCTGCAACCGATCGGTTGCTTGAAAGGCCACCTCTAGCTCCAACCCTTGGTTAACGCCCTCAGCGGCGTTACCCACATAGTCAATAAATTCAGAAGATCCGTTAGCTCGAACCCGAGTAATGGAGGTCGCCGTCTGCACATCGCGACGCTGCATACGAAATACCGCAGCGCGAAGATTCAGGCGGTCTTCCAGCATTAAACCCTTGTATCCAAACTCTAAGTTCCACAGGGTTTCCGGATCAAACAAGCGCAGGTCTGCATCTAAACTCCCAGAGGTATTAAAGCCACCGGACTTGTATCCCCGAGTCAAACTGGCGTAAAGCAAGTTCTCATCTGCCACAACTTTTTCCAACAAAACGCGTCCGCCAAGCAAGTTATCATCCGGGGCAAAACTGACACTTTCGCTGTCAGAGTAATTAGAACTATGCTCCTCAGCGCGCAGCCCCACACTCAAGCGCAAGCCGCCTGCCAATTCGCTGCTCACTTCGCCATATAAGGCAACCCGATCAACATCAAAGTCGCTGGTAAAATCATTGGCGAGGAATGTGTACTGCCGAGTTAAATCTACTTGTCGATCCAAGGCGTAGAAGCCTACTACCCAGTCTACTTTGCCAGCGGCTAGGCCTTCGCCTACGCGGGAAAGCAAACGCAGATCCAAGGTCACTGTATCTACATCACGACTATACAAATCAGTGGAACTGTAGCCGGCAACATCGAAGCCAGCGAAGGTCCAATCCTCATCGTAGCCATAATCAATGTCGCTGCTTACATGGGCAACTGAGGCGTCTAGGGCAATTTTTTCGTTGAGGTTGAGGTCCAAATTGACGCCCAAGTATTGGCTGTCCTGGGTATCCGCACCGGGTTCGTCCGAACGGGTATTACGATCATTGTCTAGCGAAAACGCATCGTAGCCGTTATCAACGTTTATAGAACCAAAGACTACCTGCCAGCCGCCCTGATCCAGATCACCGGTAACTTTACCGCGTAAGGTGGTCTCGTCATGATTGTCAGTGTCATCTCGGCCAAGGCGGATATTGTCGATAAAACCATCGTCTTTATATTGGTGTGCGCTAATGCGGAAACCAACGCGATCATTGATTGGGCCGGACAATACGCCGCCCACGTCTACCGCGGAATAATTACCCAAACCCAGATCAACGGACCCCGAAAACTCATCAGCGACATTTGGCGTGACAACGTTAATCAACCCAGCAAGGGCATTAGCCCCGAAGACCGAGCCCTGGGGGCCACGAAATACTTCTACCTGTGAGACATCGGCAAGCGTCGCAGCGGTGCCAATACCACTGAGATCTACGCCATCTACCAGCAGACCCACCGAGGCATTAAGCGGTTCGGAGAACTGGCCGCGCTCGCCAATACCGCGAACTTGGAAAAACCGCGCGCGCGAACCGCCGCTGGCAAAATTAACATTCGGCGCACGACCCAAAATTTCTTCAAGGTGACTCACCGAATCACCATTTTGCTCAGGCAGCAAAACTGAAACGCTTGCAGCCAACTGAGATACTGAGGTGTCACGGAACTCGCCGGTAACAATGACTTCTTCGATGACATCATCTACGTCATCGGCGAAAACAGGGCTGGATAAAAAACAGGCAGCGAAACTCAATATGCTCAATTGCAGTAACTGGGCAGCACGAGGCAACTTCGCCGCAAATGAGGGCGAACAAAATGAAAAGCACAACTTAGACACTATCTACTCCTTAGAACGAACGCCTAAGGTCTGGGATTGTTATTCACCCTAAGAAGACAGCTGGCGCAACACCAATGCTTCCAGAGAAATAATAACTCCTATCCCTACGCCGGTATTAACCGGATCAGGTTCAAAGGGTTCACTGTCTCATCGCTTCTGTTTATTCGTACTAAAAGTGCGAACAAGCATAAACAACAAGGAGAATCTCAGGCGTAACGCCCCCCCTTAGGCAGCGCTATCATATGATCATCTTAGGGAAAGAGTCCAGCCGAAAAATACAGGTGCTAGAAAAAGCACCAAAAGTACGCAAAAAAAAGCGGAGAATGAATTCTCCGCCCTCTCTATATTTGGCATTTCTAACTTCTTAGTCAAGTTACCAACCTTTGCAACAACGAATTGTTGCGAGGCTAGAAAAGAAATTAGAAGTCGTAACGAAGATCAACGCCCCAGAGATCAAAAAGGTCGTTAGATCTATATCTAATACCAACAGATACTGGCTCTGAGAACTGGTAGCGCGCCTCTCCTGCGTATTGCGCGTCGCCGCCATCGTAGTATCCAACGGATACACCATACTCAAACTGATCGACGGGCTTACCACGTACGCCAAAGTTTATATCGTACCCATCCGCATTTTCAGAATTATTGCCATCATCGACTTCAAACAAAGTATAACCGACGGTTGCAAACAAATCTGTTTTGCTGCCCACTCCCCAGTGATAGCCAACGTCAAATGCCAATTCATCAAGATCAACATCTGCATCATCTATCTCAGTTGCATTATATTCAGCGCAAGCAAACCAAGAACTGGCAAAACCTATACTCCCGCGAATACCGAATCCATCAGCATCTAAGTCAACAATATCTCCATCAATGTAGCTGGCTGCCACATAACTGTACGACAGCTCCGACTCTTCAGCAGCAGCCGTGCCTATCAAGAAAAAGCTTAAAAAACCCATGGAAAACTAGCTTAGAAAACCGGTTATAGCCTAACAGTTTGTAAAAACGTCTCGACACCAAAACAACAAACGGTATCGTTCTAGCGACCAACGGGAATCGCTCGCTCACTGCACTTTTTCAGCAAAGGGTGCTAAGAAACATTGGGCAGAATTTTGTTTGGCATCCAAGCAAAATCTGAGGGGGTTTTTTGCTTCACCCTAGCGCCCAGTCAAGGCAAGATGGACACCAAGTTAACCGCAAAATTATCAGCAAGTTACAGGACAGCTACTTGGTCACGAAAACGCCAGCTTCCCGCAAAGCCAAAGGTTCTGGCCGCCGGAAAAACAGCAAGTCATCAAAAAAAACGGACTCTTGGTTCAAAAGACTGGGTAAGTGGATTTTGCGCGCCTTGCTCAAGCTGATGCTGTGGACGACCCTATTTGCAACTTTAGTAGGTCTTGGCTTTGGCTATTACCTTGATAGAACCATCACCAAAACTTTTGAGGGTAGGCGCTGGTCGGTGCCTGCCCAGGTTTTTGCCCAACCGCTTGAAATTTACGCAGGTCAACGCATCAACAAAGCCCAGCTTGTAGAAGAACTTGAACGACTAGGTTATCGCTCAGATGCAAACCTCACTGCACCCGGCAGCTACAACAGCAGCGGGGCAACTTTGTCCACCTATCTGCGCAGCTTTGACTTTATGGAAGGCAGCAGGCCCTCGCAACGGGTGAAAATTAGTTTTCAGAATGGCGTCATTAACCGAGTTCAGGCCAAAGACAATTCCGAAATACCGCTGATTCGTCTCGACCCTGCCACCATTGGCAGCTTCTTTCCCTCCCATGGCGAAGACCGGCTAATTTTGACGCCAGAGCAAGTACCGCCTTTGCTCGCAGAGGGCCTGAAAGCCATCGAGGATCGCAATTTCGATGACCACAGAGGTTTCAGCATTACCGGAATTTTGCGCGCGGCTTGGGTGAACCTTCGCAGTGGCACCCGCGCACAAGGCGGCAGCACACTCACGCAACAGCTGGTTAAGAGCTACTTCCTGTCCAACGAGCGCACATACACTCGCAAACTCCGCGAAGTGGCCATGGCTATTATTTTGGAGCTGAGGTTTTCTAAGGAAGACCTGCTTACCGCGTACATCAACGAAATTTTCCTTGGGCAAAATGGCGCGCGCGCCATTCACGGCTTTGGTCTGGGCTCTCAATTTTACTTCAACAAGCCCATTAACGAACTTGCAGTGCATGAAATTGCCACAATGATCAGCATCATTCGCGGCCCTTCTTACTACAATCCATTCAGGCACCCCGAGCGAGCGCTGGCTAGACGCAATCGTATTCTTGATACTTTTTTGGCCGACGGCTTAATCTCTAACCCCCGCCATCAAGACGCCATTGGCTCACCCCTTGGTGTGGTTTCTAGCCCCAACAGTGGTGGCGCGTACTACCCTGCCTTTATGGACATAGTCAGAGCCGAACTCAGTGAACGTTATTCCGCCTCGGACCTGCGCTCTCAGGGGCTACGCATATTCACTACGCTTAAGCCCAGAGAGCAAGAAAACGCCCAGAAAGCAGTTACTTCAACCCTGCAAATGATCGAGCAAGAACGCAAATTGGCGCAGGGCAGCCTGCAGGCAGCCAGTGTCATTACCGACACTCAGACCGGGGAAATTCTGGCGCTGATTGGCGGGCGCAAAGGTCGCGTGGACGGTTTCAACCGCGCGTTAAACGCCAGCAGATCCGTAGGTTCTGTGATCAAACCCGTCATTGTGCTCACCGCATTAGAGGCAGGACTAGACTGGTCAACCCTGGTAAACGACGCCCCAATTACCATGACATCGGATTCCGGTGAACTTTGGACACCCCGAAACTACGACGGTAAAACCCGCGGCGAGCTGCCCATGATTCGCGCACTAGCCATGTCACTGAACCTCGCCATGGTGGATTTAGGCAACACCGTCAGTCTTGGCGAGGTACAACGCCGCTTTACCGACCTCACAGGATACGCGCCAAAGAATCGCTACCCGTCATTTTTCTTGGGCGCGGAGTCTATGTCGCCGCTGCAACTCACCGAACTATACGGCAACTTTGCCAGCGGCGGCTTTCACACCACCCCAAAAGCGGTTATTGTGGTGCTCAATGAAGGCGGGCAAGCGCTGTCACACCACCCCTTTGATTTAACGCAAAGCATTCGCCCGGAAACTGTCGCCAGTCTCAACAGAGGCCTGGAAATTGTAATGAGCCACGGCACAGGCCGCTCGTCACCCTTCGCCAAGCAGGGTGTTGCAGGCAAAACCGGCACCTCTAACGACAACCGAGACAGCTGGTACGCAGGTTTCGACAACAGCAAATTGTCGGTGGTTTGGGTGGGGCGCGATGACAACAAGTCCACTGGTCTCACCGGCACATCCGGGGCGCTGCGTATATGGAATAACATGCAGGTGTCCCGTGGTGTTAACCCTATTGTCCACAACCCCGCGGACAATCTTGTAGAGATTGAATTTGCCACGGGTATGCGGGCGGCAAAATCATGTGCTGATGTGGTTGTTATCCCCATTCGTCGCCCTGATACTTTACCCATCAAACCCGGTTGTGGTATCCGTAAGACCTTTGGCCAGCGGCTGCGCTCAATTTTTAACAATTAACTCGTATAACTGTGTGGGCTCTTGTGAACATAAAACTCTGTATTTCTTTGCTCTGCATCATTTTCGTCGGTGGCTGCGCAGGCAACCAAGGGCCCAATGTCTCGGACAGCCGCGCCAGTTCAGGCCAATCTAGAACTGCTGAAAACAGCAACAAACCGGCGCCACCGCCAAAGCCCGCGAAAATTAAGCCAGCGCCGCCAAAAAACTCAGCGGCAAAAATACTTTTAGCCCAAGCAGATACAGCATTAACCCAACAAGCCCCAGCGCAGGCAATTGTGTTGCTTGAACGTGCCATACGCATTGACCCCAGAGAGGCTTTGTTGTGGATACGCCTAAGCCGGGCGCATCTGGCGCAAGGGCATACCCAGGCTGCATCTCAACATGCGCGCAAGGCCATAGCGTTGGCTGGCAGTGATGCGGTTAAAACGGGGCAGGCTTGGCTACAATTGGCCGATGTACTGGAAGCTCAAGGAGAGCGACAACAGGCGGCGTCACTGCGCAGACGATACACACGCTATGCGGGTTAGGGCGGCCAACGCTTAACCGCGCAACAATTTCTAAAATCACTCTAAGTCTATTTTTCGAAAAAATTAGCGGCCGGAGGCTACTATGAATGACCAGTTAAATAATCTAGCGACACTCAGTTCAAAACATCAACGCCCACAATCTCGCACCCTGCAGCTGATACTTGCTGCCGCCGCGGTCACATTCGGACTGGGCGGCTGCGCCACCAACCCTGTTACTGGCAAAAGTGAAATCAGCATTATCTCTGAAGCTTGGGAGCTGAAAACGGGTAAACAACAATATGCCCCTGCGCGTCAATCTCAGGGCGGAGACTATCTCGCTGATGAAGCGGTGCAAGCCTATGTTAATGAGGTCGGACAAAAAGTAGCGGCGGAGAGTGATCGCAAGTTGCCTTACGAATTTTCGGTCATTAACAATGGCGTACCCAACGCTTGGGCTCTGCCCGGTGGCAAAATATCTATCAATAGAGGCCTGCTGACAGAATTAGGTAGCGAGGCAGAACTGGCTGCAGTACTCGGTCACGAGGTAGTGCACTCAGCGGCCAGGCATGGCGCCAAAGGGGTAGAACGCGGCACCATCCTACAAGCCACAACAGCTGTTGCTGGCATCGCCACAGCCAATACGGATTACGGCAAATATGTCGCTATGGGCGCGGGACTTGGCTCCCAGCTAATTAATTCAAGGTATGGCCGCAGTGCTGAAAGCGAATCTGACCGCTACGGTATGGATTATATGAGTCGAGCGGGTTACAACCCTCAGGGCGCAGTAGATTTACAGCAGACTTTTGTCGATCTCTCTGGACAAAAAGACTCTAGCTTTTTTGACGGTCTATTTGCCAGCCACCCACCTTCGCAGCAACGCTTGGAAGCCAATAAGGCTTATGCACAAATGCTACCCAAGGGTGGCGTAACGGGTAAAGAGCGCTACCAGCAAGTCATGGCGCGACTCATTGAAACCAAACCCGCGTACGAAAACTACGAAAAAGCTCAGCAAATGGCCAAAGACAACCGGCCTAAAGAGGCTAGAAAACTCGTTAACCAGGCGATCAAAATGGAACCCAACGAAGGCCACTTCCACTCTTTTTTGGGCGACCTTGAGTTAGACGCCAAACGCTACACCTCAGCACAAAATGCCTATGCTGAAGCCATCGAGTTAAACCCCGGTTTCTTTTACCCGCACCTACAAAGCGGCATTACCAGCGAAAAACAAGGCGCATTGAACCAAGCAAAATTGCGCCTCAAGCGCAGCTTAGAACTATTGCCAACCGCACAAGCTTACAACGCGCTAGGCAATATCGCTGAACGTCAAGGCAATACTGACGAGGCCAGAGAGTACTTTGCAGCCGCCTCTCAAGACCCCAGCGAGTCTGGCCAAGCAGCATTAAATTCGTTGATCAAGATAGATGTTGCACGCAACCCCGGCGCATTCATTGGTGTTCGCTATGGCAGAAACGAGGCCAGCGCCATTCAAATTGAAGTTGCCAACCGAGCACCTCGAGCGTTCAACAACGTGGTTTTGTCGATTCGCTATATTGACCAAAAAGGTAATGCCAGAAGCACCCAGCGTCAGATCAACCTACTTGGCGCAAGCGAGGCTAAGCTAATTAATACGGGGCTGGTCAGTCCTCAGGGCGAGGTGCAAATTTCAGTTGTCAGAGCCACGCTTATTGAGAGCTAATCTTTGCTAAGGACCCTCCTATAGACGATTCTTCTTATAAGAGGCCCTTCTCATAAGGGGTCCTTCTCATAAAGGCTCCTTCATATAAAGTGTGCCCCTATATAGAAAGTAAAGAACGTGCAGATCAACGAGCGACTAATTGGACGTGTTGAAAGACTAACCGCTGCTCTTAAACGCAACAGCGAATAGGAGGCCTAACGGTAACCCCGAGCGCGTTTAGCCATACTTAACTTCTAGAACTGCAAATTCATCTTATGCGCTGAAGCCTTAACCTAGCGCTGTAAACTAGCGCTATAAATTAGAACTGTAAGCTAGAGCTGCAAACGGTAAATATAAGTCTCTTTGAACAAATTTTTAGGATTGGCAAACACTCCCGTTTGCTGCATACCCACAGATTCCGCCAGTGTCCAAGACGGCACATTATCCACGGCCATATTGGCCACCAACTCACCAATACCTTGTCTCTTGGCCCACGCAATAACTCCAAATACCGCCTCGCGGCCATAACCTTGTCGCCAAAAATCTTTGTGAATGATATAACCCAGATCAAAAACGTTTTCATCGAGAATCTGCGTGTACACAACACCTACATCGCCAATCAGAACACCATCGGCCCTGCGACTACAACGCCAGCGAGCACAGCCATATTGTGAAGGTGTTACCGCGCGTTGCAGCCAAGCGTAAACATCTTGTGGGGTAAAGGGCTGGGGCCAGTGACTCATGGTGGCCCCATGAGTCAATATAGAAGCAAGCGCTGGCAAATCACCTTGCTGCCAGCGGTTTAAGCTCAGTCGATCAGTTTGCCACACTGTCATAAAGTGCCTGACGGTCTCTCTCAAAACGCTTACCCGCCATATAGAACATAGGGATAGCCAGCATTGAAATAGCAGTGAAGGTTATCAACGTAATGGTATAAGGCTCTTGATGACCTTGGGCAATCATCCAATCAATAAAGTAACCACCGCCTGTTACACCCAAACCCAAACCAACAAAGTTAAGCGAAAGAATATAGAAGGCCACTACCGTGCCACGAATCTGCGGCGGTACCAGTTCCTGAACCGTAGAGAATGTGGGACCGTAGAAACAGCCCAGCTGAAAATAGCCAGCAAAGATACCCACCATAAAGAAGATGGAGGCGGGATCTGCCACTCGGTAAGCCAAACCGACTGGGGTCAATACCAACATAATCCAAAACAAGAACATGGGTCTGCCCATGCCGGTTCTGCGCAGGAACATATCGCCACCAATGCCACCAAACAAATTTCCCAAAATGCCGCCAGCAAACGCTAGCCAGCCGCTAAGCTCGGCAATTTCAGAGCGATCAAAACCACGTTCTTGTACAAACCAAAGCTGTTCGAATACAGCGGCGCCTAGAATGAAATGAAAGGCTACTCCGCCGGCAACTGTCATAGCTAACGCCGGAGAACGAATTAACGCGCTCTTTAGTGTATGCAAAATTTCTTTAACACTGAGTTTTTCAACAGGCGAGGTGGCTTCCACTTCATGACGTCGCGGTGTTTCTTTCATAAAGAACATCACAACGGCCAACAACAAGCCAATTCCGCCTAAGGCGTAAAAGCATCCGCGCCAACCGAGAATTGGCTCAAGATAGGCCACAACAAAGAGGCTTGCGGCCACGCCAATAGGTACGCCCATGTAGTAAACACCACTGGCAAAGCCCAAGCGTGAAGACGGAAAGCGGTCAGCCAATAAAGACATGGAGGTAGGTGTCATGATGGACTCACCAACACCAATAAAGAGCCGTGGAATAGCTAAGCTGACGAAGCCTTTGGCCATGCCGGAGATTGCGGTTAACGCACTCCAAAGGGCCAAGCCAACGGCAATCAGGCGGGTACGATTTACCCGGTCAGCCAAAACGCCCATGGCCAAACCTGCGACCGAGTAAAAGACAATGAAGATCATGCCGGTGAGCCAACCAAACTGAGTATTGGTTAAGCCTAAATCTGGGACAATCCAGTTGGCAAAACTAGCTAACAATTGACGGTCTACGAAATTCATCACGTTGAGCAACGTGAGGAACATTAAAAACCCATAATCCCGTGCAGATGCACCCTCATTCTCTTCAGTCACTGCCATCCCCTCAGATGTATTGAACCCAGAGACTAAATTACTTAAGCATTTCAATCCAGTGTAATACTGGGCGTGACGTACCTGACGCAAGATGGCTTTGACAGCCCACGTTGGCTGTCACAATCACCTGGGGATCCGCAGCTAATAAACTGTCCAGCTTGAGCTTTTTCAACGCCTCGCCGCGCTCATATTGCAACACCGAATAGGTGCCAGCAGAACCGCAACACAAATGGCTGTCTGCAACAGGCACTAACGTATAACCCGCATTTTCCAATAAACTTTCAACCACGCCGGTGATCTTTTGCCCATGCTGCAAGCTACAAGGCGGATGCCATGCAATGGCCTGATCCGGCTGCTTTGCCGTCAATGGTAAATTGGCTTGGCTTAAATATTCGCTAATGTCATAGGTTTTAGCCGAAAGTACTTTAGCCCTATCGGCGTACTTAGGGTCGTCCGCCAATATCCGAGCGTAATCCTTCACTGTGACACCACAGCCAGAGGCGGTGGAAATAATGCCTTCCACTCCTTCTCCCACTTCGCCATCAAGAAGGGGAAACAAAGCATCCACATTACGTCGTATCGCCGCATTCGCCTTTATTGAATCACCCAGGTGTAAATCAAGAGAACCACAACAGCCCTCTTCGGGCGCGGTGACCACACCAATGCCATGCGCATCTAACAGCGACAGCAAACTTTTATTCACGTCCCCAGTGGTGACTTGTTGTGCGCAACCCTGCAGCAACAAGATCTTTCGGGCATGGACACTCTGGCTGGGCCGGCTACTCAGCGTCCTACTGATCTGACTAGGCACTTGGCTTGCTAAAGGTTTGGGCAGCAGCCACTTAAAGTAACGACCCACAAAAGAAATGGTGCGCAATCTGCGATGATTGGGAATAAGCCACTGTAAAAATACACGCGTCAATCCCGTAACTCCGGGTCGCGTCGGACCTAATTCTTCTCGGGCAATTTCAGCCAACTCGCCGTAGGCCACACCGGAGGGGCAAGTCGTTTCACAGGCGCGGCAAGTTAAACAGCGGTCTAGATGCTGGGTGGCTCTGGCCTTATTCGTCCCCTCTTCCAACAATTCTTTAATAAGATAAATACGCCCCCGAGGCCCATCTAACTCATCGCCAGAAAGTTGATAGGTAGGGCAGGTGGCATTACAAAAGCCGCAATGCACACAACTACGTAGAATTTCGTCCGCACGCTGACCGCGACTGGTGGCAATAAATTCTGGGGGCAAATTAGTCTGCATGCTACTGGCGCTCTTGCAGGTTTGGTTGCTGATTTGAATGCAGGCTCTGATTTAGAACCATAGGACTGAGAAAAATATTCTTTGGGTCGAAGGCGCGTTTCAGTTCATTCATATAACGGGCCTGCACTGCATCAATTGGCATTTGCTCACCCTTAGCCCAACACCACCCACCCACACTCTTGGCGTAGGCTACTACCGCCGCATCATCATCGTGGCGCAGCCAGCGCAAGCCGCCCCCCCACTCAATAAGCAAGTCATCCGCGCCAAGCCAATTGCCCGGCAACGGCGCAGCACTGGGTACCACTAAGCGCCAAATTTTCTTAGTCCCTAGCATTTGCGGAAAAAGCTCTTGCTGAAAAAAATCTGCTTTGTGGTCACGCAGGTGTGCCCAAAACTCTAGATCCGTACCCCCTTGCATCACCTCGCCGCTTAAGGCCAGTTTTGCACCTGCCACGCCACTGGCATGCCCCCCTAAGCGCAATGACAAAACACCGTCTTGCCAACAAGTACCCTGTAACGGTAAATTTTGCTGAGCCAAGAGCAAACATTTTTGTTGTGCTTGCTCGGCAGACAGTTGGAAAACCAGCGTACATTGATCTTGCCATGTGGGGTGCACGCGAATGCTGATGCTGGCCAATACGCCAAGGTTGCCCCAAGCACCGGCCTGCAAACGTGACACATCATAGCCAGCCACATTCTTCATCACCTGACCGCCAAACTTAAGGTACTCGCCTTTACCATTGACCAGCTCAACACCCAAAATAGCGTCACGCACAGCGCCACTCCAGGGACGTCCGGGACCACTTAAACCGGTGGCTACAACACCGCCCAAGGTACCGCTTGCATTATCGCCGACCACTACATCCGCTTGGCTTGGTTGAAATCTGGGGGGGTCGCAGGCAAGCATCTGGCCTTCTGCTGCAAGCACTGCGTTTATTTCTTCTAGTGAGGTGCCAGAGCGTGCGGTGATCACTAATTCTTCTGGCTGATATGCTTGAATGCCGCTGTGGCCTGTAACCTCCAGCGTGCCACCGGCACTCATCTCCGCCTCGGGTAACCAAGCGCCTTTACTGCCCTGCCCGCTGATGACCAGACTTTGGCCACTGGCGTGCGCGTCTTTAACACTGCTTATCATCTGCGCACTTAAATCTGCAGCCATCAGAAACGTTCCAACTCAGGAAACGGCAGGCGGCCTTTATGCACGTGCATGCCGCCCAACTCACCACAGCGGGTCAGCGTGGGAATACCCTTACCGGGATTTAAAACGCCACTGGGATCCATGGCGTCTTTAATACGAAAAAACTGGTCCAACTCGTCACTGGTGAATTGCACACACATGGTGTCCAGCTTCTCAACACCAATACCGTGTTCCCCAGTCACTGTGCCACCGGCGGCCACACAGCACTGCAAAATTTCACCGCCCATTGCCATAGCATGGTCGGTTTGTCCCGGTACGTTGGCATCAAACAAAATCAGCGGATGTAAATTGCCATCTGCTGCGTGGAAGACATTGGCTACCGCCAGACCAAAACGCTCAGATAACTCGTCAATTTGCGTCAGCACATTCGCCAACTGATGCCGAGGAATGGTGCCGTCCATGCAAATATAATCTGGAGACAGTCGCCCCACAGCAGGGAACGCAGACTTTCTACCCTTCCACAATCTGGCTTGGGTTTCGGCGTCGTCGGCTTGGTCAATTTGATAGGCACCGCTGGCGTTTAAATGGTCTATTACTTGGGCGGTGACAGCACTTAACTCCGCTTCAGCGCCGTCTAACTCAATAATCAAAATCGCCGCAGCATCTAATGGATAACCTGCATGGGCAAACTGCTCGGCTGCTTGCACAGCAAGCTTGTCCATCATCTCCATGCCTGCGGGAATAATGCCCGCGCCAATGATACTGGCGACCGCATTGCCGGCATCAGTTACCTGTTTAAAACCGGCCAAAATTACAGACTTTTTCTCAGGCTCCGGTAACAGCGCAACGGTCACCTGGGTGACAATACCCAACATGCCTTCAGAGCCGCAAAGCAGCGCCAGCATATCCAGACCGGGGTTGTCGTAAAGCGCGCCGCCAATTTCCATTACATCACCGTCGCTGGTCAGCACCCGCACGCCCAACACGTTGTGCACAGTGAGGCCGTATTTTAAGCAATGTACCCCACCCGCATTTTCGGCAACGTTGCCGCCAATACTGCATGCGATCTGGGAAGAGGGGTCTGGCGCGTAGTACAAGCCATGAGGCTTGGCGGCATTAGAAATGGCCAAGTTACGCACCCCAGGCTGCACCTGGGCTACTCGATTATCTGGGTCTATAGAAAGAATTTTATTCATCTTAGACAGCCCAAGCACCACGCCGTCTTTATGTGGACGTGCGCCACCGGAGAGCCCCGTACCCGCACCACGAGGAATAACGGGGACACCGTGCTGGCGGCATATGGCCATAACGTCCACTACTTGAGCTTCGGTCTCGGGTAACACAACCACCCAAGGCATTTCCCGAATGGCAGTGAGTCCGTCAGTTTCGTAAGGCCTAAGGCCGGCACCGTCGGTAATTAAACACTCAGCAGGCAACGTGCCCTGTAAGTGCTGCAAAACCGCGGTGTGATTTTTTGTAATTGGATTCATGCCGAGATTATGCAGTAAATAAGCAATTGCTCGAAGGGTAATATTGCACATTCTCTAGACAATCCATGACCACAAGGCACTCTAAGCCATTGAACAAACACTTAATTTTGGACTGATCAAGCACAGGAGACGGGAGAAAAACCACCCATTCTCACTGGCTAAAATGACCTTAGCCAATTAATCTAACGGTGTACCAGACCAACTTTGGGTCCCGCAGAGGCCACCAACCGGCTGTGCCCTGATTGTTAAAACAGAACAAAGCAAACGAAGAGAGAGAAGCATGAGCGCAGAACAACGCCTTAAAGACTTGGGCTTAATCTTGCCCAAACCCATGGATACAGGGCACCTACCCTTTGATTTGGTCCGCATAGATGGCACGCACTTATATTTATCTGGGCATGTACCTACTGACGCCGACGGTAAAATGAGCCAAGCGCTTGGCAAAGTAGGCGCAGAAATAGACCCCGAACAGGCCAACCAAATTGCCAGACAAGTGGGACTAGGACTCATAGCCAGCATTAAGGCAAGCATCGGCAATTTAGATCGCGTTGCCAGTTGGCTGCGGGTTTTTGGTATGGTCAATACCGCTCCGGGCTTCAATCAATTGCCCGGAGTCATTAACGGCTGCTCCGACCTTATTTTAGAAGTCTTTGGACCAGAAGTTGGCGCGCACAGCCGCTCTGCAGTAGGCATGGCGGAACTGCCCTTTAACGTACCTGTAGAAATAGAAGCAGAGGTCAGAATTAAATTATGAACTATCAAATAGTCAATGCGCGTATCGTCAATGAAGGCACCATTATTGAAGGTAATGTCGTTATAGAGGGCGAACGCATTAAGGGCATTAATGTACCCGCGCCTGAGAATTGCGAAACCATAGATGCCAAGGGTGCCTATTTGCTGCCAGGCATGATCGACGACCAAGTGCATTTTCGCGAACCCGGCCTAGAACACAAAGGCACCATAGCCACAGAATCTGCCGCGGCAGTGGCTGGCGGCATTACCAGTTATATGGAAATGCCCAACTGTAATCCACTGACCATTTCTCAAGCAGCGCTGATAGACAAGCGCGACAGAGCCTCTAAATGCTCGGCATCTAATTACGGTTTTTATCTGGGCGCCACCAACGACAACTTGGAAGCGGTTAAAAGCGTAGACACCAGCCTGACCTGTGGCGTAAAGATTTTTATGGGCGCAAGCACCGGCAATATGTTGGTAGACAATACTGCGACCCTGGAGGGTATTTTTGCAGCCACCTCGCTATTGGTTGCCACTCACTGTGAAAGTACGCCTATGATTTTGGAAGCCGAGGCCGCAGCCACAGCCAAATGGGGCGAAGACATCCCCTTCTCTGAACACCCCAATATTCGTTCCGTGGAAGCCTGTTATGCCTCCAGCTCTCTGGCCGTAGGCTTAGCCAGAAAGCACGGTACAAAACTACATGTACTGCACCTAACTACCGCCAAGGAACTGGACCTGTTTGACACAGGCCCAATTGAAAACAAGCGCATTACTGCTGAAGCTTGTGTGCATCACTTGTTCTTTAACTCAGATGACTACGCTGAAAAAGGCGCGCTGATCAAATGTAACCCGGCAATCAAAACACCAGCAGACCAAGCAGCCTTGCTGAAAGCAGTTGCTGAGGACCGTATAGATGTTATTGCAACGGACCATGCCCCACACACTTGGGAAGAAAAAGGCCGCAAATATTCAACAGCACCAGCGGGACTGCCATTGGTCCAACATGCAGTTATTTCTCTGTTAGATAGAGTCACTGACGGTACGTTTAGTATTGAGCAAATAGTCCATAAAACAGCCCATGCGCCTGCCATTTTGTATCAGGTTGCAGAACGCGGGTTTATTCGCGAAAGCTATTTTGCTGATCTTATATTGGTCTCACCAGACAGCGAACATGTAGAAATGCCCATCTTAAGTAAGTGCGGTTGGAGCCCATTCGAAGGGCACAACTTCAGTCATCGCATTGATAAAACCTGGGTAAACGGCCATCTGCGTTACTCAGACGGCAGCGTGCAGCCCGGGCCGTTCGGACAGGCACTGACTTATCACCGGTAATAACACTCGTAGCGCCATTGAGGAAAAAGCCGGTTTCACTGACAAAAGACCGGCACTCGACGGTACACAGTTAGAAAAAAGGGATGTAACGCTTTACCCACAAATGCACTGAACAAAACGTAGAGGGGAGTCTATATATGAAGAAGTTTCTAATTGGCTTAGGTGCGCTGGTGGTTGCACTAGGCGTATTCGGCTTTATTTATCGCGGACCATTAATGATGGCTGTGGGCTTTTATTACATGGCACCCGGCCATGATTTTACCGACCAAGCACCTGCTGCTGCGCCGGACTACACGGATGATACAAATTGGGCTGCCTTACCCAACCGCGAAGACTCGGCTGATGTCATACCAACTGGATTGACTCTAGATGCCAATTCGAAGGTAGCGGTAGACGTTTTCTTCGTGCACCCAACTACTTTCATCTCTCCCAGCAATTGGAACCAGCCGCTAGACAACGAACGTGCAAATGAAATCACCGATTCATGGGTTATGCGTGACCAAGCCAGTGTGTTCAATGGCTGCTGCGACGTTTATGCACCACGTTATAGGCAGGCCACCTTGTACAGTTTTACAGATACAAGCGAAGTTAAAAATGGCGAGCAAGCGTTGGAACTGGCGTATAACGATGTCAAAACAGCATTCAGGTACTTTATTGAAAACTACAATGACGGGCGGCCCTTTATTTTGGCAGGGCATAGCCAAGGTTCATTTCATTCAGACAGGCTGATTAAGGAAGAAATTGTAGGCACTGATCTGGCCCAGCGAATGGTTGCCGCTTACCCCATAGGCTTTTCCTTAGACGGCAGCAATGGTCTGGATATTTGCACCGCCCCAGAGCAAATCAACTGCCAAGTTTCTTGGAATACCAACACCCAAGGCGCCGATGTAATTCTGGGCACACCTGGCGACATCTGCGTAAACCCGCTCACATGGCAGGTTGATGAGAAGCAGGCGGGCTTTGAAGAAAATCTCGGCGGCGTTGTATTTACCGCAGGGGGCGAAATTGAACCAGGGGTCACCGACGCTAAATGCAGCAATGGCCAACTGATTATCTCAGAAGTGAAATCAGACAAATATACGCTTATGGCGTTTGGACCCGGCAACTACCACGTATACGACTACAGTCTATTCCACATGAACCTACGTAAAAATGTAAATCAGCGGGTAGCCGCCTACATGAACCAATAGAGTGTCTGCAAATAATAAGAGCAGCGCAGAACAGGGCGATAAATACCTGCGAAAGCAGAGCTAAAGCATCGTAGTTCTGCTTCGATACTCGAGAGCGGCCAAGCCATAGGACTACGTAATACGGTTAAGCTAGCCGCCCTCTCCCTCTTGAGTTTGCGAAGCCCAAATACCAGCGTGGCGTCAAGCTTAACCCTTTGCCAAATCACCTGACCGATAGTGTGGTCTGCGGATTAAGGTGGGACTGTAAAAATTCGGTCATCGTTTTCGCAAAGGTGATTCGATTCTCATACCCTGACAAGTAGTGATCGCCGTCCGGCAACTCAACAAATTCACTTAAGCCGGGCTTTTGCCTATTCAACACTTTAGCCATTTTTTTTGACTGACGGATGTCTACTACTCGATCTTTTTCGCCATGCACCAATAACACCGGCGCATTCAGATTTGCAGCCAAATTTACGGGAGAGTTATTTGCCAGCATCTTGCGATCTTCCCAAAGTCGACCAATATGCCGTGTACGGTATCGACCGCCGACAAAATTTTTGCTTAAGTGTAAAAAGCTAGTGAGATCTGAAAGACCATTGAGACTGACCGCACAGCGATATAAATTCGGTTCTTTCACAACCCCCATCAACGCTGCATAACCGCCATATGAAGCACCAACAATGCAAATCTTCCCGACATCTGCCATACCCTGCTCCACCAGCCAATGAGTGCCATCGGTAATATCGTCCTGCATGGCTTGCCCCCACTGCTTATCGCCGGCTTTGCGAAAAGCTACCCCATATCCGGTAGATCCGCGGAAGTTCATTTGCAGCAACCCATAACCCTGATTAACAATCAGCTGGGTTAACCAATCAAAACGTTTGAAATCACGCGCATTAGGCCCGCCGTGGGGTAGAACCACAAAAGGAATGTTGTGGGTATCTTCTGGGGTAAGGCCCACTGGCAGAGTTAGGTAGGCTGGAATCTCCAAGCCGTCACGCGCGGTATATGACACATCAAAGACCTTACCCAACGGCACATCTACAAGGCCAGGATAGGTGCGTTTAAGTGGATCGATCTTTCTATCCGCAACTCGGTAGACATAAAAAGCGGGCGGTACATCAGGCGCTTCCACTTTGAACAGCGCAATGTTTCTGTCATCAGTTATGTCAACAATGGAATTTTTGGTATCGGGAAATAGCGTATCTAACGTTGTTTGAGCTTTCAGCCAATCAGGGTCAAAAATTTCACGCCCAACCTCTTCGTTATCGTACACAACAGCCGCAATGTGCTGACCTTGATCACCGAGAACGATATTCGATACTTCGCTGTCACTGCGGCCAAACAGTTTTTTCTCCTCACCCGTTCTGACGTTGAATTCATAAACACTGCGATAGATCTGTGCGTCTCCATTGCCGCCACCAGCTTCAAACGCTGCTACAGGAACCTCCAGAGTACCGCTTCCCTGAGCTGCAAACATTTGTATACAAACCAGATCCATATTCGACGTGGGCAAGGCCAAAACTTCGGCATCCCGATTGTTCAACAAGTCGCTGTGGTCTTGCCACGCTCCACTAGCGTCCTTTAACTTCAACACCCCCTTTTTCTGATCCGCAGTGAATCCATATCCG
>JAOJBS010000025.1:0-28416 GCA_028228615.1 Pseudomonadales bacterium | reverse complement strand
GAGAGAGAGAGGTTGCAGTGTTTAGGTTTGCATGGGCCTCTGTGTGCGTTTATACAGGTGTGCAACTCCTGCCTTTGTTGTAACCCTCCAATTTGCTGCTGTATGCACCTAGCAGCCTTAGGGAGAGAGCCGCCAGAAAGCTGGCAGCTCATCTTATAAAAGAATAGCGTTATGAATCGTTTGTTGGTCTATCTCGACCCCTGCGAAACGCTCACCGACAAATGGGAAACCCACTTTTCCGTAAAACCACCTCTAATTTGTACCACTGGCAACTACTTTTGTAAGTGTAAAGCCACAGGTGCCTCCGGGCGATCTGTAGAAGAGCCACTTTTTTCTATTTGCTAACGCGACGCAGACATTCACTCCACGTAGCCCTCATCCTAAAGACCTTAGTGTGTAGATCCATAGAAAAGGAAATAGATTGTGAAAAAATTTAAACTCGCTCGTTTGACTGCAATGGCTTTTTGCAGCTCACTGGCTTTCAGTACGGTGGCATTTGCTGGTCATCACGAAGAAGGTGAAATGCTGCCGGCAACTGTTGTTGATATAGCTGTAGCTGCCGAAGCAACTTCCACACTTGTAGCTGCGGTAAAAGCTGCAGGGCTAGTTGACGTTCTTTCTGGCGAAGGTCCGTTTACAGTTCTAGCGCCTACAAATGCAGCCTTCGCTAAGTTACCAGAGGGTGCGTTAGAAGGACTGTTGGCCGACCCTGAGGCTTTAGCGGGTGTTCTGAAAGCCCACGTTGTTGCAGGTAAAGTTATGGCCGCAGCCGTCTTGGCCGCAGACAAAGTTGAAGCGCTAAATGGTACTTATGCTGTTGTAGTGGCAGACGGCCAGGTTTCTATTGCTGGCGCTAACGTCATAGCGACGGATTTGATGGCATCCAATGGTGTCGTACATCTTATAGACACGGTAATTTTGCCAGAGTAAGACAAAGAAATTTTTCTGCTAGTAATGAGCCCTGCTTGAGCGATCAATTGGGGTTTTTTCTGAAGACAGTTTTTGGGCTGTGCAGCTAAGACTGATCATCGCGGGTGGTTTAACTTCCCAAGCAGAATACGAAGCGATTATTGATAAAGACATAACGCCTCCGAGTAGGAGGGCAAGGGTTCAGGCGAACTCTAGATGCTCAGATACTCTGAGACAGTAAACGCTTAACTAGTGAGCAGCATGCGCCCTAGTGACAAAGACAAAATCAGACATCATTGGAATAACATTATGAATAAGCCAACTTTTTTTAGATCTTCGGTAATGGGTATTGTGCATTTGTGGAGAAGCGTAATGGATGTGAAATTCAACCCGCTCAAGTACGTGGCAGACCCAAGTCTGCAGTCCTACTTTATGTTAGTACTGTTCACCATTTGGAGTGTGGCCTTTGGATTTATTGCGACCTATCACCTCGGATGGTTGGGATACAGCACGGTAACAAGCGTGGTAGTGCACCTGACGGTCTTGATTCCAATTCTGGTGACCAATGCGGTATTTGTTGATGCTGAAAGAGATGGAGAGCAATGGCTAAAGGAGTGGAACGAAGAGCGTAGCAGATACCGTTTGTTTACGAATAGATTAACAGCGAAGAACCTCGTGCGTTGGAATCAAAGCTCAGAGGCTTAAAGCAAAGACACTGCAGAGCTATCAAGCTTGGTTCAATGAGATGATGCTAGGTTGCAGTCGATGCTGCTGCTCTCCAGACGCAACAAGGCGTGCATCAAAACAGTCAATGGTAAGCGGCGCGCCCATACCAGTTCGCTTGTCGTTGAGCGAGGTACTAGGTTTTTTCTATTAGACCTGCAGTGAGTGTTTAGTAACTTTACGTCGTTGATTACATAAAGAATATTTGGCAAGGCTGAGTCTTCGCGGGTTGCAGAGGGCGGTCGACGCTGATTCAAATCAGCCTCGTGCGTTTCGTGAATATTTTTAATCGAAAGCAGATACTTGTCGTCTTTATCTAGGGTCTAGGGTCTAGGGTTCAGGGTTCAGGCGGAGGGTGTTGGTTAGCAGGTTAGTTTCGCGCCCAATGCTTAAGACCCAAGCCTTGGGGTTCGTGGCCATCGGTCAAGGTGAACCTGCAACAGTTCTATCAAAGTGCCATCAGGGTCTCTGCAAATGGCAACTTCTGCCATTCTTTCAATGCATTCAGACGGCGGTGTTAGAAACTCAACTCCATTAGCCGCCAGTTGGCGGTACTCCGCGTTTAAGTCCTCCGTTGCCAAACAAAGGCGCACAATCCCACGATCTTGGTTGCGCAGTGGAAGGCGTGGGTCTGAAGAGGAAAACTCTGTCAGATCAAGCTTGGGTAAACCTTTGCCTAATTGCATGATGCATGCTCTACCTTTTGTACCCTGTGGAACTGCCAGTGCCTGCTCAGTGTTTTCAGGCATTGCTCTTGCCTCTTTAGCTTCAAGGCCCAAATAGGGGATGTCGGGTCTAAACAACTCAAAACCTAACTTTTCGTAAAAGGAGGTTGAAAGATCGAGGTTGGCTACATTGATGTTGATATGGCCCCATCTAAAGCGTTGACTCATTTATTACCTTTAATATTGAACATCGTAAATTATGCGTTTGGTTTTCAAGAGATACTTGCGAATATTAATAGCACTAAACCATATGCTGGAACGCTTTACGACAGCAATTTCGGGTTCGCTAGAGGCTGCCATTTTTGTTAACCGTGTTGTTCGGATCTACGCAAAGGTGCATTTGAAGTGCGCAGTAATCGTGCTTTGAAAAGTTAGCAACGTATGCGCGCTTGAGTATTGGCGTTATCCATTCATTGTTTAGCGTTTGTCAGAGTCTGGCAAAGGAATAAAAGTATCGATCTCGTTGTATGCCTTTAGTGGCTTTCAATCGAGCCTCAATAGAAGACAGCATGCTTTACGGGTAGCGGCAGAGTTTTGAGGACCTTCGACGAGGGCGGTGATAGGTCTGAGGAAAGGTGGAAAGAGCGGCGCCAGAGACCTAGGCCGCTCCGTTTTGCTTTTAATCGGTGAGCGAGGGGCGAACGTAGCCAACTTTTGTTGTTTTGAAGTGCTTAAGCGGAAACCCTAGCTCGGAAATGTTGGAAAGAACAGCGTCACTAACATTACCGTAAATCTCGACAGCAAAACTTTCGCCAAATTCAGCGTGCTTCCCAACGTATTCCAGAACAGGCTCGTTAGCAGTGTGCATCAAGAATGCATCGCTGTCCTTGTAGACTTCAGTCCATGTAAATGCCAATGGATCGTTCGGGTCAGCGTCAAAGTTGTGAAATAACATGCCCGGTTCAGTTTTCTCTACGGCATCATCAACCGCGTCTGCTATTTCCAAGTATTGACTTACCATTCCTGCTTTAACTTGTACTCTGGCAATCAAAACGAAAGGGTTGCTGCCCGATGCTTCGTTGGCCTCTGAATTTGCGTGATGGCCGGCGTAGGAAACCGTTGAAATAAGCGTTGCCAGAAGAATAGTGATTAGTTTCATATTAGGTGACTTTCGAGTTACGGAGCATGAAGATACCAAGATTTTGTGGGCATCGCGCAGGTCAGAAAGTTGGACATAACAAAGAAAGGCAGAAAAAAGATAGACAAAAGAAAGGTAGACATAAGGTGGTGCCCAATGGGTTCAAGGCAGTCAATGTCTGGTCGACTCGCAAGCAAATTCTTTGCACAACCGAGCTTTCGAACGCTCGCAAGCAGAGAGGCATTGTTGTGGATCTATATGCAGGGTTGTCTAGGTGTTTGACAACTTTGATAGGTAAAGTTGTTCTTGCAGCAACATAGCATTATGAATGTTTCTCTATTAAGTGGATTAAACATAAAAATAGAAATAGAAATAGAAATAGAAAAAGAAATAGAAAAGATCTTGGGGAGCATTACGCATGAGCGCAATTTTGCATTTACCATTCCGGCTGGTGACCTCGCTACGACCGAAAACTTTTATGTGAACGTCTTAGGGTGTAAGACTGGTAATCGTTAAGAGGAGCGTTGGGTGGATATAGACTTTTGGGGTAACGAGTTGACGCTACACCAAAGTATCGAGCAGCTTCCGTCGGTAAGGCACGATGTTGATATGGGCAATGTCGCGGTTCCTCATTTTGCTGCGCACCTGCCTGAAGATGATCTGCAGCTGCTCAAAATGCGTTTAGAGGCCTCCGAATTTGAATACTTAGACAAACCGCATCGAAGGTTTATTGGCACAAAGTATGAACAGGAAACGCTATTTGTTGTTGACCCAAATGGGAATATTCTTGAGATGAAAACAATGGTTAATCCAGAAATTCTCTTTGAAGTAGAGTAGCGGATAGAGGTTAAAGAAATGTCTAGCCCAAGGCACCAAAATTGCCCCGGTTTGGTGCTTTGTTCTCTCGGAAATTTTGCCGCCTACTCAGCTTTTACTCACTTTCGCGGCGCCCCGCACACCTTCACTCTGTATCCCAACGCGCTAGCGCACAGGTGCGTGCCCTATTCTCCTAAACGACATAAGATTTACTTCCTCTTTCAACGCAAGCGTCGCATATATCGGTGTCAAGACTTGGTGAAACAGTGCTTTAGTTGTAAGTTTCATCGAAGATGATAGCTTAGCGTGTAACAAACAAGACGTGGCACGCCTGTGTCAAAAGCCAGACAAATGAGTATGAGTGCAAGTTATGAGTAAATATACGTTAAGTGTGAATGGTGAGAATCTAGAAGTTGATGTTGTCCCTGATATGCCGTTGTTATGGGTTTTGCGCGACAAGCTCAAACTCACTGGCACCAAATTTGGTTGTGGCATTGCGCAATGTGGTTCCTGCACTGTACATATTGACGGCGTAGCGGTGCGCTCCTGCGTGCTACCTGTTTCCGCAGTGTCAGGTCCAGTCACAACCATTGAAGGCCTCGCTCCAGGGGATGATTTGCACCCATTGCAATCTGCGTGGATAGAGCACGATGTGCCCCAGTGTGGTTACTGCCAAGCAGGCCAAATCATGAGCGCCGCGGCGTTGCTGTCGAACAATAGCCAACCCTCGGATGACGATATTGATCAGGCCTTGGCGGGAAACTATTGCCGCTGCGGTACTTACGTACGAATTCGCAAAGCAGTGCACACCGCTGCGTCCTTTTACAATGCAGACAAGAGGAACGGATAAATGAACAGCAAAAAAATCAGTCGCCGGAATTTATTTAAAGTCTCCGCTATTGCTGGCGGTGGGCTAATGCTTAAGCTCAGCTTGCCTGCTAATGCACTGGAAGACGGCGCAACAACTTTGGTGAAGTCGTCAGAGCTGAACTTTTATGTGCAAATTGCATCGGATGGTCAAATCACCATCTATGCGCCTAACCCTGAGATGGGTCAGGGCATTAAGACAACGCTACCAATGATTATCGCGGAAGAAATGGGTGCTAACTGGGATGATGTTGAGGTTGTTCTTGCGCCTATCGATCCTGCTAAGTTTGGTCTGCAGGGGTCCGGTGGTTCTATGTCGGTAACCCGAAATTTTGATGCTATGCGCCGCATGGGTGCATCCGCGCGCGAGATGTTGATTGGTGCAGCGTCCCAGTTAATGGAAGTCGAGCGACGTGATCTGAAAGCTGAGTCAAGTCAGGTCATTCACGGCTCCGGTCGCAGCATGACCTTTGGTCAATTGGCGTCAGTGGCGGCCCAGCAGCCGGTGCCTGTTCCTGAACAACTGTCTTTCAAAGACCCTCGCTCTTATTCAATTATCGGCACCTCCGTGGGTAGTGTGGACAATTTAGTCATCGCTACTGGTTTGTCTAAGTTTGGTATTGATGTAGATGTGCCTGGCATGAAGTTTGCCAGCTATACCCGGTGTCCTAGACCCGGTGGTAAAGCAATAAGTTTTAACCGGGCAGAAATAAAGGCGCTGCCGGGTGTGGTTGATGCGTTTATTCTGCAACCAGATGTGCGCTCGGGTAAAGCATCTATGGCCTTCTTGGAGGGCCTAGCTGAACTGCAGGGCGGTGTTGCTATTGTTGGAGATGACACTTGGTCAGTGTTTGCAGCCAAGGCAAAGCTCAAAGTTAACTGGGACGAAAGCGCAGCATCTACAGATCAATGGTCAAAGATGGTCACTGACGCTCGAGCAATAGCAGCAAAGGGCGGCGGCGAAGTTAAATTGGTAGGCGCTTCAGTGCCTGAAGCTTTGTCGGACAGTAACAACCGTACGATAGAGGGGTTTTACGAATTCCCCTATGTTGCCCATGTCTGTATGGAACCCATGAACTGTACCGTTGATTTCCGCAAAGGCACTGCTGGTAAACCGGCTTCCATGGAAATATGGTTAGGTAGTCAGTTTCCTAATCAAGTAAAGGAAATTGCAGAAAATATGCTGGGCGTTAAGCAAGAAAACGTCAAAGTTCATGGCCTGCGTATGGGCGGCGGCTTTGGCCGGCGGGCAGTACACGACTTTGCCGCGGAAGCGATGGCGATATCTCATAAAAGCGGTTTGCCGGTAAAACTCACCTGGACTCGCACAGACGACATTCATAACGACTATTTTAGAGTGGGTGGATTCGAAAATATGAAGGGTGCCGTTAATCCGGACGGTAAGTTAGCTGCATGGGATCAGCACTACATTGGCTTTGCAGATAGCGGTAAGCCAGTGATTGGTTCTGGTTTGCGCGGTAATGAACTACCTATGGTTGCATTTGATAATGCCAGTGTCAGGCAGTCTATGATGCCGGTAGCAACCGCATGTGGCGCATGGCGTGCGCCGGGGTCGAATACCAACGCTTTTGTAGAGCAGAGCTTTATACATGAGCTGGCCAATTTGGCCGAGCGTGACCACGTAGAATTTTTGACAGAACTCATGGGGTCGCGACGTTGGATTGACGAGGGCAATATTTCCGCCCTCAACACAGGGCGCGCAATAGATGTGATCAAGTTGGCTGCTGAAAAAGCCGGTTGGGGTAGAAAAATGCCAGAAGGCACTGGCTTAGGTCTGGCATTTTACTTCTGCCATGCAGCACACGTTGCTGAAGTTGCTGAAGTGTCAGTAGATGCGGACAAAAATTACCGCGTTAAACGCGTCACCGTTGCAGTGGATGTTGGACCAATCATCAATATGAGCGGTGCAATTAACCAGGTGCAAGGCTCCATAGTAGATGGACTAAGCACCATGGCCTTGCAAGAAATCACGATGCAAAATGGTCGTATTGAGCAAGACAACTTCCATCAATATCCAGTGATGCGAATTGCTTCAACGCCGGAAATCGACGTGCATTTTATTCAAAGTGACAACAAGCCAACAGGGTTAGGCGAGCCAGCATTGCCGCCGCTAGCGCCGGCTGTGACCAATGCAATTTTTGCGGCCACTGGCGAGCGTATCCGCTCTATGCCGCTGAGTAATGCAGGGTTCAAGCTTGTTTAAAGCCCATGCACGTTGATCTAGGCAGGGCTTGGCCAGGTATTGAGCGTGTTCTAGCGCCGCCCTGGCCGGCTTCGGCTGGACGACTGTCTACTTGTAAGCCTAATTTGTATTAGTTTTCGCAGTCAGAACGACGTTTCGCGTGTAAACATAAATCGTCTCTTGGTTTAAACAGGGTGCCTACTGACGTTAGGCAACTATGCCACGCTCGGTCATGGTTTGAATGCGCTTCGCAGAAAATTCAAAATCACGCAAAACCTCGGCAGTATGTTCGCCATGATCAGGGCTAGGTCGCGAAGGCTCTAAGCGTTGTCCGCCAAAGCGCGCAGGAGATTTGATGATGCGCATTTTACCCATGATGGGGTGATCAAGAATGCCAACCGTGTCGTTAGCCGCCAACTGCTCTTGCGCTAATACTTCATCTTTATCCAGGCTCCTGGCGCAGGGCACATCGGCAGCTTGGAGTTTTTGCAAAATCTCGTCGGTAGTGAATTGCAAATACGCTTCGGCAACGAGACCTTTAAATTCTTTCAGGTTAGTGACCATTTTTTCGAAGGAGTTGAAGCGTTCATCTACTAGCAGGTGTTCTATGCCTAGCGCTATCAACCCCCGCATTTGCATCTCGTCAGTAGCTGCTGACACGGTTATAGCACCATCTTTTGTTGGCGACAGTTCGTAGAGCAAGTCGATTAATAACGGGCCCGGTTCATGATCAGCGTCGAGCAACGTATGGTTTTGAAAGCCATCGGGAAAAACAAAGAACAAACTTGAGTCGAGCATAGACAGGTCAATATGCTGGCCTTGTCCCGTTTTTTCGCGCACGTAGAGTGCGCAAGTTACCGCTTGGCAGGCGGTGTAAGCGGTAATTTTGTCGCAGATTAAGGTTCTAAAAAATGCGGGTTCGTTATTTCTGCCCTGGGTTGCGGTGAGTCCAGCTTGAGCTTGAATGATAGGGTCATATGCGGGTGCGCCGCCTAACGGCCCCTCTTTACCGAAGCCTGATATCGCTGCATAAATTAGTTTGGGCTGCAAAGCGCGAAGGGAGGCGCTGCCTAAATTCAATTTATCCATAACGCCGGGTCTAAAGTTATGAATAAATATGTCTACTTGAGGGATCATCTCGCGAATAAGTGCTTGGCCTTCCTCCTCTTTGAGATTGACGCGAATGGACTGCTTGCCTCTGTTGCAGTTGGCAAACAATGATGAGATTCCGCCTTTGTTGGCGCCAATATATCTCATTGGGTCACCCACATTCATCGGTTCGACCTTAATCACTCGAGCGCCTTGCTCAGCCATCATCATGGCCGCAAAAGACGCGGTAATCATTGTTGAAAATTCTAGTACGGTAATACCTTCTAACGGCTTCACTTAATTCTCCCCTGTTTCGTAAATTTGGGCGTAAGCTGAAATTACTCCCTAGGTACCCTGATTTTGCGTATTAAACGTTTTAATAATGTTGTGCTGATTTCTATCTTAGATCGCTGTAGGACACAAGTCTGGGCCGGTTTAAAACACAAAGCTTTATATTGGTCGATAGATTAGGATGGCGGATTGTCTTTTTTGCAGTGATCTATGAATCCAACCACACCTAATCAACCGCAGCGCTCATGGGCAAAACTTGGATGGATCACTGTTCTCCTGATTGCAATGGCAGCAGCGGTTGGCCAAGCCTTTGGCCGGTTTGGTTACGGCGTGCTATTACCAGCAGTACGAGATGATTTAGGTATCAGCAACACGCTAGCCGGTCTTGTTGGCGCTGCCAATGTAGGTGCCTATTTACTGGGTACGTTGGTTGTGGCTTGGGCCACCAGTCGCTATTTACTGATCAATGTTATGCGTGTGGGACTTGCCTTCGCGACATTTGGTTTGCTTATAGCCAGCTTGGCTGGCTCTCCATGGGTATTGGCTGCGGGTCTATTTGTAGCGGGCATTGGCGGTGCATTTCTATGGATTCCTGCACCGGTGATTGCGGCGGATGCCTTGCCAGCGCATAGACGACCGCTTGCTGTTGGTATGATGAGTTCGGGCATTGGCGTGGGCGTGATGTTCGTGAGCATTTTGAGCGGCATTTTACGACCAATAGAAGGTGACAGCGCCTGGTCTAGTGTTTACGAAATCCAGTTCTTCATTGGTGTTGGGGTGTTAGTTGCGGTTTTGCTATTAGTGCGTCACCAGCAAGCCGCACCGTCTGGTGGTGCGGGCTTCGGCGGATTCACCGCGCTACAACGGATGCCTGGTTGGCTGCCGCACATCGTTGCCTATTCCACGTTCGGTTTTATGTATTTACTTATTCTTGGTTTCTTAACGACAAGGTTGGAAGACGACAGCATTTGGAGTTCAGTGGATGCAGCGTTTGCATTTACGTTGGTGGGATTCACAATGATTTTGGGTGGACCAACCTTTGTCACCATTGCGCAGCGTATCGGTGTTCGTCTGACCTTGGCTCTGGCCTTTGCGCTCTGGCCAATTTTTGTCGGCGTGATACTCACTGGTTACGAACTGCCGGTGTTGGCTGCGTGTGTCGGTATTGGCTTTCTGTTTGGCGCAATACCCACGCTGATGACGCTTTATGTTGTGGAAAATACGACCGCTCAAGATTATGGCCCGAGCTTTGCCGCAGCCACGCTTGCATTTGGAATCGCGCAAACTATTTCTCCGCCCATTGGTGGTTTTATTGCGGACCTTACGGGTTCCTTTACTTTTGTGTTTCTGCTGGCGGCGTTCATGAGTATTATTGGTTTGGTTGCTGCGTTGCGGTTGCCGCGACATGACGCCCAATAGCGCTCTAGCGACTGGTGGGCACTCTAAAGAACAAGAACAAGCACAAGAACAAGAATAAAATCTAGCAAGCATTGCATTAACTAGTAGGAAATAATAAGAGCAATAATAAAAATAAACCTAAATGTGATGAATACGACGCTTCTCGCACTTACGTTATCTTTTGCAATGGCGAGCCATGCTGAAGAACCAACAGCACCACACACCTCTGCGGAATGGCAAATCTGGGCCTACACTACCGCCGCGCCCTTATTCATTGGTAACGCAGCTAAAGTCTTAGATACAAATAATGAAGTGCTCCGCGAAGGCAACAACGGCTGGCCCAGCGCTCACCAAGCAATGCGGGCCTTTAATTCTGAATTAATTAATCTTTAGTACTTGGAGAAATATATGACAAAAGGTGGATGTTTGTGTGGCGAAGTGCGTTATTCCATTGCAGGTGACCCAGTGGCGCAGCTTTTTTGTTATTGCACTGATTGCGTCAAAGTAAGCGGGGCAGCGGGTTATGCCGCCTATGTTGTTCAGCGAGGGGATCTCTCGATCGATCAGGGGGTGCCAACTTCGTACACTGTTTAAGCCAGATCAGGCCGAAAAAATACACGCAATTTTTGCCCGAGCTGCGGCACTAGATTGTGGGCTGATTTAGACACAGGCGTAGCCAGCGTCTCGGGTGGCTCTCTCGATCACCCGGAGGTGTTCCAGCCAACTATGATTCACTGCGAAAATGACGCGCCAGCTTGGGCAAGTATTCCCGTTGAGCTAGCCTCGCTGCCTGAAAGCTAAAGTGCGCTTGGGTTTTCACTAAATAGGTAAGCGTCATACGAATAGCGAATTGCAAACTATGAAATTCAAACTATGAAAATCAAACTATGAAAATCAAACTATGAAGTTCAAAAAGTTAAAAGTAAGTACGTTCAAACAATAAGAAGAAAGGATCTGAAATGAAAAAAATTGCACTGGTTCTCATGCTATTTTCTACAACAATTTTTTGCAGACCACCATGCTGAGCGTGAAATGTCGGCTAACGTTGCCATAGCAAAGTCGAATTATGACGCTTTTGCCTCTGGCGATATGGAAGCCTGGAAAGGCACCCAAGTCGATGATGTGGTTTGGACTATTCAGGTGGGCCTACCCTATGCGGGAACTTATACAGGCCCAGACGCAGTGATTGAGGGTGTTTTTGGCTCTATCGGTGAAATGTGGTCTAACTTCAAAGTAGAGCCTATTCACTACTATGAGTCTGGTGATACCGTGTTTGTGCATATCAAAATGACCGCCGAGGGCTTAGACACCGAGTCCATTCACATGGTGACGATTAAGAATGGCAAGTACGCGAGTTTTCAGCCGTTTGAAGATTCAGCGGCGATGATGAAAGCTGCCAAGTAGCTAGAACCCTCTCCTGAGGGAGGGTTCAGTTTTGAACCCGCCCTCTCGCAGCATTTTCTGCCGCTTTGAACCTACCTTTCCTAGCGTGCGGTTCTAGAACTTCTTGCCAGAACCGCTAGCCTTCCCACTAAAAAAAGAATTTAGTACTGTTGACGCCGACCCGCGGTATTAGCGTACAGTCGTTCTGCCAGCTAGGGAGTAACTAGAATAATAAAATTCGTAATCGAAGGAGATTTATCATGAACTTGTTACTGAATACATTACTCGTATTTGCGCTTGCGCTTTTGTTCGGTTGTGGCCAATCCGATGATATCACAGCAGAAGCATCAGCGGAGGCAATAGCAGAAAAAACAGCAGAGCTGACCACGTCAAACAATGATCTTGCGATCCGCGCCGGAGCACCTCTGTTTGACAATATGGGTACTTTTGCTATGCCGATTACAACAGCGGATGCAGATGCGCAAAAGTATTTCAATCAAGGCATGGTCTTGGCTTTTGCTTTTAATCACGCTGAATCTATTCGCAGTTTTAAAGCGGCGCAAACTTTAGACCCCAGTTGTGCAATGTGTTTTTGGGGTGAAGCTCTGGCTACTGGGCCAAACATTAATGTCACTAGCAAAGGCAAAGTGATCATGTCAGCCCAAGAGCGCCAGAAGGCTTTTGCCGCCCTTCAGAAAGCGATAGCACTTAGCGGCGGCGTCAGCCAGCAAGAACAGGGCTATATTAAGGCGTTGTCTGCCCGTTATAACGGAGACTTGGACAGTCCGCGTGAACCCCTCGATCTAGCTTGGGCAGAAGCTATGGGCGACTTGGCTGCGCAATACCCAGATGATATGAATGCCGCGTCGATTTATGCCGAGGCGCTTATGAACACAATGCCTTGGAACTACTGGTCAGACGATGGCATAGCTAAGCCTGAAACATCAGCGGTCATTGCCAGTTTAGAAAAAGTAATGGCAGCTGAACCAGATCACCCATTAGCCTTACATTTGTATATTCACGCATTGGAGGCATCCTCTGATCCTAGTCGTGCAGAAGCAGCGGCTGATAGGCTGTCCAACTTGGTGCCCGGTGCGGGACACTTGGTGCACATGCCGTCACACATCTTTTTTCGTATAGGTCGATACAATGATGCGGCGCAGGCGAATTTGCGAGCTGCTGCTGTTGATGAGGCTTATATTGCAGCGTGCAATGCTCAAGGTTTCTATCCGGCTGCATACTACCCTCATAACATCCACTTTCTTTGGTCGGCTTCCACCATGCAGGGGCAGAGTGCACTGAGCATCGAAAGTGCCCGTCGTGTAGTAGAAAACGTGCGCGTTGAGCAGGTTAAGGCATTTCCTACCATCGAGTTTTTCCGCACAGTGCCTTTGCTGTCCTTAGTGCGCTTTGCTAAGTGGGATGACATTCTTGCGGAACCGCAGCCTCACGAAGAGTTTATGTTTGCGCGATCTGTTTGGCATTACGCGCGTGGTGTCGCCTATGCAGCTAAAGGTCTGTTTGAGGCGGCCAATGCGGAGCTGGCGTTGTTGGAGCCGCTGAAAGATGATGTATCTGTCCGCTTTCTAGACAGTCGAGATTATCCGGGCTCTGCGTTGGTAGGTATTGCTATTCATTTGTTGCACGGCGAAATTGCTTATCGTGGCGGTGAGTTTGATCAGGCGGTTAGTCATTTTGAACAAGCAGTGGCCGCTCAAGATCTACTGCCTTATACGGAGCCACCGTTTTGGTACTACCCAACAAGGCAGTCGTTAGGCGCGGCGCTTACGGCTGGCGGCAAGCACGCTGAAGCCGAAGCGGTGTTTAGAAAAGATCTTAAGCAATATCCACACAATGGCTGGTCCATGTTTGGTTTGTCTCAGAGCTTAACGGCCCAGGGTAAGATCGAGGAAGCAGCCAAGGCGAAAATGCATTTTGAAACCATTTGGCAGTTCGCAGATGTTGAGTTGACCGCCTCGATTCTGTAAAAGGCGAGTATCATTTCGCAACATCAAGCTGAATCCAAAAACTATAATAAAAAGGACCCGCAACTGCGGGCCTTTTTATTGCTGCGTATATAACGGCTTTTTTGAGGCGGCGATTAACTAAATAGCCGTTAGTAGGCGCTCTGGCCGCCGCCCTAAAAACCGACATAGTTAACGAAGTCTTCACTCTCTTCTCTATCAGCCCGCACAGAATTTGCCGCAAATCTGTCGTCTGGATAACCCATGGCGATGCAGGTCATGATGACTTGATCATTGGGAATGCTCGCCACTTAGTCGCTGAAGCGCTAGCTAAATATTCAACCGCATTACAAAGCGCACTTTTGTCTCAGCTTTGTTAACGCTCTTTATTAGTGGTTACCCTCTCAATAGTCGATGCCAAGGATCTAGAGTAGAGGTTAGAGGTTAGCGGATGAAGCTAGGGGTTTTCGAGTAAGCTCGGCGTATCCGCGGATTGTTGTTCCTTAGTCTGCCTAAATGTTCGTTAACTCGGCCCAAGTTAATTCAACATTGCCAGAATCTGCGGCAATAAATGCGGTCATGCCGGTAATTGTGACGCTCAGTGAAAGTGTCCTTTCTACTAGTCCTGCAAGTTCGGCAATTTGCTCCCACTGAAATTGGTAAACTTGCGCGCCGCAGCTTTCAATTTCGTTTTGTGCCTGAGACCACCAAACGTTGGCCTTAGTATTGAAGCAGTAGACTTTTACTTGTCGGGCAATAGTGCTTGCCTTGCGAACGCGCTCGGCGCTGGGTTCACCCACTTCAATCCAATTGAGGGTTATACCGTCTAGGCTGCGTTGCACTAAATCTGGCTCTTCGGTGTTACTTAGCCCCGTGGTGAACTCTAAGCCTTCGCTAAGGTTCAGGCAATAGGCCAAGAGGCGAACCATCATGCGTTCTATGGTTTCAGAAGGATGCCGGGCAACAGTGAGGTTGAGATTTTCGTAGCGTCCCTCATCAATGTCGGACAGGGCGATATCGAATTTATAGATGGTAGGCTTGAGAGCCATAGTTTTATTCCCCAAAGCCTTTCAGTAGTAGAAGTCTTTTATTGTAAAATTTTTGCTTCAGTCTACTCACTTGGATTAGAGATAGCATGAAGTTCTGGATTTCGCACCAACGGTAGGTTTTTGATTTTTAGTGACGGACATTGGTGGTGACATTTAGTGTGGTTGTGGCTTCGCTTCGCTGATACAGTCCAGTTGGTTTATCTAAAGCTTATTTTGTAGGAGCTGTCGCATGGGTAGGATCAATTTAATGATTTTGAGCGCACTATTGTTCAGCGGTTGCGCGGAATATTTGCCTATTTCCGGTGGTCAAATAAAGGGTGTTGTCACGCCCGCGCCAGAGCAATGGGGCACCGTGGCTGATGACAAAATAATTCAGTTTGAGACGAATGCAGGTCAAGCCTACTCGGTTAACTTATGGGTTGTAGAGGTGTCTGGAAGCCTGCACGTTTTTGCGGGAGACAAACGGGCAAACTGGGTTGAGGACATTGAGCAAAATCCAAAGGTTCGGTTGCGCGCCGATACTTCTATTTTTGAGCTTGAAGCGGTAAGAGTAAATGATGCCCAAGAGTTCGAGTTGTTCGCTCAAGCCTGGGAGGCCAAGTATGGCAATCGGCCTAGAAATGAAAATGTCGATGAAACCTATCTTTACCGTTTGCGCTCGCGTACCAACTAGCTGCCAAAGTCAGGCGGGCAGGGCAGGCAAGGCGGGTAAAACAGGTAAAAAAGAGCTGTCCTACAAGGCTGTAGATATCGCAGTCACCAATATGACAGCCTTATTGTAGGGCCTTATCCGTCTTTACCCGCCTTTAACCCTCTTTAACCTTCTCTAACCGTTTTAAAGGCCGAGACCTTTAAAACTAGGCGGGCGTTTTTCTATAAATGCGTTAATTGCCTCATGGTGCTCGGGACTTTTATAGCATTCCGCCAACGCTGTGAGTTCTCGCTTTTGCACTAGCTTAATATCCGACTCAGCCATATTCTGAGTGACTAACTCTTTTACTCTTCCGAGTGTTCGCGAGGGGTTTTCACCGATGCGCTTGGCCAGTTCAATTGCGCGTGGCAGAAGCGCTTCGTGGTTTTCTACCAATTCGTCTACTAAGCCTATTCGCTGTGCTTCTACCGCATCTATTGTTTCGCCCGTGAGCATCATACGATTGGCTAGGCCGAACCCGGCGCGAGCAACCAAATAGTAGGAACTTGCCAGTTCCGGCACCACACCCATTTTTACGAAGCGGGCGCTGAACTTGGCTTCTGGTGCCGCCATAATAAAGTCACAGGGCAGGATTTGCGTTAACCCAACCCCAACGGCTGCACCGTTCACTGCAGCAATAATGGGTTTTGCGCTCCGTACAAGACCAACCCAATCTCTGGGTACTTCATTGTCGGTAGAGTCGCCGGACTTGGCTTGTTGTTGAAATAGGTCTTTGATATCGGCCCCGGCACAAAAGCCTCTACCAGCGCCTGTAATGATAAAAACGTCCACCTCTTCGCTGGCGTTGCCTGCCTCTATGGCCTGCTGCATTTCAGCGCCCATCTTATAGGTCCAGGCGTTAAGACGGTCAGGGCGGTTCATTGTGATGGTCATCACGCCGTCAACCAGCGTGGTAAGGATTGTTTCGTAGTCAGTAGTGTTCATTAGCTTTCCCCATTTGCTATTTTTTTCCTTAGCGGATTCCAGCCTAACGTAGGGACTGAACGACCGCTGGACTAAGATGTATCACTTTGTGAACGGCTCGACAACTTTTGCTAAGGCTTGTGTCCAAAACGTTCAAGCTGTTTCGGGTGTTCAATTTTTGGCACTTCTGTCAGGCTGGGCTCTGTTAAATGCGCAGCTAGAAGTGCAACTAGAAGCACAGTCGTGCACTCATTTTTTTTTCAAGGGGAATTCACCATGACTACGATTGATCAACAAAGGTACGTGTCTATAGCCACTAAAAAGCATGATGGCAGTTGGGTGTGGACACCGGTCTGGTTCGCTGCGTGCGGAGACGAAGGCGCATTTTACGTGTTCTCGGCGGGAGCCGCTGGCAAGGTCAAACGCATACGTAATTATCCTGAAATTCAAGTGGCGCCCTGTACCGCCTCCGGTAAAATTTTGGGTCAAAGTGTTGCGGGTAATGCGTGGCTTGAATCCGGTGCTGAGCAATGTGTCGCAGCTTATGTTGCGTTAGGGCAGAAGTATGGTTGGCAATTGGCATTGTTAGACCTCTTCAGCAAACTAAGCGGTAATTTTAACAAGCGTCAGGTGCTTGGGTTTTCTATAGACGCGCACTAATTTGGAGGTTGTATGATTTTTTTTCGAGTTTTGCTTATATTTGTTTTTTGTGTGCTCAGTGCTTACACCTTGTTGGTTGTTAGTGGTCACGGATTGAATTTGTTTTCTGTATTTTTTGGCGATATGCAAAAAATATCTTGGGCCGGGCAATTTAATTTGGACTTTATGTTTATGTTGTTGTTTTCATCCATTTGGGTGATGTGGCGTCATCACTATTCTTTGTCTGGTATTGCTTTGGGGGTGGTGGCTTTTTTTGGCGGCGCGCCGTTTTTGTGTATTTATCTGCTTATTCAGAGTTTTCAGGCAGAGGGCGATGCGCGCATTATGTTGTTGGGGCGCCAGCGCGCTGGCAGCTAAATAGTCGCTTGAGGCGGGCGCTTAAAAACAATGCAAGCGCCCGTTTTTGGCAGTCCGTTGTTATAAATGCGCAACGCATTTGATTTCAATTTTCAACGTAGGGTCAACCAATGCGGTGACGCCAATTAGGGTTTGGCTAACTTCAGGTTGCTCGCCGTAGGCTGATTCTCTGGCTGCAAAGACCTTCTCCACATTGGCCATAACCTCTTGTACGTCTGTGACATAAAAGGTTTCGTCAACGATATTGCTCATGTTAGCGCCAAATTCAGCGAGTACGGTTTTAATATTGTTGTAGGCCAGTATGGTTTGTTCGGTGATATCTGACGGTGCGTTGCCGTCTTCCCCCATACCCACCTGGCCGGATAAATAGAGCACATTATCTACTTGGACTGCTTGCGCAATTAGTGCTGCATAAGGGCCGCTGCGGAAAGATTTTTTGCTTATTGTCATTTTAGTTCCTGTTCAAATATTTTTATCTTGTTATCTATTTATGGGCTGATTTTGGTTGGCGCGATATGCAAGCCAAACGACAGCCCTTTGTGAGTCAGCGACAAAAGTTTAAAGCGGGTTCTGTTGGATTATCAAACTAATTAGGTTTTGGCTTAAGTTATCCGGGAAGAAGAGCGATTCATGATTGAGCGTGTTTGCGAAAAACTTTCAATCGCTTACGCCCATCATCTAGATTTTCAGAGGTGCGCTGAGTTTGCAGACCTGTTTGCCCAAGACGGCATTCTTGACGTTAATGGCGAGGTTGCTGGGCGAGAGGCTATTGCTAAAGCAATGCACTCGCGTAGCCCAAAGATCCATTCACGTCATGTTTTGACCAATATCCTGATCGATGTAATTGATCACGCCAAAGCTCGCGGTATCTCTTATCTCAGTCTGCACCGGCACATAGGTGAAGAGAGCTTGAATGATAAGGTAATAGCGATGTCTGCTACCTCGGCTGTCGGTCATTACAGTGACGAATTTGTGCCCACGAATGAAGGCTGGCGCTTCGCTAAAAGATCTCTTTCATTGGCCTTTCGTGATCCAACTGCCTTTGAGCGGCCTTCAAGAGGCTGTTGAGCGACTATTGACGGCCATTTCGCTAACAGAGTTTATAGGGGTGTGAGTGGTGTAAAATTAGAGGCCGCGCGTGCCCATAAAAACTTTTATTCTTTTCTTCTCAACCGCCTAAAGTTTGCAAATGGGCTTTCGATTAATAGGATAAGCGGCAAGACATTGCCGGCTTTAGGAGCGATAGCAAGCTAAAGCCAAGCCACTGGTGGTCTTTTGAAATTGTTTGGAGGGGTCCAAAGATTTTTTTGAAAGGCTTACCAGTGGCGCTTGTTCAACGACCTGATATTCACTCAAGTAGTCTGCTTTCAGCCCATCAACGGCTTGTGGTGAGTATGAATTCAGCGACTGGCTTCGCGCCAGACAAGGTGTCTCTTTCCGGCGTCTCCTAAGCGGAGGGTCGCTGGTTCAACTCCAGCCCGGGGCACCATAATAGTGGCTACCTCCAGCTGACTTACAACCCCTGCACACCTGCCGTAACTATCTGTTTATATTAGATATATGTACGTAAAACTCCGCCATCTTAACACCCTCCAACAACTAAATCACAGGTCAATTCACACAACTACAACCTGTCCATAAAGTAACCAATTCGGTCATGAGCACACTCGAGCACACAGCAAATGCGTGCTCAAAGTAGCAGCTGATACACACCGATAGTCGTCAGTAACGGACTTGCGATATCGCGGACGTAGGTAGTAACTCATAGTGGTCGTTAAGGGTAGAGCATCGCCGAAATGTAGTAGCCAGTAGAGTTATACCTAACCCTCCAACTCCCGCAGCGACACTGTTCGCGCACCTGCTCTATATACTGACCACCGCCTGCAGCATCCTAAGAATCGCTCTAGACTAGGCCACAAGCACACCTCAGACTGACCGAAGGTGTAGCTAAAGGCCATTAACCTATTGTTTTACATGAATATATTGGTTGTTTACTGAGCAAGGGGTCAAGCCGCCCGTATAGCTATCCAAAGCCCCGCTAAGACCCCTCTGTATTACCTAGGGCTACCCTTCGCAATGTCAGCAATGCACCCTGACAGACCCCCCACGCCCTTATATAGCAGCGAAAGTGGACGTGAAGATGCAGGCATTCAAACTCGTTTTTATTATTTATTCCTGAGCCACCGAGGCCATTGCTGTAGCTCAAATCAGCCATCGCTCACAGCCCCTACAGCCATCGACCACCTGCAGCCCACTCTGAGTTAACTCATAGTGAACTCCCTATGCTGGGCCTGGAGTCAACCAACATAAGCATCTGGATTGGCGATAAGAGCTATGCGGAAGAAGAGCTGCTGGCTATGCTCAAGGAGGATATCAAATTACTATCATGTGTTATTGATCAGCTTGAGGCTGAACGAGAGGCTAAGCTGAGGGCCTGTCTCTAGTGTCTGGGCATCTGTTCGGTAGCCCTGAGCTTATAGGGAAGGCTTAAGGATGCGCCTTCATCCAGTCACTAGCCATTTGCTGGGCGTCACTGATATCTGCTGGAGTCATCTCTCCAGCTACGATGTCTCTATTGGTCTTCGCCGTCTGGTTGCCTGCGGCTGCGGCGAGGTTCCACCACATGTGAGCTAACTTATTATCCTGAGGAGTCCCTTCACCGTTAGCGTACATCAAACCTAAGCTGAGCTGCGCACCAGCATCTCCCTGCTCAGCTCCAGCCCTAAACCACCTCAAAGCTTCCTTATAATCCTGAGGCGTCCCTTCGACTGCGTAGTAGTTGTATCCCAGAGTGTACTGCGCGCTCGCATCTCCCTGCTCAGCCAACGCTGAGTGAACCTAATAAAATCAGCAGAGCTAGAGCTGTTCGCATACCTTACATCCTGAATTATTGCTGTCCGTATCACAATACTCATCAGTTGGTTAGTCTATAAGCCGTTGGGGAGGTGTGTTTAGCTAATCATTGCTCTCATGCCTACGGTGAATTACATTGGCGTTTGAAGACTGTAAAGTCATTGAATTGCAGGTGTTTTAAAACTGTCCCTGAAATCGGGGTAGAACCCCTTCCCCCTGCACAAATATAACAGTGTAGCGATGAGAGCGGTCCTAGTGTGCCGAAACGCATCCGCCCCGCAACAAAGGGAAACGGGACATGATAGGAAAGCGACACTAATGAGTTAGTTTCCATCACAAATATTTGTCGACTGACGCTCGGCAGTCCAGGTTTCGGCGCGCTACAGTATAACCGCGCTCGCCGGTGCGCTATCGATCATGGCTTACGGACTGGACGATGACGTACTGGGTTCAGTGCCACGATTCGCAGGCCAGCCAATACTCGCTTCATGCCCACGAAAATTGCGCAACCACCACGCCCAATCGTCGGGAACAAGACCGAAAGGATCTGGATGGGCCAGTTCACGCGCTGCCCAAACTGGCCAATGCGGATTCGCTAGCGCCGGCCGGCCGAGGAACACGAGATCGATGAGTTCATCACGAATGGCCTGGTCCGCATTTTGCGGAACACCCAGGTTCCAGCTAGTGGCGACCGGGATGTCGACTTCACGCCGCACGCGGGCGGCACGCTCCAGCATGAAACCCATTTCAGCCAAAGGTGGGTCGACCATCTCATCAGTGTTGAAACCGATCGACAAATCGGCAAGGTCGAGTCCATGCTCTTTCAACTTTGCCACGGCATAAATCGAATCTTCAAACTGTATCCCGGCCGGATTCAGATCGTCCGAGCCGAGCCGAATCGTCAGCGGGTACTCCTCGGGCCACACCGCGCGCACCGCGTCGAGTGCCTCAGTATGAAAGCGCAGGCGTTTTTCAACACTGCCACCGTAGTCGTCGGTACGCTGATTCGCTAACGGCGAAAAGAAGCTCGCGCCGAGGTAACCATGGGCATAGTGCATTTCCAGCCACTTGTAGCCGGCTTCGCGCGCGCGAACTGCAGCATCCGCATACGCCTGATGGATGGCTTTTATTTCCGCTACCGTGAGTTCGTGCACGGGATGAATGTGCCCACCCCCGCCATAAGGAATTGCAGAAGGTGCCACGCAAGTCCATCCATTCGGGTGATCGGGCGGCAGCTGTTTCCACGTGCCTTCTTCGTTGGTTTCCTTGTGAGGAGGAACCTCACTGCCTTTGCGACCCGTGTGGCCGAGCTGTATCGCCGGAACGCTACCCATTCGCTCAACTATTGCGCATACGCGTGCGTGTCCTTCTATCTGGTTGTCATCCCAAATCCCGGCGCAAGAGGTGGTCGTTCGACCGTCAGGTGTTATCGCCATCTGCTCACCGAAGATCAGGCCGAAACCGCCGCTAGCGCGCGCACCGAGATAGCTCACATGGTAATCGTCGAGTTTGCCGTCGACTGAGTTATACATCGTCATCGGCGACATCACCGTGCGATTGCGTAGCGTTACGCCCTTCAATGTAAATGGGCTGAACAGATCCGGCATTCGAACATCTCCTTGTAATCATTTGAGCATAGTATCAACGATTTGGGACCCGGATCGCTACGCAACATTAAGACCGCGCTGCAATTTGGCGCACCCATCAAGATACAAATACCGAACGATCGGGAGTTTTTTGCCATGGGCGGCGCCGACTCGCGCGACAACAAAGTGTTCGATTAATCAATTCATAGACCCGACAACGTGATGCGGCAGTAGAATAAGCCTACTGGATGCGATCGACTCATTGCGCTGGTGAGGATAGTATATTTAAACCACATTTTCCAGGCTAGAAAGTGTCTAGTGAAGTCTGGGAAGTCCAACCTTCTGTTTGCGTGAATTGTAACGCTATCAGGTATCTACGATACTAGGGGCTTGCCAGTTACAGTACCTTTGGAAACTCCTGCTGCTGTTGTTGAGTTGTGATTTGCAGATAAGCCTTAGTCGGTTACAGTTGTGGGGTCTTCTTGTGTACTTACAGTGCCGTTGAGCAGGATCTGCAACCTGGTGCCAGTGTCCAAATAGCAAGACGCCTAGGCCTCAGCGCCAACCTACTAACCAGATGGCGCCTAGCGGCTGAATGACTAACTGACGTTGGCAAAATCCAATGCCCTTCCAGATACGCTCATGACCAAGAAGTCTAGTTGCCGGAGGAAGTTGGCAATAACTAATTACAGTAAACTGTACTACCACTGGTACTGCAGGTTGCCGACTCTGCACCTTTTGATCCATACGTGGTATTCCCAATCGTCTGGTAAGTCGAACCATCACTCCCATAAGTTGAGTCCCCAATGTGTTGATAGCTCGTACCATCATTACCGTATGTCGAATTACCGATATGTTGATAGCTCGAACCGTCGCTACCATAAGTAGTGTTGCCGATGTTTTGATAGCTCGTACCGTCACTGCCGTACAAGGTGCTACCGCTATCCTGTGCATTCACTCCAGCAGATATTGACATCGCAACTATCAGCCCTAACATTACACTTCGCTTCATCTTGAATTCTCTCATTTGTGGTACCCTATAGTTTTATTGATCTGATCTAGTTTATCTATCAACCCTTCAGCCTAAACTTTCGACTTGGAATGGGTCATATAAGCCCCCGACAGGGTTTTATCATTCCGCAGTCATAACAAGCTATGGAAGCGTACTCATGTAGACTTTACTTGCCGCTTTCATAGCCGCATCCATAACCATAAGATTCGCCTGCTCAGTTTCCCTGGCCCTCATCTGCATTAGATCTGCCGCTGGAACTCTGGCATTAAGCACTCTCAAATTATTGACTGCTTCCATGTTCCCCCACCTCGCCGCAAGGGTGAACCATGACACAGCCTCATCTAGCCTTCCAGCACTAGCCAACATAGCTCCAGCTTTAACCATTCCTGGGACATACCCACGCTGAGCAGATTGGTAGTACCAATACAGTCCCTGATCAGCATTCCTAGGCGTGCTACCTAAACCTTGCTCCCAGAGTAACCCTAAGTTGTACTGGGCAGCAGGCTCACCAGCAGCTGCAGCCACATTCCAATACTGAGCAGCTCTATCGTATTGTCCAATAGCATAACTTGCATTGCCTTGATCAAGATTGGAGGCACAAGAAGACAGCAATAGCCCTAAAACAGTGCCTATTACGAGCCGGTACCATTTGCCTATCCCACTGCCGCACTCCACACTATCTGTTAGACCAGCCATCTCTCTCATCCTTTAGCACTCCATTTCGTACCATCGGCAAAGTCATCGCACACCCATTGCCAGTATCTCGTCCACCTTAGTCAAACCATCGTACTCAACAAACCCTGACTCCTGGTGATGGATGGCCAGATTACTTAACCTGTCAGCAAGCTCGTTACCCTCTATACCAACATGCGCACTAACATGCTCTAACTTTATACGCCGTCTTATACTGCTGAACAACTCAAACATCACCTTTACTAGCTCGACATTAGCTGGCGGTTTACCTTTCCGACTATTCCAATCATCTCGCTTCCATGCTGCTGCCCATTTACTCATTACATTAATCGAATAAGTGGAATCGCTAAGCACCATCACCTTGAGCTTAGCCTTCAGCTTACTCTCGGCTATAAGCAAAGCCTGATGCAGGGCATTCAACTCAGCAGTGTTGTTTGTACCGTGAGGCTCGTACACTCCATAATGTAGCTCTATCAACTTACCTGATTGATAGACAGATACACCTGAACCGGCATTACCGGGGTTAGGCACGCAGGCACCATCGCTGAATATATGAATGTCGTAGGCTGGATCGAAGACGAATGTTGAGCTAGCAACTGCCTTCGCACCTAAGGTTGCACTAGCTTCAGTAGCTACAGATTTCCTAGCCGCTCTAACCCTAGGGCCGGTAGTAGAAGTGTACGCACTCTCAGCTTCTTCTCTGCTGCTATAGCTCTTATGCTTAGCCCCTGGATAGCCAGAAACTGACGCACTGGTTGATGCCCAATCAGTAAAGATGCCTGTACCCCTACCTACCCATACGACGTAGTACTTCTGCTTAGCCATTATAGCTGCACTCCTAGTTAGGCCACTTATTCAGCACTAATAACGCTGCATGTCTCGTAAGATAGCGATAGATGAACTTAGATGTTCTATGACAGTGTTGCTTAATTATAAGGATGAGAATGTTATTGATATGTACAGAAGCCTGTACAGTAAATAGGCCTCTCTTAACTAGCCATCAAAGTGACATTAGGCTTCCTCCCATAGTAGCTACCAGTAGTGGCCACAATTAGCTGGATCGTTGCTTGCAATAGGCTGTACATTAATCGATCTATAAATGTTATTAACGATTAATATTAATCATTTATAAAATAGTTGGAGGTAACACAGCTCAACGCTAAGACATCTGCCAGCCTAATGCTGGCTACTTAGTGTAGCTCTAAGCTGCATACTATAGTGCCTACTATTACAGGCTAATAGCGGCTATGTTTTATTGATTATTGGTGGATGGTAATGATGAGGGCAGTAGCCTAATAGAAGCACATAGCGCACCTTGAGCCCATCCAGTTAACTAGAGCTTAATCAAGGTGAGCTATGTGTTATGCCATGGCTACGACCAACGCGACCAATACCACCTCCCTCATCAAAATATACACCACTATAGTAGAAGCCTAATGAAACTATGCTGCCACTGACAGTTACACTATAAGCTGTCGCCATAGGCTGACTTAGGTACTCCAGCTATAAAAATGCAGCTATTTGCATCACTCTCTCTATTTTCCTGTTGAACTCCTATATATAAGGGGTTGCATCGTTTTATTATATATTGCTAAAGCCAAAGTCCAGTTTAGACAATACAGGCTTCGGGAATATAGAGCGTCCATCAAAACCTAGCAGTATTGCCTCTAGATCTGTGATGGAGACATCGTTATTCTCCGCCATAGCTATTAGATTGTTGTATCTAGTCGGACCTGTAGTACTCAAAGCATCCTGAACAGAAATCATCCGACCCTCCTTATGGCACTTATCTACCAAAGCTTTGTACTCCCTTAATCTTTGAGATTCTGGTGGTGTTAGCCTCAGAAAGCCAGCAATGCCATTACCAGCATTCCCTGCAAACTTCTGCTCTGGATCCTCCTCAATGTAACTCTCATCAACAACTGATCCAGGGATCTTCTCTCTTAATGCTGCAGCACTCATTCGATCAAGCACTACTATTAGATATCTAGTAGCTAGAGACCTGTCGCCCAGCCTAGCTTTAATACGGTAGCTATACTGATAGATCACCTCTGCTGTCCTCGCTCTAAGATAGACTCCATAATCGATCCCCCATCGCTCTTCCAGATCCTGCAGGAACTCTAATCCCGGGTTTAGTGAACAGAGGAAGGCTGCAGCCTCGAAGTTAGTATACTCGTTAGATCCATGGAGCATCGATGCCGTCTTATAGGCTTGCTCCGGCATCGGGCCGACATTTACCGCGTTGTTGACACAATAGATAAATGGCTTCTCAGCCCCATAGAATGCCTTTACGATGTCGAATAGCCGTCCCACCACCCACCTTGCCTTAGCTTTCTTACTCATGGCGTTCTTAGTGATTGCCACATCCTGAATAGGCACGATAGTGAACAGGTCACCTAAATGATCAATTGGGCGCCTATCATCCTCATACTTTTCATTGATACGGAACCTCACACCCCACTTGGTATACAGAAGGTACATGAGCGAATGTCTGGAATTAGCACCAAGCACCTCAACTTCCTTGAAACTACTAAACACACTAGGTAGTAGGTAACTGGTGAGGTGGATCTTCGCCCTAATACTATGCTTTGCCAAGGTAGTGACATATTCAGGATTGATCAGCAATGCCGCCAGTTCCTTCAGCCTATCACTGTCATCAAAAACGCTGTTGTTAGACACACCTTTAACCGCTGCCTCCCAGTGTGCTTGCTGCTCAGGCAGTGGCGTAACTATACCCTTGCTGAACGAGAGGTAATCTCTAAAGTTCACATCCGCAGATTGATAGAAAGTAAAGGCTAGGACCTCAGGGACCTCATCAACAATAAGCCGAGTCTTCGGGAATGCTCGGAATTTCGCAGCCCGCCTTAACGAGCCAGAAGCCTGGAACCCAACCCACGAGCAAAGGAATACTCGCCCCTCACCCGGCATCATCTCGATATCATCAAGAACCACCTGATATATCATCGAACCAATGTCTGTGTAGCCTTCTTCCTCTCTCACGGTTGCATTGATTAGATACACATCGAGATCAGAAAGGTATTCATCCAGCTCATCGAACGATGACTCTCCAGTCAATCGCTTAAAGGTCTCCCTCTGTAAGACACCAACAGTAGGAGTCGTCCAGATCACCTTATAACCCGCCTTAACAGCACGAATCACATCTTTGATTACAGCCCTAGTCTTACCGGTACCAGCAGGCCAATCTATCAAGTGAATATCTGGCATATCCTCTGGAGGGCTCAGGGCTGTAAGGAGCGTGCTCTCAGCAGCGGAATTATGCTGAGCATCAGTTACAGGCATAGCTATTATCGGCCCAGAAACACCAACTCCTGCTATGTCTTGTCGATCTACCTCCTCATGTGTGTGCACTAATATTCTCCGCTGGTTGCAAGCTGGCAATAGCCATAGATGTGAATGGTTTTCTCTGGTAGTGGGCACTTTCAAAATCAGACCCTCATTTGCCGCTCATATAGCCGGCAAGAACGTAACCTACATGCGGTTGACACTAGTCACTTATAAACCGCTTAGATGCGCATCCCTAGCTGCACTAGCCTTGCGGTGATTAGCTCAAGTGCTGCCCGCTTCTCACTTGCCTTGTCATACAGCGCGTAGTGCCGCCTGGTTACACCCACGGCGGAGTGGTTAAGCAATCTACCAATAGTATCCAGATCAACACCCAGCCTCCCTGCCATCGTCGCTGCAGTACGCCGATAGTCGTGCGGCGAGCACTGAGTAATGCCGACATTCTTAGCAGCTCTCTGACAGGCTTGCCGTAAGCCGCAAGTCGTACTATCGAACAGCTTCTTATGACCTACTCGAATAGACTGCCGCTGTTGTAATAGCTCCACAGCAAGCTGTGGTAGGGCAACGAGAAACGGCTGTCCGTTCTTGGTAACTGGCAGGCTCAACGTCCCATTTGCTAGATCAAGGTGCTCATGCTCAATTCGTAGCACCTCACCTGAACGCATCGCTGTCATCAGGAGCAACTTCAGCGCATCAACCTTATCCCTCGAGATGTCACATTGATTGAGATAGGGCAGCAGTAGCCTCAACTCGTCATCATTGAACATTCGGGACTTAGGGCTTTCTTTCTGCTTGGGCAGTCCATAGATTGGCGTCCTGGACACTAGATCATGCTCCAGGCCGTACTTGAACATGCCAGATAGAGCTGTGCGGAATCGATTACTCTGGGTAGGCGTCTCGTGAGCTACCTCGTTCAGCATCCCTCGAATCAACCTACGAGCCTCTGGTACAGCGATAGTGGCCTTCAGCTGTTTACCAATCTTGCTTCTCGTCTGATCAACGAAGTGTTGGTAATTTACCTCGGTACTTCGAGTAAGGTTCTTCCTCACATGTCGGCGCATCCATTGCCCCTGTAGGTACTCAAAGTCCCCTAGCAGGAAGAGCGCATCGATGTGCTTACCGCTGACTTGATCTCGTCTAAGATCTACCTGACGCTCTCGTGAGGCTCTTATCTCTTGGTACTGAGCTAGGGCAAGCTCATAGTCATGATGTAGCAATATCTCCTTAGACTTGCCACCCTCTCTGAATCGATACTTGTACGATATGCTGCCCGTAGGATGCTGACGGAGGGTGAAACCTTTACGGATTTCACAGGTGATGTCACGCCGTTTTAAGGTAGGTTTTAGCTCTAAAGATGTACTTGAAGTAATAGCGACCATGAGTTATCCCTCTGTTTTAAAAGGATAATTACGGTAGGTTAGCTGGATCTTATATCGCCTCCTAAGCAAGTACGTGATAAGCCTACCTCATACGTCTACTTCGTAATGCTCCTGCATATTGCTGGCTCGCTGTTGCCTCATAAAGGTGCCCGGCTTTTTCTATTCCTTTGTTATAGCTTCCCCATAACTCTACGATAACTTTCCTACAACGGAGTTCGTTAGGCGGGCCTTTCACCCTTAACGATGACTCTGTGCATGTGACGCCTATGCCCCTGATAGTCGTTGAGCGCATTGTGGAAAACACAGCGGTTGTCCCACATAGCTAGGGTGCCCTGAGTCCAATGGAATCGGGTTACATACTGTTCTTGAGTGAAATGTTGGGTTAGAAATTTAAAGATCGCCAGGCTCTCTTTTCTAGTCCAGCCCTTGATATTGACCGTATGGGGAATGCTGCAATAAATGC
>JAOJBS010000024.1:0-34103 GCA_028228615.1 Pseudomonadales bacterium | reverse complement strand
CGTAAAAATATTAACAACGCGAGTCTTCATGGCTAATTCAAATGGACTGAGCGGCAGGTGCGGAATCGTCTTGCTCCGCAGTTTTGCCGTTGACGTACTTTGTTAAGCTGAAAAGCGCGTAATACACTACAAACCAAACTAGACCGAGAACGACCAGGTTTTCATAAGAGGGTATGACAACAGCGCCGAACCGCTCACCCGCCATATAAGAAAAGGGTGCACTAGCACCAACCAACAAGCCACCAACCAACGGGCGCTCAACAAAAAATATCAGCCCGTGGTTCAGCGACAATCCCACAGCTACCCACAACAACACAATCCATAGCGGCGCTAGCGTGATGCCTGCGATCGACAGAGACGCTGATGAGGCATAATCCAACACGCCGAAATACATCCAAGCACTGTCTAACACCAAACCAAACAACCCCAGACCTACCGCGTAGGGCCAGTCAGCAGCAACATTTCGTTGATATATATTTAGGCACAGCATGGCGAAGACAACGCCAAGCCCGTAACTGTTTCCGCCTACCACACACGCTATCCACGCGGCTTTGAGAAACAACGCGTTAACGAATTTGCTGCTAGATAAATAATCTGAAAGCGTCACTGATTATGATTCCTTTGTTTTGATCCATTGAGTACGGGTAGCATTTGGCATATTTTTTGTTTAGCGCCTGAATCGAATAGGCTTAGATGAGCCAATGCAGTAACGCAGCGCAACTAAGCAGCGCATTTTCACACGCCAGGCGACACTTTTGGAGCACGCGCAGCCTATTCAAAAAATGAAATTTCAGCTTCTGTCTATGCGTTTGAGAACTTCACCTCGCGACTTTCTACGCCCCGGCGTGAAGATTCCGTGAAGTAGAAAAAAATCCCCGTCACCGCTGCTTCACGAAAGCGTGTCTATGCTACGTCCATGAAAAAAATTACGTACTTACTCATCGCACTTGTCATCGTCACCGGCCTCGGTTGCGCCTCTCAATCAGAAAAAAGTAACTCCGCTTATCCAGATGCCTATAGAGAAGCTCTGAGCGACTTCCCGGGAGACCGAACAGTCGAAGAGGAGACGATTAATGAATTCACCCAGTTCTTAATGAGCCTTGGACAACCAGGTGCGGCAGCTACCGCACGCAAACTCTACGCCGAGGAATTGCATTTCAGTGACGCGCTGATGCATACAAGGGACAGAGAAAAGGTCGTCACTCATTTCGACGGTCTAGGCAAAGCCGGTACGACAGTGAATGTAGAAATGCATCAAACACTGGTATCGGGCGCGGATGTCTATTTAGTTTGGTCCATGCGGGCGACCTTCAAACCCATCATTCGCACCGTAGAAAGCGATACTTTGGGCATTACCCACCTGCGCTTCAACGAGCAAGGTCAGGTCGTATTACACCAAGACTTTTGGGATTCAGGTCTCGGCTTTTACTCCCACGTACCCTTCTTGGGTGGGGTCGTCAGGGCCGTTAACAAACGCTTCCAAGCCGAGTAGCGCGTTCAAATGCTGTCTGCACTGCTCGCCCTCGTTGCTATCCAAGGGCTCGCCGCATTTGTGTGGCTTTGGTCACTCAAGCAACACGACATTAGTGTTGCTGACGTATTTTGGCCCCTTTACCACGTCGTTGCCGCCGTAGTTTTCTACACGGTTAGCGGGCAAGACAGCTTGTTTGCCACAGCGCTGCTTGGGCTGATTATCATCTGGGGCCTGCGTTTGGCCATACATATTGTGGTGCGGCAATTGGGCAAAGGCGAAGATCATCGCTATACAACCGTGCGTAACACCAAGGACGACAGATTTCCTTACACCAGCCTCTACATCATTTTTTTGCCCCAAGCGCTCATGGCTTGGGGTGTGAGTTTGGTGCTGCTCCCCATCCTTAACTATTCGGGTGAAGCCGGTTGGAGCCGGTGGTTTTGCTTGGCGATAGCCTTGAGTGGTCTTGTTTTTGAAATAATCGCAGATTTGCAGCTGACTCGCTTCAGAGCAGACATGCCAGCCAACGCAGTTCTCAACTCTGGCTTATGGCAATTCAGCCGACATCCAAATTACTTTGGCGAATGGCTTTTTTGGCTTGGCATTTGCCTTATCTCTATGCATCACAGCGTCTGGTGGCCCGTATTGGCAATGGCCCTTTTGACCTTTTTGCTCACCCGCTTTACTGGTGTGAAGCGTATGGAATCAGACATCGAGCAACGAAGACCCGGTTATACCGACTACGTAACGCGCACTTCTAGTTTTTTCCCGTGGCGACAGCTACTAATCGCAGGTGTCGTTACATTCTCCGTGGCGCCCGATGTCAGCGCTAACGATGCCACCTCTTCTGACCATCCCTCTAACCACCACTCTGACCACCCCAACTATGCTCAGGGCGAGCCGGCGCAGGAAAACTTTAACGCCAAAACAGAAACTTGGCGCTTCAGAGCATTTATTGACAAAAAGGAAGTCGGCTATCATTCGTTCAAAGCCTACTACCACACCTCTGGCATTCGGCTTGAGGGCGAAGCAAAGTTCGAATACAAACTCCTTGGCATTACCCTGTTTTCCTATGAGCATGCGGTGGTTGAAGAGTACGACAACAATTATTGTCTGCAAAAGATCACCAGCGATACGCAAATCAAAGACAAATTCCTGTCCTTGCAAGGCAAGCTGACGCCGCAAGGTTTTGCAGTTGATGCCCCCACCAATGAAATTCATGACACTCAGTGTATTGTGCCTTTCGCCTACTGGGCACCGACCTTCGTTGCACAAAGTGAATTACTCAACGGCCAGACTGGCGAGTTGGTACCCGTATCCATATACCCGGAAAGCCCAACTGAAAATGCTGCTGAGACAAGCTATCGCGTTGAAACGGACGAGATGTCGCTTGCTGTGCAATACGACGCTGCTGGTAAATGGCTGGGTTTGGTCTCAGATCTGCCAGCGAAACGAAAACTCATCTACAAATTACAAACTTATAAAACGGAGAGTCAGAGTTTTCTGGCTACCGTGGAGTAAGCTTTCATCTACTAATAGTGTTCTAGATTGCCTTTGAGGGCAATTCCCCAACACTCGTTTTATGCCTAGTTGGAACACAAAAGAGGCCATTGATGCCAGCTTTTGGCTGATTATGTAGGCTTACCCAAAGCCTGCCAAGTACTCAAAAAAACAACAAAAACGCCCATAAATGCGCCAATACAGGGCCATTACCCAGCTCAAGGTTACCTTTCTACACACCTTGTAATTTCTGTAACACAACCTCGTCACTAAAGGTTTGAATTTCTAGAAAAAACCCCTAATCTACCGACTCGTTAACGAAAGTTAACTAATGGTTGACGTAAAATGGTCGCAGGTACTTCGAATGCCTGGCACTAGGGGAAAATAATGATAAGAATCTTAGTAAGCACTATGAGTGTTTGTTTGGTTTTATTTTCATTCGGAGCTGTTGCAGCTGACGATGAAAGTTCAAGCAGGCGCATAGAAGAGGTTGTTGTTACCGCAGAGAAAGTTGAATCAACTGTTTCTGACACATCAATTTCCATCACGGCCATTGGCACAGAAATGCTAGAAGACATGGGCATTCAAAATGCCAATGAGTTTGTTAACTACATTCCTGCGACCACTCGCGACAACTACGACATCCGTATCCGTGGTGTTGGTCGTAACTTTAGAGCACTGGGCGGAGACCCTGGTGTTGCTACTTATTACAACGGAATCTACTCAGAAGATTCACTGATCGCGCTTACAGAAAACGGTTTGTTTGATATTGAGCGAATCGAAGTTCTGCGCGGCCCACAAGGCACCTTATACGGGCGTAACTCTATTGGTGGCGCAATCAACTACATCACCAAGCGCCCAACGGACACACTCACCGGCATGGTTCGTGTACAACTCGGCAAAAATGATAACCAAGAAATGTATGGCGTAGTTTCCGGCCCACTTACTGATACCCTAAAAGCACGTTTCACTACGTCTAAGCGCAAGAACGACCCACTTTTAGGCAGCGTCCTAGGCATGCCCGGCACAGATTCTACTGACGATATCAACAATGCAATTATGTTTGAGTGGACTGCTACCGACTCGATCTCGGTAGATTTTCGTTTCAACGATCGCAACTCTGATCGGGTTATTGGCGGCAATGCGCTGATTAACGAAGGCTGGGGAAGTTCACGCGGCAGCCGAGTAACAGATGTTTATGCTCAGGGTTTACGCGCAGTAACCGCCGGAACAGCTGGCGCGCAAATGTTTACAAATCCAAACACTGGCGCTGTAGCCTATGGAGCAAACAACCGCCCAGGCGTAGATCTTGCGCCACGCAGACCGAACCCTGCATACGCTTCAAACGCCTACTTAAATGGTGACGGCGATCTGGATGAGGTTCGCCATGAGTTACTCACCAATGGCAACAACCGAGAAGGTTTTGACCAACGCGGTGCGTCAACCACTATCACATGGGATGCCTCTGAAGCGGCGACCGTTAAATACTCATTTGGTTACAGCGACTTCGCTTACACCTACGACATTGATACAGATGACTCCAATAGTGAAATCACTGACTTTGGCAACACCGTGTTAGAAGACATCTACAGCTACTCCCACGAACTTCAGTTGCTTTGGGACGTTAACGAGAATCTATTTCTAACTACAGGTTTGTACTACTTCAAGAGTTCGCGCCTACAAGATTTCACAATCACAGATGAAAGTTCTCAAGGCCGTATTGACCAAGCTGCTAACTACGGAACACTGGGAGCATTCCTACCTGCATTGGGCATCAGTTCAACCCCTGTTACACTAGATACACCAGCCATGAACAGACAAGTTCTTGGCGTTTGGGGTGGCGACACTTTTGGCGACGGTTATGCCTACAGACACAACAACACCAACAAAACCGAACAAAAAGCCGTTTACGCGCAAGGTGTTTATACCTTCAATGACCAATGGGCGCTGACTGTAGGTTTACGTTGGGCCGAAGACGAAAAGAACGTTAGCGAGAATCGTGGCGCTTACGCCGAATTAATGTTCCCGTGGACATTCTTCGATTCACCCACCTTCGTAGTTCCTGGAACTGGCGGCCTAACCGCCGGCCAAGTTTTACGCGGCCCAGCAGTAACTGGTATTCCAGCATTGGGTATTCCCGCCGCTGCATTCGCGGGCTTTACCGACTTAGCATGGACCAACTTCTATATGGGCGCAGCAACACCTACCGGTAACCCAAATGCCCCTATTGCGCCCACATGCGCGCTAGATTCCACAACATGCGCCAACCCACTTAGACTAGCGGGCGTTCCCATGGGAGTGGCATCACTCGCTTCCGATAGCCAAACTTGGAGCGATACCTCGTTCCGCGTAAACCTCGACTGGACACCTAATGCTGACACCCTGATTTATGGTTATGTCACCACCGGTTACAGAGCAGGTGGATACGGCTTAGGCATTTTGGATGCTCGCGTAGGCGGCGCAGGTGGCACGCCAGTAGGCATTTTGTCTTATGACAAAGAAAACGTGACCGCTTATGAATTAGGTTATAAGACCCAGTTATTTGATGGTACCGTGCAACTGTTCAGTGCGATCTACACCTACCAGTACGAAAACTATCAAGATCAAGTAGATGTACTTGACCCTCTAACAAATACATCACGAGATATCCCAGTAAACACTGGCGATACCTCAAACACTGGTTTTGAAATTGAAGGTGTATGGTTGGCAACAGATGCATTAACCGTTAACGCTAACTACAGTTTCACCAAAACCGAGTATAAAGATGACGTGCTCCTACTTGAGGATGAAAACCACTTAGCACCCGTGCCATTGTTCGGCGCAACCAGCCATAACCTTAATGGTAGCTCACTGAAGGGGATTCCAGAACATAAGTTCACTATGTGGGCAGATTACAGATGGATACTACCTTCAGATGCATCGCTGTCACTGAATGGCGCGTTCTCCTATACCGGTGACTACAACACCAATTCAATCGAACGTGCTTACGACAAAGTTCCAGCACGCCGTCGTGTAGACACCAGCTTAATCTGGGCGTCAGCTGACGCTAAGACGCGGGTTAGATTCTTCATTGACAACTTAACTGACGAAGTTAACTTCCGAGAAGTATCTCAAGCTAATCATGAAGAAAACTTCCGGCTACAAGGTACGCTACTACAGGCCCGTACGTGGGGTGTAGACTTCCAGCGTTCATTCGGCGGTTAAAACCGAAGACAAAAAAAGCCCCGCAATAGCGGGGCTTTTTTACCTATAACATTTACCTAAACTAGGGTTTATGTCTGAGTATCTATGTTTTAGAGGCCGTGCCTGGCAACAAAAAGCCTTGGCTGCGAACCACCCTACTTTCTATTTTACAAACTCTTCGTCTAATTTCAGAACCCCCTGGGTATGCAACTCGCCTACCTCACCTGCAGTCTTGTTTAGCCAACCGGCCAAGACCTCAACATTGTGCTCACCCCTATACGGTGCTGGACCTCTGACACCACTTTTAGCGGCAGAAAAACGATAAGGCGACTGGGTTACAGGACGCGTACCGCCAGCCCGATCATCAATTTGCACAATTGCCCCACGCGCTGCCACCGTTGGCTGCTGCTGCAAATCAGCTGGATTGCGCACCTGGCCCCAAGCCAAATTCATTTTACCCATAGACGCTTCAACATCGGCCCATGTGGGCAAACCCGCCAGATACTCACCTACAATTTGCCGACGAATGCGAATCTTTTCCGTCAACTCCATTTCTTTGTGCGTAGGATCATTAACACCCATCAACTTCGTCAGCTGTTGCCACAAAAAACGAAAATCTGCGGACAAAAGAATTGGCCCCGCCCCTGTTTCCCAAGTGTCGTTGGGCAAGGCGGCAGTGTCCTCCGCGTCTTCAACAGCGTAGTGCACTTGGTCATCTGTAGCCACGGTAGCGTCAATCATCGCAATATCAATATGCTGCCCCAATCCCGTGCGCTGGCGCAAAATAACCGCAGCGAGCAAGCCCACAAGACCATGCAACGAGGCATTGGTGTCAGCTACAGACAATGGCAAATCATTAAATGGCAGCCCACCACGGTCTGCTTGGCGGTACATAAGCCCCGCTTCAGCGTGAACTATAGGTGCATAGGCAGGGCGATGAGACTCAGGTCCACCGTGACCAAAACCAGAGATAGACAGCATAATGAGCTTTGGATTAATGGCCTTCAGCGCCTCGTAACCAAGACCCAATCTGGGCATCACGTCTGGACGATAATTTTCAATCAAGATGTCTGCTTCTTTAACCAACTCAAAAACCAATTCTTTTGCACCCGGCGCGCGAAGATCCATACAGATATTACGTTTACCCGCGTTCTGCTGGTGGTAATAGCCGGGCAGGCCTTGTATCACCTTGCCCCAGAGACGCGTGACATCGCCATCAGGTGGCTCTACCTTGACCACATCAGCGCCAAGATCACAGAGCATCCGACCAGCAAAAGGGCCCGCCAACACCCGCGAAAAGTCCAAAACTTTTAAGCCCTCTAATGGATATTGCTGATCTGACATTGCCTCTCCTCAAGTTCTTTATCCCAACATTCTCTTGAGTATAAACCCCAGCGCGGTGAAATTTGTAGACTTCCACAGGAGGACTATCATTGGTAGACGCAAAACGAAAAGGTAGCAAAAAATCGATAACATTTTGGGCAGTAATCATTAACCCAGCGATCTATGCCCCCCTTGCCACGCACAGGTATCCTGCAAACGCTATAAGTAGTTAAGTGTTCATTCTTCAATAAATTACAGGTGTCACCATGCTTTCAATTAGGACTCCCCGTTTACTCCTCATTCTTTTACTACCGGTTCTGCTCAGTGCCTGCCAACCCCAAGCGACTCAAGAGCAACCGCTCAACATAACTCAGGCGATAGTGGACGCTGCAACTCATATTGAAGAAAACGACATTCGCGCAGACATAGAAGAGATTTCATCTGACGCCTACGGCGGTAGAGGGCCCGGCACCGAGGGCGACCGCATGACCCAGGCCTACTTAATCAGCAAACTGAAAGCACTAGGCCTTACCCCTGGAGCGGAAAATAATTCCTGGCTACAACCCTTTGAGCTGATCGCCCTAGATGCCAAGCAACCTGACACTTGGTCTTTCACAACACCCAGTGGCATACAGACTTACCAACAAAGCAGCGACTTTATTGTTGCCGGCGGCAAGCAAGCGTTAGAAGCAAACCTGAAACAAGCTCAATTGATTTTTGTTGGCTACGGCATTCAAGCACCCGAATACGACTGGGACGACTACAAAGGCGTAGATGTCAGCGGCAAGGTACTGGTCATGATGAACAACGACCCAGACTGGGACCCCAATCTTTTCGGCGGCGAGATGCGCATGTACTACGGGCGTTGGACCTATAAATATGAGATAGCCGCCAAGCTCGGCGCAGCGGGCGTCATCATAATTCACACTGACCACTCCGCAGGCTACCCATGGCAAGTGGTACAAACCTCTTGGACCGGGCCGCAATTTGAACTACCCAACGAAGGCGAACCTACACTAGAAGTGAAAGGCTGGATGAGTAACGCCAGCATGTCCGACCCGTTAGCAAGCGCTGGGCAAAATTTAGAGAGTTTAAGACAACAAGCCCAAAGCGGAGATTTTCAACCGGTCAATATTCCCATAACCACAGACATGACCCTACCCATAACCATCACAACTAATACCTCTGCCAACGTCTTAGCGCGCCTACCGGGCGGCGACTTAAGCGACGAGGTGGTTATTTACACAACCCACCATGACCACTTAGGTACCGGTGTTGCTTCATCACCAGACGAGGACGTGATTTATAACGGCGCGCTGGACAATGCCACAGGCATTGCTTCGGTTTTAGCCATCAGCAAGGCCTTCACTCAATTGCCTAACACACACGAAAGATCAGTATTGTTTGCCTTTGTCGGCGCAGAAGAGCAGGGCTTACTTGGCTCCAAATACCTCGCCCAGCATCCACCAATTGCACCCGGTAAAATAGCCGCTGCAATAAATATGGATGGTGCACAGATCAACGGCCGCTCGCTTGATATCTCCTATGTGGGATTTGGCCGGTCAACCGTAGACCAAGCTGCGCAAAAAGCTGCGGACCTGCAAGGCCGAGTGATCAACGGCGACCAAGACCCCAGTAAAGGTTACTTTTATCGTTCTGACCATTTTAGTTTGGCGAAAATTGGTGTGCCCTCACTTAACTTTGAAGGTGGAGAAGATTTACGCAATGGCGGCATAGAGGCAGGCAAAGCGTTTAACGAAATTTTTACCAACAAAAATTATCATCAACCCAGCGACGAGATCACCAGTGATTGGCTATTCGACGGCATGGTGGAAGATGCACAGTTTGGATTTTACACCGGATGGGTTTTGGCTAATCAAACAGACTTTCCCGCATGGTACGCGGGCGATGAGTTTGAGGCAGCAAGGCTGGCTGCACTGAAGGCTATCGAGGCCCCATAGCCATTGGCTAGTCAGCGGTCGGCGGCCACTAATTTCTGTTAATGAATCTCTGCGGCATCGCCCTGAGCTTGGCGCAGTTTTTCAATATCAAAATCAGGTTGCTGGGCGGCGTCAATAATGAGTGCTTCGCGGCGCGCAATTTTCTCAGCTGCTGCTTTAACCTGAGTCACGGCGCTATGCGGTATAACCACTGCGCCGTGCTGATCTGCGTGAATTACATCACCGTCTACAACCCGCATACCCGCCACATCCACTGGCCTAGAAAAATCTACAACGTGAACGAACGCGTGTGACGGTAAAACGCTGGCCGCAAGCATTTGGAAACCCGGTGCAATGTCAGGCAAATCGCGAACGCCGCCATCGGTCACTAGCCCAACACAGCCGAAACCTTTATGAATATTAGAATTCACTTCGCCCCATAGACAACCATAGCCGCCATGGCCGTCCAAGTCCTGAATCACCACAACACTGGGCTTTGAACCTTGATCGATGTAGGCATAGTAGGCATCCGACAACGCTCTCGCATCAGCGCCATTAAGATCGCTGGGATGCGCAGCTCTTATAGTAGCTGTGCGCGCAATGCCCACCATGGGCGGCAGTTCTGGGCGAGTACAAACCAAATGCTTGGTGGTAAACCCGTAACCACGCCGCTTCGGCACTATGAGTTCAAGCGCATTACATACCGTTGGCGTGTCCATAGTTTGCAGTTCTGCAATTAACTCCGGTGTTAGTTCACCGTCCCAAACCTCTTGATCTTTATCGCTCATATCGCCCCTCTATTAGCCCAATGCTCAGATACTTTTTCGTCAGTCAGATACTGGCCTATTTGCTCTGGTGCTGCCAGAGCCGTCCGCAATAATTAGGCCGGTTGCGCTTGCGCGCTGGCAGACCGACGAGTATCCGGCATAAAGTCAGCGAATATGTTGTAAAGCGCCGGCACTAAAATCAGAGTGATAATTGTGGCAAACAAAATTCCGAATGCGAGGGAGATAGCCATTGGAATAATCATCTGCGCTTGGGTAGAGGTTTCGCTCAAAATAGGCACCAAGCCAAAGAATGTGGTTAACGAGGTCAAAATGATTGGTCTGAACCTTTCCGCCCCCGCCTCGACAGATGCCTGTGCATGGGACATACCCGCACGTACCTTTTTATTTACAAAGTCCACCATAATTAGGCTGTCGTTCACGACTACACCACCCAATGCAATAAATCCGAGCAGAGAAATGATGCTGACAGTTTTGCCGAGGAAAAAATGTCCCAATATGGCGCCAATCAAGCCAAAGGGAATCACCGACATAATAATCAAAGGCTGGAGATAAGATTTCAGCGGCACAGCAAGCAATGCATAAATACCGGCCAGCACAAAAAAGACGGCGATCCAAAGCTCACTTATGGCAGCGCGCTCATCCTTAGAACTACCGTCTAGCTCCATGGAGACACCAGCGAAGTCGCTGGCCAAAATTGACTCAAAACTTGCTCTGACCTGACGCAACACATCGTTAGACTCCACTATAGTTGTATTGACGTTGGCGCTAATGTTCACCGCGCGCTCTTTATCAATACGTCGAATAACATCGTAACCTTGAGCCAGCTCGAATTCTGCCGCAGCGGAAAAGGGCACTTCCTGACCGCTAGGCACCTTGATCCACATGCCTTCCAGATCACCAATAGAACGCCTCTCGCTCTTGGGATACCGCACCATAACTTTAATTTCTTGACTGTCACGTTGAAAGCGTTGGGCTTCTGCGCCATAAAACGCTTCACGCACTTGGCTGGCTAAATCCACTAACGTAATACCCAAAGTTTCAGCCGTAGGCTTTATCTTCAAGCTCAACTCTTGCGGGCCTTCGTTTACCGAGGCTGCTACTTCATAAACGCCAGCAACAGAAGATAGACGCTTTTGCAGTTCCGCAGCCGCAGCCTCCAACTGTAAAGTATTTTTGCCAAGCAACTTAAATGACACTGGCGCGCCGCCCATTTGCTCTTTGGAAATAAATTTCAATTCAGTAGTGCCCGCAATTTCACCAACATCTTCGCGCCAACGACGCTCTATCTCTTCGGGCAGAACCTGCAACTGCTCGTTAGGTAAAAGTTCGATAAGAATAAAGCCCTGCTTGTCTTGCGCTACAAATGCGAGCACATTCTGTATAAAGCCGGTGCTTGTCGGCGATTCGGCAATAATTTCATTCTCTATACGTAGTGCGCTGTTGTACATGCGGTCGACTACCTGCTGAGCCAAACCAGGTGGAGAACCCTCCTGCACCTCAACAGAGGCTCGTAATATCGGCTGATCTATATCAGGGAAAAAGCCATATTTTATAAATCCACCCCACATTAACCCCAGCACAAGCATGATCATGCCAACAAAGGTAGCAACGGTTGCGTATCGGAATTCAATCGCTCGCAGAACAAAAGGCTGATACACAGATTTCACAAACCGCTGAAGCTTATCGTTAACCCACTCTGGGATACCGCGCTTGGTTTGCTTCGGCGGCGGCAACATAGCTAAATGGGAAGGCAGAATAAGCTTGCTTTCAACCAACGAAAACAACAGACAAAATATCACCACCCACGCTGTTGCAGCAGTCAAACTTGAGGGCGGGCCTGTAACCAGCAGCATTGGCGCGAAAGCCATAATGGTCGTGAGCACGCCAAATGTAGCCGGCACCGCAACGCGTTGTGCACCAGCGACAATGTTGTGCAAATTGTAGCCATCTCGTTCAGTCTGAGTGTGAACGCTCTCAGCAATAATAATAGCGTCGTCAACTACAATACCCAGCACCAGTATGAAGGCGAATAGACTGATGATATTGATGGTGACATCCACCCAAGGCATCATTAATGCAGCGCCAAAAAATGCAATGGGCAGGCCAATTAGCACCCAAATGGCCATGCGCAATCGCAGGAAAAGGCCCAATACTACAAATACTAAAACAGCGCCGAGCATCATGTTTTTTACCAGCATATCGATTTGGCTTTTCAAATAGAAAGAGCTGTCTGCCCAAACATCTAGACTGATACCGGAAGGCAGAGTCGCTCGACGCGCTTCAACATACGCGTGCACTGCATCGCTTATTTTAATCTCGCTCTCTTGGTCCGTGGACTGAACTTCAATGGCTAAACTGGGCTTGCCGTTAAAAAACGCATAGAACTCTTCTTCAACAAAACCGTCAGTCACCGACGCGATATCACCCAAGCGCAAGATGGAACCATCGGCATTGGTAAGCACAATGATGTTTTCAAATTCTTGCGCAGAATAAGCCTGCCCCATAGCGCGAAGGCGAATGGATCCTGCTTCAGACTTTATCGTGCCGCCTGGAATATCGGCAGACCAACGCCTTATGATTTGCGCCACCTCAGATAACGACAAGTTATATTCGCGCAACCGATCTTCAGGTATTTCGACAGCAACTTCGAAATCGCGCCCACCCAGTATTGAGGCGTAAGTCACCTCTGGCAAAGCGGTAATTTCGTCCTTGATGTCATCCGCAAGATACTTCATTGCGGTTTCGTCTAAGTTGCCAGAGACCGCCACGCGCAGCGTCTGCATTTTACGCTCTACTTTTGAAATAACAGGCCGTTCACTGTCTAGTGGGAAGGTAGAAATACTGTCTATCGCCAGTTTTATCTCATCTGTTAGTTCGGCAATTTCAAAGTCAACTTTGGCTCGAACGTCTACGCTGGCCATACCCTCTCTAGCGGTACTTCTTATTTCTCGAATGCCTTCAATTGAATTGAGCGCCTCTTCAATTTTTACAACAATGCCCAGTTCAACTTCCTCTGGACCAGCACCGGGATAGGCGACATTAATGCTTACCCTATCGAAGACTATGGACGGCATGCTTTCTTTTTTCAGATCGAAAATGGCCAATAAGCCAAAAGCAAAAATAAACACCATGAGCAAATTTGATGCTACATGATTGGAAGCAAACCACCCGATAATACCTGGCGGTGGTCCTATGACATCAACCGCTGGAGGAGCCTTTGAGCTTTCTGCGACGTTCTTTTCAGACATATGACTTAGCCATTCACTCTAACTTTTTGACCGGGCAACGGCTTATCCAAAGGGGTTACGCAATATTGCGCGCCCTCAGGTATACCGCCGTCTATATAGAAGAACGACTCATCCGAGCGCACTATGGACACGTCTTTAGGTTGAATCTGCTGCTGATCGTCTACAAGCCAAAGAGTTTTGCCTCGATGCAGGGAATGGCGCGGAATAAGAAATAAATCACCGCCGGATCTGCCCGTAATTTCCGCCGAAACATAGGTGCCAATGAGTAGCGGAATTGCCTCGCTTTCGCTCAGCAACTGATAGGGATCCTGAATTTGCGCCACCAAATAGAGGACTCGACTGGTGGTATCAAATACACCCTCAGAGCGGGTAATTTGCCCCTGCCAAGTAAAGTTAGTACCACCCAACTCGGCGGATACCACCACAGGTAATGGGTCGCCGCGACGAATCTTGCTGATATCTAAGAAAGCTAAGTCACGCTGGGTAACGGGCAGCCTGATCTCGGCAACGTCAACCGCCACTGTGGTGGCCAGCGCAGAGCCCATATTCACAAATTGGCCTACATCTGCGCGCTTCTCAAGCACCATACCCATGTACGGAGCGCGAATAACCGTGCGGTCTAAATCACCTTCGGCTTTCTCTAATTCTGCTTCAGCAAACTGCAATTCCGCTACCGCTTCTAAGAGTTGGGGTTTACGCAGGGTAAGGGCTGAGGCCGGGCCAGTGCCTGGCTTTAGCTTCAATAGACGTTTGTAGTCTTCTTTGGCGTAACCGGCTAACGCGCTTTCTTTTGCCAGCAATGTCTCAGCCTTTGCAACATTGGCACGGGCCCTTTTTACCGCGCTTTGATAATTTCTCGGATCAATGCGCACAAGCACGTCACCGGTGTTAAAGAACCCACCACTGACAAATGCTTCAGATACTTCAATGATCTGGCCTGACGCTTCAGCCATGAGATTAGTCTGAGTACGCGCCCCTACAGTGCCCTGAGAGCTAATGGAGAATTCCACAGGCTGCCGATTGGCTGTAGCAATATCTACAAGCAAACTTGGCGGCTCTACTGCAATTTTTTCCGGCGCTTCACGAGCATTCATGAGCACACCGGACAATCCGACAAAGGCCAGCAGAATGACTACAGGCAGTATTGATTTTATTTTCATAACTTACGCATTTATTTTTATTAGCACACTTTGTGTTGCGCGAAAAAGACGGTCACATCTGACTTGTACTATTGAAGTAATAGCATGCCAAAGATTGTCTGGAGGTGAATTTTCTGAATTTTGCCTCGAAATACCCAACTTATACGCAACTTATACGTAGGCAGGTGCAAATCCTGTTCTAAAGCAGCGCAAAAAGATAAGTCTTTGAACGCTATCAGCGCTTTGCGCGCATACAGCGCCGATCTCTCAAAAAATGGCGCAAAACAGTCATCCGGTCGCTGTTGCCTAGATCAAGATATGCCTTTAGATTAGCTCGCGAGAGAGTGATATTAGATTAAGGGGAGAATTGGGTGTCTGAGCGAACAAGAGCTGAAGTGCTAAAAGAATTAACTGCGGCAGAGCAGCCTTACGAATTGGTACCGGGCAGCGTCTTTGGTAGAGAATGTTTACGCTTCAAGAACGCGCCCCCAACCCTTCGCGAGCTTTTTTCCGAAAGCCGCAGCGATGTAGAGTTCATCATTTATGAAGACCAGCGCCTAACCTTCGATCAGGCCTACATTGAAGCTTCGAAAATCGCCATGATCCTAGTGAACGACTACGGTATTGCACCGGGCGATAGAGTGGCGATCTCCATGCGTAACTACCCTGAATGGATTCTCGCTTTCATGGCAACCACCTCCATTGGCGGCATCGCTGTGGCCATGAACGCCTTGTGGCAGCCTGAAGAAATGGCCTATGGCCTGACTGACAGCGGCGCAAAAATACTGTTCGCCGACGAAGAAAGGCTCGCTCGCTTCGCGCAGATAGCCACACCGCCCAAAGTTGATCTCATTGCTGTACGAACTTCTGCTTACGCCAACGCGCCAGAACTAGCCACGCTGATCGAACAACTCGAGCAAAGTGGCCAGACAATTGAAATGCCCAGCCAGTGCGCCCAACCCGAAGACGATGCCACCCTGCTCTACACCTCAGGGTCTACCGGCCACCCCAAAGGCGTTGCCTCTTGCCACGTAAATATAGTCAGCGCACTGATGAGCTGGGAGCTGGATATGCACAGCGCCGTGGCATTAATGGATGAGCCACCAGAAGCACCCGCACACCCACCCGCATCGCTCATGGCGGTACCCTTATTTCATGCCACAGGTTCTCACGCGGTGTATCTCGCCAGCTATCGCCACCAACGCAAATTGGTCTGCATGTATAAATGGGATCCAGTCATTGCCGCGCAAATGATTGAGGAAGAAAAAATCTCCACCTTCATTGCACCCGCCGCCATGACCGGAGATCTGGTGTTGGAAGCACAGCGCTCCCAGCGCGATTTAAGTTCGCTTTCGTCAGTGGGCGGCGGCGGCGCACCGCGAGCGCCAGAGCAAGTGCGCAATATTGAAAAATCATTCGCAAAGGCGCTGCCTGGCACCGGCTGGGGCATGACCGAAACCAACGCCATTGGCGCGGGTATTGGCGGACTAGATTACCTAGAGCGTCCAGAAAGCTCTGGCCGTTGCAGCGCTGTCATGGAATTAAAGGTTATTGATGAAGAAGGCAATGAACTCCCAGCATTGAGCAGAGGCGAGCTACTTATACGCGGCACGGCGGTCTTCCGCGGCTACTGGAACAGACCTGATGCTAACGCAGAAACCTTTCTGCCCGGTGGCTGGATGCGCACAGGAGATGTCGCCTACTTGGACGAAGAAGGCTACCTATTCATTGTCGATCGAATCAAAGATTTGGTCATTCGCGGCGGTGAAAATATTGGTTGTGGCGAAGTAGAGGCGGCATTACTGGAGCACCCACTGATTCACGAGGCATCGGTCTACGCGGTGCCTGACGAAAGACTGGGTGAGGAAGTAGGCACCACTATTTATACAGATCAGCCTATTGATGAGGAAGAGCTGAATGCGTTTCTGCTCACGCGCCTCGCGCGCTTCAAAGTACCCGCACACACTTGGCAGCAACACGAGCCACTCCCCCGCACAGCCTCCGGCAAAATACTTAAGCGCGACCTGCGCGAAGAGGCTTGTCTAAGGTTAACTACTTAAACGGAAATGCACATGCAAGCTATTGCCAAGTTGACTCGCATAAATCTCACTCTGGCAATTTTGTTGTCGATTAACCTGGTGGGTTGTACAGAAAAGGAGGCTGGGATGAGCGCTGATAGGAACAAAGAGCGGGTCAATCAAGTCTCCACCGAGCACGGGATACTCAAGGGCGCATGGTCAGAAGCAGACGCGAGTATTGGTGTGTTTCGCGGCATCCCCTACGCCCAACCCCCTGTTGGCGATTTGCGATGGCGTGCACCCCAAGATCTGGCATCTTGGACCGGCGTGCGCCACGCAACCAAGTTTGGTGCCGCATGCTGGCAATCCTACAGCGATGATGCCTTTGTCTGGAGTCGCGGTGAATTTCCCCGCAGCGAGGACTGCCTACACCTAAATATTTGGCAACCGAAAAAAGCCGATGCCACAGCCCCTGTGATGGTTTGGTTTCACGGCGGCGCGCACACTGGCGGCTTTGCCCACGTTGAATTATTCGACGGCACCGAACTGGCGCGCCAAGGTGTTGTGGTTGTTACGGTGAATTACCGTCTTGGCCCATGGGGATTTTTGGCCCACCCTGCCCTTGCTGAAGAATCCGAGCACAACAGCACTGGCAACTACGGGCTAATGGACAAAATTGCGGCACTGAAATGGGTACAAAAAAATATCCGGAGCTTTGGTGGTAACCCAGACAATGTGACCCTATTTGGTCAATCCGCAGGGTCTAGTAGTGTTTGCGCGCTAATGACCTCACCACTCACAAGTGGCTTGTTTCACAAAGCTATAGGGCAGTCTGCGGCTTGTCTGGTGAAAGAAAAACGCGACGCTAACGGTCAACAACGAGGCGCGCGGCTCGCGCAACTTGCGCTGGGTGAATTAGGTGCACAAGACTCTGAGAGTCAGGTAACCGCAAAACAACTTCGCAGCATAGACAACCAAAGTTTGTTGTCCGCGATGGAGAACAGTCCTTGGAGCGAGGGCAGTCGCATAGTGGTAGATGGTTGGGTACTGCCTGAGGCCCCAGTGGACGTATTTAACGCCAACCAACAAGCAAAGGTGCCGTTATTGGTAGGGTCATTGGCAAACGAAGGTCATGAACTGCTGCCACTGAACAATGCCCTAACAGAATCTGAGTTAGATCAATATCTGAGCAAGACGTTCGCCGAGACTGCACCCAAGCTCAAGGCCCTGTACGCCGAGGACTTGGCTATTTCTCCCGGTATGGCGCTGCGAGAAATTCTAACGGACGCGTTTATGGCCATGTCTATGCGCGGTTGGGCTCAGTACAACCACAATGCTGACCAGCCTACCTATCTTTACTACATGGACTATGTGCCGCCGGCTTATCAAATTTACCTGTTTGATGATCCGAACCTAAACCTACCCGGCGGTCCTCGCAGCACTGGGGCCTATCATTCAGGTGATTTAGCCTATGTCTTTAACAATGTGGGTAAAACTGGTGACTTCTGGTTAGAAGAAGACTTTGCCATGGCCCGCGCAATGAGCAGCTATTGGACAAACTTTGCTAAAACCGGCAATCCAAATGAGGCCAACTTACCCAACTGGGCGCGTTATGAGCCACAAAATCACAACACGCAGTTGCTCTCAAATCCGATTAAGACCATTACTGGCGCCAAGCGCGAAAAGTTAGATTTGCTGGCCCAACGCTACCAAACAAAAAAATAGTAATGTTTGTTTCAGCCAATGGTTACAAAGTAACCGCGAGCGTTTAGCATATGCTTTTAACACTGCTCGCAGAAATTTTACCAACGTAAGCACGCACCGGACTACTTAAGACAATGACCGAAAAGAAGAAGACTGCAGCCAGCAAAGAAGATGACGTTAACTTTGAAGCTGCAATGCTTGAGCTGGAACAGCTGGTCGGGCAAATGGAAAACGGCGACCTGAGCCTAGATGAATCGCTTAAGGCGTTTGAGCGCGGCGTGCTGCTAACTCGTCAGTGCCAAAAGTCCTTAGCCAAAGCCGAATTGAAAGTTAAGATGCTCTCGGCAGAGGGCGTAATTGAAGATTTAGATGTAAGCGATTTAGATGCTTAATGATCTCGCCGCGCTGCAGCAACAATTAGAAGCGTCTCTAAAACAGCACCTACCCACTCGCTCGCAAATCGCCCAACCGATGCTGGATGCTATGAGCTATGCGGTGATGGGTGGCGGCAAAAGACTTAGGCCCATGCTGGTCTGCGCAAGCTGCGAGGCATTTGGCGGAGACTATAAGGCAGCGTTACCCGCAAGCTGCGCATTCGAATTTATCCATGCCTACTCTCTAATCCATGACGATTTACCGGCTATGGATGACGATGAACTCAGACACGGTCGAGCGAGTACCCATGTCGCCTTTGGCGAAGCCAACGCAATTTTGGCAGGCGACAGCCTGCACTCACTGGCATTCCAATCCATCAGCGAAGCCGCTGATATTTCCCCGGCGAGTAAACTCACAATCATTAGTCTGCTCTCTAAAGCGGCGGGTTGGCCCGGCATGTCTGGCGGCCAATGCTTAGACATTGAAGCGGAGGGTAAGGCCTTGACCCTTGAAGAACTGGAAAGCCTACACGCCGCGAAAACTGGTGCCTTAATCAAATCGTCTCTTGAAGTAGGTGCGCTGTGCGCTGAAGCTGATACCGACTCAGCCGCTTACAAAGCAATCGGTGAGTTTGGCGCAAAGATAGGCTTAGCTTTTCAGGTAGTGGACGACATATTAGATATAACACAAACAAGCGAAGTATTGGGCAAACCTGCCGGTTCAGACGAGGGCTTGAACAAAAATACATTTCCGCGACTGTTGGGCTTGGAGGCGTCAAAAAAGAAGGCCGAGCGTTTGCTACAAGAAGCGCTGACCTTACTTAAGCAACACCACCTAAGGACACCGTTGCTTGAGACGTTGGCCAATCGAGCCGTGCATAGAACTTTTTAACGCTTACTTAAAAATTAGCCTACCTGCAAACAAACCCGCTTTACAATCAAACGCAATTAAACCTGCAGCACCAACCAAATGATGCCGGCACTGATTAAGCCAGCCATCATATCATCTGCCATAACCCCTAAGCCGCTATGCACATTGGTGTCGAGCCAACCCACTACGCCAGGCTTGGCGATATCAAAATATCGAAATAAGCCGAAGGCGAGTAATGCCACCCACCAAACTTGCGGTGCAAAAATCAGCGCCAGCCATACACCGGCCACTTCGTCCGCTACTATTTGCGGTTCGTCTTGCAGACCAAGGCGGTTGATTAGCCGACTGCACAGCCACCAACTGAGTAAAAAGTAGCCAACAATAATCAGCAGCTGTAGTACCACCGGCAATTGGGCAAGAAAAAACCACCAGAAAACTAACCCACCCAAAGATCCCCAAGTGCCGGGTGCTGGCCTCAGAAAACCCAGTCCAAAAGCGGTGAGCCAAAACACTGAAGGTTGAAAAATTTGACTTGGACTAAGCATCGAAATGTTTGTATCCCTTAATGTCTATGGACTTACCCTTCATCCATATGCCTTTTTCTGCACACAGTTCGCCAATGTGAAAGGCGTCGAGGTGCGGTTGGTCGCTAGCAAATAGCAGTTGATAGTCGTCGCTCGCACCGAGCGCGTCCTCTAACTGGGCGCCTGTGACTAGGGGGATGTTCTCTTCTATGAGCCTCGCCCCACAGCCACTGGCCTTAGTTAGGTGACTTAAATCTTGCAGTAGGCCGTCGGAGATATCGATGGCACAAGAAGCTGAGCTCAAGCCTTGCTGCCAGTCAAATCGCGCTTGGGGTTTGTAGTAAGCCGTTTGCAATTCATTCATCGCGTCAGCCTGAACAGGCAGCAACATATCCTGGCGCAGGCAGGCACCCGCGCCACCCAACGGTCCAGAAACATAGATCTTGTCACCGGGCTGACCGCCGGAGCGCCTAACCTCACAACCACGAGCAACTTCACCATGAGCACTGACAGCAATATTTAGCGGTCCGCGTGTCATGTTGCCGCCACAAATATAGGTGCCACTGTCTCGGGCAGCTTGCGCCATGCCGCGACTCAACTGCGCTAGCCAGCCACCTTCACCCGCATCTTTTTCAGTGAGCGTTAGCGCGACAATACAATATCTAGGCGCTGCGCCCATTGCAGCAAGGTCTGACAGGCTGACCATGAGGGCACGATAACCAATTAAAAAAGCGGGCGCTTGTGCGGGGAAATGCACATCGGGAACCAGTACATCTATGGAGGCGACTTGGTCGAAGCCGGGGGTAGTTGTAATCACTGCAGCATCATCGCCTGGGCCTAAATGCACCCATTCGCCTTGGGCGCGGTCACCCATGGCTTCTACGATGATGTCTATCAGCGCAAATTCATCCACGCCCACTACCTTTGGCCGCGTTGACTTCGATGCTTCTGGCGGTCTGTGCCAATTGGTCTAACACACCGTTGACATACTTATGCGCGTCTTGTGAGCCAAACAATTTTGTTAACTCAACATATTCATCAATCACTACTTTGTAGGGTACGTCTATACGTTGGATCATTTCGGTAGCGGCCAAGCGTAATATGCCCCGCTCAACCACATCTAACTGATCAATCGACCGGTCTAGCAACGGGGTCAACTGCTCATCTAAATCGGCGGTAGTGGTCATCATCAAGTGGAGTATTTCACCGAAAAAATCTGCGTCTGCTTTGTCTAGCGCTTTTTCACCAAACTCTCGGCGTAACTGAGCAATACTGGTGCCAGACACTTGCCATTGATAAGCAGCTTGAACCAACGCTCTGCGGGCTTTGCGACGCGCCCACATATTGGGTTTCTTTGGTGATTTCTCGGGCGCTTTATCGGCCACTTGATCGGGCACTTCATCGGTCATGTAATTTTTGATCTCTTATGTTCTGTCAAACGACCCCAAGCGCCAGCGCTGGGTCTACTTGCTTGTCGGACGCAGGGTCAGCCGCACGTCGTCGCCTATTCTAGCCTGATCCACCACTTTGGCATCTATGCTATCTGCAAGTTTTTCAATATTAAAATCTGCCAACTGGCGCGCATTGCGGCCCAAGGCCTTGGGTGCCAAATAACAAATCCATTCATCCCATAAGTTAGCCTGAAGAAAACTGCCCACCACACCCGGGCCTGCTTCCACTAGCACTTCATTACACCCTCGGTTGCCCAGCTCATCTAACAACGCTGCAAGATCAGATGGTCCGTCTTTTAGGTAAAGTCGGCTCACACTGTGCGGATCTTCACTAGACACCTTTGTTTCTTTAACAAGGGTGTCTGTTGTGTTGCTGTGAATAAGCAGTGTCGGCTGACCATCGCACAAGAGCTTGCTAGATGAAGGCGTGCGCGCTGTGGAATCTAAAACCACTCGCAGGGGCTGATGACAATGCGCGTAATTTGCATCACGGACATTGAGTTGAGGGTCATCCGCTATGACCGTGCCGACGCCAGTAATCACCGCGTCGCTGCGCGCGCGCCAGTACTGCACATCCGCTCTGGCACTTGGACCGGTAATCCACTGACTTTCGCCATTCGCTAGCGCAATTGCGCCGTCAATACTGCTGGCGGTTTTTAAGCGCACCAAAGGCCGGTTGGAGGTTATGCGCTTAGCAAACCCAGCGATACAGGCCCGGGCCTCGGCTAAATCTAACAATGTCACTTTAATGTTTGCGGCTTCGAGCATGGCAACACCGCTGCCTGCCACACGTGGGTTCGGGTCTAAAATCCCAATAACCACTCTGGCTACGCCAGCATCAATTAGCGTTTGAGCACAGGCCGGAGTTTGACCAAAGAAGGAGCATGGCTCCAGGCTGACATAAACCGTGGCACCGTGCACATCGCCCCCGGCATCTGCAATTGCGTTGACCTCGGCATGGCCTTGGCCTGCGTACTGGTGGTAGCCACGACCAATAACCTGACCACTGCGCGTAATGATGCACCCTACTGTTGGGTTAGGCGCGCAGGTGAAGCGACCCCCGTCAGCAAGCTGAACAGTTGCCTGAATATATAGTCGGTCAGAAGCTTTCATAACAGATCAGGATTCTTTAGCGAGACTGAGTTTTTGAATTTCATCGGCGAATTCGCTCAGATCTTGGAAGTCGCGGTAGACCGAGGCAAAGCGCACGTAAGCCACTGGATCTAGGGCGCGTAATTCTGTCATCACCTCTTCGCCCACTTGCAGCGAGGGCAACTCGCGCTCGCCGGTGGAGCGCATACGATGCTTGATGTGATTTAAGGAGGTTTCAATTTCGTCCACACTCACCGGACGTTTTTCTAGCGCCTTGGACAAACCGTAGCGCAACTTTTCTTCGTCGAAAGGTTCTCTACGGCCGTCTCTTTTGATCAGGTGAGGCATCACCAACTCGGCGGTCTCGAAAGTAGTGTAACGCTCACCACAGGTGAGACATTCCCGGCGACGGCGCACGGCTTCGCCATCCGTTACAAGCCGGGAATCTATTACCTTTGTGTCTTCTGCACTACAAAAGGGACAATGCATGGCCAGTTACCTTTCGAATGAGCTATGACTCAAGCCTTGAGTTAGTTTTTCGGATAGACCGGAAATCTGCCACAAAGCCCAAGGACCTTGGCTTGCACAGCCTTATTCACTTCTTCATTTTCAATATCATCTAAGATATCGGCAATCCAGCCTGCAAGTAAATGACATTCCGCCTCTTTAAAGCCCCTGCGAGTCACCGCAGGAGATCCAATGCGCACGCCACTGGTGACAAAAGGTGAGCGCGGATCATTAGGCACCGCATTCTTATTTACTGTGATATTCGCCCTACCAAGAGCTGCGTCCGCTGCCTTACCGGTGATGTCTTTGTCGACCAAATCCAACAGCAGTAAGTGGTTGTCAGTTCCCCCTGATACAACCGAGTAACCCCGATCCATTAGGCCAGCAGCAATAGCACGGGCATTGGCCAATGTTTGCGCTTGGTAAGTCTTAAACTCTGGGGTCATGGCCTCTTTAAAGGCGACAGCTTTAGCCGCGATGACGTGCATCAACGGGCCACCTTGGCTGCCAGGAAACAGCGCAGAATTCAGCTTCTTCTCAATATCTGGGTTAGAACGTGCCAAAATAATGCCGCCACGTGGGCCGCCCAGAGTCTTGTGGGTGGTGGAGGTCACAACGTCTGCAAACGGCACAGGGTTCGGATATTCGCCAGCGGCAACTAAGCCCGCAACGTGGGCCATATCAACCAAAAGGTATGCGCCTACAGAGTCCGCGATTTCGCGAAACCGCTGCCAGTCAATTTGACGCGAGTACGCAGAGAAGCCAGCAAGTAACAATTTGGGCTTATGCTCAAGGGCTAGGCGTGCCACTTCATCGTAGTCAATGGCGTCGCTCGCAATGTCGATACCATACTGAACCGCGTTATAAAGTTTGCCAGAAAAGTTCACGGAAGCGCCGTGAGTTAAATGGCCACCGTCGGCAAGGCTCATACCCAAAACCGTGTCGCCACCTTCCAATAAGGCCAAGTACACTGCGGCATTAGCCTGAGAACCAGAGTGCGGCTGCACGTTGGCATAGTCCGCACCAAACAATGCTTTAATACGCTCAATGGCCAGCACTTCTACCTTATCAACGTGCTCACACCCACCGTAATAGCGCTTGCCCGGATAGCCTTCGGCATACTTATTGGTCAATACACTGCCTTGAGCTTCCATTGTTCTGGGGCTGGCATAGTTTTCTGAGGCAATCAGCTCTATGTGCTCTTCTTGCCGAACGGTTTCTTGAGCAATAGCGGAAGCAACTTCTTCATCAAAACCAGCAATGGTCTCATTTCCTGAAAACATGGATAAACCTCTTATAAATAGGGCAAATTGAAAATTTGTGGCGGGAAAGACAACTCCGCTTTGAAGGCGCAAAGTATAACTTAAAGCTCACGATGATTGAGGTGAAAGAAGCGCCATTTTGGTAGAAATTCTTTCATATTGGTTAGATAGCTGACTTAGAAAGACGCCAAAGACCCGCGCCAACCTAGAAGCCCTTCTAAACGAAGCGCGAGGCAGAAAGAGTCGTTGAAAACGAGACTTTGAAAAAGAGGCCATGCAAAAGTAATCACAAAGTTAATTCTCCAGTTCACCGCATAGGGGATGGCATGGCGTTTAGATGACCGTATACTGCCGCTTTTGTTTTATCAGGAAGATTAATGGCGCAGTACGTCTATACCATGCAAGGGGTGACCAAAATTGTCCCACCGCAAAGAACCATTCTGGAGAATATCCACCTTTCGTTTTTCCCCGGCGCCAAAATTGGCGTACTTGGCCTAAACGGTTCAGGTAAATCTAGCCTGCTGCGAATTATGGCGGGTGAAGACACCGATATTGAAGGCGAAGCCAGACCACAAAAAGACATTCGCGTAGGTTACCTGCCACAGGAGCCAGCGCTAGATGAAGACTTAGACGTGCGCGGCAATGTAGAACTGGGCGTCGCTGAAATCATGGGTGTACTGAAAGAGTACAACGAGATTTCCGACAAGTTCGCAGAGCCTATGGACGACGACGAAATGACGCGCCTGCTAGAACGCCAGGGCGATTTAGCCACCCAGATCGACGCCGTAGATGGCTGGGAAATCGACCGCACATTAGACATTGCCGCTGATGCACTGCGATTACCCGCGTGGGATACACCGGTAAACATGTTGTCTGGAGGCGAGCGCAGACGCGTAGCTCTGTGCTCACTATTATTGTCTAAGCCAGACATGTTGCTATTAGATGAGCCAACCAACCACTTAGACGCAGAGAGCGTATCTTGGTTGGAGCGCTTCCTGGATGAGTACGCGGGCACCGTCGTGGCAGTAACTCACGATCGCTACTTCCTGGACAATGTAGCCAGCTGGATCTTAGAGCTAGACCGCGGACGCGGACTACCTTATGAGGGCAACTACACCAATTGGTTAGAAAACAAAGAAGCACGACTGGCACAAGAAGCATCACGCGACGAAGCCAAGCAACGCGTGATTAAGGCCGAGCTTGAATGGGTAAGATCCAATGCCAAAGGCAAGCGGACGAAGAGCAAGTCACGCTTGGCGCGCTTTGATGACCTGGTTGCAGCCGAAGAAGAACGACGTAACGAAACAGGCGAACTGTTTATCCCCACAGGCGAACGCCTTGGCGAAAAAGTCATGGTGATCAACAACCTAAGCAAAGGCTTTGGTGAAAGACTGTTGATAGACAACTTCAACGCCATCATTCCACGCGGCGCAATCGTCGGCATCATTGGCGGTAACGGCGCAGGTAAGTCGACCTTCTTCAAAATGCTCACGGGCCAAGAAACTCCCGACACCGGCAACATTGAAATTGGCTCAACGGTGCAAATGGCCTACGTAGACCAAAGCCGCGATGAACTCAGTGATGACAAAACCGTGTGGGAAGAAGTGTCCGACAACCAAGACATTATGCGTATTGGTAAGCACGAAATAGCCAGCCGGGCATACGTGGGCCGGTTCAACTTCAAAGGCACCGACCAACAAAAATTTGTGGGTAAACTTTCAGGTGGGGAGCGCAACCGCGTACACCTAGCAAAACTATTGCGCAGAGGCGCAAATGTATTGCTACTGGACGAACCCACTAACGACTTAGATGTGGAAACACTGCGCGCGCTGGAAGAAGCCATACTGACATTCGCAGGCACCGCACTGGTGATTTCACACGACAGATGGTTCCTTGACCGTGTTGCCACCCACATCATCGCCTTTGAAGGCGACAGCGATGTGATTTGGTATGAAGGCAACTACAGCGAGTACGAAGTAGACCGCAAGAAACGCTTAGGCGATTCAGCACCCACCCGAGTGCAGTACAAGCCTATTCATAGATAGAGAAGGAATAGGCTCGGAGATGTAGAGGTAGCCGGGGCTGGTTACCTTTATTGCCGTGGCTTGATGAACGCGGGCGGCCTAGTCAATAATCTATAACCTTATCCACGTCAGCTTTGCTAGTTTTCGTTCTGCAGTTTTCACGACTATTACACCTAATGCTAAGCGAACCGGCGGCGAAGCCGTCCGGTTGCGCGCCTTGTTAGGCGCTTGAGTTTCCCACCGATCTAACACAAGTAGCACATCTTCTACTTCTTTGATTCCGGAAGGTGAGATAACTGCCATTTCCATCTCCTTGTCCCATTCTATAAGCCTAGCCTTGTGCAGTTTAGCAAGGATATCTCTATTATAATTTGTACGGCGTGTATGCTCCGTCCATTCAAAAAGATCTTCCGTGGATATTCCAGTTTCTATCTCAGAATAAAGAAGAAGCAATGTTTGGTCGCGATAAGATAGGGTCATGTCCAGCACTCGTTTTTTCCCTAAAACATTCCCTATCACAGGCAATTTTCTTTCGGCAATTGCATCACAAAGTATTTGGGCATCTTCTAAAGGTACTTGGTGACAAACGCGTATTAACTCACATATGCACCAATCAGACGTGCGCATAGCTGTGAATGCATCAATTTCGTTTGCATCAACTTCTCCTCCAGCGTGGCCAAAATCTCTCTTATTGCGAAGCGTGTATAAAAAAACCATTGCCCTTGGCATCAGTAAGCGGAGCCCCTCCGGCTCAGCAGTTTGTGGCGTCTGTTCGAGTTTTTCGCACTCACCCTTAAAATTACTTAAGTTTTGGCTCAGAGGAACAAAGGTGTCTGTAAGAATATGCTGGAGAATTCGAAGAAGAACTTCCGACAGCTTTCCTGCTTGATGCCCAATTGTGTCGTGCTGCCCCTCTAAAGCTTGATTCTTCAATGTCGAATAGTTTTTTTTTAAACGCTTTCTGAGGTTTGTCGGAATAGAAGATAAAGCGATGTCTAAACTAAGGTTTTTTGTATTCATAGCTTCCATCCGCATTTTCGTCTCTTTCGAGCTTCTCTTCTCGAACTAAACGAAGGAGAGCCATGCGTAACTGATCTGTTTCAAAATTCAATCCGCGCTTATTTTTTAAATGAGTCTTAATTTCAGGTCCTGTTTTAACCTGAGAAAAAAAGCCCGAGTCGATTAGACTGCCAATTGCGGCCTTAGGGCCAACTGTAGTATTTGTTTTACTTTTTGTCTTTGTGCTAGCGTTACTGGCCGCCGTCTTCTTTGCCGGCTTTCTTGACTTCAACTTCTTCTTAGCTTTCGATGGAGATGACGGTTTTTCATCTTCACCAAGATGGGCTAGATATTCTTCTCCAGGCCCCATTATTCTATAGGCAAAACCTTGGCCCCTTGGCAATCTGTTGACGAGATTAGTTGCATCACCTAAAGCCATGCGAACTGCTGCGCTTGTTGTACTGACTCGGAATTTGTCAGTTAAGACGGTTGCTATTTCTGCTGGGGTTAAGCCATCAACGCCATGTTCATTTAGAGATATCTGAAGAACCATCAATGCTCGATCAAGAACTTTTTTGGCTGATAAGACGCCGGGGTGCTGGGTCGAATCTATTGCCTCTACCAAGCTTTCTGCAGGAGAGTCGTCTTTAGGTGGAGTGGGTCTTTGTTGTTTCGTTGTACGTGATTTAGTCACCTTGGCCTTTGGCGTTTCATTGTTGCTATCGGCCCCGCCACCTGTAAGCAAGTCAATTGCTCTATTGAAAGCGGCCTCCTGCATACTTTCAGGAACTTGTGCTGCACTCTCTGCCGCTTGTTTAAAAAGCTCCTTTAAGTCGGGTACGGTTTGCTTCGACATCTAAATCTCCAATATTTCTCTTATGTTGATACGGGTGCCTAACGCCTAGTTCAGCGGCGTTTGATAGTGGTGCAGGTTCTGGCGCAGCCAGGTTCTGCGCCGCTGTCAAACGTCCGTTGCAACGTGATGTTAAACATACTCACCCCCCGATTAGCGAGACGAACGAACCGTACAGCAACCCAACTGCACCAAGCAATGCTCCACCAGCTCCTACGATGTTTCCAAAGTAAACCAGTTTCGCCGATAGTGGTCCTTCCGAGGAAAGACCCCGATAACCAAGTACCGGGCCAAGCGTCAGTGATACACAAAAGGCGTACGACGAAACAATAAACGAAAGCGCGATAAACCATTTCACTGGCTCACCGACTGCAAGTAATGGCAGAACGACCGCGACTACTAACATTAAAATTACGCCAATCGCGAGACTGGAATGAGCCAACCGCCAAGCTTCAATTGTACGTGTGGTGGCGCCTTGGTTTATTGCGCGACCGTATGGCGCTCCGCAGAGCAACGCATAGACAAGAACCACGGCTCCATGAAATATGAGATGTTGCGTTGTTGGACTCATGGCTATAACGGCCCCCAAGTATGTTTAACATTTGTATATTGCGCATGCGCAATAACACTCCCTTTGATGCGCGTTAGTCCTTTGCACGAACAGAGAACTATGGAAACGATTTACGCTCACTAAAATTCTGACAATTGGAATGTTTTTTGCGCCAGACGGCATCCGGTTAGAGGAACTAACCGGTATGGATTTTTACTTACAGACCTGCGACTACTTCTAGCGCCGCGGCGAGAGTCTTTACGCCATGCACTGTCATGTTGCCGAGCTTTTCTTTGGGGCTATTGGCGAAGGGTACTATGGCGTGTTTGAAGCCATGTTTGGCAGCTTCACGCATGCGCTCTTGACCATTGGCTACAGGGCGTAACTCTCCGGTCAGTCCTAGCTCACCAAAGACAATTAGGTCTCTGGGTAATACGCGATCGCGGAAAGAGCCAAGCACTGCTAACAGTACTGCTAAATCTGCTCCAGTCTCTGTAATACGCACGCCGCCTACTACATTGGCAAAAACATCTTGGTCGCCCAAAGCGATGCCGCAATGCCGATGCAATACTGCCAAGTGCATGGCGAGTCTTTGTTGATCTAAACCCACTGCTACACGCTTGGGGTGGCCGCCGGCTACGTCATCTACTAACGCTTGTAGCTCTACCAACAAAGGCCGAGTGCCTTCCCAGGTGACGGTGGCAATACTGCCGGGGGAATCTACGTCGCCGCGCTGAAGAAATATAGCGGAAGGGTTGGCGACTTCTTTCATGCCCATATCGGTCATGGCGAAGACGCCTAGTTCGTTCACCGCACCGAAACGATTTTTGTGTCCGCGCAAGGTTCTGAAGCGGCTGCCTGCTGGGCTGTCTAGCATCATAAAACAGTCGATCATATGCTCTAACATCTTGGGGCCAGCAATACCGCCTTCTTTGGTGATGTGGCCGACTAAGACAATGACCACATCTTTTTGTTTTGCCAAACGGGTAAAATATGCGGCGGTTTCTTTTACTTGGGTGACCGAGCCTGGGGTGGAATCTACCGACTCCATTTGCATGACTTGTATTGAGTCTAGTATGACTACCGCTGGTTTTTGCTCTTCTATTAGATTGGCTATGATTTCTGCCCGGGTCTCTGCTGCCACACTGAGGCCGTCTAACGGCAGGTTGAGGCGCTTGGCGCGCATGGCTAGCTGCTGCAATGATTCCTCACCGGTGACATACAGTACGCCTTTGCTTTGGGCCAAAGTGGTACACGCTTGCAGCAGTAGCGTACTTTTACCTGCGCCGGGGTCGCCGCCAATGAGCACTACGGAGCCGGGCACAAAGCCGCCGCCCAACACGCGGTCTAACTCTTTAAAGCCCGAAGCGATGCGCGGGGTTTCTAAAGCTTCTATTTCACTAAGTTTTTTGACTTGGGCGGTAACGCCTGCGTAGCCTACGGCGGCATTGGCTATGGGGGTTATGTTGACTCGACTAAGGGTATTCCATGCATTACACGTGCCGCACTGGCCCTGCCACTTGCCGTGCTCAGCGCCGCACTCTTCGCAAACAAACGCAGACTTAGTTTTACTCTTGGCCATGTCGCCTTTTATCCGATTTCTTTCAACTGTTTGGGTAGCTAACGAGGCCGCTGATATTACTCAGCAAAGTCGTTATACATTTCGTGGGCGAGGTCTTCAAATTTGGTCAGGTTGCCGGTGAATTTCATCTTCACCTTACCAATGGGTCCATTACGCTGCTTGCCAATAATGATCTCTGCCAAACCCACGTCTTCGCTATTCTCGTTATACACCTCATCTCTGTAGATGAAGAGAATTACGTCGGCATCTTGCTCAATAGCGCCTGATTCGCGTAGGTCTGAGTTCATTGGGCGCTTGTCTGGCCGCGATTCTAACTGACGGTTAAGCTGAGACAGCGCCACCACGGGACAGCTCATTTCTTTGGCCAAGGCTTTAAGTGAACGGGAAATTTCGGATATTTCTGTCGCGCGGTTTTCGCTGGCTTTCGCGGTGCGCATCAATTGCAGGTAGTCGACTACGATTAAGTCTAAGCCACCCGCCTCTCGAGACACTCGCCGTGCGCGTGAGCGCACTTCGCCTGGCGTCAGCGCCGGGGTGTCGTCAATGTAAAGGCGCTTATCTTTCAACTGGCTCACCGCACCCGTGAAGCGGGTCCAGTCTTCGTCTTTTAGCTCACCGTTACGCAATCTAGTTTGGTCAATACGGCCTAAGCTGGAAATCATACGCATGACAATCTGTTCTGCGGGCATTTCCATACTGAATACCAGCACAGACCCGCCTGACATGGCCGCGTGTTCAACCATATTTACCGCGAAAGCTGTTTTACCCATGGAAGGTCGTGCGGCCAAAATGACAAGATCCGAGGGCTGCCAGCCTGAGGTCTTTTTATCTAGGTCTTTAAACCCAGAGGAAACGCCGGTAATGGCGCCTTTAGAGGCAAAAAGAAATTCTACTTTCTCGACCGCTTTGGCCAGCAGCGGCGCTATTTTTTCTGGGCCATTTTCTTTAACGCGGTTTTCTGCAATTTGAAAAACCGACTGCTCGGCCAGTTCAAGCAGGGTATCGGTATCGCGCCCATCTGGCGTGAACGCTGAATCTACAATCTGATTAGCCGCGCCAATAAGCTGACGCAAAACGGAACGCTCGCGGACAATTTTGCCGTAAGCCAAGATGTTACTGGTGCCCGGTGTAGATTCTGTCAGTTCTGCTAGATAGGCAATGCCGCCTGCTTTTTCTAGCAGGCCCCGTGATTGCAGACGCTCTGATACGGTCACCGCATCTAGGGGCGCGTCATCAGTGGCTAACTCATTCATGGCAGCAAAAATAATTTGGTGCTGAGTGCGATAAAAATCAGTGTCTTGCACCACCTCTATGAGGTCAAACCAGGACTGGTCGTCTAGCATTAAGCCGCCCAGTACTGACTGCTCTGCCTCATTAGAATGGGGCGGCACCTTCAGCGCGCTTACAGCGTTATTTTCTGGGTCGTACTCAGACATGGGCGATTCAGTTCTTTAATTGCTACTTTTCTGGCGTCGAATATTCGAACGGGGCCTGGCGCTTATTTTGCGACTAGAACGGCGAAAAAGTCAGCAGGTCACTCTTTAATATGGGATAGGGAGATTGAGCAGTAAACGCTGGGATTGCAACCCATTGAGTTAATGGCTTAGCGTTACTCGTATCTGAATTCTACAAATTGGCGTTCGCGCCTTGCTAAATAAGCATTTTGTTAAACGCTTTCTTTGCTGAAGATGGCCCCAATGCATGCAAGCACCGGGGCACCTTCACAATAGATCTATTTAATCTATCGGCTACTCTTCAACAACAGCGACTTTAATGCCGGCTGTTACGTCAGAGTGAAGTTGTACGGCGATTTCGTACTCACCAAGGGCGCGGATAGCACCGTCTGGTAGGCGAACTTCGCTACGCTCTACTTCATGGCCATCGGCTACTAGGGCATCGGCGATGTCCTGAGTACCAACGGAGCCGTATAAACGACCTTCTTCGCCAGATTTAACCATGATGGTCAAAATATGGCCTTCGATCTTCTCTGCGCGAGCCTTAGCTTCGCCCAATATGCCTTGCGCTTTCGCTTCTAGCTCAGCGCGACGCTGCTCGAAAACTTCACGATTAGCGTTATTCGCTTGAACAGCTTTGGCATTTGGAATTAGGTAGTTACGTGCAAAGCCTGGCTTTACAGAAACTTCATCACCCAAATCACCGAGATTGTTTACGCGTTCTAATAATATAACGTTCATTGACTTTCCTTATGCCCGCTTATTTATGCTGGTCGGTATAAGGCAACAATGCCAAATATCTAGCGCGCTTAACTTCTTTTGCAAGATTACGCTGGAATCGGGCTGTTGCGCCGGTGATACGACTAGGAACGATTTTTCCGGTTTCACCGATAAATTGCTTTAGTGAATCCAAATCTTTGTAATCCACTTCAATTTCTTTGAACTGGACTTGTACTCTTCTGCCACCGCCTCTCATCATGATGCTTCTCCTTCAACTGCGGGTGCTTCTGCTGCGGCTTCGGGCGCCACTTCAGCTTCTTCTGCAGCAGGTGCTTCTTCAGCAGCTGGCTCAGCGGCTCTGCTAGCAGACTCTTCTTCGCGACGACGGTCGCGTTCACGATCTTTCTCTTTGTCGCGCAACTCTTCTTCGTAAATCTTAGAGTTACCCGTTACAGGGCCTTTACGTCTGATCACCATGCTGCGGATCACTGCATCGTTAAAGCGGAATGCGCTTTCTAGCTCATCAAGAGTTTCTTGACCCACTTCAATGTTAAGCATGATGTAGTGTGCTTTGTGCACTTTATTGATTGGGAAAGCCAGTTGGCGACGGCCCCAGTCTTCGGTTCTATGCACCTTGCCGTTACCGCGTTCTATCATCCCGTGATAGCGTTCGATCATACTTGGTACTTGATCGCTCTGATCAGGGTGTACCATAAAAACAATTTCATAATGTCGCATTGCGCTTCCTTATGGTTGACGTCAGTCAAGCTGACGAGTTGCCTCCAAGGATTTACGCTTTCGCTACCATTGTGAAGCAAGGATGAGTCCCACCCAGCCTAAAGCTTTGCGGGCGCGCATTGTAGGCGGCCCTGCACTGACGCGCAAGGCTTTTGCTTGGACTTAAAGATTCGCTTAAAGCCACTGTTGAGCTCAGCTCTTGCGTAAGTTTGCGCGGTATCAACCCAGCTTTGGGGGTTTCACTTAATGGGGCAATAGACCTGCAACCAACAATGCAGACTAGGAAGCGGCGGTTTTTGCTGCAACTGTCCGTTGACGGACCATTTCATATAAAAGTACGCCGGTGGCTACCGATACGTTTAGGCTCTCAACGCTGCCAAACATAGGGATACTGACCAAGTGATCGCACAGACTTCGAGTTAACCGGCGTAAGCCTTTACCTTCGCTGCCCATGACCAAGGCGGTGGGGCCTTTAGAGTCCATGGTGTCCCAGACAGTACCGCCCTCTCCATCGGCGCCAAGTACCCAGACACCTTGGCCTTGCAACCAGGCAATGGTTCGAGCCAGATTGGTCACTTGGACTAAAAACAAATCTTCCGCGCCGCCTTGAGCGGTTTTTAGCACCACCGGACTTAACGGCGCGCTGTTACGCTTGGGCATGATCACCGCATTAACGCCGGCGGCATTGGCTGTGCGCAGGCAAGCGCCCAAATTACGCGGGTCTGTTATTTCATCTAAAATCAAAATCAGCGGCTCACTACCAAACTCTGGCCACTTATCTTTCA
>JAOJBS010000023.1:0-36834 GCA_028228615.1 Pseudomonadales bacterium | reverse complement strand
CTTGCCTGCCGTTAAATTCGTGCCGCGATGATAAACATCAATGCCATATGGAAAAACGCTCCCCGCAGGTGCGGCGCTGGAGCGACACAGTGCTAGGAGTTTCTCTTGCAAACTTGCAAATCTGGGTCCACTGCTAAAGCCGCCTCTGGCTTGGCAAGTCGTACATGTGAGTTAGAATACCTGTTGGGGCGTGCCGAGTAGATTTTAGTGTAAATTTTTGATTTACATTAAGCGGTTTGGGTGGGGGGCTCTTGGACGCTTTGAAAGCGCTGCTGTTGCCTGAGTTTAGTGGCGTAACTCAATTTTGTTTGGACTATTTAGACTGCTTCGGTGTTAGTGCCTTCAACATATCAATAATTAGTTTTTTCTCAGGTTGGGCCAGTGCGAGGAACATATTTGTGAATTTTGCTAACTCATTATCCGCTTTGGGTTTGCGGGTTTTGTAGGTACTCCGAGTCTCTGCGGCCCTGAGGTCACCTGTCTTATTGCCAGCTAACTTGGCGGTTTCGGTAACTTTTGCATACATTTCTCCTCGACCTACAGAGAGCCATTCATGGTTAACTTCAAGTATTAAACAAAGGTTTGCTAGGTGTTTTGTGTTAGGGCTGGATATGCCTTGTTCCCAATGGCTGCAGGCTGCTCTGGTGACTTTCAGACGCTTGGCGAGCTCTGCTTGGGTGAGGCCCGCTTTAGTTCTGGCTTTGATAATGCGTTTAGATTGGGCTGACATGAGTTAAAGGCCAGCCCTGAGAGAAAGGGTTGAATATGATATTTTTGGTATACAGATAAAGATAGCAAAAGTATCTTAAGTTGGTTGATCTTTTTGATTGGCAAAAGTTGTCTTGTAAATTGTATTGCTCTGTCCTAATTTTTCCGCCGAACGAAACGCTTGCCTACTGAGCTGTCATCCTGAAATGGACAGTGGGCGGACCTCTGCATGGGTTAGGGGTGCGTGTTAGAGATTTAGTTGTGTACACAATACCGGGGCTGGGCGTCTATCGCGCTGTAGGCTATTTGTAAAAGGGTGCAAAAATTTCTCACTATTTCGCTCTATTTCTCACTGTGTCACTCTATGTCTACAGCGCAGGTTTATGCCTCGCTGCACTGTACCGTTGGTTTTGTCTAGGAGGATCCCAGAGGTACAAATAGGATCCGCTTTAACTCAAGAGAGCTTTAGAGGATTTAAGAGGATTTAGGAAGATTCAAGAGGACTGAAGCATGACCGCTTATGTAACCGCACAAATAAATATTCAAGACCGTGAAAAATATGCGCTTTATGAACAAGGCTTTATGCAAATTTTTGTGCGCTATGAGGGCAAGATGCTGGCCGTAGATGAAGCGCCGGCGGTATGGGAAGGGCAGTGGTCCTACACGCGTACGGTGCTGATTGAGTTTCCATCAACCGAGGCCGCTAAAGCCTGGTACAACAGCCCAGAGTATCAACAGTTGGCGACCCATCGTTGGGCTGCATCCAGTGCCAATATTGCTCTGCTAGAGGGCGTCATTGCGCCAACATAGCCGTTGCAGTCGCTATGCTAGCGCCGGTTTAGCTCAAAACCAGTCAACGTTGCCCTTAGCAAATTAGGGCGCGCCCTCTGGTCCCCAGTGCACGGCTAGAAGATTTTCGATGGGTTGTTTGTGGGAGCCAAAAGAGCGGTTGAACAGATCGCCGTCGGTAAAGTGCTCTAGGGTAAATCCTGCGGGGTCTTTCCAATAGTCAAAAACTTGGCTGCCTAATACGTGCTTGCCTACGCCCCAGCGCTGCTCATAGCCTTGTTGCGCGAGAAAATCGTGGGACTGCATGATGTAGTCCCAGTGACAAACTTCAAAGGCTGCGTGATTAAATTCGCTGTGGCCTGCACCGACCAAAAATAGCGTGTGGTGGTCTACATATGCCTCTCCACGGTCCAGGCGCATAAATGCACCCAATGTCTTGTCTTCGCTGCCGATATAAATTTCGTCACTGGTGATAAAGCCAATGCGCTCTTTGTACCAAGCCTCGCTGATGGGAAAATCTGTGACATTCAATACGCAATGTCCGAGTCTTTTAATGCTGCATGAGGCTTCGGTAAAACTCACCCTTTGTCCTAGTCTAGGGTTGGCCTGACGCTCTTGGTTCTCTTGGTTAAGGGGTGACCGTGACGGTGGTGGTAACTTGCTGGCCTGGGATACGCCATAAACAATGTCTACTTCATTGCCATCAGGGTCGACCATTCGCGCCCTTAAACCGCCTCCAGGTAGCTCTATTTCCTCTATTGGGACATGATCAATTGCAGCAATACGCTCTAACTCTGATTGGGTGAGCGCTTCAAAGCCCATGCCTTGGAACCTTGCTGGCCCCTTGGCTTGCTCGGCAACATAAATGTAGGGCGCGCTATCGTAACCTCGTGCAAAAAGGCGGTCGCCTTTTCGTGAGACTTCAAAGCCAAAATCTGTCAGAAATTGCGCTTGTTTGTCCAGGTCTTCGATTTCGAAGCGCACGTAGGTTAGATCTCTGATTTCAGGCATTGTCTGTCCAAGGGTGCTGAGTAATAAACTTAAAGGTATGCCGGAAACCTGCCCTGCTCAAGGGGAAAGTGCTTCACAAGGCGGCAGCGCTTCCTTTGTATCGTGTAAGCAAATTGGGCTAAACTTTTCGCAGCTCAGAGATAAAGCATACGCAAGGATAAGAAAATGCTCACATCGATCAGTAACAACGGCGCGGTAAGAACCCTTGCCTTTAATCGCCCGGAAGCTCTTAACGCATTTAACGACGATATGTTCGATGCGGTAGCTGCTGATGTTTTAGCGGCGTCCGAGGATGACAGTGTCAAAGTATTGGTAATTACAGGTACTGGTCGAGCATTTTCTGCGGGTATGGATTTGGCGGCTCAACGTGGTGGGCCTGCACCCAAATATGGGTTTCCCGGCATGTTTGAGGCAATTATTGAATTTCCAAAACCCATCTTACTAGCGGTTAATGGGTTAGGCGTTGGTTTTGGCTGCACTATTTGTGGCTTGGCTGACTTGGTGTTTATGGCCGACAACGCGCGCCTGCGCTGCCCTTTCACCTCATTAGGGTTAACTGCAGAGGCGGCAAGTACCGTGACCTTCCCGCAACTTATGGGCTATCAAAACGCTTTCTGGGGGCTTTTGAGTTCTCAGTGGATGGATGCTCAAACCTGTAAAGAGTTGGGTTTGGTGTTTGCTGTGGTAGAGGCAGAACAGCTTCTGAGCAAGGTCTATGAGCACGCGCAGATTTTAGCCGCCCAGCCGTTGGCCTCTCTTGTTGATACCAAAGAACTAATGATGACGCCGCGTCGCGATGCCTTGCGCGCAGCCTATAAAATAGAGAATGTAGCGCTGGCTAAGTTGATGGGTGGACCCGCTAACTTGGAGGCGGTTGCCGCATTTAAAGCGCGTAGACAGCCAGACTTTTCAAGCTTCTAGCGTTTCATCGATGGGCTCGTGATAGGCACGTGATGGTGCAGTAATGACCTGCGGGCCATTTGGTTGCCCTAACTCTGGGCTACAAGGCGCTCTGGTTACCAAGTTTGTCGCGCTGCGATACGCCTTGCTGCTTCAAAGGTCTGGGTTCGCAGATGGTCTAAGCGAGCATTTAAGTTACGAAAGCTCAGTGGGTCGTCTGCCTCAAGAGATTTGCCTATGATCAAATCAGAAAAAGTATCCATCCCACCGTAGCAACCCAAAATTAAGGTCGCCCCAGCGAGTTCGTGGGCATCGACCTTGACCACTGCACGCCGCATCACCATGAGCCAGAATTTTTCATCCGTTTCAACCAGCAGGCCGATGAGCTCTCTGGTGGTATTGCTAAGGTCAATAAATTGTTGGTTCAGTGTTGTCATAGTGGTATTCAAGTTTTTGGTATTCAGGTCATATTTAGGGCGCCAGCATCCGCCGTATTGCTCAATGTTACTAGATGGGTCTAAATTTTAGTCAGGTATTTGTTACCAGGCAGGCGATCTACTGCGTTATCTGATGGAATTTTTGCGTAAAAATGACGTATGGTACTCAGGCAAAACTATGTAGGAGGGACTGGTATGAGAGAAAATAAAGCACTGTCCGCTTGGCGTAATGATGAGCAAACCATCGGCTGCTGGCTGAGCCTTGCAAACGCCTATTCAGCGGAAGTTATATCGAAATTAGGTTTCGATTGGGTGTGCATTGATATGCAACACGGTCTCATTGATTACACTGATGTGCGAGATATGTTGCCAGCTATTTCTAATTCAGATGCCACACCTATTGTTAGAGTGCCTTGGAATGAGCCCTACGAAATTATGAAGGTGCTAGATGCCGGTGCCTATGGCGTGATCGTACCAATGGTGAACAACCGTGAAGAGGCAGAGCTTGCTGTGCGCGCGTGTCGTTATCCACCTTTAGGCAACCGCTCGTTTGGACCTATTCGTGCCGCCCTTTATGCCGGGCGCGGTTATGCCGTTGAAGCCAACGATCAAATAGCGTGTATAGCCATGATTGAAACGGCTGAAGGCATCGCCAATGCAGACGAAATAATGTCTACGCCGGGCCTCAACGGTGTGTACATTGGCCCCGCAGATTTAGCGCTGTCTATGGGTTTACCCGCAATGGGAGACCAACCTCAGCCCGAGCACTTGGAGATGGTTAAATCTTTGTTAGCCAAATGTAAGGCCCACGGTATTGCCGCGGGTATTCATACGGGCGGTATTGAATATACCCAGAAGTATTTGGAGCTAGGGTTCAATTTTGTCACCTTGGGCAGTGAATCTGGTCATATGACGAAAAATGCTGCGAAAGAGTTGGCAGCAGCTCGAGGCATTGCTGAGACAAAACGCGAAGGCACCGGCTATTAGTCGGTTCAATGCCATTTATTCTGTGTTGATGAGTAACTAGCGGAATGATCGTACTTGTCTTGATACTCGTGGTCGTGGTGTTTGCGCCGAGCTTATGGGTGCGCTGGGTGATGAATGCCCACTCTGAAGATTTAGAGGGCATGCCAGGTACGGGCGGTGAGCTGGCTCAGCATCTTATTGAGCGCTTTGGTCTAGACTCGGTAAAGGTAGAGACCACAGAAATCGGTGACCACTATGACCCGGTAGACAAGCGCGTGCGGTTAAGCGAGGCCAATTTCTCTGGCCGTTCGCTAACGGCAGTTGCCATTGCCGCTCATGAAGTGGGCCATGCAATGCAAGACCACCAGAATGACCCTCGACTGGTGATAAGGACCAAATTAGTGCCTATTGCCGACAAGGTTGCTCGATTCAGCGCAGGGGCTATTTGGGCGGCGCCTATTTTTGCGCTAATAACCCGTCATCCTGTGCCGTTTTGGGTGCTAGCGGCTTGCGGTCTTGGTGGGCTTTTGATTCGGATGATGGTTCATCTTGTAACTCTGCCGATAGAATGGGACGCAAGTTTTGGTAAGGCGTTACCGGTTTTGCAAGCCGGTTCTTACTTGGGCGCGAAGCAAGAACAGGTTGTTGCGAAGATTTTACGTGCAGCGGCATTTACCTATGTCGCTGCGGCGTTGGCAGATGTGCTCAACCTAACCCGGTGGGCCGCATTGCTTTTGCGCCGCTAAGAGTGGACAACAGTCCTCAAAAAAACACTTTTTTTTCAAAAAAATGCAGGTGGTCTGTCTAGAGGCTACCGCTGGTCCGCATTTTTATTGCGCCATAATCGTAAAATGGTTTCTATTCACTACTGAGATGTTTGCTTATTCAAATGGTTAGAAAGATGCGGATTGTTAGTTGGAACGTAAATGGACTTCGTGCTTGCGCAAAACGCGGCTTTTTGGATTTTTTAGAATCCTCAAATGCTGATGTGGTTGCATTACAGGAAGTGCGTGCCTTTCCAGAACAGCTGCCGCCTAATGTTTTGGCGCCGCCAAATTGGCACGTGTGCTTTGCGCCGGCCAAACGCCCGGGTTACAGCGGGGTAGCCATTTACAGTAAAACCAATCCTAGCCGTGTTGAAACAAGTCTGGGTGAAGACCGCTTTGATGACGAAGGAAGATTTATCATTGCGCACTATGGCCGGCTGGCTGTGGTTTGTGTCTACTTTCCCAAAGGCAGTGGCAAGGATCGTGATAATTCTCGCGTGCCATATAAAATGGATTTTTATAAGGCTGTGTTCGATCGTATTGAGGTGCTGCGTAAGCGGGGTCCTGTGTATGTGGTGGGTGATTACAACACTGCGCACGAAGAAATAGATTTGGCGCGCCCTAAGACCAATAAAAAGGCCAGTGGGTTTTTACCACTTGAACGCGACGAACTCACTCGCTGGCAGAGTCATGGTTGGGTGGACACCTTTAGAGCAACTCATGTAGACGAGCCAGATCATTACTCTTGGTGGCGTCAATTTGGCGGTGCCCGAGACGACAACGTGGGTTGGCGCATAGACTATGTATTTGCCTCGCGGTCCGGCATGCGCCGGGTGAAAGAGGCCTTTATTTGGCCTCATGTTTTAGGCTCCGATCACTGTCCAGTAGGTGTAGACTTAATCTAAGTAAGTCGTCATTTAGAACGGCACAATTGGATAGGAACATACCGATGGCTCAATTATTCCCAAATCACCCCAATCTACGTGGTGGTTTTGCACCCCTTCAAATGGAATGCGACGTTCACGATTTAGTGATCGAAGGCGAAGTACCCAAGCAACTCAATGGCACTTTCTACCGTAACGGCCCAAATGCTCAATATGCACCTAGAGGCACCTATCACATGTTTGGTGGGGATGGCATGGTCCACGCCTTAAGTGTCGAAGACGGGCGCGTGAGCTATCGCAACCGCTGGGTTCGAACTCAGCGTTTTGAGAAAGAGCGTGAAGCCGGGCGCGCACTTTTCAGCAGTTTTAACCCCATGGACGTTGATGAAAGCGTGCAGGGTATACAGACCGACGGCGTGGCTAACACCAATATTATTTGGCACGGCGGTAAACTGTTAGTTTTAGAAGAGGCCCATGCCCCCATCGAGCTAGACCCCATAACATTGCAAACTAAGGGGATACATACCTTTGGTGGCAAACTCCTCGGGCCAATGACCGCCCACCCGAAAATGGATGAAGAAACTGGAGAAATGTTTTTCTTTGGTTATAACGCCGACGGCAAAATCTCAGAGCACATGACCTTTAGCGTTGTGGACGCAAATGGTTTAGTCACTCGTTCAGAGTCATTTGTAGCGCCGTATGCATCTATGGTGCACGATTTTATGGTGACCAAAGAACATATTCTGTTCCCAATCATGCCGCTTACTGGGTCACTAGAGCGTGCCTTCGCAGGCGGACCTGTTTACGCCTGGGAGCCAGAGAAGGGTGTGCATATCGGTGTTATGCCCAGAACGGGTTCAGTGAAAGATTTGCGCTGGTTCCGTGGCGCGCCCAGCTACGTATTCCATCCCATGAATACTTATACTCAGGGCAATAAGATCATCAGTGATGTGTGTGAGTATCCTGAAGCGCCATTGTTTCCGTTAGTAGACGGCAGCCGGGGTGATCCAAAGAAGGCATTGGCAAAAATGGTCCGCTGGACCTTTGACTTAGACGGTGCCAGCGACGTGTTTAAGTCTGAGCAACTGCATGACATTGTTTGTGAGTTCCCGCGCTTTGATGAGCGCCTGACCGGTATGGATTATCGTTACGGCTATTTTGCTGGCGATACTCAGCCGCCGGAAAAAGTAGGCGGCTTTAACGTTATTGGCGCAGTAGACCATAAGACTAACGCGTTGGATTTATATGACGTGGGTGAGGGGTGTGCAACAGGGGAGCCAATTTTTGTGCCAGCCTCTAGTACAGCTGACGAGGGCGAAGGGTTTTTGTTGGCGCATGTTTATGATGCAAATAGAGGCGCCAGTCATTTAGCCATTATGGACGCGCAAAACGTCGCAGCGGGGCCTCTCGCTAAAGCCTATTTAGATCATCGAATACCTTATGGGTTTCATGGCAACTGGCGTAACGCCGATTAGCGGTTGGTTTGCAGATGGGCAAGCGAGTTTGCTGTTCGTTTGTTGGGTCCTGCGAAATATCAGGCTATCTTATTTAACTTAGACCGCTACTTTTGAGCAATGCGTAGATGCTCATGTTTGGCGCTAGCTTGAGTTCGTTGGCGGCTGCCAGCGTTATGCGTGAGCGTAGGGTCTGGTCGCCAATACTCAAGGTGATATCGGCAAACTGTTCTGTCGCTGCGATATTTTTAATAACCCCCTGCAAAATATTGCGAATACTTATGCCGCTGGGTTGCGCTAGTGCAAGGGCTACATCACGGGGTTTTATATTCAGGGTGACCTGGTCGCCAGTCTGTAAATTTTTGTATTGTGATTGGGGGATTTGTACCCTTTGGCCAGCCACATCTAATGTCGTTAGATGGTAGGTGTCATTTACTCCAATGACGGTGCCCGTCAAAAAAGAAAGGTCGGTGGTCATTAAGTTGCTGAGCTGTGCCTCCACAAAATTGACGCCTTCATGAGTGGTGCCATGAAAGCGTAGCTCGCCCTGATCCATGACCAGCATGTTCTGGCACAGCTGTGTGACCTCTTCCAGTTGGTGGCTAACGTATAGGGTGGGTATTGAGAATTCGTTAGCCAGTGTATACAAAAAGGGCAGTATTTCTCTTTTTCGAGCCTCATCCAAACCACTCAGGGGTTCATCTAACAACAGTAGTTGTGGCTGGGTAAGTAGCGTTTGCGCCATGGCCACTCTGCGGCGCTCGCCACCGGATAAGTTGGTCACACTGCGCTCTAACAACATTGCTAAATTAAATGTCTCCACTACCGCTTCAAGTGAAATTGCCTTGGTCGGTTGGCGCTCCCCCTCTGGTTTTCTGCGTGGTGCTCGTTTTACTGCAAAGTTCAGGTTACCCAGCACATTCAGGTGTCCGAAGAGTCGGTCGTCTTGAAACAACAATCCTATCGGTCTTAGGTAAGGGGGTCTTTGGTAAGTGGCTCTTTGGTAATTGGGCGTTGGCGGGGTCGCATCCAGCCATGTGTCACCCATAAACGTGATTTGGCCTTGGGCGGGCACTAACCCCGCTATGGCTCTGAGTAAACTGGTCTTGCCGCTGCCACTAGGGCCATAGACGGCGGTTACACCTGCGCCAATGGTGGTTGCGATAGCGAGCTCAAAATCGTCGCGTTGCAAATTTATGTCTAGCTTTAACATATTACAGCACCCGCATAGCGGCACGCCGGTTGGTACTGTAGACGAGCAATAAGACGATAAACGAGAATGCGACAAGGATGCCTGAAAGCAAATGCGCCTGAGCATAGTTGAGGGTTTCAACTTCCTCGTAAATGGCAATTGAGACAAGTCGTGTCTCGCCAGGAATGTTGCCGCCGACCATTAATACAACGCCGAACTCGCCAATGGTGTGCGCAAAGGTCAGTACCGAAGCGGTAATGTAGCCCCTTAATGAGAGTGGCAAAATTACATTACAAAAAGCGTCCCAAGGTTTTGCGCCTAATGTATACGCCACCTCAATCGGGCCTTTGCCGACCTGGGCAAAAGTATTCATTAAGGGCTGCACCATAAAGGGCAGCGAATAAATTAGGGATGCGACAACCAACCCAGAAAAAGAAAAGGTGAGAGTGTCGCCGGTGATTTGAAACCAAAACTGTCCAATGGGATTGTCTGGGCTGAAGAGCAGCAAAAGATAAAAGCCGATGACTGTGGGCGGCATGACGAGAGGCATTGCCGTTAGGGCCTCAACAGCGGGGCGCAGCTTGTTGCTGCTGTGGGCCAACCACCACGCAAGTGGGGTGCCTAAAAACAGCAGAATCAGGGTGGTGATGGACGCCAGTTTAAGAGTGAGCCAAATGGCTGTGAGTTCCACAGAATGTGTCCGCTAGGTCGTGTTAAAGCTGTGATGGTGCGTGTAGTTGAAGACGGGGCAGTGGCCTAGGATGTCTCTCCAGTGCCCCTTTTCATGAGTTGCTGTCTGCCTATTAAAGCGGCTTTCTAAACTTCAATGTCATGCGATTGGATTCGCCGATAGCCAGCATTTTTGCCGTTAATTCAGCGTCGTCCTTTGCTCCTCGCAAAGAGGGCGGTAGACGCCAAACAACGTCCTCAGCGCCAGGTTGGTCGTTGCTGTTGGCATTAACGTCAGAGCTTGCAACAAATTCAAAGCCTGCTGCTTGCATTTGTGCAATCACAAAACCCTTCTTTAGGTAGCCTCTAGAGCCGTTAGCCCACTCGTCGCTTGCAGTGTCTGGTGCATGGTGTTGCACCACGCCGACAATGCCGCCTGGCTTTAACACGTTGTAACTGTCTGTAATTGCCGTAGTTAAAAATCCGCCTTGGTCTTCGAACCTTGCTAAGTTGTGTAGCGCGCGAATAAATAACACCGCGTCCGCGGTGCCGCTTAAGTCTTCTGGTGTCTTGCCAAATTCAAAAGCCGAGACAGATGCAGCGTTTTCGCCGCGCCATTCTTGAGCGCCTGCTGGCCAGTCAGTTGTCCACGTAGCCAGCTGGGCTATGCGCTCTTCGCTGAAGAAGCCAAATAGCGGCCATACGGCTTGTGGGTAGTTTACGCCGACCAATTGGCCTTCTGCGCCAAGGTGGGACAGCAACAGTTTGCTGTACCAACCGCCGCCTGGTAGGGCCTCTACTACGGTCATGCCCGGCTGTATGCCAAAGAAGTTGAGGGTTTCTTCAGGGTGGCGGTAAACGTATCGCGCCTGTACTGCCTCTGGTTGAGCCGCCAAGATTGCTGACAGTTCATTGGTTGCAGGTGCAGTGGTTTCAGCCATCGGCATGGCCTCTGCTGCGGGTGTTTGGTTTGCCTCAGGTTGGCTACATGCACTAAAAATAAAAGTGATCGCCAGAATAATTGAAAAACGCATATCAGTAAGTTCCTAAGTTTGACCGCGTGCCTATTGGCAAGGATTTGCTGGGCTGCGGCTAGGGTTAAACGGTTTGGTTTTATCCATGCACGAGGGGGATGGTACGCTGGTCAAGCTAAGGTTGAACAGGGTTAATTTTTTTCTCTAAAGCAAATGTTGCGCCACCCGTTTACCGTTAAAGGTTGCCAAATCGTGCCGCAGGCTGTTGGTCACTTATGCACAAGATACCGGTTGTTGATGACAAGGTCGTGAGTACCCGCCGAAGGTTAGCTGGTTTGTTCCAGCGCTTCGCCAACAACGCTGGCAATAGATTTGATGTCATCTTTGGAGGCAGTGAATGCGGGCCCAAATTGTAGGGTGTCGCCGCCCCACCTCACGTACACGCCCATTTCCCAGCAACGTACGCCCACTTCAAAGGGTCGAATGGTTGGGTCGTTGTCTCGGGGGCTGAGTTGTATAGCGCCGGCCATGCCGAAATTGCGAATATCAGTAATATGACGTGTGCCGCGCAAGCTATGCAGTGTCTCTTCCAATACCGGTGCAAGGGCTTTGGAGCGCTGGACCATGTTGTCGTTTTCAAACACGTTTAGTGCGGCATTAGCCGCCGCGCAGGCAACAGGGTGCGCAGAGTAGGTATAGCCGTGAGGTAACTCCACCATATGCTCCGGGGTTTCTATGGCCATGAAAGCCTCATAGATAGGCGCAGAACTGAGCACCGCGCCCATAGGAATAACGCCATTAGTTAAACCCTTGGCCACGGTCATAATGTCTGGGACTACGCCAAAGGTGTCAGCACCAAAGCGCTCGCCTGTTCGCGCAAATCCGGTAATAACTTCGTCGAAAATGAGCAAAATGTTGTGCTCGTCACAAATATTTCTTAGCCGTTGCAGGTAGCCTTTGGGCGGTACGATAACGCCTGCAGATCCAGACATAGGTTCAACAATCACCGCAGCGATATTTGACGCGTCATGCAGCATGATCAATTGCTGCAAGTGATCGGCCAGTTCTGCGCCGTGCTCAGCTTGGCCTTTGGTGAAAGCAAATTCAGCTTGCAACGTGTGGGGCAGGTGGTCGGCATCACCCAGCTGGCCGAACAGTTTTCGGTTCGCGCCAATGCCGCCAAGACTAGTACCGGCGAAATTCACGCCGTGATAACCCTTCATTCTGCCAATAAAGCGCGTTTTGCTGGGTTGACCTTTGAGCCGCCAATACGCTCGCGCTAACTTCAGCGCTGTATCTGCGCACTCTGAACCTGAATTGGTGAAAATGGCGTGGTTGAGGTTGCCAGGCGCCATATCGGTCAGGCGGTTTGCCAAGGTGGTGGCACCGGGGTGGGTATATTGAAATGCTGGGGCGTAATCTAATATTGCCAGTTGCTCGGTGACGGCGTTGCTTATCTCAGGTCGATTGTGGCCATAGCCACAGCACCATAGTCCAGATAACGAATCAAATACGCGTCGGCCATCATCGCTGATGAAGTGACAGTCGTCAGCCGCCACCACGATGCGCGGGTCTTTATGGAATTGGCGATTTGCTGTAAACGGCATCCAATGCGCTTTTGTGGTGGCGCGATTTGAACTGAGATTTTCCGCCTTGTGCTTTTCTGTCATCGCAACTTTTCCGTGTTTTATTACTTATAGAGAGTTAACTTGTGGCCCTGATAAATGCCGGCCGCGAGGATAATCTTTGCCAGTAGGGCTTGATGCTTTCTGGTAATCCATTCGGTAAAAATTTTTCGGCGAGCATAATTGAGTAGCCAAGGTTAATGTCTGCGGCGCTGAAATCGTCGCCTAATATAAAGGCTTTATCGCCGATAGCATCGCCAACGGCGACAGCGCACTGCTCGCCGCGATTTTGCATTTCCGCAACCACAGCGAATATACGCTTTTCGCCTGGAAATTCTCGGCTATGATTAACTATTTCGCCTAGCGGGCGCGCAAAAGTAGATTCAGCAAACCAGTTCCACTGCTGGTAAATAGCGTGCTCTGGGGTGCCCGGCACCGGCTGTAATTGGCCTTCACCGTAACAGTCGATCAGATACTGGACCATTGCGCAGGATTCATACATCAGCAAGTCGTTGGCGGTGTCTACTAGCACGGGTACTTTGCCCAGCGGGCTTATTTTGCGCCATTCAGGGGTGGCTCTAAATTCCTGAGTAAACTCAATCATCTCCACTTCGTAATTGATGCCGAGTTCTTCGCATAGCCAAATGGGTCTGACACCGCGAGTGCCTGGGGCATGGTAAAAACGAATCATTGAGAACTCCCTAGTTATGATCTTATCTGGCTGTGGAACATGCTCCGTTGAGCAGGTTCGATGTAGTTTATCGCGAAAACAGTTTTTTTTACGCTTGCGGTCTAAATACTCTTAGCGGTGATTCTGCCCAGATGCCACCATCGAGTTCAAGGGAATCTCTGACTGTGGCTGATCAATGGATTTGCGCGCCCATCAATCTCACTTGAAGGCTGCAACCAAAGCGGACAAAATCGTTTGTCACGAAATTCATGCAGAAGACGACAAGGGAAGAATATGATTGATTTAGAGAAAAATGGCGATGTGTTTACTATGACGCTGAACGCTGGTGAAAATCGCTGGAATACCACCTTTGTTCGCGCCATTGCCAAAGTCTTGGATGAAGTTGAGGCATCTACCGGTGCAGCGGCGCTAGTCACAGCTTCAGCCAGCGAGAAGTTTTTCTCCAACGGTCTAGATTTGGATTGGGTACAAGACCCAGAGGCATTTCCTGCTGCGGGCGATAGAAAAGCCTTTGGCCCAGAGTTTATGACCTTGATGGCGCGCTTCATGACCATGCCCATACCTACTGTCTGTGCGGTGAATGGCCATGCCTTCGGCGCCGGCTTTATGACCGCTATGTGCCACGACATTCGGGTTATGCGCGAGGATCGCGGCTTTATGTGCGCCAATGAAATACAAATTGGCCTGTCTATTCCCAGCCCAGAACTGGCGTTATTCCGGCATAAAATGCCCCGCCATGTGTTTCATAAGACTGTGCAGCTGGCCCATCGCTGGGCTGGCCCGCAAGCTTTAGAGGCAGGCCTAGTCGAGAGCGTGGCACCTGTAGAAGGCTTGCTCGAGCTTGCACAACAAAGAGCCGCTGAATTGGCGCCCTTAGGCGCTAACCGGGAAAACTTTGGCGGCCAAAAAGAGCGGTTATATGGCGAAAACTCAGCAATTAATGAGGTTCATGGCCCAGCTTATATGTTGAGAAATGCGCACTTGTACAGTCATTAGGCGTGAGCCGCAGTTAGCCAATTTGGCATTTATTTTTAAGTTTAAGGGGAGAAGTATCAATGGCTGAACAGATAACACCAATTGCAGGTATCAGTGACGAAGAGTGGCAGGTCAGGACGGATTTAGCCGCCTGTTACCGACTGTTTGTAAAGTACGGTTGGACGGATTTGATTTTTACCCACTTGTCGGCACGGGTGCCTGGTGTTGAAGACCAATACCTGATTAATCCCTACGGACTGATGTTTGATGAGATTACGGCTTCATCGCTGCTGAAGGTAGATTTTCAGGGCAATGTCATCAGCGGTGATTACAAATATAACGACGCTGGCCATGCTATTCACACGGCTGTGCTGATGGCGCGTCCCGATGTGAATGCGGTGCTGCACAGCCACACTAGAGCAGGTATGGCGGTTTCTTGTATGCAGTGTGGGCTATTGCCGCTGACCCAACAGGCCAGTGAGGTGATGGACAACCTATGCTATCACGACTACGACATTGCCGTAGGTGCGGAAGACGAATGTGAGCGATTGGGTCGGGACATTGGTGATAAGCATGCCATGATTATGCACAACCACGGGCTACTCACTTGCGCCTCTACCGTCGCTGAAGCATTTTACCAAATGTACATATTGGAAAACGCCTGCAAGGTGCAGGTAGATGCCATGGCCAGCGGTGCAGACTTGCATCACACCAAAGAAAGCGCGGCAAAGATGCTGAGGGATTATGGGCGGGTTAAGCCAAATAAACCTAGCCGTTCGTCTCGATTGGCTTGGCCGGCATTGCTTAGAATGTTGGATAAGCAAGACGATTCTTATCGCAGTTGATAAGACCCGGAGTAGTCGAGTAACGCTTGTGAGTTAACCGGGCTGGCAACGAAAAAACACTGGTCAAAAAAAGCCCTGTATACAGGGCTTTTCTCTTTGTCATTCCAATGCGCTTGAATAGGCGGCCTAGATTAGATTGCTAAACTAGGCTGCTTACTCAAACCAGAATGCTGACTTAAATTAGAGGCTTAGTCTAAATTGTAAGTGAAGCGTCCGTAATAGAATGCGCCATTAAAGCCAAAAGGAGAGAACTGGCTGTAAGGCAGCCCTAAAGCCGATGGCGGCGTAGTGCCACAGCTAGACGTAGAGCACCCTTGCTCGTCAGCTATATTGCGGGCACCTACTGTGAAGGTCATTTCTTCATTTAACGTATAAGCCGCTTCTAAATCCACGAGTAATGCGCCATCGAAATAACCGCCGGCTTCATTGTCGTAAAAATCACCGTAGTAATTTATGCGAGCAAGTAGCCGCCACTGATCGAAGCTGTGGTTAGCCGTGAAGTTCCAGCGTGTTCCGGGAGTGCCATCTTGAATCAGCAGTACCCGATCGTTGTCAAACAGCGTTGGGTCGCGATCTACCACTTCTGTTGTGGTGATGTTGAACGCAAGCTGCCAATTGGTTACACCATTCAACCACTCGGTATCTGTAGAAACCACGACATCGATGCCTGACGTATCTGTTTCAAATTGATTGGTGAAGAAACGAAATTCCGAGATATCCGAGGCGTCTATGCCTTGATTCATTAGCGTAGCAAGGTCCGCAGGAGTTAAGGTGAAGTCGCTGGAAAGGTTAAGGCGATCTTCAACATTGATGAAAAAGTAATCTGCCGTTACATCGAACGCGCCAAGGCTCAAATATGCGCCTAGCGTATAGTTAGTAGACTCCTCTGGCTGCAGTTCGCTGCCACCACGCAAACGAGCGGCGGGGCTGGTTGAAGGAATAACGCCTTGGTTAGTCAAAACTCCATTGACGATCTGGGTGGAAATATTCGATGCATTTGACTGACCGGGTGTTGGCGCTTTGAAACCACTGCTGACTGTTGCGCGAAAGCCTATGCCCTCTTCCAATGAGTAATTTGCGCCGAATTTATAGTTGGTTGTTGTACCAAAGTCATCGAAGTCTTCATATCTAATTGCGCCGCCCAATAGCAGGTTTTCAGTGGGTAGGTATTCAACGTCAACATAAAGTGCATAGTTGGTGCGATCAAAGCTGCCAGAAATTTGCGGTGAAAAGCCGGGGAAACCGTTACTTGAGGTGCTGAAACCTTGGCTGCCTAGACCGCCATCAATATAAGATTCCCGCTGACCTGCGCCAATGGTGAATTCTTCTTTTCTATATTCGGCACCAAAGCTCAACTGCAACTCTGTAGAGAACTCATAGGAGAAATCTGCATTGAAGTTGAGGTCCTCTTGCTCATAAGCGCCTGGATCAAAATCTCGTGGTGTGTCCGGTCCTAAGCTGGCGTTGACCGTATTGTTGATGACAAAGTCTGCTAGATTATTACCCCAATAACCACTGACGCTCCAGTTTAGTCCACTCTCTAGTTCGCCGCGTAGGCCAATCAAAAAAGATGCGTCGGTAATTTCGCCACCGAAGTTTGGTGTGAATCCACCGTTAATCGTTTCTTGGAAACTAAAGCAGTTCGCATCCGCGGTGACCTGTGCAAGTGCCACAGGGTCAGGTGTGAGGCCGTTTAAGGCGACGGTCGGACAAGCTACACGGTCTCCTGCAGATAATGCTGGGAATGCAGAATTATCTTGTCCTACTGGGCCTGGAGTCAGGTCTCCGATCAGTAATGTATTGCCGCCATCCGAACTGTATACACCGCCGCGATTGGTTGGATTGCGGTAGTAAAATCCGCCTAGAACATCTTTTTTGTTGTAGTTGGCCGTACCAAAAACTTCAATGTTTGCTGAAATGTCTTCGCCAAAGATATTCTCAGTTAGACCCTTGCCAAAATTAACCCAAATTTTGTAGTCGTCTGTTACTTCCGGCGTACCCCAAACTTGAGCAGGATTGCCAACACCTTGGTATCCAGCTGCAATCAGTGCCGTTGCATCCGCGCGTTGTACCGCGCGATCTGTTGCTTCGGTGTCTGCCCACTCAGCGGTGATATTTACGAATCCATTTTCACCCCAAGGTAGACCTTTATTAACGGCAAAACTGTACTGGTCGCCATCACCTTCTTGATAACCACCGTATTTGGCTTCAAAAGAACCGCCTTCGCTGTCGTTCTTAAGATTGAAGTTAAGCACGCCTGCGATTGCGTCTGAACCGTACTGAGCAGCAGCGCCATCGCGTAGTACTTCAACAGTACGCAGTGCCAGCGAAGGTATGGCAGAAATGTCAGGACCTTGAGATCCAGTAGATACACCATTACCTAACCAGGTGATAACGCCTGCTCTGTGGCGTCTCTGTCCGTTGACTAATACAAGTGTGTGGTCCGGTGCTAGGCCTCTTAGATTAGCGGGTCGCACTAATGTGGCCGCGTCACTGATGGGCTGATCGTTCACATTAAAAGAGGGCACGATATTACGCAGCAAGTCGCTGGTATCAATGCCGGCTTGGTTAGTAAAGTCGTCGCCCGAAATAACGTCAACCGGTGCCAGTGATTGGGCGACTGACCTAGGCTTACCTCTTGTGCCGATTGTGACTACTTCTTCGATGATTTCAGGGTTTGCCTGTTCTAAAGCAAATGCTGGTTGTGCTGATAACCCAAGTAAAGACACAGCTGCGAGGAAAATGCCCACAAGCCCTGTTCTCCATAGGTTTACGTTGAATAATTTTGACATTTAAGTCGCTCTCCATGCGCTGATTAGCGCCAAGTTAAGTTGTTATCGATTGCGGTTAAAAAGAACATTGAAATTTCGGAAAATTTCTATGCTTTAGTCCGTGAGCGAAAACTAAACTTTTTTGTGTAAATGCCTAGATCCGACGGACTAACGGCCTACAAAATGGAGTAAATGGTGAGAATTAAGGTGTCTATATCGCAATGGGTTGGCGTAATGCGCTTGCTAGGACAGTGGTAAGGACAAAATATGCGTTGGGGTAGGGTTGTTTACTTTGTGTAGTAATAGCTGCTGAAAAAAGGCTTATAAGGTCGCGTTCAGGGCAGAAGGTGCTGGTGTTTGGTGCTCGGGCGGGTATCAAAAAGAAATGGAGTGAGGCAGTAGAAGAGAAGAGAGGAGATGTCGAGCCCTGAAACCAGGGCCCGACAAAACGCTAGCTCAGTTTACTCAAAGTTGTAAGTAAAACGTCCGTAGTAGAACGCACCGTTAAAGCCAAACGGTGAGAACTGGCTGTAAGGTAAGCCCAACGCGCCTGGAGGTGTGCCACCACACTTAGCAGTTGAACAACCTTGTTCATCGGAAACATTGCGACCACCGACTGTGATGGTCATGTCCTCGTTGACGCTGTAGGCTGCTTCTAGGTCAAGGAGCACTGCGTCATCAAAGAAACCGCCAGCTTCATTGTCGTAGTACTCACCGTAGTAGTTAATACGAGCAAGGAAACGCCACTGATCAACATTATGATTAGCGGTGACGTTCCAGCGAGTGCCTGGTGTGCCGTCTTGTACTAGGCGTACACGATCTGCACCGAACAACGCGGGGTCTCGGTCGCTAACTTCAGTAGTAGTGATATTGGCAGCTAAGTTCCACGTTGTGACACCGTTCAGCCACTCTGTTTCAGTGGTTACGACCAAGTCGATTCCCGATGTATCAGTTTCGAACTGGTTAGTGAAGAAACGGAACTGTGAAATATCAGAAGCGTCGATGCCTTGGCCTGCCAAAGTGACTAGGTCTGCTGCTGAAAGGGTGAAGTCGTTTGAGAGGCTTAGGCGATCTTCAACATTAACATCAAAGTAGTCCATAGTGATGTCAAATGCACCAATGGTCATATAAGTACCAATGCTGAAGTGGAAAGACTCTTCCGCGTCAAGTGGCGTGGCGCCACGCAGTACTGCTGCAGGACTGCGTGCAGGTATAACCCCTTGGTTAGTTAGAACGCCGCCAATGATTTGAGTGGAGATGTTAGATGCATTTGACTGACCAGGTGTTGGTGCTTTGAAGCCTGTGCTGATCGTAGCGCGGTAGCCAATGTCTTCACTCATAGCCCAGTTTGCGCCCAACTTATAGTTAGTTGTTGTACCGAAGTCGTCAAAGTCTTCAAAACGCAAAGCTGCGCCAATAAGCAGTTGCTCTGTGGCATAGAATTCCGCATCGATGTAAGCCGCGTAGTTTTCTCGTTCCCAGCTGCCAGCAATTTTTGGAGAAAATCCAGGGAAACCATTGGTTGAAGTACTGAAGCCTTGTGTGCCTAGGCCGCCGTCGATATAGGATTCCCGTTGGCCAGCGCCAATTGTAAATTCTTCTTTACGCAATTCAGCACCAAAGCTTACTTGAAGTGCGTCCGATACAGGATAAGAGAAATCAGCATTCAGGCTGTGGTCACCCTGCTCGTAGTAGCCAGGTTTGAAGTCGCGAGGTGTAATAGGACCTAAACTAGCGTTGACCGTATTGTTAATAACGAAGTCGGCTCTGTTGATGCCCCAGTAAGAGCTAACGCTCCACTCTAGACCGTTGTCAGCTTCACCGCGCAAGCCGACCAACAAAGAAGAATCTGAAACTTCGCCACCAAAGTTAGGTGTAAAGCCGCCGCTGATCAACTCTTGGAAGCTGAAGCAATTCGCATCCTGAAGCAATTCGCATCTGCCGCGAGCGTCAGGCACTAGGTTGGTTAATGCAACCGTTGGGCAGCTAACGCCATCACCAGCAGACAATGCAGGAAAACCAGCATTAGTATCGCCTACTGCGCCAGGTGTTAAGTCACCGATAAGAAGGGTAGCTCCTCCGTCTCCGCTATATACGCTGCCACGGTTGGTAGGGTTACGATAGTAGAAGCCGCCAAGTACGTCTTTGCTGTTGTAGTTGGCTTGGCCGAAAAATTCGATTTTGTCGTTCAAGTTAGCGCCAAAGTTGGCCCACAACTTGTAGTCGTCCGCTACTTCGGGAGAACCCCATACCTGTGCAGGATTGCCGACATTTTGGTATCCAGCAGCGATAAGGGCTGCCGCGTCAGTACGCTGTACCGCGCGATCGGTAGCTTCAGTATCAGCCCATTCAGCTGTTACGTTAAGGAAACCGTTGTCGCCTAGAGCGAAACCTTTGTTGACAGCTAGGATGTATTGGTCGCCGTCGCCTTCTTGGTAGCTACCGTATTTGGCTTCAAAGGAGCCGCCTGAGTTGTCGTTCTTCAGGTTGAAGTTGACTACGCCTGCGATAGCATCAGAACCATATTGCGCGGCTGCACCATCACGCAGTACTTCAATACTGCTCAGTGCCAGCGCTGGTATGGCTGAAATGTCTGGACCCTGAGATCCATCAGATAGGCCATTGCCTAACCATGTAATTACCGCGGCACGATGACGTCTTTGGCCATTAACCAAAACCAAGGTGTGGTCTGGCGCCAAACCGCGAAGGTTTGCAGGGCGAACAAGCGTCGCTGCGTCACTGATAGGTTGGTCGTTGACGTTGAAAGAAGGAACGACGTTACGCAATAAGTTGCTGGTGTCGATGCCGCCTTGATTAACGAAGTCATCACCTGAAATGACATCTACAGGTGCGATTGATTGTGTTACTGAGCGAGGCTTACTGCGAGTGCCGATAGTAACTACTTCTTCGATTACGTCAGAATCAGCTTGTTCCATGGCATACGCCGAAGTGCTGATTGACGAAAATAGACTGATTAAAGCGAAATTCAGAATGACAGCTAAGGTCAGTCCTTTCCCCTTATAGTTTTCTACAATAGACAATTGTGTTCTCCATATGCGACGGAGTCGTCGCGCTTATTTTTGGCAGATCATTTACGCACGCACACCAAAAGTGGGCTTACAGTGCGTAATTTCGCGGATTATGCCCAATTTTGTATCAATTTAGTACACAAAAAGTGGTAGAAAATGACAAAAAAGCGAAAAAACACGAAAAATAATGAAGAAAAAGCGCAAAAATTTGGGGTTGGCGAGTTTCGTGGTACTGACTTGAGAGTTTTCGGACCTTAATTTTTTTCTGCGCCTAAACGCTCGTTTCTGAACACATTATGCAAACTGTCTGGAAACGTTTGTTGGATACCGTTGGTCAGAAATTTTTGTCCGAATGGCTGAAAAGCATATTAAAAAATTTGGTGGGGCGAGAATCTCTCAATACCCGTTGAATAGATTTATTAGGTAGTTGTAGCGGTGATAGGTTCACCAAGCTGATACTGAGTGAGAACCTGCGAGTGAGACTAAAGTTAGCAAAAAGTTAGCAATAGCACCCAATTGCGCCGCCTTATTAACATTTATTAACATTTTTAGTCAAAATTTTAATTGAGAGAAACTGTAATGAGTAAAATAGATGTCCCCGCAACGTCAGTAATCAGCGTTTTTTTAAGGAAACTTTTTTTAAGGAAACAATTAGCGCTGCTAAAGCAATCTTTTGTAGTGCTGTTCTTTTGATGGCTTGCATAAGCCAACCAGCATTTGGTGCGGCAGCATCAGGATCTGAAGGTGCTGGTGCTGGCGGTGCTGGTGCTGGCGGTGCTGGTGCAGGAGGAGCTGCCGCTGGGGCAGGTGCTGCTGCCGCTGGAGGCATTGCTATTGGCACCGCAGTGGCAATTGGCGTTGTAGGCGCTGCATTAGTAGCAGTAGCTGTTGATAACGCGAATGACTCTTCAACTCCTGAAACTCCTACAACTACGGCTACTACAGCTACCACCGCAACAACGAGTACGACCTCTACTACAAGCACTACTGCAACTTCTGGTACACAGTAGTCTTTAAGGAAAGTTCTAGTTAGAGAAGGCTCCTTCCCTAAAATGCTTTTAAAAATGCCTGCTATAGCGGGCATTTTTTTGCCCATTTCTTTGATTCCCTATTTGAATATTCTTTTTCTTTGAATAACTAGTGCCTGTTCAAAGCGCAGTCGTCCCCGGGCGATACTTGCTGTGGCACATGAAACTGTTTGCGATGATATAAAGCTGCTGTGTAAACGCACACTTTTTGGTAGTACATTTTACGGCAAAATGAGGTCTTCAACTAAGTGAGGGTTAACATGATTAGCGAAGAACAAATTCAACACTATAGAGACCATGGCTTTGTGGTTTTAGAAAACTTTTTGTCTCCAGAGGAATTGTCGGGCGCGCGTCAAGAGATCGAAGTTTTTATTCCAGGTTGGCTTGACTATGCGGCGGATCCGAGTGGCTCCAAACCTGCCAAATGGGACGAGACTGCGCGATCGAGAAGAAACGTCAGATTTCCGTTCAAAGGTCCGCAACTTAATGCCATTACACTGCACCCTGAATTGCGGCGTTTTGCCTCACTAATGGCAGGGGGCGGTGAGATTTTCTGCGAACAGTCGGACCTGACGTATAAATGTAAGGGCCATTACGGTGACGTAGAGCAAGATATGCATTTGGATTATGTCAATCATACGCTTACTTATCCGCCCGAAGATCCCGCTTATTGGCAGACCGCTTTCCTCATTTACTATACGGATGTGGCTGCTCATGAAGCACCCACCGCGGTTTGTTCATGGCAACACTATAAAGATGAAGTGCTTTGGCCAGCGGTTTACAAAAAAGAGGATCGTCCAAGTTTATATGACAATGAAGTCAAAACGACAATGCCCGCCGGGTCAGTGTTGGCCTACAGCATGCGCACATTTCACCGCGGCACAGCATTTTTAGATGAAGGGGCTCGCGTTGGTCATTTCATTTCTTATGCGCCAGCGAAGCCGCGTTGGATGGGGATTATTGGATGGCCAGAGCAGGGCATCTATTCTAGCTTCGCTTCTTGGATAGAACAGGCGACACCCGAAGAGCGGGAGCTTATTGGTTTTCCATCACCAAGCGACCGTTATTGGACGAAAGAAACGGTTGCAGGTGTAGCTGCCCGCTACCCAAATATGGATATGACTCCTTACAAGAAGTAGGCCAGTGAGCTCGTTGGGTGTCCCTGTTGTTAACTCAGGGCGTTGGTGTTGCTCGGGCGCACGAACCAAGAAAATTTGCTGAGGAGAGATGCGAAGGTGGAAGATTTAACTCAGGCGCAGAGTCGTCCCAACGTGGTGGTACTTTTTCCGGACCAGCTGCGCGCCCAATCGTTGCCGCTTATATTGCCAACTTGGCACTCACAGATAAGTAGTATTTGCTGCTTTGGATTAGTGTGCGGCTATAAACGCTACTTTCTCACTTCCTTGTTTTTCTCTTTGTAAGAAAACCCTCTAAATGTATTTGCGCCTAACTGATTGAAGAAGCGGCTTTGGTCAAAGGTGACATTGATATCTACTTGGGTGTCAGCTGTTACTGGAAGATTTTCTGTTAGGTTTAAAGTTGGGTACGCACCGCAGGCTTCTCCTGCATCACAAATGAATCCGTCATTGTCCATATCCGAACCGATAAACAATTGATATTCCCCGGAGGGCACAGAATTGAAGGTAAGGGAATAGCTCCCATTGGAAGGCGTCACTAAGTTCTCTTGATAAATGGTGTCGCCGGTGTCGGGATCTCCAAGTAGGGCAAAAAGAGTGCCGGAACTCGCGGAAAAAATGGTCGAACTTATGCGTATTTTGACCGCGACTAAATTCTGCCCAAGATTTGATTGAATGGTGATGTTGGTATTGTGATCGCCGGGCGCGAGCAGGCTTCTATCGGCAGTGGCAGTATAGGAACCCAAGTTGTTTGTATTGCTTAAGTTATTGGTAACAGATAGCCAGTTGACGCTTTCGGTGACACTTGTCACGTTTAAGGTGCCACCGCCGGAGTTGGCAAGGTTAAAATTCTGTTGTGATTGTGTCAGGCCAAAGTCGATAGTAGCGGGTGATATTTGCAGTTGGGTAGGCAGTGGTGCCAAGGTGCCAGACGCCAGTTCTTGGGCAGTGTTTACGGCTTTCATCGCGTTGATCAAACCATAACCAAAGTCATTGTCTCGGCCTTCCACGCCGAGGTCGTCACTAATTCTACCCTCACTGAGCACTCTATCGAATTCCGCCGGAGTCATGTTCGGTGCCACAGATTTCATCAGCGCAGCAACGCCTGCCACATGGGGCGAAGACATTGAGGTGCCCTGATAATAGCGATACCCGTAGGTGGTAGAACTTTCTCTATCGTTGCCGATTGTGCTGAGCACGCCGTCTGGTGTGCCGTTTCCATCCGCATCTTCATCTAGGTCTCCGCCCGGGGCTGTGACATCTATACCCTGGCCAAAATTGGAATAGCTGGTGCGTGTATTAGATTGGTTTACGGCCGCAACTGACACTACGCCGTCGTATGAAGCTGGGTACTCTTGGTTAGCGCTGCCACTGTTGCCAGCTGCTGCGACTATGATTACACCGGCATTACGCGCTGCTGTAATTGCGCTTGCTTCACTGGATGAAAAGCCGCCGCCGCCCAAACTCATATTGATAACATCAGCTCTTTGTGTGGGTACCTGCCCGCTGGCATTTTCAAGACCTGCTGCGTAAAGGATGGCTTGTATCAGATCGAAGCTGGTACCGCCTTCTAGGCCTAAAACTCTCATGGGCATAACTCTGCTTTGCCAGGCAACCCCGGCAACGCCAGAGTTGTTGTTAGTGGCCGCCGCCACTGTACCCGCTACGTGAGTGCCATGGAAAGAGCTGCTGCCATCACCCAGCCCTCGGTCGCCGGGGTCCTCCGGATTGCTATCAACGCCGTCGCCATCTCCAGCATTGCTGGCATTACTTATCATGTCATACCCTTGAACTAACTTGCCTTGGAAGTCTGGGTGGCTGGATAAAACGCCGGAGTCAATGACGGCGACAATTACATTGGGGTTGCCGGTAGTGATATCCCATGCTTCAGGTAGGCGGATATGTGGGTAGTGCCATTGTTCGTTATACAGCGTGTCGTTGGGTATGGCGCGGCTGTGGCGCATAAAATTAGGCTGAGCGTCGCTAATATCCGTTCGCTGCCTTAACGCTTTTATTGCCCAAATCGTTTCTTGTTTTTCTTTTTGGCTATGGTTGTTGCTGGTGAGGGTCCGTTTGGAAGACAACTGCTGATTGCCAGAGTTGATCATTGCATTACGTTGCCCAGTACTACCAAAGTTCATCAGTTGCGGTTTGTCTGCGGCTACATTGGCCATAATCAACCCTTGAGATTTTAGATCGTTCAAATTAGCCTGCATCTGGGCGATTGGTTTGTTGTTTTCTAACTGAAAGACCGCCTGATTCGGAATAAAGTCATCGAAGCTCGATAGTCTGCCGTTTTGATCTTTAGAAGAAACGCTCAGTCCTGCTCTTTGGCCAACGCTCAACACATAGTTAGAAGCGCCAGAAAATGCAAAAACGCGAATGAAATAGTTGCCCGAGGCGGTAACATCAATAACCTCTGTATTACCCACGCCCAAAGAGTCGTCAATCAATACGCGTGTACTGTCATACAATTCAATATCCAAGTCAGCGCTGTCTTCGCCGATAGTCAAAATAATCTGATCATTATTTGCCAGTTCAACGAAAAAGAAATCTTCATCGCCGGTAATATCTAAGTGTCCGCTTTCTCCAGTGTTCGGCAGGTTTACATAACCGCCCAGCATGCCGGGTGAAAATATTTGTTGGGCGGCGGTGAAGGAGTCGTTGTTGACTATTGTGGTTGTTATGTCGTTAACATCAGAGTCGATTTGCGTTCCGGGGGAAATGCGTACTGAGCCACTTACACTAAAGGGCCCTAAGCTGCCGGTTTTTGTGAGTGCCAAAAAGAATGCAGGCGAATTATTGCCTGCAGCGTCGGTGAGTACTAATGACGCGCTGACTTGCCCGTTGGCAAAGGTCGAAAGGTCCACTTGGATTGATGTCGATGAAGCGTTGACGATTCTTCCAGTTCTTACAATTTCATTGGGGCTTGGTGCGGAATCCTCGACGACTACTCTATAGGTAGCGGCTATTTCGGCATTTTCTATCCTCAGCGGAAAGCTTGCCTCATTGCTGGCACTTATCACAGCTGTGGCACTTGCAAGCGCGTGGTTCATAGGTGCGACGGTATCGATTAGATAGGTTTGCCTAACTACTGGGCTACTTAGACCGGTGCTGCCAATCGCGATAAAGCTCAATACAGTATCTGTTGAAATGTTGATGGGGGCGGTATACCTGCTTGAGGTGTTGTCGGGCGTGCTTGAATCTGTGGTGAAAAATATGTTTGCGTTAGCGGTTGCCGTGAGTGTCACAGATTGGGCTGTGTTAAAGGTTCCTCCAGAAACGCTTGCCGTTACTGTAGGTGCAGTGGCGGGAGTGGCTGCTGGGGCTGGGGTGCTGGGCGTATTTGAACCGCCACCGCCTCCACCGCCACAGCCTGCGATGAGGAGAATAACAACAGCAAGTTTTGTTAGTTTTGAAAGTCTCATAGCCGGTACCTCTGTCAGATTGCCTTCGAGCCTTGTCTCGTCGCTAAATGCACCAAGTTAGGTCTTTCTTGTCTAATGTTACGATTTTAGATGGTTCTAGAAAGCCGCATAATGACCAGAAATGTCAAGGCGATACCGTTAGGCGGATGTATCTCTAGATTAGGCGTGTGCTTGGGTGGGGGGATCGTTCTACCAAAGGGATGACTTTGGGCACGTAAACTTCCACAAACTGTTTTGCAGTTTTGTGTCGATCAAGGTCTTCTTGGGTAGCCCACCACTCGACAAGAATGAACGTTTGGGCGTCTGCTTCTGACTGATAGACCTCGAACCGTTCGCACCCTTCCTCGGTGAGAGACACTTTGGCTTGGGCGGTGAGCAAGCTGCTGATTTCTTCTATGTCTTCCGAGCGTTTCGCCCGCAAGATAACGTTGTTATGAATCATTCGGTGTCCTTGTTCATTGTCTTTTGCTGGTGCCGGTTGGGTGCTACGTTTTATGTGTATTTTTATTTCCTGAGAGGTGCGCGCCAGCGTTGCAGGTCAGTTTGCCACAGAAAACGCGTTCTCGCCTTGATGATTTAGGTTGTGGAAAACCCATAGAATGGCAGTCACAAGCTGCGCGTGTTTGCGTCGAAATTTGGAGAAAACAGTGAGGGGTAAGGTGAAAAGTAGGGTGAAAGGCACGATAAAGAGCACAAAAACTCTTTTAGCGACATTGGGTCCTGCCCCAGTGGTTGATGACAACTTGCCCACAACCAATATTCGTTTATGGGCTGGTGCTGCGCCCGAGAGTTTGGGTGGCGAGATCATAGATCAGCCTATGTTGAGTTTTCATTTCGCCGAATCAGGCAACGGCTGTGGCGTTATCGTTTGTCCTGGCGGCGGATATCGTAGTTTGGCATCAGATCATGAAGGTTTACAGGTGGCGCGTTGGTTGAACGCGCAGGGTATTCACGCCTTTGTGCTGCGTTATCGATTGGGACCAAAATATCATTCTAGTGTTTCTCTCTTGGATGGTTTGCGCGCAATGCGCCTCGTTCGTTTCCATGCTCACAAGTTGCAATTAGACCCCACTAGGTTAGGTATGCTTGGATTTTCTGCCGGTGGCCATTTAGCGTTAGCGGTCGCTACCCACGACTCATCAGTTGCTAAGAGGGGTGCTGCTGCGGATCCAATCGATGAGGTAAGTAGCCGACCAGATTTTGTTGTACCAGTTTATGCGGTGACCAACGGCGCGGTGAGAGGGCGTAAGGCGGACGAATACGCGCCGATAGATACGGCGGTGACCGCCACCACACCCCCGGCCTTTATTATGCATACCCATCAGGACAGTGTTGTACCTGCTGGCCAGTCAACGTTGGTTTATGACGCATTACTTAAGGCTGGTGTGCCGGCTGAACTGCACATATTTAATCAGGGCGATCACGGCCTTGGCTTAGCAGTGGATGAACCAGACGTGGGGCATTGGCCCAAGTTATTGCACGCGTGGCTGCGCAGGCATTGTTTTCTAACGGATGAAAAAAGACTGGCGGTGAATGGGCAGTTGCTGGTTGAAGGTGCGCCACTAGGCATAGCAGCGGTGACTTTTACGCCCAAAAACGAAAATTATCCTCATGCCCATACTCGGCTCACCAATGTAGGGGGAGGTGCTTTTGCAATACCTGAACACCATGGCCCCGTTGCCGGTCAGTATGTGGCTAAGGTGCATCTGCTGTCTAACCAATATCCTCCAGCGACTACTGGCCAATATACGTTGGCTCAACCCCAAGTTTATCAGTGTGCAGTTGACCTGAATGAGGGCGTGGAGAAAAAAATGATTTTGAGTATCGAGTCAAATCAGTTGTCAGTAAGGTGGGAGAACTCAGCGGAGGGCATTCCGCATGAAAGCTAAACCCCTACTCAGTAGCGTGTCGCTGCTTCACAATTAGACGGATCTGTCCTTGCAAGTAGCCACGTTGGCCAGAGTAGGCCATTAGCTTAAACTAACAGCTACTCTGAGTTGTTGGTTTTAGCTCAGTTCTAACCCCTGCATATCGCCTTGCGCTCGCCATGCTTCAAGAATTTTGAAAAACTTCACTGGCCCTGCGCCGTGCATGTTCGAGAAAAAGCCAGCGGTATTGCCTCGCTGGCCTTCGCTGTTGTAATACCCGGGCGTGCATTCAGCATAGAATCGAGACCCAGTGCTGGCGGTTTTGCGGATCTCCGCAACGTATTCATCTTCCGCTTTGGCTGAGGCCTCAATGGTTCTTGTGCCTTGTTTTTGCGCCTTACCTATTATGTGTCCTAGGTGCTTTGCTTGTTCATTCAATGCATGGGGTACATTCACTGTGATGGCTGTTTGGGTAAATCCCAAAAAGAAGCAATTTGGAAAGCCGTGGCTAGTTAAGCCTTGGAAAGTGCGCAGTCCCTCTGACCAATGTTCGCTTAAACTTTGTCCGCCGCGACCCACAATGTCATAACCCGCTCTGCGGGTATAAGAGGTGCCTACCTCAAAACCGGTGGCGAAAATTAGGCAATCAAGCTCAAATTCTTCGCCATTGGCTATGACACCTTTGCTGGTGATTTCGTCTACACCTTTGCCTTGAGTGTCTACTAATGTGACATTGTCACGGTTATAGGTGTCTAAATACTCGTCATGAAAACATGGGCGTTTGCAGAACTGTCTGTACCAAGGTTTGAGTTTTTCAGCGATGCTGGAATCATTGACAATCTCCTCTGCACGCTGGCGAATGAAGTTCATCTTTTTGTAGTCAGACAATTCCATTAATTCTGCGCGTTCGCCCTTGGTCAACTTGCGCCCCAGTTTGCGACTGGCGATTTTTGCAGCGATGCCGGTAAGGTTGCGCATGATGTCGGTCCAACCGTCTGCAACCAAATCTACGTCCTGGTCGCCACCGCTGACTAAGGTATTAAAGTTATCCATGCGTTCTTTTTGCCAGCCTGGTTGGAGCGTGGCGGCCCAATTGGGGTCTGTTTCGCCATTGTTGCGTACATCAATAGAAGAGGGTGTGCGTTGGAAAACATAAAGCTCTTTAGCCCACTTGCCTAGGTGGGGTATGCACTGCACGCCGGTGGCGCCGGTGCCAATAATGCCTACCCGCTTATCTTTCAGGTTAGTTAAGTTGCCATAAGAGTCGCCGCCAGTGTAGTTGTAGTCCCAGCGGCTAGTATGAAACGTGTGACCCTTGTAGTCGTTTATGCCTTTTATACCCGGAAGTTTAGGTCGGCTCAGCGGACCGTTGGCCATAGCCACATAGCGTGCGCGCATTTTGTCGCCACGGTCAGTTTCAATAATCCACTTTTGGCTTGACTGCTCCCAGGTCATGCTCGTGATGCTGGTTTGTAGGCAGGCATTTTCGTAAAGGCCATAATGCCGGGCAATGTTTTTGCTGTGCTCTAGAATCTCTGGCGCAAAGGAATACTTGTTCTTTGGCATATAGTTAAGTTCCTCTAACAGAGGAAGGTAGCAGTAGGATTCAACATCACACATAGCGCCAGGGTATCTGTTCCAGTACCAAGTACCGCCGAAGTCGCCTGCTTTTTCAATCATGCGTACATCATCAAAACCTGCTTCTTTCATTCTCGCCGCCATCAGCAAACCGCCGAAACCTCCGCCGATAATAGCCACTTCCACTTCGTCAAATAGTGGTTCGCGAGTAAAGCCAGGATCAACATAGGGGTCATCAACATAACGAGAAAATTCAGCGGTGACCTCAACGTATTGTTGATTGCCGTCATCGCGAATACGTTTGTCTCGCTCGCTCAGGTATTTCTCTTTCAGTGCTACTGGATCGAAATCTAAGTCGCCGAGCAACTCGGCCATATTTGCTGCTTGCATATTGGAACCCCTAATTTTCCCCATTCCGTGTACTTGTTATACAAAGGTTTGATAAGAATTAAAAGCAAGCACTTTGTGCATTTTCCGCTGAAATTTTCTTATGGCTGGTTTTGCCGGGTACTTTTGCTTAGGCTAAATTGGCGCGGTGACGCGCCTGGGTGCTTACGTGCCTGCGCGCCTGGCACCCCGGCGTTTGCGAGTGCGCGCTGTACAGCGAACAAACGGCGCAGATAAATCTAAGGAATTAAAATGACAAATGAACTTAATGCCCAGTGGCGTTTAGCGGCTACGCCTAAGGGCGGTTTGCCAGTAGCAGAAGACTTTTTATGGGTAACGGATGATCTTCCCGAGCCTGCACAAAACCAAATGCTCACTCAGACCGTTTATTTGTCATTGGATCCCTATCAATGGGGCCGCAGACGTTCAGGGGTGGAATTGCCGGGGGAGGTTTGTCATGGCAGAACGGTGTCTCGAGTGGTGAGCAGTCGTATTGCCGGATTTGCAGAGGGCGACTATGTATTTAACACCAATGGCTGGCAGCAATATGGTCTGAGTGGCGAGGGCGTTGGTATTTTTGGCTATATGCACCCACGCAAGCTCGACCCTACAGCTGCGCCTATATCCACCGCGATCGGTGTGTTGGGCATGCTAGGCCTCACTGCCTATTCCGGTCTAATGGTGCAATGTCAGCCTCAGCCTGGGGAAACGGTAGTGGTCTCCGCAGCCTCCGGCGGCGTGGGCCAAGTGGCTGTGCAATTGGCGCGCTTGGCCGGTTGTCGCGTGGTCGGCATTGCCGGTGCCCAGCATAAGGTAGCGTATTTACAAGACTTGGGCGTTGACAGCGTGGTATCTCACTTGGATCCCCAGTTCCCCGCAAAGCTAAAAGCAGCGTGTCCCGATGGCTGTGATGTGTACTTTGAGAACGTTGGCGGTAAGGTCTTTGATGCGGTGTTGCCGCTATTGAACAAAAAAGCACGAATTACGCTCTGTGGCGTGGTATCGCAATACGGTAATACGGATGGTCAAGACCCTCGTACGGTCTGGCAGGCAATAGGCCAACCTTTTTTTGAGCGCCAGCAAGTCACAGTTCATGACTTGTTCGTTGGTAATTTTGTCGATCAATATCAAGAGGTGTTTTTGCAGGAAATGGCCGGCTATGTGCGCAGCGGCGAGGTTCAATATAAGGAGGATCTGCGCCAAGGGCTGGAAAGCGCGCCGCAAGCTTTTTATGACATGTTAACGGGGGATAATTTCGGTAAAACCCTGCTTGCGGTGGGTGACGACCCAACCCGGTAAACAATGCGTTTTTCAATACAATGGGGTAACTTCAGTTATCAGGCGGCGGACGTGTGCTTAAAGGATGCCGTTTTAAGGCGCTGGTACAAGGTCCAGTTAAACATCGTTGAGCGGTGTCTTAATTGATGAAGAGAGAGAGAGAGAGAGAGAGAGAGAGAGAGAGAGAGAGAGAGAGAGGAACAGTAACTACATAAACTAATCTGAAATGGTTTCGAGCAGAGCGCGCACTTAGGCTGCTTTGCTGGTCGGTTTGTACCCCGGGGAGGGATCTGTGGCAGAAGTTGCGCCAAATAAAGAAGGCTTTTGCCAAAGCCGCTATTGAGTTATCACCCTGTATTTTTTCGCGACCTTTGTTTGCTACATAGATCGCGTCAATATCTCCTCAGCAGTTACCCCTATGGCGGAAGGGTTCGGATGGGATTTGCAAACCCAAGGTTACGTACGGCTTCCTTCTATATTGGCGACCCATTTATGCAAATCGGTGGTAGCCACAGCGTGAATCATATGGACATTGGTCCACGGCATGCGGGTACGCTCATGGGTATAACTAATGCCGCTGGTACCATTCTAGGCATTGTCGGTGTATCGGTTACGGGTTTGATACCGGCTCTTGGGCATTGGTGTTTCAGGTCACCGCGGGTGTGAGCTTGTTTGGCATGGTCTTCTATTTACTCTTTGCCAGTGGTGGGAAACAGTTCGACTAACTGTCTTTGAGCGAGCAAATTTTTAATTGGACTGCGCTGAAGACAAGTGAAGTAATTAGGTTATCAAAATGAGGGGAACCAATGAGCGAAAATAGTAATAAGCCGAAATTAGGTGGTGCCTACGCACACTACGTCCTCTTTGTATTGTTGATTGTTTACGTATTCAATTTCATTGACCGCAACATACTTTCCATTTTGTCCCAAGAGATTCAGGCAGATCTCGGTGTTTCAGACGCAGACATGGGGTTTCTTTACGGCACTGTATTCGCCGTGTTTTATGCAGTATTCGGTATTCCACTAGCACGCTTTGCCGATGTCTGGGTCCGGCGTAGCCTGATTTCAATTGGCCTACTGTTTTGGAGTGCCATGACCGCATTGTCTGGTTTTGCTCGATCGTTTCCAGTGCTCGCAGCCTTTCGCGTTGGCGTGGGTATTGGTGAAGCCAGTGCTAGCCCAGCCGCGTACTCTATGCTTTCTGATTACTATTCACCCAAATTACGCGCCACAGTATTAGCCATCTACTCTTCTGGTGTTTACATCGGTGGCGGTATCGGCCTCTTCTTGGGAGGCTTCATTATGGAAACTTGGAATACCAGTTATCCTGATCCCCTTGCCGCACCCTTGGGTTTGAAAGGCTGGCATGCAGCATTCTTGGCGGTCGGTATTCCCGGCATTCTTATGGCTATTTGGGTGCGCACGTTGCGCGAACCCACGCGCGGCGTATCAGAAGGGTTGGTGGCTGAAAAGCACCCAGCACCCTATAGCGTGTTAATGACAGAGCTGATGGCCATGGTGCCCATTTTTAACCTTATCGCTTTGAAGCGTGAGGGTGCATCACTAAAAGCAAATTTATTTGCAGCAATCAGTATTGCCGTTGTCGCGCTGTTGTTGATGAAGTTAACAAACAATATTCCTCAATGGTTGGCGCTGGGCATTGGGATTTATGTCGTGTTTTCCTGGGTGCAGTCGCTTAAGGCGCGTGACCCGGTGACCTACCATATGATCTTTGAATCTAAAGCAATGATTTACACCATGCTGGCGTTCCCAACGATTTCTTTTGTCACCTATGGTATTGGCTATTGGACCGCGCCCCTGCTGATTCGCATGCACGATGTCTCGGCCACAGAAGTGGGCATGTACATCGGTTTAGGTAATGCTCTGGGTGGTCTGATCGGCGTTACCATGGGCGGTGTTCTTGGGGATAAGTTTCGTCAGTGGCACCCCGCTGGACGATTGATTATTGGCTATATTGCGGTCTTTGGTACCGCGCCACTGGTGCTGTGGATGATTTATACCGAAAGCCTTTATATGGCCTTCTTCCTCAATTTCGCTCATCACTTGTTCAGTGCCTGCTGGCCTGGTATTCCGCCCACTACAGCGGCAGACCTGGTATTACCGCGCATGCGTGCGGTAGCAGGCGCCTACTACATATTGATTAACACAATGTTGGGTCTGGCTATGGGGCCGTACATGATGGGTCAGCTTTCAGATACTTTTGCTGCCACTGGCATGGGTGGCGCCGAATCTCTGCGCACAGCCATTGCCTGTACAATGCTGATATTCATTTTTACCTTTATCTTTTTGACTTTGGCTTGGAAGCATTTGCCCAAGGATGAAGCCAGTCGCCTAGACCGCGCTAGAGCCTTAGGCGAAGAAGTAAAAGAAATGGCCTAACGCCGGTTTTATATCAGACGGATAAAATATGCTCAGCTTGCTAAAGGGTCTACGTGTAGTAGACCTATCAACTATTGTTTTGGGTCCGTATGCGACCCAATTTTTGGGTGACTTCGGCGCCGATGTGATCAAAGTAGAAGCCCAAGGCGGTGACGTCTTTCGTGCCGTGAGGCCCGGGCGTATGGACGATTTAGGCGTAGGGTTCCTGAATTTTAATCGCAACAAGCGCTCTATTGCAGTGGACCTTAAGCAGCCAGAAGGCAAAGAGATTTTGCATAAGCTGGTCGCGCAAGCGGATGTCCTTGTGCACAACATGCGCGGCAAATCGGCCCAAGACCTAGACGCAGATTACGCAACACTCAAGGCTATAAATCCTAAACTTGTTTATTGTGCCGCGCCTGGTTTTGCGAGTACCGGCCCAGACGCTCAATCGCCTGCTTATGATGATATTATTCAAGCCCGTTCTGGGTTAGCGGCACTTAATGCCGATGCTGACGGCGCGCCGCAATTTGTGCGCACTATCGCGTGTGACAAGGTTGTCGGCCTGCACTTGGCGTTAGCCGTGGTTTCTGGCGTGGTGCAGCAGCTCCGCACCGGGGAGGGCTGCAATATAGAAGTGCCTATGTTGGAGAGCATGACTGCGTTTGTTATGGCCGAGCATTTGGCAGGTCATACTTTGCAACCGGCTGAAGGCGAATTGGGCTACGACCGGCTGATGTCGAAGAACAGAAAACCCTATAAGACTCAGAACGGCTACGTTGCGATAATGCCTTACAACACAAAACACTGGCAGCGCTTCTTTGGCTTAGTCGGTCGTGAAGATTTAGCCGCGGCTGAGTGGGTGACCGATTCTGTTATGCGGTCTCAACACATCGATGAGCTTTACACTCTAGTGGCGGAGATAGCGCTTAGCCGCTCTTCTGAGGCGTGGCTGGCGGCCTTAGCAGAATTGGATATTCCTTGTTCGCCTATCAATGCTATGGCGGACTTGGCGGAAGATCCGCAGCTTAAAGCGTCCAATTGGCTGCAAAGTCATAAGGATGATGTGCGCGGCGAATATCAATCGTTAAAGACGCCGTTTCTTGTGCACAGCGATTCAGCTATCAGTGAGGACCTGCCAGCGCCGCAACTAGGCGAGCAGGGTGTAGCCATTCTGGCTCAGTTAGGTTATTCGCCAGAGCAAATTGATACGCTAGTGAAAGCCAAGGTCGTCACTGTAGTTTGAGATTAGGGAAGGTCTTGCCCTCTGTTTAATAAGGAATTAGTCAGCTAGGGTTGAATCGCAGTTCGCTTTGTGTCTTTCTTCCAATAAGTCTTAGCGCCTAAAAGTAACAGTATCCTCTAGCGCTGCACGTTCAGTGTGCGCTGAGTTAACTTTCATTGACGTGTCTTCATAACCAAAGCTGAGTCCGAACAATATCTTTACCTCAGGACCAAGGCCGAAAGCTTCTCGCACCAGTTCTGGGTGATGTCCCATGGTGCCTTGGGCGCAGGAGGCCAAGCCGTTGGCTGTCATGGCCAACATCAGCGTTTGCGCGTACATGCCCACATCCCATGCGCTCCCCAGGCCGAAGGCTTCGTCCATGCATAAAAATGCAACATGAGGCGCATCGAACAATTCAAAGTTTCTGAAGGATGCGGCACCACGCGCCTCTTTGTCATCCCAAGATATATCCATGGCGCGGTAAAGTACCGCTGCACATTCGCGGCGACGATCTTTCCATACTTGGCCAATGGGTTTTCTGGGTTCTTTGTGATCTTGGTTAGGTTTTGTGCCTGCTTTAACCGCAGCCATCATTTGGTCGCGCAAGGTGTCGCGAAGCGCACCAGAGGCCACATAGGTTTGCCAAGGTTGAATGTTGGTCCCGGAAGGTGACCAGCGGGCTATATCGAATACTTTGTTGAGTACATCTTGGGGCACTTCTTTGTCCTGGAATCCCCGCACTGAACGGCGCGACATAACAGCTGTTTCAAAGGACATTTCTGACATTTTTTACCTACGTATAACAAGTGAGTTGAAGAAAATTTATAACCTATTAATTGGTCTTTGCGTGAGCGGTGAGTGCTCAATCAGTCTTTTAAGTAAAAGCGTGTGCCGCAAATGTCCACGCGCTCATCGCTGACATAACAGTTACGCGTGTGAGCTTGCTGCAAAATCGCTTCGCGGTTACTCACTTTAATGTCTAGGCCACCAAGCCCAGGGCCGCGTCCGTCTGTGACCGGCACAAAGCGCAACGTAACGTTATTAAAAGCAATGCATGGGTGGCCTGCTTGTTCGGCGATAGGACAATCGGTCACTGAGGCCCAATGCGCTGCCAATTCCAGCGGGTTGTCTCCTTGTAACTCAACGCCTAGGAAGTCTTCGGTGACATCTTGTTTGACCTTATCTTCCCAGCCATCGCCACCTACCGGATTCCAGTGCCCGTTGAAGTCCTCGCTAGAGTCGTACTCTAGTTCTAGGAACGCGGCGCGCATGTCCGCCGGATGCAGTTGGCAGAGGTTCCAGCCTTCGCGTTGGGACTCGTGGGCAATACGCACACCATTGTCTAAGGCACGTTGGCGTAACATTTGTTGATTCTCAAATGTGTCTATTTGGGTGATGACCATATAACCCCCATCGCCACCACGACGCTCTAGGTAACGCCCGCCAGCAGTATTAGGCTGGGTGGGGGCAACTACTTCGAGAAAGTTTCGACCCACAGCCATTAGATTATTTTCTAGGCCAAATACCCCAACACCTGGATCAACGTAACAACTGTTAATGCCAAGAATGGCGGTTAAGTCGTCTATCACAGGGGCTAACTGCTCTGCCACTAAGCAGATTTGTCTGAGTTGAATGGTCATCTTTGCTCTCCCAGCTTGATGGGTTCTTTATTACGGCTTTTGACACTGCGCTTTATTGCAGCTTCATTTCAGAGCGGCCACGACTGAGGTTTTCTCAAGCTATGGCCGCGAAGTAGTCCCCCTAACGGAAGCTGAAGTTTGGTGCGCGCTTAGGTAATTCTACGAAGTCACCAGGGCGTTTTTCCATATTAGATTGCATGG
>JAOJBS010000022.1:0-37090 GCA_028228615.1 Pseudomonadales bacterium | reverse complement strand
CAATGCTGCACCTTGCCTGATCATTCTGTGGCACCCCTTACTCACTTCACTGAGCGGAGAACCTGGTACAGCAAAAACCTCTCGGCCTTGCTCTAATGCCATCCGCGCTGTTATCAGGGAGCCGCTGCGTTCACCGCCTTCCACCATAATTGTCGCCAAAGACGCACCGCTGATTAGTCGATTTCTTTCCGGAAATTGATAAGGCCGAGGCTGAATCTCATAAGGGTACTCGCTGAGCAAAACACCCCCTTCAGCAATTATTTTTTCCCCAAGGTATTGGTTTTGACGGGGGTAAATATTACCCAGCCCCGCGCCAAGAAAAGCAGCCGTGCACCCTCCGGTTTTTGACAACGCGCCCTTATGGGCGGCCGCATCTATACCGTAGGCAAGGCCGCTAATAGTACAAATGCCCTGCTCAGCTAGGTCCGCGGCGAGTTTTTCAGCAACCAACTTGCCCACCGTTGTGCATTGGCGCGCACCCACGATGGCAATGGTCTGTTGCGCCAGCATGCTCAGCGAGCCCAAATAGAAGAGCACTAATGGAGGGTCCGGTATCATCTTCAGCAGCGCTGGATATTCGTCATCTAAAATGCACACCATTTGCGTTTCCCCCCGCCCAAGTGGTGATAGAAAAGCCTCTAATTTGGTTCGGCGCCTTAAAGATTCTGGAGGGGTCTGAGTAGAAGCCAACAGATGTAGCGGGGAAACTGCGGAAAAAAGCCACGAATGAATCACTTGGCGTGGCCAACCCACCAGAAGCTCACAAAGGCGCAGCGCACTGTTTGTCATTACCGAATTAGTTGTCAAACCTCTGCTCCCCTCTTCAGAAGGCATTTATCTGAGGGCTTTCATCTGAAGGTACTCGTCTGAAGGCACTCGTCTGAAGACCTTTGTTCTTTGTTTTTTGCTCTTTGCATCTAGCCTCTAGCCTTCAAACCTTTAACCCTTTAACCCTTTAGTCCTTTTGAACCTTTTGAACCTTTTGAACCTCTAATGAACCTCTAAATCTTTAACTGGCCGTTTTTTTATTGAACGCTCATTGGAGGATTAGCTTGCGCGATGGAATAAAAGAGGGAAATCAGCGCATTCCTAGTAGCAGTTAAGCAATTGACCCTATTTCTGATCAGTAATTGCCCAGCAAAGTATCGGTATCCTTCAGTGGAGGCGTTATACTGCCCACTTTATTCAACAGGGTTTTAGCTAACACATGTCTCTGCTGCGCATTTTACATCACCCAGACCCACGCTTACGCACCAAAGCTAAAGCCATCACCGAGTTCTCACCTGAAGTGGCGACCCTTGCGGCAGATATGCTGGAAACAATGTATGCAGCGCCGGGGATTGGCCTGGCAGCAACGCAAGTTAATGTGCATCAGCGACTCATTGTTGTGGATGTTTCGGAAAACAACGACGAACCCTATGTGTTGATCAACCCAACGCTTAAACTGATTGGTGAAAACATTCCATGGGAAGAGGGCTGCCTCTCAGTGCCCGGCATATATGAGACAGTACAGCGTTCCGAGCATATTGAGGTGTCTGCCCAAGACGTAACCGGCAAGGAAATCACCGTGCAAGCCTCGGGCATTCTTGCCATTTGCATACAACACGAGTGTGATCATTTAGATGGCAAACTGTTCGTTGACTACTTATCTAGCCTCAAACGCAGCCGAATCAACAAAAAACTTAAGAAAAATAAAGAAGAGGCGTGACAACCCTAACCACTGCATTTGCAGGTAGCCCAGAATTCGCAAAGAATATTTTACAACGCCTACAGGACTCTCCGTTTGCCCCTGCAGTTGTACTGACCCAGCCTGACAGACCCAAGGGCAGAGGGCGCAAATTACAAGCAAATCCTGTGAAAACTCTGGCCCAAGAAACCAATATTCCCGTCTTGCAGCCTATCAATTTTAAGGCTCAAGAAAGCTTAGTGGCCCTTGCAGAATTTAACCCGGACGTACTAATTGTTGCAGCCTACGGACTTATCTTGCCCCCATCTGTTTTGGCCTTACCAAAGTTTGGGTGCATTAATGTTCACGCGTCACTTCTACCACGTTGGCGCGGCGCGGCACCAATTGAGCGAGCCATCATGGCCGGCGATACAGCAACCGGGGTTGGCATTATGCAAATGGAGAAAGGTTTAGATACCGGGCCCATATTTGCCGAAAGAGAATTAACTATTTCAGCGCAAACTTCTGTGCTGCAACTAGAGCAGCAACTGGCCGTCAGCGGTGCAGAGCTGCTTATAGATGTGCTGAGTCATTTGCCCATGAATGCGCAGCCGCAAAATGAAGAGGGTGTGACTTATGCGTCTAAACTCACGGCAGAAGACAGGCGGGTTCATTGGCATAGTTCTGCCATAGACATTGAGCGGCAAATTCGTGCGCTCGCCGCCAGAATGCCGGTAACTGCCAAACTGCCCGAGGTAGAGGTTCAGTTTTTGGCAGCCAGCGTGCTGGACGAGCCCCCGGCAACAGCCGCGCCAGGCACCTTGCTTATCGCGCGCAAAGGTCGCTTGATCGTTCAATGTGGGACTGGGCAAATTCAAATTGACCGACTTCGAATAAATAAGGGTAAAGGTTTACCGATGGATACTGCCGCGGCAATTAATGGCTTTCAACGATTCCTACCAGAGGGCGCGCAATTTGACGCAAACGACCTAGTTGACCCTAACCTGTGAGTTTTTCGTGGCACACAAAGGGAACAGCTCAAGATCCCAAATCGAAGGTGGGGCTGAATAAGAAAAACGAAAGCGCACGAACACGAATGGAGGTATGCAAGGCTCTCCAGCACATTGTTGAAGGTGGCCGAACCATAGATTGGATACGCGCAGAAAAAGCTGCGTGGATCGCAACGCCACTGCATAGAGAACTGATTTACGGAACCATTCGTCACTATCTTTCGTTGCAGCAGGCAGTAACCGAACTGCTTAAAAAGCCAATGCGGGACAAGGATAGAGATCTGTTCCAACTTTTGATAGTGGGTGCTTACCAACTAAAATACACAAGTATAGCAAGCTATGCGATTATAAATGAGAGCGTTAACGCTTGTGTTGTCTTGGGTAAACCCTGGGCGAAGGGCTTGGTCAACGCCGTACTCAGACAGTTGCAACGAACAGCAGAGGCAGCGCAAAAGGATGCAACTCAAGGTGAAGGTGTAACAACCAAACAAGCGCTTGCTGCCGCAACAGCTGATCACCCGCCGTGGTTGAAAGACAAGCTGATAATGCAGTATCCCGCAGAATGGCAAGCGCTGCTGATCGCCAACAGCCAGCGTGCGCCTATGACTTTGCGCATTAATATTGCAAAAGTAGAGCCTGCTTTTTACAAAGCCAAGCTGCGCGAAGATGGTATCGCTTTCTCTGAAACTAGCATGATAGAAACGGTGATTCTCGATACCCCACAGAATGCTGAAACACTGCCTAGCTGGTCAGACGGTGAGGTTGCGGTACAAGACCTCTCGGCCCAACTCGCAGCAAACACTCTGATGTCCATGCTGCCGTCACATATTGCTGGGCCAAGTATCCTTGACGCTTGCGCAGCCCCGGGCGGCAAATTATTTCACCTACATGAGCGCTTGAACGCTCGATTCAAAACGCATCAGCTGTTTGCTCTGGACAACAAAAAGAAGCGCTTAAACGAAACTAAGATCATTGGCAGTCGGTTGGGCCACAGTGACGACCCGCGACTAACAATGCTGTGCGCCGATGCAACCAACGAGGATTGCTGTGGCGATTTGCTTTTTGACGCAATATTGCTCGATGCCCCTTGCTCGGGCAGCGGTACCATTCGACGTAACCCAGATATTCGCTTGTTGCTGCGCTCCGATCACTTAACGGACCATCAAGATCTACAGCTACAGTTATTGCACAACCTATGGCGCAGGCTAAAAGAGGGGGGTACTCTTCTTTACTCGACCTGCTCCATTTTCGAAGAAGAAAACGATCAAGTGATAGACAAGTTTATCAGCGCCCAAGCTCAGTCAACGGCAAAAGCAGCGTTAGTTGCTTTGAATATGCAACATGGCAGTGCTACCTCTCTAGGTTGGCAGCTATTGCCATCAGCAAAAAATACTGACGGATTCTATTACGCGGGCCTGACCAAGGTTACACAAATATGAAAATTCTTATTTTGGGTGCCGGGCAGGTAGGGGGCACCTTGGCTGAAAGCTTAGCTAAAGAAGCCTTCGATATCACTTTGGTGGACCAAAATAGTGAGCGACTACAAGAGTTGGGCGGCCGCTTAGATATCCAAACCGTTGAAGGCTCTGCCTCACACCCTGACGTACTGCGTAAAGCCGGCGCAGATGACGCGGACATGCTGATTGCCGTGACTTCTAGTGACGAAATCAATATGGTCGCCTGTCAGGTTTGCTATTCGGTTTTCCGCACGCCTATGAAGATTGCGCGGATTCGTTCTTCGGCCTATCTCAGTAAAGAAGGCTTTTTCCACAAAAAACCATATGCCAATCGATCGACTGATTAATCCTGAGCAGGTAGTCACCGACCAAATACATGAATTGCTCAGTCATCCTGGCGCACTAGACGTTTTAGACTTTGCCGAGGGTAGGGCTCAGTTGGTTGCAATGCGCGCATATCATGACGGACCTTTGGTTGGTCACGCACTAAGTTTGCTGCGTAAACACATGCCTAAAGTAGACACGCGGGTGGCTGCTATCTTTCGCCGCGGCCAGTCAATTATGCCCGAGGGCAGCACGGTGATTGAGGCCGATGACGAAGTCTTTTTCATCGCCGCCCGAGAGCACATCAGCGCCGTTATGGGCGAATTGCGTAAAGCAGAGCAGCCTTACCGGCGCGTGATGATTGTTGGCGGAGGAAATATTGGTGCACGGTTAGCTGCCTCCATCGAAAACGAGTACGCAGTAAAGGTAGTGGAGTACTCAAGGCCTCGTGCCGCTAAACTGGCTGCACAATTAGATAAAGCGGTGGTCATTCACGGCGACGCAACCGATAGAGATTTATTGTTGGAAGAAAACATCGAACAGTGTGATGCTTTTTGCGCACTGACCAACGATGACGAAGTGAATATTATGTCCTCCCTCATGGCCAAGCGGTTGGGCGTTAGACAAGTTATTACCCTGATTACCAAACCTGCGTATGTTGACCTTGTCCAAGGTGGTGAGATTGATGTTGCCATATCACCGCAGCAAGCCACTATCAGTACTGTTTTGTCCTATGTTAGGCGCGCCGATGTAGCCCGTGTGCACAGCTTGCGCCGGGGTGCCGCTGAAGCAATGGAAGCCATTGCCCACGGCGATGCTAAAAGTTCAAAGGTTGTGGGGCGCAAAATTAGCGAGATTAAGCTGCCGCTGGGTGTCACTATTGGGGCGCTTGTTCGAGGCGAAGACGTTCTTATTGCTCACGATGATGTCATCGTTGCATCCGACGATCACGTGATTTTGTTTATGGTGGATAAAGCTCAGGTTAAAGCGGTTGAGCGGTTGTTCCAAGTTGGGCTAACGTTCTTCTAAGTAGGAGCGGCAAAAGCTTATGCACCTATCCGTTATTTTTCGTGTCACCGGCACGCTGCTGACCTTCTTTAGCTTTACATTTTTGCTGCCTATCATCGTTGCCTTGGCATTCAATGAGGGCAATGCCAATACATTTGTCACTGCTTTTTTCGTAACCCTGATCAGTGGCCTCGTGCTTTGGCTTCCCCTTCGTGGTAATCGGGAATTACGCGGTGGTGACGGCTTTTTAATTACCGCTCTGTTTTACATCGGTTTGGGCATCTTCGGCGCAATCCCCTTTTATATCGACCCGGCCACGCAACTGTCCTTTACCGACGCCGCCTTTGAGTCTATGTCGGGACTCACCACCACGGGTGCAACCATTTTGGTGGGGCTTGATGATCTACCCAAATCCCTGCTCTTTTACCGTCAACTTCTCCAATGGTTTGGCGGCATGGGGATCATCGTTTTGGCAGTAGCCATTTTCCCGATGCTGGGTATTGGCGGCATGCAGTTGTATAGAACAGAATCTCCCGGGCCGGTGAAAGACAACAAGCTAACACCGAGGATTACCGAGACGGCTAAAGCCCTTTGGTATATTTATTTAGGTTTGACGGTGTCATGCGCCTTGGCGTATTGGGCCGCTGGCATGAGTATTTTTGATGCCATAAGCCACAGTTTCGCAACCGTCGCCATTGGCGGTTTCTCTACCCACGATGCCAGTATCGGTTTCTTTAACAGTGGCACAATTGAAGCTGTCGCCTGTCTGTTTATGGTGCTGTCCGGGGTTAACTTTGGTTTACATTTCTTGGTTTGGCGGCGACGCAACCCATTCCACTATTTTCAAGATTTCGAAGTCCGCGCTTATCTGACATTTCTCGTTTTAATTGGCGTAGTGGTTTGCAGCATTCTTTTGACCAATCCCCCTGAGAGTGTTTCACCTATTCGAGATGGTATTTTTCAAACTATATCCATCACCACAACAACGGGCTTTGTCACCCAAGACTTCTCCCAATGGCCATCGGTGGCACCCGTCATATTATTGCTTGCCGCATTTGTCGGCGGATGTGCAGGTTCAACCGCCGGCGGCATTAAGATGATTCGGGTAGTGATGATTTACTTACAAGGTATGCGCGAGGTAAAACGCCTAATTCACCCAAACGGCATTTTCCCAATTAAGCTGGGTAAAACGGCGGTTCCGGATCGGCTTATAGAAGCTGTTTGGAGTTTTTTCAGCGTTTACGTACTGCTTTTTTTGTTTTCTGTGACGGTCATTATGGCCATGAGCGATTTGGATTTTTTGACGGCTTTTTCAGCAGTTGGCGCCAGCCTAAATAATCTTGGTCCCGGGCTTGGAGAAGTTGCCATGAACTATTCTGGGCTAGATGCCGATGTGAAGTGGGTGCTGATGTTTAATATGATGTTGGGGCGCTTGGAAATTTTCACGCTCTTGGTATTACTGACACCCGCCTACTGGCGTCGATAAATATCCTCTTTATCAGGCCCTAAACGACGAAAGCGCTTATACGACCATTGGTATTGGGCTAAGTCCTTTTCCGCAATCTTTTGCACACTGTTGTTTAGCGCAGCTGCATATACTTCCTCGTCTGGACTAGAGATACCTGAGTCTGGCAGCTCAAAAGAAATGTTGTAACCGATGCCGTCACTTTTTACCGATCGCCATGCGCAGGCCATAATGATTTTCGGCTGGCCAACTTTGGCGATTCTTTTCGCCAAAGACATTGTTAAGGCATCTTGTCCAAAGAATTTGCTCATCACGCCACCGCCCTCTCCGGTAGGCACTTGGTCGGGGAGCAGTACCACTACATGGCCCGCTTTCATACCTCTAACCAACCCGCGTAAACCTGCGGCAGTGGTTGGAAATAATGTCGCACCTTGGCGCTCTCGCGCCTGAAGAATAGTGGGTTCTAGCGACGGTAAATTAGGCGGCGTATAAAGGGCTGACACCTTATAGTCGCTGCCCAGATATAGACTCATAAATTCCCAGCAGCCAAAGTGTGGCATGAGCATCAATACGCCATTGCCCTCTGCCCAAGCGTCGCGCAATAAATGCTCACCCTCAACACTAACAATTTGCCCCATCAGCTCTTCAATTGGCCGATGCAGCAAGTGGGCAAACTCAACAGGTAGCAGCGTAGTCTGAGCTAAGGAGTGGAAGACAATTTGTTCTCGTTCCTGGGCGGTTTTATTGGGCAGGCTGTGATCGACATTTATTTTGCTGATTCGATAAGAATCCGCATTGAAGAAAATCATCACGCGCGCAACACCACGACCAATCGCTACAGCCCAATGGGGGGGAATGAAACTGAGTAACCAAAAGGTCCACCTAAAAAAGGTAGCCAAAAAAATTCTCCAACAAGCAAATATAGGTTCAACAGTTGGGCGTTGAACGTGAGTGAAGTTAAATTGAACGTCCGTTATGTTTTCGCTAACGCTGCTTTTAGCAGTTTTTGGCAATCTGAATACCGCCAACAATCCGGATGATGATCATTGACCATGCCAGCACTTTGCATAAACGCATAACAAATCGTTGGGCCAACAAAGCGAAAGCCCTTAGACTTTAACGCCTTGGACATTAAGTTTGACTCGTCTGTCTGTGCTGGCACATCAAAGTTTTTATTGGTGCGCAGTTTAGGCGGCGCAAACTGCCAAAGAAACCCACTGAAGTCTTGAATATCTAATGCGCTTTGCGCGTTGCCGATCATGGCGTTTAATTTGCCACGATGTCGAATAATGCCTGCATCCAGGAGCCAAGACTCAACATCATCTGGGGTTGCGGCCGCCACCTTAGACATATCAAAGCCGAAAAATAACTTATGCATGTGCTCGCGCTTGTTTAAAACCGTAATCCAAGCAAGTCCCGCCTGCATGCCCTCTAAGATGAGTAGCTTAAACAGCGCTTCAGGATCTTTCAGCGGCACACCCCACTCTTGATCGTGATAATTTTCATATAAATCGCTACCCGTGCACCAATTACAACGATATTTGTCTTTTGTCTTATTCTTCGGCGTTTTTGCAGGGGAATCTTTGGCAAGGTCTTTTGGAAGGTTTTGGGCAGTCATAAACAGCTCTCGAAAAGTGTTATGCAGCGAGTGCGGTCAGATACCCGAAGCGGGAATGCTCCGGGTACTCTGTATGCGAAGTTTACCTTATATGTCTAAATTCACCACCGAGAGCGCATTAGTTTCAATAAACTCCCTTCTGGGTTCCACTTGGTCGCCCATTAATGTGGTGAACATACGGTCAGCGCCAATAGCATCTTCAACAGTGACCCGAAGCATTCGGCGTACTGTCTGATCCATAGTGGTTTCCCATAGCTGCTCTGGATTCATTTCCCCCAGACCTTTATAACGCTGCAGATCAACACCACGACGCGCTTCAGATTGCAGCCAATCGAAGGCTTGGCCAAAGTAAGTGATTACTTGCTTACGCTCACCGCGTTGTATGAAGGCGTTTTCTTCTACTAGATCATCCAGCAGATCAATCATTTCAGATATCGCCCGGTACTCAGGACCGGCTAAGAAATTCTGCGATAGCGCCACTCGCTCTCTATTACCCTTCAACAAAATGCTGATGTTTGGCACAAATATCTGCCGTTCTTCATCCCATACGGCATCAACTGTGGGGGTTGAACCAGGGTTATCACCAAGAATGCCAACGAGTGTTTCACACCACGCCTGGATGTGCGCTTCGTTGGTCAAGTCTTCTGGCACAAGTTTGGGTGCCCGAATTAGACCGTGAGTGATTTCCACTGGGTATTTTCTTTTTGAGCGATCCAATCTATCGATGAGGTTTTGATAGGCTTGAACCAAGGTCTCAAGGGCTTCGCCTTGAATAGCCGGCGCTTCAGGATTGACGAAAAGTTTTGCATCCTGAAGAGAAAGCTCCATAAAGTAGGCATTAAGCTCCTCATCGTCTTTAACATAACGTTCTTGGCGATTCTTCTTCACCTTATATAAAGGTGGTTGCGCTATGTAGATATGCCCGCGCTCAAACAGTTCCGGCATTTGGCGGAAAAAGAACGTCAGCAACAAGGTTCTAATGTGAGAGCCATCGACATCCGCATCAGTCATGATCACAATATTGTGATATCGCAGCTTATCCGGATCAAAATCTCCCTTACCAATACCACAGCCTAATGCAGTGACTAGGTTGCCAATTTCTTGGGATGTGAGCATTTTGTCGAATCTAGCACGCTCTACGTTAAGAATTTTTCCGCGCAATGGCAGAATTGCTTGGGTACGACGGTCTCTACCCTGCTTGGCCGAACCGCCCGCTGAGTCCCCTTCCACTAAAAATATTTCGGATTTCGAGGGATCTTTCTCTTGGCAATCCGCCAATTTTCCTGGCAGTCCAGCAATGTCTAAAGCGCCCTTACGGCGAGTCATATCTCGAGCTTTACGAGCGGCTTCTCTTGCACGTGCTGCGTCGATCATTTTGCCAACAACAGATTTAGCGTCTTGGGGGTTTTCCGCCAAGTAATCTGAAAAGAATTTATTCAACTCTTGTTCCACAGCGGTTTTAACTTCGCTGGAAACCAGTTTGTCCTTGGTCTGGGATGAAAATTTGGGGTCTGGGACTTTCACAGACACCACGGCGGTTAAACCTTCTCTAGCGTCATCGCCAGTTGTCGCAACTTGTGCTTTCTTGACCATGTTTTCCCGCTCAATATAGGTATTGAGTGTTCTGGTCAGTGCGCTGCGGAAACCCGCCAAGTGTGTACCACCATCGCCCTGGGGAATGTTATTGGTATAGCAATAAACTTGCTCTTGAAACGTATCATTCCACTGCATGGCAATTTCAACGCCAATGCCGTCTTCACGTTCAGTAGTGAAGTGGAATACTTCGTTAAGTTGTATTTTGTTTTGGTTTAGATATTCAACAAAGGCCTTTAGACCGCCTTCATATACAAATATGTCTTCCTTTCCGGAACTCTCTTCGCTGAGGTGAATTGCGACGCCTGAGTTAAGAAACGCTAACTCGCGAAGGCGTTTGGCCAAGATTTCGTAGTGGAACTTAATGTTATGGAACGTGTCTGGCGATGGTCTGAAATAACATTCGGTACCACGCTCTTCGGTAGTGCCGATTTCCTTTAGAGGCGCAACAGGTACGCCGTGGCGATATTCTTGCTCATACAGTTTATTGTCACGACGAACCGTTAAACGAAGCTCATCGGAAAGCGCATTTACAACGGATACGCCGACACCGTGTAAGCCACCGGATACTTTGTAGCTGTTGTCATCGAATTTTCCGCCAGCATGCAAAGTTGTCATAATGACTTGCACTGCACTGACTTTTTCTTCTTCGTGAATATCCACAGGAATTCCGCGGCCGTTATCGCGCACCGTAATGGCCTCTTCAGGGTGCATAATGACGTGAATGGTATCGCAGTGTCCTGCTAGCGCTTCGTCGATTGAATTATCGACTAACTCTTGGACCATGTGGTGCAAGCCTGTACCGTCTTCGGTATCACCGATATACATACCTGGCCGTTTTCTAACTGCATCAAGGCCTTTAAGCACTTTGATACTGCCAGAGTCATAACTATTTTCTTCGGACATGTCTCCCCCTTCGTTGGGAATTGCGTAACCATCACAGCTTTGGCATTTTAGTCGATTAGAGCCGCGCTGTATGTATCGGACTAGTAATGAATTCTATGTATGAGTGCTATTCCGGACTCAGTGCGCCCTGTTTCACGTGGAACACTCTAATTTCTTCTAACGCTTTATATTCTAGCAAATCTGCTGGCGCATCAGTGGTCGTGGCGATCACCTGACAATCTAAGGACATAAGGGCTTTGAGAAAACTTTGTCTTCTGTCTTCATCTAATTCGGCTCCAAAATCATCAATGAGTATGACGGGCTTTTTGTCATAAGCTTTGGCTAAGAGTGCTGCATGGGCCAGCGTCACGGCACTGGCAATAATCTTGGCCTGCCCTCTAGATGCAATGTCTCTAGCGGTAGACCCTTTAAATCTGAACTCCAAATCCCCTCGGTGCGGCCCATAGTGACTGACCCCAAACCTTAAATCCCGGGCGAACCCTGCTGCTAGCTTTTCCCTGCCCTCCTCTTCACTTGAACCATAGCCACCATCTATGTAGGCCAGAGAACAGGCTAACTCCGGGTCAAGTAATCGCAACATTTCTTCAAAGTAAGGGTTCATCTCCTGCAAAAATGCACTTCGCCAACTACTAATCTGCACGCCACCCGTTACTAGTTGTTCTACCCAAGGGTCTTCTTCGAAGGCGCTATTTTGGTTGGCCCTCATCCACGCGGCCCTTTGGGCCAGAATTCGCTTGTAGCGTTTGGAGGCATCGAGAAAGGCGTGTTCCACGTGAAACAACCCCCAATCAAGGAATTCCCTCCGCGTGTTAGGCCCGTCTAAAACCAGATCAATGACCCCGGGCAGCAACACTTGTACCGGTAAATACCTCGCCAAGTCAGAGGATCTTTTAACACTTTCGCCATCAACGCGAAGCTCAGACGTGCCGTTTAGTGATTTTGCCACCGCAAGCGCTCTAACTTGGCCAGACTCGTTGCCGACCTCTGCCCTTACGCAAGCCTCTTTACTCTCTGTTTTGATGATGTTTTTTAATTTGGTGGTGCGGAAGGAGCGGCTACGCGCTATCAGATAAATGGCCTCTAACAGCGCAGTCTTGCCTGCGCCATTATCGCCATGAATGAGGTTGAACCCAACACCCAGGTCCAGTGAGACTTGTTCGATATTTCTAAATGCGTAGGCGCTGACGCTTAATAAATGCAAAGCAGCCCCGCTATAAGTGTCCTAATAGTAAGAACCTACTACAGTCTCATAGGCATAACGACGTACACAGCACCCTCTTTAGAAGGATCTTCCAGCAGCGCTGAGCTATTGGCGTCAGAGACACTAATCTGTACATCATCTCCCGAAAGAACACCCAGTACATCAAGCAAATAACTCACGTTGAAACCAATCTCCAACTGCTCACCACTGAACTGAACCGGCACCATTTCTTCAGCCTCGTCCTGCTCAGGGTTGTTCGCCTTAATCGTCATTTGATCATCTGCAATGACCAGTCTAACACCGCGATATTTTTCGTTGGAAAGAATTGATGCACGCTGAAAGCCCTGTCGCAGCGTATTTCTATCGCCAGAAATAGCTCGGGATGCATCTTTTGGCACAACCTTGTCATAATCGGGGAATTGGCCATCAACCAATTTGGTTGTCAAAGTAAACGCGCCCTTGGTTACTCTCAGGTGGTTAGTGCCCAGCTGGAGTTTTAGTTCTTCGTCCTCTTCATCTAACAAACGACCCAGCTCTAACACCGCTTTTCTAGGTACAATTGCCTGCTTACGAGATTCCAGTGCTGTTTCTGGTGTACACGGCTTAGTAGACATCGCCATGCGGTGGCCATCTGTTGCTACTGCCCTAATATAGTCATTGCCAATTTCCAGCAGCATGCCATTTAAGAACACTCTTACGTCTTGTTGCGCCATGGCAAAAGACACTTGGTCGATTAAGCCCGCAAGCGCAGTTGGCTCTAATGGCACGAGAATGTCGGCATCGCCACCTTCCACCTTAGGGAAGTCACTGGCCGGCAAGGTAGCCAATGTAAAACGGCTTCTGCCACTGCGAATGGTTACTCTTTCACCTTCAACAGACAAAGACACTTCGGCGCCATCTGGCAATGAGCGCCAGATATCAGCTAGCTTTCTGGCAGGAATTGTCACTTCTCCAGCTTCCTGAACTTCAACGTTGCAATGGGCAACCATCTCGACTTCTAGGTCCGTACCGGTAAGTGAGATCCCATTTTCGCCGGCCTGAACAAGGAGGTTTGATAACACTGGCAATGTTTGACGACGTTCTACCACACCGGTAACCAACTGCAGTGGCTTTAACAATTGCTCTCTTTGTAATGTGAATTTCATTTTTGCCTCGCTAGCCCGACAGAAGTCGTGACAAATTTTTGTAATCTTCAGCTAAATCTAGGGACGTACTTCTGAGCTCTACAACCTTTCTACATGCATGCAAAACCGTTGTATGGTCTCTACCGCCAAATGCGTCGCCGATTTCCGGCAACGAATGATTAGTCAATTCTTTCGCTAACGCCATAGCTAACTGCCTTGGCCTAGCTATTGATCTGTTGCGGCGCTTTGAAAGTAAGTCACCAATTTTGATATTAAAATATTCTGCCGTGGTGCGCTGAATATTATCAATTGAAATCTGTCTATCTTGGATCGCAAACAAATCACGTAAGGCGCGGCGGACTTGCTCAATAGAAATACGGCTGCCCGTGAATCTGGCGTTAGCAATCACTCGCCGCAGTGCACCTTCCAACTCTCGAACATTAGACCGAATACGCTCAGCTATAAAGAAAGCTACTTCTTGATCTAAAGCAACTTCTTCTGCTTCAGCCTTTTTCATCAAAATAGCGACACGAGTCTCTAGATCCGGCGCCTCTACTTCTACCGTTAACCCCCAAACAAAACGCGACTTCAACCTGTCTTCCAAACCGTCGATTTCGCGAGGGTACTTATCACTCGTTAAAATCATCTGAGCACCACGCTCAAGCAATGAGTTAAATAGGTGGAAAAACTCTTCTTGGGATCTGAGTTTTTTCGCAAAGAATTGAATATCGTCTATCAGTAGCGCGTCTATAGAGCGATAGTACTGCATGAAATCCTGCATAGTGCCGGTCTGCAGTGCTTTCACCATGTCTTGAACAAAGCGTTGAGAATGCAAATAAAGCACATTTGCATCTGGCTTAAGGCGCAAAATCTCATTGCCCACGGCCTGCATAAGGTGTGTCTTTCCCAAGCCAACGCCACCGTACATCAGTAGCGGGTTGTATGACTTTCCTGAATTATTGGCTACCTGGGACGCGGCAGCTTTGGCCATTTCATTTGATTTACCTTCAACAAAGGTGTCAAAAGTAAATTCTCTATTCAAATTATGGCCCGTAATACGATTTGTGGCGTGACTTACTGCTTTAGACTCAACACGGAGCGGTTGCGCCTCTTTTACGCCCCCTACTGACAAATTCACCTCGGAATTGTCCATAGCGCCGTCAAAATACTCGCTGATTCTCTCTAGATAACTTGAGCGAACCTTCTCTTCTACGTAAATATTAGGCGCCAGCAAAGTCAGACGACCGTCATCATACTCCGCGTGTAACGGGCGGATATATGTATCGAACTGCTCATTAGCCAACTCTGATTCGAGTTGCCCTAAACACTTTTGCCAAATAGTTTTTGCCACCTACAAGCATCCTCTGGATTCATTATTCTTGGGTTGGAAAGATTCTTGGCCTGCAATCTCCCCCTGTTAGCGACTAGATCCACCGACTAGATCCACTAAGTAGTATCTAACTGCGCTACTTTAGCTGAACTGGTTTTTCAATAACCTAAGTCTTTCCTTAAGTCTTTCCTAATGAAAAACCGCTCCCCGCACTGACCAATTCTGCCGAAACTGGACGTTATCTCTCGAAGAAAAACAGGAAAGTGCCCGATAAGAAGTGTCTTACCTTTGTCATCTATCCGCTATGGGTGCAATTCTATGCCCATGCACGGGGTAAGTACTATGCAATCATAAAAAAAAGTAAAATGTTTTACATTATCTTTCTATATCAGAGACTTAAGTCCTACTTACCCCAAGATACCATAGCGTCTATTTTGCATAAGTTGTGCGCAAAATGTTTAAGAACCTGTGGATAACTTTTTATACATATTTAACACTGCACCTATACATAGTAGGAACACCCTTTACCCACAAGCTTTGCCAAGTGCAAAAGTCATTACAATCAAGACATTAGGTTACTTATACAGCAGACCCTCTCCCTTAATAACAAACAACAATAAAATCTTATATATATAAATCAAATTAATTGACACTCTTCTCCACTGTTCATAGAATCGCGCACCCTCATCTGCTGGCATTGGGTTTTACACGGGTCTGTTTGATTGAGGCATTATCCCAAAGTACCGAAATTTCTGAGCTTTAGAGTCTGATATGAAAAGAACGTTTCAACCAAGTAACCTTAAACGAGCTAGAACTCATGGTTTTCGCGCTCGCATGGCTACCAAAGCCGGCCGCAAAGTATTGAATGCAAGAAGAGCGAAAGGGCGTAAGCGTCTTACCGTCTGATTGAGCCTTCTTTGAACTTGATCAGCTACGCTTTCCCAAGGCGAGTTCGGCTGTTAAGTGCTCACCAATATACTGATGTATTCAAGCAACCGGATATAGTGGTCTCAGATGGGCCTCTGCGCATCCGCGTAAGAAAAAATAAGATAGAACACGCCAGATTAGGTCTGGTGATTGCCAAGCGCGTTTTTTCTAAAGCAGTGAGACGAAACAGAATAAAGCGGATTATCCGTGATCAGTTTCGTAGAAAAATTAACAATTTGCCGTCCGTTGACCTAGTAATTCAGGTTTTTGCCGAATTAGACGATGACCGCTTGCACAAGTTACTGGAACGACAATTTTTGCTTCTAGAGAGCAAAGAGGATCTGAAAAAAAGTGACTTCTGAGACAAAAAATCAAGCGGATGCAGTTGGAATCATCCCCACCAAACTGATGCAAAAATTACTCATAAACGGCGTTGTGGTCTATCAAAAAGCCATAAGTCCGTTTTTTGCGCCAAGTTGTAGATTCCACCCAACCTGCTCAACCTATATGATTCAGGCCCTCAGCCTTCATGGAACCCGTAAAGGTCTTTGGTTGGGGATCAAACGTATTGCGAAGTGCCATCCTTTGCACGAGGGGGGCATAGATAACGTCCCCGAAAATGTTAAAAAGTAAATAAAGAGACCTAGATCTATGTTACCTCCTGAAATTCAACGTATTGTTCTGCTCATTGGTCTCGCAGCAACCTCCTACCTGCTTATCTTGGCTTGGAACGAAGACATGCAAGCGGACAGATCGCCTATATCCTATAGCGAAGCTCCCCTAGTTGCCGATCAACAAACTAATGCAATAGACACTTCTGCTATACGACCAAGTGTCGTTGATCAATCCCAGTCAGATTCGGACATTCCAGATGTTAGTCTCCTCAGCAGCGATGAGTTGCCGACCTCTTTATCTACAACAGATGCGTTCAGCGAAGCTCGGGCACAAACGCCTGAAAGTAGATTGGTGGTCGTTACAACGCCTAAGTTGAAAGTTTGGATAGACCTGTTGGGTGGCGACATAGTTAGGGTTCAGTTACCTCAATATCCCGTTGCTTTAGATCTTCAAGACACGCCCTATTTGCTGCTAGAACAGAATCAGAATCAAACCTATGTGGCTCAAAGTGGACTAATTGGCCCTAATGGTTTGGACAAAAATGGCCAACGACCACAGTACTCGTCTTCCGTGCGTGAGTTGACTATTGATGAAAACGATGGCCAAAGTGACTTGGTTTTATCAACGGTAGCTGATGGCATGACAGTGGAGAAAGTATTCTCCTTTACCGCCGATAAATACTTGTTAGACGTTAGTTACAGACTAATTAATACCAGTAACGTAGCTTTCACAGCTGGCATGTTCACGCAGATTAAGCGGGACAGAAAAGCTGTATTGACAGACGATTCATTCTCCTTAGCACCAGACCCTTATCTAGGGGGGGCCATCACAACGATCGAGACCCCGTATCAAAAAGTTGAATTTGATGATTTAGATGAAGACGCCCTGCAAGCTGAAAATACCGGCGGCTGGGTAGCTTTTCTGCAGCACTACTTTCTTTCCGCTTGGGTTGCACCAGCGGATCAACAAATTCGTTATTACGCGCGCCCCACTAAAGACAATAATTACTTGTTTGGTTTTACCGGCCCGGCAAAAGTTGTGCAGCCTGGGGCTTCAGGGGTTTGGAGCGCTAAATTTTATGCAGGACCAAAGGATCAGGTTGAGTTAGAAGAAATATCCGAACACCTTAACCTGACAGTGGACTACGGATTCCTTTGGTGGCTAGCGATACCGCTGTTCAAGGCGCTAACTTTTTTCCATGACCTTGTGGGTAACTGGGGAGTAGCCATTATTCTGCTAACCTTGGCTGTGAAAATCGCGTTGGGCTGGGTCTCAGCGAGAGGTTATCGGTCCATGGCTAATATGCGCCGAGTCGCCCCAGCAATGAAGAAATTGCAAGAACGCTATTCCAATGACCGCGAAAAGTTGTCTAAAGAAATGATGGCTTTGTATAAAAAAGAAGGCGCAAACCCGTTGGGTGGTTGTCTTCCCATGCTCGCACCCATGCCTATATTTTTGGCCCTTTATTGGGTGCTGCTTGAATCAGTTGAGCTACGCCAAGCGCCTTTCATGTTTTGGATTGAAGACCTTTCGGCTATGGACCCTTACTTCATATTGCCGCTGCTCATGGGCGCCAGTACATACCTGATGCAATCATTAAACCCCCAAGTCGGCGACCCAATGCAGGTCAAAATGATGAAGCTGATGCCCATCATGTTTACTGTATTGTTTTTGTTCTTTCCGGCAGGACTTGTTTTGTACTGGCTGGTTAATAACTTGTTGTCTATTGCACAACAAACCTACATTTATAAGAAAGTGGAAAATGAGCGCGCCTAAAAACCACTGTTTCTGTTGTATGCAAGAAACGCTACAAGTAGTGCGACTCTAAAACTTATTGTGGAAACAGACCAAGCACTAAACAACGATTTAATTTGTGCAATAGCCACACCCCCAGGGCAAGGGGGGGTCGGTATCGTACGCTTGTCCGGTGAAGGCGCTCACACAATAGCTGCCGAATTATGTAAAAATCCACTACGCTCTAGAACCGCCGTTTATACTGATTTTTTCGACGCTGAAGAGTTGTTAGATAATGGCTTGGCACTGTGGTTTCCGGGTCCAAATTCGTTTACAGGAGAAGATGTTGTCGAGTTGCAAGGCCATGGCGGGCCGATTATTCAACACCGAATTCTCAATGCGTTATGTCAACGCGGTGCTCGCTTAGCTCGACCAGGCGAATTCAGCGAGCGTGCTTTCATGAACGGCAAATTAGATCTCGCTCAGGCAGAAGCTGTGGCAGATCTTATTTCTTCTACCTCAATTGCCGCTTCTAAGGCCGCACTTAACACCCTCAAGGGTGCATTTTCCCAAATGGTCACAGCTATTGCCCTAGATATAGCCAACATGCGCGTGCGGGTAGAGGCAGCCATTGATTTTCCTGAAGAGGACATTGAAATTCTTCAGGAGGCCAGAGTCGCACAAGACATTGCTAAAACAATTACCTCATTAGAATCGATTCTGGCTCAGGCAAACCAAGGTAGGCTAATCAATTCGGGTATCTCCGTTGCATTAATTGGTAAACCAAATGTAGGCAAATCAAGTCTACTAAATGCACTCGCTGGCGAAGAAGCGGCCATTGTGACTAACGTACCTGGCACGACCCGCGATTTGCTCAAGGTAGATTTAGTCATAGATAGCCTGCCGATTCGCTTAGTTGACACCGCTGGCCTGCGCGATAGCGACGACGAAGTAGAAAAAATTGGCATTGCGCGAGCAAAAGCTCAAGCGATGGAGGCGGACCTAACGTTGTACGTGGCTGCCGCTGATGAAATAACTACGCAGGTAAATGTTTCTGATCTGGGAAAAAATCTAGCCACTCTGCTCGGGTCAAATGACACAGCAACTGAAATGCCCACAAGCAATATTTTGCTCGTGATTAATAAATCAGATTTGAATCTTGCGGCGGGTGCTCCAGAAGACGTTGCCAGTGTCAGAGTATCTGCAAAAACAGGTGAGGGATTAGATTTACTAAAAAAAGCCATCCAAGAAAGTGTTGGCTTTGGTCAAGAAAATGTCCCTTTTGCCGCGCGCCAGCGGCATATCCTAATTCTCCAAGATACGTTGGCTAAGGTGAATGCGGCAGCTGACGCACTGGCGCAAAACTTGGGCGCTGAGTTTGTTGCCGAAGAGCTATTTATTGCTCATCAATGTTTGGGAGAGGTTACGGGCATTGTGACACCAGACGATTTATTAGGAAAAATCTTTTCAGAATTCTGTATCGGCAAGTAAATTCGCCAAAAATAAGCCACGTGGGCTGAATAATTGGTCACAACAAGATCTTCCAATCCCAAAACTAAGCACTATACTACTGCGCCCCTAGCAGCCATGAGCACTCATAGGTATGCAATACCCAGAACAATTTGATGTCATCGTCATTGGCGGTGGCCACGCTGGAACAGAAGCCGCTGCGGCGTCGGCCCGCATGGGCGCAAAAACATTGTTACTGACTCAAAGTATAGAAACACTTGGCCAAATGTCCTGTAATCCGGCTATTGGCGGAATAGGTAAAAGTCATTTAGTGGCAGAAATTGACGCATTGGATGGTGTAATGGGGTTGGCTACGGACCAAGCCGGTATTCACTTTAGAGTCCTTAACGCCAGTAAAGGCCCAGCAGTGCGCGCTACTCGCGCCCAAGCGGACCGAACACTTTACAAAAACGCAGTTCGCCAAATTCTTGAACATCAACCCAACTTACAAATGTTTCAGCAGTCCGTTGTAGACCTAGTTGTAGAGAACGACAAGGTTGTAGGCTGTGAAACACAAATGGGTTTAATTTTCCGCGGTAAAACAGTGGTCTTAACCACTGGTACGTTCCTCGGCGGCAAGATCCACATTGGTGATCAACAGCAGTCAGGCGGACGAGCAGGAGACCCCCCTTCCATTGCTTTAGCGGAAAGATTGCGTGCTTTGCCTTTTAGAGTCGGGCGATTAAAGACCGGCACACCGCCAAGAATTGACGGCCGCAGTGTTGATTTTTCTGAACTTGAAAGCCAGCTAGGCGACGACCCTAGGCCAGTAATGTCATCCATGGGTAAGCGCAGCTATCACCCTAAGCAGATCAGTTGTCACATTACCTATACCAACGCCAATACCCATCAAATAATCACTGATAATTTGAGTCGTTCTGCAATGTACAGTGGTGCTATTGAGGGTGTTGGCCCTAGGTACTGTCCGAGTATTGAAGACAAAGTGGTGCGCTTTGCCGATAAATCTAGTCACCAAATATTTATTGAGCCAGAAGGCCTTAATACTACGGAGCTTTATCCCAACGGCATTTCCACCAGCCTGCCCTTTGATGTGCAATTACAGTTTGTGCGTTCCATGCAAGGCTTCGGCAATGCGCATATTTCTCGGCCCGGATATGCAATTGAATATGACTACTTTGACCCAAGAGATTTAAACCACTCCTTAGAAACTAAGGTGTTAGAAGGCCTATTTTTTGCGGGTCAAATTAATGGCACAACCGGTTATGAAGAGGCGGGTGCTCAGGGTTTATTGGCCGGCATAAACGCAGCGCGTAAATGTCAGGATAAGTCTCCTTGGGAGCCTCGTCGAGATGAAGCCTACATAGGGGTTTTGGTCGACGACCTAATTAATCTAGGCACAACCGAGCCCTATAGAATGTTTACCAGCCGCGCGGAGTTTAGATTGCGGTTGCGAGAAGACAATGCTGACCAACGCTTAACACCCATGGGTTTGGAGTTTGGTTTAGTTGGGCCACTAAGGCGTGCTCACTTCGAAGAAAAATTAGGCAAGGTAGAAGCGTTCAAGAAACAGTTTAAGGACACGTGCATTTTACCCGGAAGCGACTTAGATCAAAAGTTAGCGCTGAATTTGCGTAAGGAAACAACGCTAGAAGAGGCGCTACGCCGACCAGAGGTCGACAGTGAACAGATCTCCAAAGCATTAGACATGCCATTAACTGAAGAAAATGGCGATGCTCATCCCGACGCGCAGGCGCTCAAACAGCTAGAAATAGAAACAAAGTATGCGGGCTATATTAAGCGTCAAGACGATGAAATTCTAAAACTGCGCAGGCACGAAGGTATGTTATTGCCAGCATCTATGGATTTTTCCCAGATCGACGGCTTGTCTAATGAGTTAAAGCAAAAACTACAACACCACAAACCCGGCTCGTTAGCAAGGGCGGCGCGCATACCTGGCATGACACCCGCTGCGTTATCGATTCTACTGATCAACGCCAAAGCGGCCTCGAAAAACTCTACAAAGGCGTCACCACTCTGAATATTACTCTGGAGAGTTTAACGGCGGGTGTAGAGGGCTTAGGTTTAGCTATCGAACCTAACAGCTTAGTTAAACTGCACAATTTTGCGAATTTGCTAGTGCGCTGGAATAAGGGCATGAACCTAGTTTCGCGACGTGACATTAATCGTCTTTTGCCCCGACACCTTTTGGACAGCTTGAGCGTTCTACCCCACATAATCGGAAGTAGCGTTTTAGATGTAGGAACAGGTCCGGGGCTACCTGGCATGCCGTTAGCAATTGTTGATCCCAACAGAACGTATACGCTATGCGATCGAATGGCTAAGAGAATCCGATTTTTGCATATGGCCAGTCGCGAGTTACAAACGCCTAACGTAAGCCTTGAGGAGCGTAACCTCGCGAAAGAACCCTTTGTTGAACAGCGTTTTGATACCATTCTAGCCCGCGGCGTTGCGCCGGCTGCCGCGCTGTGGCCCATGGTAGAACCGTACTTGGAACTAGGTGGCAGGGTCATTGTTTTTGAAAGCGCCCAAGTCGAGGCTTTGGAGGACGCCGTAGAAAGTGAGGTGCTAGAGCAAGATACTCTTCCAGATAGCCTAGATGAAATTGCGTTAGGCTACAGTTCTGAAAAAATAAGTTGTCTTATTCCTGGCTTAGAGCAGCCACATTTTTTGTGCATTTTGCAGCGCAAAGACAAAGATTAGAGAGCCAATGAACAAAGTTATTGCGATTGCGAACCAAAAAGGTGGCGTGGGTAAAACCACGACTAGCGTTAATCTCAGTGCTTCGTTGGCGGCTCAAGGCTGTAAAGTTTTGCTTGTCGATCTAGACCCTCAAGGAAATGCGACCATGGGCAGTGGCGTAGATAAACAGGAACTAGAACTGAGTATTTATGATTGGCTTATGCAAAGCGCTGACTTTGCGCAAATAAAGCAAGTCTCCACGGCCCTGTACGATGTAATGCCTTCCAACATAGAGCTTACCGCTGCGGAAGTTGCACTGCTGCAAATGGACAACCGCGAATTCTTATTGAAGGAGCGGATTGGCTTAGATTGCTATAACTATGATTACGTAGTTATAGATTGCCCACCTTCATTGAATATTCTCACGGTGAATGCGTTGATTTCTGCCACTGGCGTACTCATCCCAATGCAATGCGAATATTATGCGTTGGAAGGGTTGTCAGCATTGCTAGATACCGTTGAGGGCATTCGTAGTCAAGCTAATCCAAACTTGCAGATAGATGGTTTACTTAGAACCATGTATGACCCACGCAACAGTTTGACTAGGGATGTGTCTCGACAGCTATTACAGTTTTTCGGTGATAGAGTATTTCGTACGGTAGTGCCACGAAATGTGCGTTTAGCAGAAGCCCCAAGTCACGGGCTGCCGGTATTGATATATGATAAGTCTTCTAGAGGCTCTCTGGCTTACCAAGCCTTGGCCGGTGAGTTGCGCAAGCGACACGATTTTCACCCGGTTCAATAACAACAGCGCTATTTAATAGGTAATGCGGAAGGACAATGAGTAAAAAACGTTTAGGCAAAGGGCTAAGTGCCCTGCTATCCGATGGCGCGAAAACTGGCGTTATGGCAACGTCAGCGAACAACCCGTCAACCTCTGCGTCCTCAGGTATCCTTGAGCTCGATATAGATCAGATTAAGACAAGCCCGTATCAACCCAGAAAATGGTTCGAGCCGAGTGCGCTGCAAGATCTAGCCCAATCCATTAAGAACCAAGGGTTACTCCAACCTATTGTTGTGCGACCCATCGCACAAGGTGGCTTCGAATTAATAGCAGGTGAGCGTCGCTGGCGTGCCGCCCAGCTAGCAGGTTTGACCAAAATCCCAGTAATCAACAAGCAAGTCAGCGATCGCGAAGCCTCAGCAATTGCATTGATAGAAAATATTCAGCGCGAAGACCTCAACGCCCTTGAAGAGGCCGTTGGTTTAGAACGCTTGCGCAATGAATTTGAGTTAACTCAACAAGAGGTAGCTGACGTTGTAGGCAAATCTCGCGCAGCGATTGCAAACAGCTTAAGACTACTGAGTTTGGGATCCATTGCTCGCGAGTTATTAGAAGATGGCAAGTTAGACATGGGCCATAGTCGAGCATTACTGGGACTCACCGGCACCGCTCAAGACCAGGCGGCTCTGAAAGTTGCAGACGGTCAACTGTCGGTCAGAGATACTGAGGCGTTAGTTAGAAAGCTCCTTCAAGAGCAACAACGTGGCGTTGAAACAAAAGCCAAACCCGAGAAAGATGCAGACACGCAGCGCCTAGAACGCAAGTTAATGGATCATTTGGGCGCTCAAGTGAATATTAAGCATGGTAAGAGTGGGCGCGGCGAACTGGTCATCAAGTACTCTACTCTAGAAGAGTTAGACGGTGTTTTATCGCACTTTAGTCTATCTGACTGATATTTCGGTGAATTGTAATTGAATGGTAGCGCCGCCATCCCTATACTACGCGCCGCGAAACGTCTGATATTTGCACAAGAACGCCAAATTTTGGTGATTCAATTGCAAGTTTTGATCGGCGCTATAGTTAGCCTTGGGTTTCTTGGTGTAGATGGTCGAGAAAGTTACGCCGCTTTAATTGGCGCGTTGACCATTATCTTACCCAGCGCATATTTGGCTTGGAGTAACAGCCGAACCAGCAACCCAGTGCGTATTTTGGCGCAAGGTGTTGTAAAGACGGGGACCACCTGCTTGTTAATGTTGGTGGGACTGGTGTTTTTGCAGGTAGCGCCACTAGGCTACTTTTTTAGTTTAGTCATTGTGCAATTTAGTTACCTGCTCGCACTGGCACCCTTTTTCAAATTGGCTCAGGCCGACGAAAAAAGGGAGTGACTTAAGTACAGGGGTTAGAGTAAGCCCGCCAGCTTAAGTCAACAGACGACAGAGAGTGACGATCTAAATATCGGCGCTCGTAGAACAGGACAGCGCGCCAATAAACAAAGCGCCAGTCCTGCGGATGGTAAGAACGAATAAAATATAAAAAGCTGCACCAACTACGTGTAGCCAAAAGGTCGAAGATTAATGAGCAGTGAAGCTAAGACGACAGCTGATTACATTCAGCATCACTTGACCAACCTAACGTATGGTCAGCACCCTGACGGTACCTGGGGTTTTGCGCACAGCGCCGCTGAAGCAGCACAAATGGGCTTTTGGTCGCTTAACGTTGACTCAATGGTTTGGTCAATATTTCTTGGTTTGGTGTTTTGTGTTTTGTTTCGTACCGCCGCGGTTAACGCCACTGCTGGCGTTCCGGGTGGTCTGCAAAATTTTGTCGAAATGGTTGTCGAGTTCATCGAGGAAACTACGGACAGTATTTTCCAACATAAAAACGATCTAATCGCGCCGCTTGCAATGACCATCTTCGTTTGGGTCTTCTTGATGAACGCCATGGATCTGGTGCCAGTGGATTGGATTCCTGAGCTAGCTGTCTTGCTGGGCATTTCGCATATGAAAGTAGTGCCTTCAACAGACCCCAACATCACTATGTCTATGGCTCTTTCGGTATTTGTGCTGATTCTTTACTACAGCATTAAATGCAAAGGCGGTATGGGGTTCTTAAAAGAATTAACCCTGCACCCCTTCCCTTCAGTTTTTGCTATTCCGGTTAACTTTTTGCTCGAATTTGTATCGCTAATTGCCAAGCCGTTGTCGCTAGGTTTGCGGTTGTTCGGCAACATGTATGCTGGTGAAATGATTTTCATCTTGATCGCCCTGATGTTTGGCGGCGGTATTGTGTTCTTTATTTTCGGCGGTGCTTTGCAGTGGGTATGGGCGGTTTTCCACGTTCTCGTGATAACCCTGCAAGCATTCATTTTCTCTGTTTTGACCATTGTGTACCTGGCTCAGGCCCACGATGCGGATGAGCATTGATAGATAAGTCTCTGGAAGAAGGCTGAGTGCGCGGCCAAGCCGCTAAATTTAAATTGTAAATTGGAGTAGAAATGGAACTTACAGGACTATTGTTTATCGCTGGTGGTCTAATGATGGGACTAGGCGCTGTAGGGGCTGCCGTTGGTGTAGGCGTGTTGGGTGGTAAATTCCTCGAAGGTATTGCTCGCCAACCAGAGCTTTTGCCAATGCTTCGTACGCAATTATTCATCGTATTGGGCTTGGTCGACGCCGTTCCCATGATTGCTGTGGGTATTGGCTTGTACGTTATTTTTGCTGTTGCCGCTTAAGGCACATTGTTTTTGCTCGGCTGTGTATCAGCGAGTATCGAATGGATAGCGCCAGCCATGCTGGTGCATAAGAGCTAGAGCAATCTAGCAGCCATTCGGTCCGACGACTAATACAAGACGAGTTTGGCAGCAAAAAGTAAATAATTTTAAAAGAGAAGAGCGATGAATCTAAACGCAACTCTACTAGGTCAAAGTATAACATTTGTTATATTTGTCTTGTTTTGTATGAAGTACATCTGGCCGCTGATTGGCGCCGCTATGCGCGAACGCCAAGAAGCCATCGCTGCTGGACTTCAAGCTTCAGAAGAGGCTGATAAAAAGCTCGCCCAAGCAGCATCAAATGCTGAGCAGGAAATGGGTGCGGCGAAGCAGGAAGCCTCAGCGATTATCGAACAGGCGCGTAGTCGCGCCAGTCAGATCGTAGAAGAGGCCAAAACAGAAGCGCGAACTGAAGGTCAGCGCCTTATTGATTCTGCTAAATCAGAGATTGATCAAGAGATTAATCGCGCTAAAGAAGCTTTGCGCAGCCAAGTTGCCGGGTTAGTGATTACCGGCGCTGAGAAAGTACTTCAAGACAACATCGACGCTGCAAAGCACGGTGAGATGCTTGATAAGCTTGCGGCAGAGCTATAGAAAATGGCAGAACTAGCAACCATATCTAGACCCTATGCGAACGCGGTTTTTGGCCTAGCGAAAAGCGAAGGCACCCTAGCTCAGTGGTCTGGCGTATTAGCAGTATTGGATACGACTGCCCAACAGGACTCAGTTAAAGACCTGTTAAGTAGTCCTGACCTTGCCGCATCTGACAAAGCTGCCAAATTGGCGGAAATTTGCGCGGAAGAAATTACCGAACAAGGTAATGCCTTTCTGCAATCGTTAGCTGAACACGACCGCTTAGAATTAATAGGCGATGTTCGTGGTCAATTTGAAGCATTACGTGCTGAAGAAGAACGAAGCATTGAAGTAGAAGTCATTTCTGCTTACGAGTTATCCAGCAGCCAAAGCGAATCTTTGCGCGCAGCACTCCATGCTAAGTTCAATAAGGAAATCACAATCGAGGCCACAGTCGATGCCAGTTTAGTTGGCGGCGCGATTATTCGAGCGGGCGATATTGTGATTGACGGCTCTGTAAAGGGACGTCTGGCTAAGTTGGTTGAAACGTTGGTGCAAGCGTAGCGCACCGCGAAACGAAATAAGATTTAAAAGGAAGCTAAAATGCAGCAACTGAATCCATCGGAAATCAGTGAAATCATCAAGAGCAGGATTCAGGGTCTTGATATCAAAGCAGAAGCAAAAAACGAAGGAACAATCGTTGGCGTTTCTGATGGTATTGTCCGAATCCACGGCTTAGCAGATGCTCAGTACGGCGAGATGATCGAATTTGATGGCGGCCTCTATGGTATGGCATTGAACCTCGAGCGCGACTCCGTAGGTGTTGTTGTCCTTGGCGAGTACGGTGCGCTGACTGAAGGCATGACCGCTCGTTGCACAGGTCGTATTCTAGAAGTGCCAGTGGGTCCCGAGCTTTTGGGTCGCGTTGTAGACTCATTGGGTAACCCAATTGACGGCAAGGGTCCTTTGGGCGCTAAAGAAACCTCACCAATTGAAAAAGTTGCACCAGGCGTAATTGAGCGTCAGTCGGTAGACCAGCCCGTACAAATTGGCTTTAAGTGTATTGATGCAATGGTTCCAGTTGGCCGCGGTCAGCGCGAGTTAATTATTGGTGACCGTCAGATTGGTAAAACTGCCATCGCTATTGACGCCATCATTAACCAAAAGCGCAGTGGTATTAAGTGTGTCTATGTGGCCATCGGTCAAAAGATGTCGACCATCGCGAACATCGTTCGTACCTTGGAAGAACATGGCGCAATGGAATACACCACTGTTGTTGCTGCCGGCGCCGCCGATCCAGCAGCCATGCAGTTTATTTCTCCGTATTCAGGTTGCGCCATTGGCGAATACTTCCGCGATCACGGTGAAGACGCTTTAATCATTTATGATGACCTAACAAAGCAAGCATGGGCATATCGCCAAATTTCATTGTTACTTAAGCGTCCACCAGGTCGTGAAGCGTATCCAGGTGACGTATTCTACTTACACTCTCGCTTACTTGAGCGTGCTGCTCGCGTAAATGCCGATTATGTTGAAAAGCATACAAACGGTGCGGTAAAAGGTAAGACCGGTTCACTCACCGCGCTGCCTATCATTGAGACCCAAGCGGGCGACGTGTCTGCGTTCGTACCTACTAACGTGATTTCAATCACGGATGGCCAGATCTTCTTAGAAACTGAAAACTTTAACTCGGGTCTTCGCCCAGCGATGAGCCCAGGTATTTCGGTATCTCGAGTAGGTGGATCGGCCCAGGTGCCCTTCATGAAGAAGATCTCTGGCGGTATTAAAATGGCCTTGGCCCAGTACCGTGAATTGGCTGCTTTCTCTCAGTTCGCCTCTGACCTCGACGATGCAACTCGTCGGCAGCTTGAGCACGGTCAGCGTGTAACAGAACTGATGAAGCAAAAGCAGTTTGCGCCAATGTCCGTTGCTGAAATGGGCACCGTACTTTTCGCCGCAAACGAAGGGTATCTAGAAGACGTACCTGTAGAAAAGGTTTTGGACTTCGAAGAATCTTTGTTGAGCTTTATGAACGCAGAGTATGCAGCGTTTGTAGAAAGCACCAATACGACAGGTGCTTACAACGACGATGTCGTTGCGACGCTTCGCGAAATTATCGAAAAGTTCAAGGCAACTCAGGCCTACTAAGCCTACGAGGATAGATAATGGCCGTTGGTAAAGAGATTAAAAATAAGATCGGAAGTGTGCAGAACACGCAGAAGATCACCAGTGCTATGCAAATGGTTGCAGCAAGTAAGATGCGCCGTACCCAAGACAATATGCGTCAGGGTAAGCCGTACAGCGAACATATTCGTGGAGTGATCGGTCACTTAGCGAACTCAAACGCTGAATATCGCCATCCGTTTATGCAAGAACGTGACGTGAAACGGGTGGGATTTATCATCGTTTCATCGGATCGTGGTTTATGCGGTGGTCTAAACGTGAACTTGTTTCGCTCCGTGGTTAGGCAAATTGCCGAATTCGATGCCAAAGGCATTGAGTGCGACCTTGGCGTTATTGGTAACAAAGCAGCCCCCTTCTTTCGTTCTATTGGCGGCAACATAGTTTCTGTAATGAACGATGTGGGCGAAGCGCCGGTACTGGCGGATTTGATCGGTGGCATTAGAGTCATGCTTGAAGCTTACTCTGAAGGCAAGATTGATCGTCTTTTTCTCGCCAGTAATGAATTTGAAAACACAATGACGCAGAAGCCCGTTGTGCGTCAGATATTGCCGTTAGAACCATCAGCTGATGATTCCTATCAGCATCGCTGGGACTATATTTATGAACCCGATGCTCGCCAGCTAATTGAAGGACTCATTCTGCGCTTTGTAGAGTCCCAAGTTTTCCAGGCGGTAGTAGAGAACGGTGCATGCGAGCAAGCTGCAAAAATGATTGCGATGAAAAACGCGACAGACAATGCAGGAAAACTAATAGATGAGTTACAACTGATCTATAACAACGCAAGACAAGCAGCAATTACTCAGGAAATTGCTGAAATCGTCAGTGGTGCAGCGGCTGTATAAGCGCTACCACAGACTTTCGAAAAGATAATCGAGATATAAAGAGGCTAGAAATGAGTAGTGGTCAAATCGTACAAATCATCGGCGCTGTTATCGATGTGGAATTTGATCGGGATAATGTCCCGAAAATTTATGATGCACTTTCCGTTACTGGAAATGGTCTAACCCTAGAAGTGCAACAGCAGTTAGGCGACGGTATCGTGCGAACAATTGCGATGGGTGTTTCAGACGGATTGTCCAGAGGCTTAGAAGTTACAAACACCGGGGCGCCTATTAGTGTGCCAGTGGGCGAAGAAACTTTGGGCCGCATCGTTGACGTACTAGGTACGCCAATTGATGAAAAAGGACCGGTAAACGCCAAGGCTCATATGCCTATTCACCGCAAGCCCCCTGCCTATGAAGATCAAATCGGCGGCAACGAAGTTTTAGAAACAGGCATCAAGGTTATTGACCTCATTTGCCCATTCGCTCGTGGCGGTAAAGTTGGTTTGTTCGGTGGTGCCGGTGTAGGTAAAACCGTAACCATGCTTGAACTGATTCGAAACATTGCTATTGAGCACTCTGGTCTATCCGTATTCGCCGGTGTTGGTGAGCGTACTCGGGAAGGCAACGACTTCTATTATGAAATGGAAGAAGCCGGCGTACTTGACAAGATTTCATTGGTGTTCGGTCAAATGAACGAGCCTCCAGGTAACCGTTTGCGTGTTGCGTTGACCGGTTTGACCATGGCTGAGCAGTTCCGTGACGAAGGTCGTGACGTATTGTTGTTCGTTGACAATATCTATCGTTACACTTTGGCGGGAACAGAGGTATCTGCGCTGTTAGGTCGTATGCCTTCTGCGGTAGGTTACCAACCGACACTTGCTGAAGAAATGGGTGTTTTGCAGGAACGGATTACCACCACGAAGTCGGGTTCTATTACTTCAGTACAAGCTGTATATGTACCCGCCGATGACTTGACTGATCCGTCTCCAGCGACAACTTTCGCGCACTTGGACTCAACGGTTACATTGTCACGAGCGATCACTGACTTGGGTATTTACCCTGCGGTAGACCCACTTGATTCTACTAGTCGTCAGCTGGACCCACTTGTTGTTGGTGAAGAGCACTACAAAGTTGCACAAGATGTGCAGCAGGTACTTCAGCGTTATCAAGAACTGCGCGACATTATTGCGATTCTCGGTATGGACGAATTGTCAGAAGAGGACAAGCAACTGGTATACCGCGCACGTAAAGTACAGAAGTTCTTCTCTCAGCCATTCTTCGTTGCAGAGCAGTTCACGGGCAACTCAGGCAAGTTTGTAAGCCGTGAAGATACAGTACGCAGCTTCAAAGCGATTCTAGACGGCGAATATGATGATCTTCCAGAAGATGCATTTTATATGGTCGGCGGAATCGAAGATGCAGTGGAAAAAGCGAAGACTCTTTAAGTCTTTGCTTTTTAGTCCATCGTTGTAAAAACAGGGAATTAGTATAGTGGCAAATATGCAATGTGAAATTGTTAGCGCGGAGCAATCGCTTTTCTCCGGCAGCATTCAATCACTTTCTGCAAGAGGCACAATCGGTGAGCTTGGTATCACACCAGGCCACGCGCCTTTGCTCACGGGTATCGATCCCGGCGTAGTAACTTTGCATTTAGAAGACGGTACTGAGCACCTGTTTTATGCCTCGGGCGGTTTTCTTGAAGTGCAGCCAGGCTTCGTTACCTTACTTGCAGATACAGCCATCCGTGCTGAAGACTTGGATGAGGCTCAAGCTGAAGAGGCGCGAGTTGCCGCTGAAAAAACGATGGATGATAAGAATTCAGAAGCTGACTTTGCTTCAGCCGCCACGATCATGTCAGAATCTCTTGCTCAGTTGAGAACTCTTGAGGAACTGCGTCGACGCAAACGTTAGTGCGCACATCGAAGATAGGTGTTTAGTAGAGAAAATTGCACCTATACTCTCATGGGCTGTGCAACGATCATGAGGTACTAGATGCAGACAAATGTCATTGTCCTTGCCGCCGGTAAGGGTACAAGAATGCGCTCCAATCGCGCAAAAGTGCTCCATTGTATTGGAGGGCTGCCAATGATTTCCCATGTACTAAAAGCTTCCCTAGCTCTCCAGCCTTCGTCAGTAGGCGTAGTTCTAGGGCACCAAGCCGATGCAATAGAAAATCACATCGGCGACATTGACTCACGCATTGTACGTATTGATCAGGTCGATCAGAAAGGCACCGGGCATGCTGTTCAAGTTGCGGTCGCCGGACTCCCGGACAGCGCTGTAACCCTTGTCGTTTATGGTGACGTACCCCTTATTCAACAACAAACCCTCGAAGCGGCGATTGCTTCTGCAGAACGGGGTAATGTGGGTTTAGTTACCTCAGTTTTTGCAGATCCGGCTCAGCTCGGGAGAATCGTTCGCGGCACAGACAATGCTATCCAGCGGATTGTAGAGTTCAAAGACGCCACAACACAAGAGCAGCAGATCTGCGAGATTAACTCAGGAATCCTCGCCGCTCCCACAAGCCTGCTTAAAGGTTGGTTGGACCAGGTTGAACCAAACAATCAACAAGGTGAGTATTACCTAACTGATATTATTGCGATGGCTGTAGCAGACGGTGTGGCAGTGGATGGTATTTTTGCGACCTCACCAGTAGAAGTTATCGGGGTAAACGACCGCGTACAATTGGCCGAACTAGAGCGCGCTTATCAGCAACAGCAGGTCCACGCGCTGATGTTAGCCGGCGTGTCCTTCGCTGACCCCCAACGTGTTGATATTCGCGGTAATCTGACAGTTGGGCGTGATTGTTTTATCGATATTAATACAGTGTTTGAAGGCGAAGTCATCCTCGCCGATAATGTTCACATTGGACCAAATTCCATTATTTCCGATAGCGTGTTGGGCGACGGCGTATACGTTAAACCCAATACGTTAGTAGAAGGCGCTGTTGTAGAAAAAGCGTGTGAGCTTGGTCCCTTCGCGCGCATTCGGCCCGGCACAGAACTGGGCGTCGGGGTGAAAATTGGTAACTTCGTAGAAGTGAAAAAATCCAAATTGGCGAGGGGCGTTAAAGCCGGTCACCTTGCCTATCTGGGCGACGCAACGATCGGCGCAGAGTGCAATATTGGTGCTGGTACGGTCACCTGTAATTATGACGGCACGAACAAGCACCCAACACTCATTGGCAAAAACGTATTCGTCGGTACCAACTCGACACTGGTTGCGCCACTGAATATTGGAGACGAGGCCTTCATCGCCGCTGGTTCGACGATCACTAAAACAGTGGAAAATAGCGACCTAGCAGTGGGGCGCGGTAAACAGCGGAATATCTCTGGGTGGACTAGCCCGGCTAAACGAGATAATTAGCAGGTCAACTACAAGCGCACTCTGTTGAAGTTTGGTCAAAGGTTATAATTTCGCCAATGAATAATGCTTAGCAAGAAATGTACTTCGAAGCCCTCTTGCTAGAACATTGGTAAACTTAGGATGTAGTAAATATGTGCGGAATCGTTGGCGTAGTAGCAGGAAGAAATATTCCCTCCATTTTATTGCAGGGCTTACAGCGCCTTGAGTATCGAGGCTATGATTCCTCCGGCGTCGCCGTGATCGACGAAGCAGGCGAACTCAGTGTTTGCCGCCGGCCCGGCAAAGTGCAAAACCTTCTTCGAGCCATGGAAGATCAGCCGATTCGTGGCAAAACCGGTATTGCGCATACTCGATGGGCAACGCACGGCATTGTTAATGAAGCCAATTCCCATCCGCACTCCTCTGGCCAACGGGTAAGCCTTGTTCACAATGGCATTATTGAAAACCACAACGTTTTGCGCGACGAACTGAAAAAAGCCGGTTACGTGTTCGCTTCTGATACCGATTCAGAAGTTGTTGTTCATCTTATTGATAGCTATCTGGAGCAAGGGCATAACTTATTAGAATCTGTTAGAGCCGCGATAAAGCGTCTAGAAGGGGCATTCGCTATAGCTGCTGTCAGCCCCCTATTCCCAGACCAGATCGTTGCGGCGCGCTTGGGATGTCCATTGGTCGTCGGCAAAGGCATTGACGAAAATTATGTTGCTTCTGATGTCTTGGCACTCAACGCTGTCACCGACAGGTTCATCTTTTTGGAAGAAGGTGATTTGGTTGATGTTAAAGCCGACAGCCTAGACGTTTGGAACGTAGACGACGAATCTGTTGTGCGCGCCAGTATTGAAGTTCAAGTAGGCGTTGCCGACATTGAGCGCGGCAACTACCGGCACTTTATGCAGAAAGAAATCTTCCAACAACCCCAAGTCGTGGTTGACACATTAGAGGGTAGGATAGGCAAAACCACCGTACTGGAGGAGTCTCTGGGCCTCGGGATTTCTAGCGTTTTAGATGACGTTGAAGCAGTTACCATTGTCGCCTGTGGTACAAGTTTCTACGCAGCCAGCGTTGCCCGTTATTGGATTGAAGAGCTAGCCGATATACCTTGTCAGGTCGAGATCGCAAGCGAATTCAGGTATCGGCAAGTGGCCCATGCGAAAAAATCGCTCTTTGTTACTCTCTCCCAATCCGGTGAAACAGCGGATACCCTTGCAGCTTTGCGCAAAGCCAAGGAATCTGGGTTTTTGGCAACTCTGACTTTTTGTAACGTAGCTACTTCGTCTATCGTTAGACAAAGTGACTTTTCCTTTATGTTGCATGCAGGAACGGAAGTGGGTGTTGCGTCTACGAAGGCTTTTACCGCTCAGTTGGTAGATCTACTCTTACTCGCAATATTGTTAGGTCGACGTAACACCGACAATCCGGGCAAAGAGCCAAAAATTGTGGAAGCCTTGCACAACCTCCCCAGCCTAATTGAAAGCATTTTGGAACTTGATGATGCAATTGCTAGTGAAGCAGAGCGATTCATTGATAAAAACCACGCCCTGTTCCTTGGTCGCGGCAGTCTCTTTCCAATCGCAATGGAAGGCGCGTTAAAGCTCAAAGAAATTTCCTACATCCACGCGGAAGGGTATGCCGCAGGCGAGTTAAAACACGGTCCGCTGGCATTAGTAGACGAAAAAATGCCTGTGGTTGCGGTTGCGCCCAATGATGAATTGCTAGAGAAGCTCGAATCGAATTTGCATGAGGTGCGCGCGCGAGGTGGCGAGCTTTTGGTTTTTGCTGAAACCGGCAGCTCTTTTAAGTCTGAACCAGGGGTGAGGATCGTATCTTTGCCCGCAGTAGACACTTTCTTGGCGCCTATCGCCTACACCATCGTACTGCAGTTATTGGCCTACCATGTCGCCGTGCACAAAGGCACCGACGTAGATCAGCCGAGAAACCTCGCTAAATCCGTTACTGTCGAGTAAAGGCGCTATTAACTGAGCGGGCTAAACCTTAGTGGTGAGCGAAAGGTGGCTTGAACAATATGTTTGAATTTTCGCAGCTGCGGTTACCAATAATCCAAGCACCCATGGCAGGTGGCCTTAATACGCCATTGTTGGCCAGCGGCGTGAGTAATGCTGGCGGCGTCGGCAGTTTTGGTTTTGCCTACACTGGCGCTGCAAAAATTGCACAAGATTTGTTCGAGGCTAAGGCGCTGACATCGGGTCCGGTAAACGCCAACTTCTTTGTTTTTCAACCGGTGGAATTGCCAAACGAACAGGGTGTTAACGACGCCGTGGCGGCGCTCTCGGACTTTTCTATTGATGGCGGCTATAACCTAAAAGTACCTACTCGGCCGTTCTTTCCTAACATTACCCATCAGCTCGCACCCGTTTGGGCACAGCAACCGGCTGTGCTTACTTTTCATTTTGGTATCCCAGCCCAAGAGATTATTGAGGCTGCGCACGCCCGGGGCATAAGTGTGGGCATCACGGCAACAAACTTGGAAGAGGGCATAGCCATCGTAGCATCTGGTGCTGACTTTATAGTCGCTCAGGGGATTGAGGCGGGTGGGCATCGAGGTACGTTTAGGTCCTATGGTAATGACAGCGAATTACCGTTAGAGCAGTTGCTGCGCGATTTGGTCAGTGCGACGCCGTTACCCATTGTGGCTTCCGGTGGCGTAATGACGGGCCAGGATATCAACAGGGTTTTGAGTCTAGGCGCAGTTGCCGCGCAGATGGGTACAGGGTTTCTGTGTTGCGATGAGGCAGGCACGTCAGCAAGTTATCGCAAGATGCTCCTGACTGAGGGGTCAAGGCCCACCCAATTCACTCGTGGTTTTTCAGGGCGTCGCGCTCAAGGCATTAGCAATCGCTTTATGGCCGCTATGGAACACAAACCTACGCTACCATTTCCCATTCAAAATTCGCTCACGGGTCCTATTCGACAGGCAGCGGCTAAAAGCGACGATGTTGAGTTCCAAAGTTTATGGGCCGGGCGTAGTTATGCCAAAACTAGGTCGATGCCGGTGGCAGATTTAATGCAAACGTTAAGTGAGGAAATGAAAGACAGTAAGTAGATGTTCATGAGTAGAGGTATTTACAACCTGAGGGAGGTCTGTAGGTAGTTTAGTAGGAATGTCGGTATTGCCACTGCCGAGTTTGAGGGGGCAGAACATCCAGACTGGGCGATCTGCTGGCCGAGCTAACCCACCCTTAGCGCAATTCGGCGAAAGCCAACGTCAGGTTTCTTTTGTATCGCTTTCTGAACTGTCGTCTGCTTCGTCCTCGTTCAGATCCAAATCTTCCGCGTGCCCTTCTTCTTGGTCGCTGACCAAAAATTGCAGCGGTCTAATAGGGTGATCTAACTCTAAGTTCGATGTGATCTCGTCGGTAATTGTGGTCGCCAATTCTATGGCCCGATCTTTGGTCACCAGCTCTTGCTGATATTTTGAGCCCAAGGCAAAAATTTGGTTGGTATAACTCTGAGGCAAATACACCCAGACCTTACCGCCCATGGTCCTAACCTCTTTATACGCGCTGGTAGAGGGCTGAGGTGGATTAGGTCGACCTTGGCTTTTGGCTAATGTGGCCGCCTCAATATACTCGGTGGTTTTTCTCGCACCTTCGATAAACGTCATATTAATGAACGCACTGCACCTGTTGCCCAGAATAGACTTAGTTCTACGGGCATCTCTCGCGTTTTGTGCTGGATTCATGCCGTTATCATAAAAGGCCTTAGCCTTTTGTTGCTCACGGGAATCTTTCATACCTTTGAATAGGCCCATTTCTTAGATGCTCTAATTTTTAGTTGCTAAGCAGAATTGTACAGTATAACAACAACTTGACGAACAAAGTTAGTGTTGAATAGCTAGGTAACTTTGCCAGTACATCCACTTTGACACGCGTGTTAACTCATCAATCCGCGAAGCTTTTTTGCAGTTTCCGAAATAATCTGACTAACCCGTGATTCGCTTACATTCAAAATAGCGCCAATCTCTTTGAGGTTCATTTCCTCTTGGTAGTACAGTGCTAACACCATCTTTGCGCGTTCAGGGAGTTGTTCTACAGAGTCTGCCAAATTTTTGATCATCTGCTCTTTTTCTAAGCTTTCATCAGGCCCGTCTTCTACCTGACTGAATTCTTCAAATTGGTTGGGTGTCGCATCGCTACTGACGATGTCTACACCCTCCGCTATAATTCGTTCTTTTTCGTAGGTTGCCACGTCCTTATTGAGAAATTTAGCAACCTCTCCACTCTTTGGTGGCCGACCAAACTCCCTACTCAAAGAGGTTATGGCGCGGTCTTGCTCGCGCTTAATGGTTATGGCGGACCGAGTGGAGTAGGAAATACGCCTCACCTCATCAAGCATTGCCCCTCTGATTCTAGTTTTTGCGAAAAGCTCAAACTCAATGCCTCTAGAAGGCTCAAAGGATTTTTGTGCATGAATTAAGCCCTCC
>JAOJBS010000021.1:0-40914 GCA_028228615.1 Pseudomonadales bacterium | reverse complement strand
GTTATCAGCGTATGAGTTGGTTATCGCGCCCGGTCCTTGGGGCCATCACGCATATTGCCTGCCAGTCCGCAGAGCACATGCAGCGCTTTATTGACCTTGGTGTGGATGTGCAAAAGGTCAGCGTTTTAGGCAGTGTGAAGTACGACTTACAGTTGCCGAAAAATTTGGCCAAGCAGGCGTCATTGCTAAAAACCCAGCTAAATCTTCGTGCGCGCCCTGTTTGGATTGCCGCCTCCACTCACCCCGGTGAAGAAGAACAGATTGTCCAAGCGCACTTATCACTAAGGTCTCAATTGCCTGAATTATGCCTTTTGTTAGTGCCGCGCCACCCGCATAGAGCGGCAGACTTGGGCGCGCTGGTTAATCAGCACAATTTATCTTGGAGAGCTTCCAGCGAAGGACCCACTGCAGGCGTTTACGACGTTATAGTGGGAGATGTCATGGGCCAGTTGTTGGCGCTGTACAGTTTGGCGGATGTGGCTTTTGTCGGTGGCTCGCTAGTAGATCATGGCGGGCATAACCCAATTGAGCCTGGGCTGCTAGGGTTGCCCATTGTTGCAGGTCCTGCTGATTTCAATTTTGTTGAGGTGGTGACGCAATTGAGTGAGGCGGGTGCCTATAAGAAAATCGCCAATGCAGACGAATTGTCAGAGGTGGTGAGTGAGTTGCTGATTGATGCGGCTGGGCGAGAACAAATGGGGTCTAATGCCCGTGCGGTGATCATGAACAATGTTGGCGCCACCCAGCGCACCTTAGCGTTGCTGAGTGATCAGTTAGAGGCCTAGTAGTCTTGCAACCGCTATTAACCTTCTCAGCCAGTTTTAGCCTGTTTTAACGCAGGCGCAGTGAAACAACGCGTTCTACCAAATCGCCGTCATCTACAAACTGATTTAACTCTTCAAGATCTTCTTGGGCCAGCTTGCCAGTGGCCTGCTTTAGCCGCATCAAATTCAATACGTAGTTGTAACGCGAATCGGCATAGTCAAATTGTGAGCTAAACAAACGTTGCTGTGCTTGCAGCACGTCTACAATGTTGCGCGTACCCACTTCATAACCTGTCTCGGTTGCTTCCAAAGCAGACTGTGATGAACGTATGGCTTTTAACCTCGCTTCAACGCGTACTACATCTGTGACAACAGACTTAAACAAATTGCGTATATTGCGCGTAACCGTGCGTTTTTGGTTAAGCAACTGTTCTTGAGATTGCGCGACTCGTGCATTGGCCTCTCTGACTCTGGAGCGTATAGCGCCGCCTTGATAAAGCGGCACGGTCAGTGACAGCGCGTAAATGGTGTTTTCTGTGGTGGTGTCGCCAGCATTTGCGCCGAAGAAATTTTGCCCGCCAGTGACGTTTTCGGCATAGGTAGCCGTGGCGTCTATTGTTGGCAAATGATCAGAACGTCTTGCGCGCACATCTGATCTGGCAGCAGCCAGCTGGGCTGTAGCCGCCTTTATGCCTAGGTTAGATCTGAGCGCCGTAGCCACCCACTCCTCTTCATTCTTTGGATTAGGATCAACAATAGGCAAAGTTTGCGAAAGACGAGCCAGTTGATCGTAAGAACGGCCGGTTAATGTGCTCAGAGTTTCAAAGCTGATGTCATGGTCGCTTTCAGCCTGAATGCGCCTTACAACAGTGCTGTCGTAAACCGCCTGAGATTCCAGTACATCGGTAATAGCCACTAAGCCCACTTCAAACCGCTGCTGTACCTGCTCTAGCTGCCTTTGCACCGCGGTAACCTCAGCACTAGTGGTGTCTAAGCGATCCTTGGTGCGCAAAATATTCAAGTAAGCTTCAATAACGCGAACGATCAAATCTTGGCTCTCTGCTTCCAACTGCATGCTCGCCGCTTCAACAGACGACTTGGCGCTACCCAAGGTGTACCAACTGGCCAGATTTAACACCGGCTGGCGCAATTGCGCATTCCAGCTATTGTCGTTGTACTCTTCGCCAAGAACGGCCTGTCCGCCGAGCAAGATATCGCGATTAATTTTGCTGGTATTAGTTTGGGCACCAATGCTAGGCAGTAGGCTTGAGCGTGCTTGGGGGACCAATTCTTTGCTGGCGGCAAAAGATGCGTTTGCTGCACCCAGGACCGCGTCGTTGTCTTTAGCGGTTTTGTAGACGTCGAGCATATTCTCGGCAGCCGCCCATGGTGTGAATAGCATGCTGGCGGAAAAAAGCGCCACCATCTTTACATTGTTTAAGTTAGAGATTTTGTACTGCTTCATAAAACTTCCTGTTTTAGAAAATCGCCCTGTCTCAGAAATAGCGCGGTCTAAGAATAAAACCCTGCCTTAATCAAACGAGGTATATTGCCTACGCATATTCGGCGAAGTATATCAGAACCCTCAGCGGGTGCGTTTTTTGGCCTTTAATAAAGAGGTCTCTAATAAACAGGCCTCTAATAAATGGCCTTTAAAATGGCCCGAGACCAGAGTTCGTAATGCGCGGATTATGCGCCGATTTACCGTTCAAGTAATGTGAATCTAGCGACTTTTGCTTGTTGATTTGGCGCTGCTAACCCCAGCCTTTGTCTGTGGCTTGCAAGTTGTACGTGCTGCTATCCAAATTCAGTTCCTTTCTCTTACATGCTACATAGCTGTCATAGCTGAGAAAGCCGAGAAAGCTGAACTTCTGGCTGCACGGCTTTCCAATCTCAACATGCGCAGACCTCAGGCGCGCTACCCCATGCCTTTTGCCCGCCGCACAGTGCGGTGAATGGCGCAAAGTCCGCAATTTATCCGACCAGCAGCGCATTCTGCAATTGTCTAAATAAAAGCACTTTGGGCCAGTGACCCAAGCCAATCTGGTGGGTATATTAGGCAACCTTAAGCATTTATCAGCTATCCATAACTATCTAGGCCAGCAGTGTCAGAAAAACGTCCTGAGACAGATGAAGATATTTTAAGCCGTTCCAAGGCTTTAACCCGTGGTTTTGCCAAGGGTGAGATATCTAGTATTCGCAAGCGAACCTACAAGGTAGATTTATCTGCCCACATGGCTGTGTGTGACATTAACTACCAGCGCATGCTCAAGTTATTTCCAAAAATGCGCGAGCAGGACGAAATTAAGATCGCTTTAACCCCAGGTGCAGATGGCACTTTTGTGGTCATTAAGGCGTTAGAGCGCAGCCCGTATACAACCCTTTTGCACTTGAGCCAACAGCCTGAGTTGAATTGGGGCAGTAGCCCAAATATGCGTATTCGCATGTACCACGACTCTTCCAGTGCTGAAGTGGTGGAATATCAGCATGAGAATCGTTTCCATGGACATTATGAATACCCCAATCAACGCATGCGTCACCCGGATGAGAAAGTGCAGTTGAATCGCTTTTTGGGCGAATATCTGAGTCTTTGTTTAGCCATAGGTGGGGTTGTTGAGCCGGTAAAACTGACTCTTGAATAACGCAGCTCTTAATAATAAAAGCCGCAAAAATCGCGCAGGCGGCAGCAACTACCAAAGTTCTGGCGAGCGTTGTGCAGGACTTAAGAGCGATGGTGCGCGGGCAGTTGGAATAAGCCTTTAATGCAGCGGGTTTTGCACATCACAGATTGTCACCTTGTTGAGGCTGGCCAAACCTTATTAGGAGTAGATACTCAGGCTTCACTGGAGGCTGTGCTTACACAGGCTAAAGCCCAAGCCCCTTGCGATGCAGTGGTGGCCTCCGGAGACCTTGTGCATGAAGGGTCGCCCGCTATTTATCAGCGCTTTTTAGGCACCGTGAGGCGTTTTTTTGATGTGCCCTTATTGTGCTTGCCCGGCAACCATGACGTGTTGGCAAACATGCAGCAAGCACAGTTGCCAATGCAGGCTTTAACGTTGGGGTCGTGGCTGATTGCGCCCCTGGACTCTCATGTAGATAACGAACCTTCTGCCTATATTGCGCCAGATGATTTAACACATCTCACTCAAGCCATAGTGGCAAGTGACGCTCAGCACCTTTTATTGGCAACTCATCACCCTTTGGTCGAGATTGGTGCGCCGTGGCTAGATAAAGATCGGATTATGCGTGTGGATGAATTAATGGCTGCCATTGCAGCGACCCCTGGTGCCAATTTGCGCGGGACTATATTTGGGCATGCGCACCAAGAGATAGAAGTAACCAGTGACCACGGTCCTCTGTTAGGGTCGCCCTCAACTTGTTTCCAATTTGCGCCAAATAGCGCCAAGTTTACCTTGGATGACAAGCTGCCGGGTTATCGCTGGCTGTCTCTTGCCGAAGATGGCTGTATAACAACTAAGCTAGAGCGTTTAACCACGCCCTCCTTTAAACCAACTATGAATTAGGTAAATGGCCGAAAAAACATATTCTGCTGAATCACTACAGGTCTTAACTGGATTGGAGCCGGTGCGTCGTCGCCCGGGCATGTATACCGATACAACAAGGCCCAATCACTTAGTCCAAGAGGTGGTAGACAACAGTGTTGACGAAGCAATTGCAGGTCATGCGCAAGAAATTGAAGTCACCATTAATCAAGATGGCTCAATCGAAGTGCAGGACGATGGCCGAGGGATGCCCGTTGATATTCACCCGGAGCATAAGATCTCGGGCGTAGAACTTATTCTGACGCGACTGCATGCCGGCGGAAAGTTCGACAACGAAAACTACAGTTTTTCCGGTGGCCTCCACGGTGTGGGTGTCTCGGTAGTGAACGCCTTATCTGACTGGCTTGAAGTAGAAGTCAAACGCGATGGCAATTTGTATCGCCAACGTTATGTCAGAGGCGAGCCCGTTACCAAATTAGAAAAAGTCGATACTGTGGGAAAACGCAATACGGGCACTCGAGTTAGATTTATTCCCGAAGCCGCCTACTTTGATACCACCGCGCTTGCGATGACGCGGCTGCGCCATTTGCTGCGCGCCAAGGCGGTACTTTGCCCCGGTCTGCGCATGAGCTTGTCTATTGAAGGCAAGCCTGAAGACAACGTCAGTTGGTATTATGAAGACGGTCTAAAACAGTATCTTGAACAAAGCATAGGCGACGCCGAGTGCGTGCCCGAAATGACCATTCAGCATACGGCTCAAGGTGTTCAAGAAACCACTGACTACGTGCTTAAGTGGGTAGTTGACGGCTCTACGCAAATTGCAGAGTCCTATGTAAATCTTATTCCAACTGCTGCTGGCGGCACCCATGTTAATGGGCTGCGTTCGGGTTTGGTTGACGCACTGAAAGAGTTTTGTGAGTTCCGAGATTTATTCCCTCGCGGCGTAAAAATCACTGGCGATGATATTTGGGAGCAGTGTAACTACGTGCTCAGCGTTAAGTTGGCTGACCCTCAGTTTGCTGGCCAAACCAAAGAACGTTTGTCTTCGCGGCAGTCTGCGGTGTTTGTTGCAGGTGTAGCCAAAGATGCCTTTAGTTTGTGGCTAAACGAGCATTCGGCTGAAGGCGAAAAAATCGCCGAAATGGCCATTAGCAATGCGCAAAAAAGACTTTATGCTGCGAAAAAAGTTGCCCGTAAGCGCATAACTTCTGGGCCTGCTTTGCCGGGCAAGCTGGCCGACTGTTCTGGTCAGGATACAGATCGAGCAGAGCTGTTTTTGGTAGAGGGTGATTCAGCGGGGGGGTCGGCCAAGCAAGCCAGAGACCGAGAGTTCCAGGCGGTAATGCCTTTGCGCGGGAAAATTCTCAACACTTGGGAAGTAGATGCTAGTCAGGTCTTAGCTTCTCAGGAAGTGCATGACATTGCCTTAGCCATAGGTGTAGATCCCGGCGTGGATGATCTCACCCGGCTGCGCTACAACAAGGTTTGTATTCTTGCTGATGCAGATTCCGATGGTCTGCACATTGCAACTTTGCTGTGCGCGTTGTTTGTTAAACACTTCCGCCCGCTGGTAGATGCCGGACACGTTTATGTGGCCATGCCGCCTTTGTACAGAATTGACGTTGCCAAGGAAGTTTTTTATGCCTTGGACGAGGCGGAAAAAACTGCAATTTTGGAACGGCTAGCGGTAGAGAAAAAGCGCTCAACCCCAAGTGTTCAGCGCTTTAAGGGCTTGGGTGAAATGAACCCGCTACAGTTGCGTGAAACCACCATGTTTCCGGACACCCGGCGCTTGGTGCAGTTGACCAACGAATCTGGTGCGTCTACGGACCGTATGATGGATATGCTGCTGGCGAAAAAGCGCGCGCCGGATCGCCGCGCTTGGTTAGAAAAGAACGGTAATGAAGCTGTTCTTGATTAACCATCTCTAACAAAATTATTGTATGACGTGATTTTGCCGCAATTAAACTTTCAAATCGGCTAGGATTGCGACAAGTAAGGTAAGACCTTTTTACACCTGAAGGATAGGTACTCGATATTATGGATGAAGAAATCCAATCACCAGAGACTGAACAACTACCGTTATCGGTCTACACCGAGCGGGCGTACTTGGACTACTCCATGTACGTTATCAACGACCGTGCACTGCCGCATATTGCAGATGGCTTGAAACCAGTTCAACGCCGCATTATTTATGCCATGAGCGAGCTGGGCTTAAACAGTCAAGCCAAACACGCTAAGTCGGCCAGAACAGTGGGCGATGTGCTGGGTAAGTTTCACCCGCATGGTGACAGCGCTTGCTACGAAGCTATGGTGTTAATGGCCCAGCCCTTTTCTTTCCGTTATCCCATGGTAGATGGGCAGGGCAACTGGGGCGCGCCAGATGATCCAAAGTCATTTGCTGCAATGCGCTATACCGAAGCGCGCCTGTCGCGCTATGCAGATTTGCTGCTGACCGAAGCTCGCCAAGGTACCGTAGATTACAATCCAAACTTCGACGGCACCGTTCAAGAGCCGCGCCTGTTGCCCGCCCGTGCACCTTTTGTTCTGCTTAATGGCAGCACGGGTATTGCCGTGGGTATGGCAACGGACATTCCACCGCACAACCTTAATGAAGTCATCAGCGCCTGTGTGCATTTGCTCGATAGCCCAAAAGCAACCGACGCAGATTTGATGACCCATATTAAGGGGCCGGATTATCCTACGGATGCGCAGATCATTACGCCGCCGGCTGATATTAGGCAGATGTATGAAACAGGTAAGGGCAGTATAAAGGCCAGGGCCATTTTTCATCGCGAAGGCCCTGATATTGTCATCACGGCGCTGCCGCACCAAGCTTCCCCAGCGAAGCTGTTAGAGTCGATTGCCCAGCAGATGCACGCCAAAAAGCTGCCCATGCTGGTAGATTTGCGCGATGAGTCGGATCACGAAAATCCAACTCGTTTGGTTTTAGTGCCTAAATCTAATCGCATCGACTATGACCGCTTGATGAGCCATCTGTTTGCCACTACCGACTTAGAGCGCAGCTATAGGGTAAACCTTAATATTATTGGTTTAGACCAGCGTCCTGCGGTTAAGAGCCTAGCGCAAATACTTAAGGAATGGCTGCGTTATCGGTTTGACGTGGTCACTCGCAGGTTGACCTTCCGCTTAGACAAGATTAATGATCGGCTGCATATTTTAGATGGGTTGTTGGTTGCTTATCTTAACTTAGATGAAGTGATTCGAATCATTCGCGAAGAAGACGAGCCCAAAATTGAATTGATGAATCAGTTTGCGCTGAGTGAAATTCAGGCCAATGCAATTCTCGATTTGCGCTTGCGCAACTTAGCTAAACTCGAAGAGATGAAGCTGACTGGTGAGAAGAGTGAGCTAGAAATTGAAAAAGCAGGCTTAGAAAAAACCTTGGGTTCCAAGGCGCGTATGCAAACGTTGATCAAAAACGAATTGCTGAAAGTGGCTGAAGAGTATGGGGACCCTCGCCGGTCGCCATTGGGCGAGGTTGAAGAGGCCCGTGCTTACAGCGAAGAGGACCTGATCACTAACGAGCCTATTACGGTGGTACTTTCAGATAAAGGTTGGGTGCGCTCGGCTAAGGGCCACGATGTGGACCCACGTGAATTGAATTATCGAACGGGTGATGAGTTTGCCCATGCGGTGAAGGGGCGGACCAGTGATGTGCTGATATTTCTAGACTCTCATGGCCGCACCTATAATACGCCGGGGCACAGTCTGCCTTCGGCTCGCGGTCAGGGTGAGCCTCTATCAGGTCGTTTTAAGCCTAAAGAAGGTGCGCGCTTTATTGGTGTGCTCATCGGTAATGGTGAGCAAAAAGCATTAATGGCCTCTAACGCCGGATTCGGTTTTGTTGGTCGGCTAGAAGATATGGTCACCAAAAACAAGGCCGGTAAGGCGTGTTTGAGTGTGCCAAACGACGGCGTAGCATTGCCTCCAGTGCTTCTTTCAGAAGAACTGCTGGCCGCAGAAGTTTGCTATGTGGCGGCAGTGACAGATCAAGGCCGCTTGTTAGTGTTCCCACTTGCTGAGCTGCCTGAGCTTGCGCGTGGTAAGGGTAACCGGCTAATTAATGTACCTACCGCTGCGTTCAAGGCTGGCGAAGAGGAAATGGTTGGCGTGGTTGCCTTGGGCGAAAAAGATGAATTGTTGGTGCACGCTGGCCAGCGGCATTTGCGTATGAAGCCTAAAGACTTAGAGAGCTACATTGGCGAACGCGCGCGCCGTGGTCGTAAGTTGCCGCGCGGCTTCCAAAAGGCAGATCGTCTAACAGTGGAGTAGTGACACTTGGCTTTGGGTTTGGCCAAGAGTGATAAGTTTAAGTTGCAAAATTAAGGCTGGCCGCTCCAGGCTAAAAGGGTCAGGCCAGCTAACTAAAACCCAAAATCAATGTGGCTTGATCCCTTATTAAAGAGGCCTCTTGCTCTGGCAACTCAGGGATATTGAAAATACTGGTTGCCGGCGCCAAATCTTCCAAAATCGGATGATTGAAAGGCCGAGCCCACGTTTTTTCTTTTTCATTCAAGCCGTCAAAAACCAACTGATCAACCAACAGCGTATTGGCTTTAGCGAGTGAAGCCAGCGTTAAGTTGTTTTCCAAATCGTCAAAGTTACTCAGTTGCTGCAAATCCATTTTTGTCGCCTCAGCGGGATTTATGGCGCTGTGGCTCTCAGACAAAAAGCAGCGAAACTCGCCATCGGTTTCATATTCGGACAAGAGTCTTTGAATAAGGAACGCGGCATAAAGTGCTTTTAGCCCACCTAGTCCCGCCTTTGTTAAAACAAGGGCGATACCTTTTTCGTTTAGCGCCAGCGAAATGCCCGGGTACAGGGCGCATACTTCCTGGGCCATTGCCATGGCGTCTTGGATGGAAGCAATTTGAGCATCACGGGAAAGGGCGTATTGATTATTGAGTGTCAGCGCAACGACATACACAGCTTGAGCCTCAACGCCTTCTTTGCGTACTGAGACAATGGGCAGCGAGCGGTTGCCCCGTGCACTGAGTTGTAGGGCGAGCATTGCCAAAACCGGCGTCAGCATAATAACCATTAAGGTCAGTAGGCCACGCAGCCAAGGCACTTGTCGCTCAAATGCTTCTGGGTCAAGAATAATGCTCACGTAACCGGCTGTCGTGTCGTCAAGAATGGCCGTTGCGGTGTAACGGTAGGTGGGTTTTTGCTGACCACTGGTGGCGACAATTTCATTCCCAGCAGTGTAAAAGGTAACGCCCGCCACCTCTGGGTTTGCGGTTAGGTGGTTTGCTGTAAGGGCAAGATTGATGCGCTCGTCGTCGAATAAATCTCCAGCGGTAGTTTGCGCCAAGGTGCTGACAACACTGTTGCCATAACGGTCCATCTCAAACTCGGTGGAGCCGGTGTCGAACCACAACAAAAACATTCCAGAACTGCAAAGTAGGGTGGCGACAAGGGCTGCCGGGAATGTGGCCTTATTCGGCCTAAAGCGTCTCCACCAAGTCATTACCAATACTTCAGTCTGAAAGAAGCACTAATTTAGCACACAACACTTATATCTGTGGCTTAGTAAAAGCTAAACTATCCGCATAAATTTACACAACCTGGGCGGTTTACTTTGGCTGACGAAATTATTCTTATCAGTATCTCTGGACGGGACAAACCTGGCTTGATGGCAGAACTGATGGAACTCATCGTAGAGGCAGATGCCAATGTCCTAGATATGGGCCAAGCGGTAATACACGACGAGCTTGCGCTGGGTATTTTGGTCCAAGTGCCAGAGCTGGGCACGTTAACAGATGATATTACCGCCCAGTGTCATAAGGTTGGCTCTGCCCTGCGAATCACCTTGGTAGAAAATGATAATTACGAGTTACTGTCTGCAGGGTTCAGCCAAAGTCCGTTGATTCTTACAGTACTGTCTCAGGGCCGAGGCGGAGAGCCGTTGAAGGCCGTGAGTAATTTAACCCGCCGTTACGACATTAATATAGATACTGTGCGCCGCCTGACAAAACCCCAACCCAACTCCCAGCTTGAGGTGGACAGCGAGGTTGCGCCGCGCCTGTGTTTAGAAATGCGCCTGAGTGGCAGTCTGCAAAACAGTGCAGCATTTCAGGCCGAATTACTGGGTATCGCAGACGACATTGGTTTTGATTTCAGCGTGCAGCGAGACACTGTGTTCAGGCGCAACCGTCGCCTCGTAGCTTTTGACATGGATTCCACCTTGATCACTGAAGAGGTGATGGATGAGTTGGCTAAGCGCCACGGTGTAGGTGAGCAAGTGATTGCCATTACCGAAGATGCCATGGCTGGCCGGATAGATTTCAAAGAAAGTTTTCGGCGTCGCGCAATGTTGTTGAAAGGCATGCCTGCCAGTGTGCTGCATGAAGTGGCAGAAGCTGTAGTACTGAACAATGGCGCAGACAAGTTGATCCGCGCCCTTAAACACTTTGGTTATCGAGTGGCGCTGCTCTCCGGCGGCTTCCAGTATGTGGGCGAATATTTGAGTCACAGTTTGGGTATTGACTATGTGTATGCCAACGAACTGCGGGTAGTAGACGGCAAAATGACCGGCGAGGTAGTGGGTGACATTGTGGATGCCGAAGGCAAAGCCACGCTTTTGAAGGATATTGCTCGAAGAGAGGGCATTATGCTAGAGCAGACTATTGCTGTGGGCGATGGCGCCAACGACTTGCCCATGCTCAGCCAGGCGGGCCTAGGTGTGGCCTACCATGCCAAATCCATTGTTAAAGAAAGTGCGCAACACGCCATTTCCAATTTCGGCCTAGATGCCATTCTTTATCTAATTGGGTTCAGCGACCTAGACATTGAGCAGGCCTTGGGTGCTTCGGTGCAAAAAGGCCCAAAGTCGCTCTAGCCTAAAAAGGCTAATAAGGCTTACAAAGTCGATGCGGACAAACAGCGAGCCTTTAGTCCCAATCAGTAAGCGTGGTAGAAATTTTATTTACGCGCTGGCTTGAAAACTCAGTATCTGTTTTTGCGCAAAGTTAACGGGGGTTTTGGCAATGCCGCCGGGCAGTTCTCTGACCAGTCGCGGTAGCAAATAGCCAGGCAACTGTTCGCGCATGGCCTCAAAAATAGGCTGGGCCTCAAGGTCATCCAAATAAAAATGCGCTGTGCCCACTACCCTGTCTGGCATATGTAAGTAGTAGGGCAGCACGCCCTGATCAAACAGCAGCTCTGACAAGTGAATGAGCGTTGGCGCATCGTTATTTATGCCTTTCAGCAAAACGGATTGGTTGAGCAAAGTAACCCCAGCCTCGCGCAAACACGCCAAGGCTCGTTGGGTTGTTTCATTCAATTCATTTGGGTGATTGCTGTGAATGACCATGGTGATTTTGCAGCGCGCACTTGCCAATGTTGTAACAAGGTCTGTAGTCACACGTTCCGGTAACACGATGGGCAATCTGCTGTGAATACGAATGCGTTTGACGTGGGCCAACGCATCGATGTCTCGGGTGAGCGCCGCCATGCCGTCATCATTCATCAGTAGCGGGTCGCCGCCGGATAAAATCACCTCGCGAATACTGGTGTCTTGGGCAATGGCCTTCAGCGCCAAGTGCTGGTCCTTGGGCTTATGATCCGTGTAAGGAAAATGGCGGCGGAAACAGTAACGGCAGTTAATTGCGCAAGCAGGCGTGGTGATCATGAGCACCCTACCTTGGTACTTATGCAGTAACCCTGGTGTCTGCCCATAGCCCAATTCAGCATTACCCTCCTGCAGGGGGTCCACTACAAACCCCGGTATTCGCTCATTTTCCGATTGCAATGAAAGCACTTGGCGCAGCAGAGGGTCTTGGATATTGCCTTGCTCAATACGTTGGGCGTAGCCTCTGGGCACTAAAAGCGCAAAATCTGGCTGCAAATCTATGCCGTTCGCGGCGTCATTTGGGATATTCAGATACGCCAGCAGCGCCTTGGGCTGACGAAATGCCTGTTTAAGCTCTGATTGCCAATCGTTGGGATGCCATGGATTGTGATTCGGGGTTATCATATGCGCTGCTTAAATTATTCAATGCGAGAAAAATGGCCAACTATTCTACCAATGAATTCCGTTCAGGAATCAAAGTAATGCTCGAAGGCGACCCCTGTAATATTCTTGAGAATGAATTTGTGAAGCCCGGTAAAGGCCAAGCGTTTAATCGCGTCAAATTTCGGAACCTGAAAAATGGTCGAGTTTGGGAGCGCACCTTTAAATCTGGCGAATCGCTAGAAGCCGCGGATGTGATGGAAACCGATATGGAATTCCTCTACAGCGACGGCGAGTTTTGGCACTTCATGCGCACTGACGGCAGTTTTGAACAAATAGCGGCTTCTAAAGAGGCTGTCAGCGATTGCCTGGACTGGCTGAAAGAGCAAGATGTTTATGTGGTCACACTTTGGAATGATGACCCCATTGCAGTGGCGGCAGCTAATTTTGTTGAGCTAGAAGTGACAGAAACTGATCCAGGCTTGAAAGGCGACACAGCCAACGGCGGCACCAAGCCTGCTACGCTGGCCACTGGTGCAACCATTAAAGGTGTGCCTTTGTTCATCAATATTGGCGACATTTTAAAAATAGACACGCGAACTGGGGAATACGTCTCGCGCGTAAAGAACTAATGACGCCCATGCAGCCCAGCACCGATGTAAATGGATTGGTGCAGCGGGCTGCATTGTTGCAGCGCTTACGCGAATTCTTCGCCCAGCGCCAAGTGCTAGAAGTTCAAACGCCAGTGTTGGCGCCCAATACCGTCTCAGATCCAGATGTAGAAAGCATTGCGGTTCCCGGCTACGGCTTTTTGCAAACCTCCCCCGAATACCAAATGAAACGTTTGCTCGCTGCGGGCGCGCCTTCTATTTATCAGTTGGCACCGGCTTTTAGACACGAAGAAGTAGGGCGTTTGCACAACAGCGAATTCACGATGTTAGAGTGGTATCGCCTAGATTTTGATCATAGCCAGTTAATGAATGAGGTAGTCGATTTGGTCAACGAGGTGCTGGGGCCTGCTAGCTACACCACTGTCACCTACGCAGAATTAGTGGGCGACTTAGACCGCCCTAGAGATGAGCTAGATTTGGCTTTTGCCGAAGCTACCGAGGGACTAACTCCAGGTCGTTTTTTCGTTATAGATTATCCTGCCGACCAAGGGGCGCTGGCGCGGTTGAAGCCAGATAATCCAGCAGTTGCCGCACGCTTCGAGTTGATTATTGATGGGGTTGAGCTTGCCAATGGCTACTGGGAACTTCTAGATCCAAGCGAGCACCTACAACGTTTCCAACAAGATCTAAAAATTCGCGAAGTGCGAGGCCTAGTTCCAGTTGAGATTGACCGCGCATTTATAGCCGCATTGGATGCCGGTTTGCCTACCTGTGCCGGTGTTGCTCTAGGCGTTGACCGGCTGCTGATGCTGGCCATGGGGGAACGCAGTTTAGATAAGGCGCTTACTTTCAGAAACTTTTAAAGTGCCAAGCACTCTGCTTAGCTTGAGGCCATTATCCAAAGGCCTTTATTTGAAGGTCTTTATTCAAAGGCGGTTATTCAAAGCTCTTTCTATAAGCACCTTTCTATAAACGCCTTTCTGAATGCGTCTTTTTCAAACCACCCTCTTAAAGAACCTTGCCTAAATTCTCACCCAGTCGGATTTTGCTGCCCACTTTAAGCTCAGGGTTCAGTTCAACGGCGTCTTTGGGAAAACAGCAAACCACTGTGGAACCCAGCAAAAAGCGCCCAATTTCGTCACCGCGATTCAGTTCAATGCTGTGATCATCGTATTGCTCAACGCTGTAAGGTGAGGTCGGCCCGGGCCAAACCGTTTCAATAGAAGCGACAATTAGCGCGCCCACTAAGACAACTAGCATAGGACCAAATTCTGTATTGAACCGGCATACCAATCGCTCGTTGCGGCAGAACAACCCTTCAATACCTTCCTCAGTTGCGCCGTTAACAGAAAACAGTGCGCCGGGCACAGCGAAGGTTTGTTCAAGTTTGCCAGCGAACGGCAGGTGAATTCTATGATAATCGTTAGGTGCCAAATAGATGGTGCAAAAATCACCGCCTTCCAACCCTTCGCCCGCCTTGCCAGCCAAGCTGTTCAGTGAATAACGGTGGCCCTTGGCTTGCACCAGTTGGTTGCCGTCGATCTTGCCCAATTGACTGACCGCGCCATCAACGGGACTGGCCAAAATTTGCGCGTCATTGGGCATTGGGCGAACGCCGGGTGCTAGTGCGCGGGTAAAAAAGTCGTTAAAAGAGCCATAGTCAGACAGCGATTTACGCTCTGCTTCAGCCAGCGAAATATTGTATGCCTTGGCAAACTGGGTAATAAAAGTGTTACTAACAAACGGGTGCTTGCTCTTCGCTAAGGCGCCAACAAGTCTGGAAAGTCCGTGCTGTGGCAGTACCTTTTGAAAGCTACTGAATAGATTGCTCATATGTGTTGTTACTCTATTGCTTTAACTGGTTGTTAAACTATTGGTCCAGCTCTATGGGCGTGTCTGGTTGGTTGCCCCACTCTGACCAAGATCCGTGGTAGGCGCGAATGTGCAATCCGTGCAACCGGCCAACCAAATAAGATAGGCCCGAGCGGTGGTGAGTTTGGCAGTGCGTAATCACTTGCCCAGCACCCGATATGCCCAGATCTTGCAAAACCTCAGTCATATCCGTGCGCAGTCGAGTTTGTCTTTGCGGATCTTTCAAAAGTTCCCAATCTAGATTAACTGCGCCGGGAATATGTCCGGCTCGCTGAGACCCTGAACGCAGACCCAAGTATTCTTCTTTGGAACGCACATCCCAAATCAACTGCTGTGAATCTTCAAGGGTGGCCATTACGTCCGGAATTTCGGCAATGGGCGCAGTGTCTATACTTACATTCGCAGGCTCGGTACCCATGGCACTGCACGGACCCTTGGCTAATTCCATGCCAGCGCCGTGCCATGCGTGTAGACCGCCATCTAAGTAAGCCCAGTTGTTATGGCCAATAATATCCAGGGTCCAAAGAAAGCGCCCGGCCCAACCGCCGCCTTCATCGTCGAAAGCAATAATTTTGCAGTCCGGCTGGTAGCCAATACGAGTAAACAGGGTCTCTAAATCTGCCAAAGCCGGCAACTTGCCGGATGCAGGGGGGATGCCACAGACCAATTCTTGAGGTGTGACTAAAACCGCGCCTGGAATGTGTGCCTGGCCAAACAGTTCAGCGCTGGTGACCTGAACCAAAATGACTTTGTCCCGGCTCATTGCGGCCAGGTCAGATGGTTCTAGAAGTGCTACGGGGTGTTGGTAGTACACAATAATCTCTGCTGATGCGGCTTTGGATTTGCTCATCATAGCGGAAACTGGCGGTGGGTCATCTGTTGCTGAGCTAAATTTATGCAAAATAACAGGCGAAAAAAAGCTACAAGAGAGCGGGTTACGGGATAAGTATTTTCAGTGACGAAAAACAGCACTATTTGGTAGAGACGGTTTACTATTCTAAGCCTGCGGAAACGGCGAAGTGGCTCAGTAGCCTTCACCTACGAATTGATGCGGATATTTATGAGCTTGGGCAAGGAGATTACATTGAGCGCCAACTTGGTATGGATTGATTTAGAAATGACAGGCCTAGATCCTAGTAAGGATCGCATTATTGAAATGGCCATCATTATCACCGACAGCGATCTAAATGAGTTGGCGGTTGGCCCCGTGCTGGCGATCCAACAACCGCAGTCGCTGTTAGATGGGATGGACGATTGGAACCAAAGCCATCATTCGGCATCCGGCCTATTGCAGCGCGTGCAAGCATCCAAGGTGACAGAAACAGAGGCTGAAGCAACCTGCTTGGCATTTCTTGAGGCCCATGTAAAAGCCGGCGAAGCGCCGTTGTGTGGCAATACTATTTGGCAAGACCGACGCTTCTTGTCCCGCTATATGCCAGATCTAGAAGGCTACTTACACTACCGAATGATTGACGTTAGTAGCATAAAAGAACTGGCAAAGCGTTGGCACCCAGAAATTGCTTCAGGGGTTATAAAAACCAATCAACATACTGCCCTTGCGGATATTCAGGAATCTATAGAAGAGCTGCGCTACTACCGCGAGCATTTGTTTGTGTCTTAGTCGGGCCGCTCGGTTGAGCTTGGGGTTTTTAGTTGCTCTAAAGCCCAACTTATGTGCTCATCCACCATTGGGTTAACTCGCCCCAATCCATGGGTTAATGCGTTCACTACATCTTTGCCGCCAGCGCCGTTGCCCAGGGCAATGGCAATGTTGCGTTGCCATTGCGGATAACTGACTCGGCCCATGGCTGACCCCTGTATTAGCAAACGAAATTCCTCTTCCGATAATGCGAACAAATCTAACAGCCCGGCTTGGTCTAAACCGTTGCGCACAGCGAAGTCAGGCTCAGTGGTGGTAGGTGCGTCACGGTTCCATGGACAAAACAGTTGGCAGTCGTCGCACCCGTAGATACGATTGCCCATTAACGGGCGCAGCGCCTCGTCGATGCTGTCTTTGTGCTCAATGGTGAGATAGGAAATGCAGCGCGTGGCGTCTAGTTTTTTGGGGCTGATAATGGCTTGGGTTGGGCATACAGTCATGCATGCGCTGCATTTGCCGCAGGCGTCTTCAACGATCACCTGGTCTATCGCCAATGGTGCATTGGTATAAATCTCCCCAAGGAAAAACCAAGAACCGGCTTCCTTGTCGAGTATCAGTGTATGTTTGCCCATCCATCCTAAGCCGCTTTTTTCCGCTAGGGCTTTTTCTAGTACCGGTGCGGAATCGGTGAAGGCGCGAAATTGATAATCCGCCGATTGATCTTGAGTTAGCAGTGCGTTGATTTGACTCGCCAGCTTAGCCAAGCGGCGGCGTAGTACTTTGTGGTAGTCACGGCCTAGGGCGTAGCGAGAGACATAGGCTTTGTTAGAGTTTTCCAGTACCTCAATGGGCTGGGTGTCGGCGGGCAGGTAGTTCATGCGCGCCGTAATTACTCGGTAAGTGCCGGGTTCTAGTTGATCCGGATGCAGACGTTTTTCTAAGTTCCGGTGGAGGTAGCCCATCTCTCCGGCAAAGCCATCATCAAGCCATTGGCGCACATGGGCTGCGTGGGTGCTCAGGTCTATGTCGGTGACCGCCAATTTTTGGAAACCCAAATTTTCAGCATGGGTATTTATTTGCTGCCTTATGAGCGTTTGGTCCCAGCCGGGAGGCGCTTCAGATAAGTTGTCGCTGGGGGTTTTGATGATTAACCTCTATGCATGCTACTTGCATTTAGTAGATTCTTTGCAAAATTGGACTTGATGCTGACTGCACTATACTAGTGTCAGACAGCTAACTAAATGCTCGGGCTTGAACCCGCGCATATACCCGGCCTTAATGTGCATTATTCGGATAATATTGGCCTATGATGGATCACCAGATACCTCTTTATACCGCTGCTGCCAGTCAGGCCATTGATGTGGATGCAGTTCAAACCACAGCCCAAGGTGGCTTGGGCATTGAAAGTTTTGAGCTCATGAACCGAGCGGCAGATTACGCCCTTACTTGTCTTTGTCAGCGCTGGCCAGATGCGCAGGGTTTCAGTTTGTTTTGCGGCAAAGGCAATAATGCCGGTGACGGCTATGTTATGGCTGCAATGGCCTCTCAACTTGGCATGCACGTGCAAATTTTTGCTGTGGTAGATCCGCAGGTGTTAACGGCAGATGCATTGCGCGCCTACGAGCATTGCGTGGCATTGGGTTTGGCGATTGAGGAGCCTAACGCACCTATAAGGTATTCAATTATTGTCGATGCGCTTCTCGGTACGGGTTTCTCGCCACCGCTGCGGCAGGAGATGGCCCAGACGATCAGCCGCATCAACGCACACAAAGGTGATGTGCTCAGTTTAGATTTGCCTTCTGGTGTCAGTGCCGACAAAGGCCTTGCTGGTGAAACGGTAAACGAAAGTATAAACGCAACCCTGACGGTTTCTTTTATTACCCATAAGATCGGTTTGCACACCGGGGCAGCAATTGCAGCGCGGGGAGACTTGCTCGTATCAGATCTGGGTGTACCAGCGCATATTTTCCATCGCTACCCCTCGATTCCGTGGCTCAAGTGGTCCCCGTCGAGACTCCCATCCGCTGGTGTGAACACCCATAAGTCTCGGCAAGGCCATGTCTTAGTGGTGGGCGGCGATGTGGGTATGGCCGGTGCAGTACTGATGGCAGCCCAAGCGGCTTTTCGCGCAGGTGCAGGGTTGGTGACTATTGCCACCCATGCCGAACACCGCGCAGGTATTTTGGCGCGGTTGCCCGAAGCAATGTGGGTAGATCCTGAAAGTGCGAAATTCGATCTTGTCGCCCAAGGGTGTGATGCAGCGGTGTTGGGGCCGGGTCTGGGTCGGCTGCCTTGGGGGTTAGTGCTACTTAAGCGGGTACTGAGTTTATCCTGTCCAAAAATACTTGATGCAGATGCCCTTTATTGGCTCGCGATGGCGCAAGAGGTGAAAGACCTTTGTGCCGCGTCCAGTGAGCCATTTTTTATAACCCCACACTCTGCTGAAGCGGCGCGCCTGTTAGATTGCCCAGTTTCAGGGGTTGAATCTGACCGAATGGCGGCAACAAGTTTGTTGGCCAAGAGATATCAGTGCTTTGGTGTGCTCAAAGGTCCGGGTTCGGTGCTTTTTGCTGGGCAAGAGCGCGCTATATGCGCTCAAGGCAACGCCGGTATGGCCACTGCCGGTATGGGTGATGTGCTCAGTGGTATTGCCGGAGCGTTGGTTGCTGAGGTTGCAGCCAAAGGCGAGACCGAATCAGCCGACTTTAATCATGCTTTTCAAAGCGCCGTGCTGTGGCACAGTGCAGCAGCAGATCTAGCGGCCATAGAATTAGGTCAGCGCAGTTTAATGGCGACAGATGTAATATCATTCTTGGCTAAGGCTGGGCAGAGTGCCTGATTGACCTAAAGGCCAGATAAACTGTCCCAATTTGTTTGCAGCCATTTGAGACCATAGAGTTGCTTGAAGTAGAAGAAATGCATGAAGTGTTAGTTGACGAGGCCGCTACCGAAGGGTTCGGCGCAGCACTGTTGCCTGTGCTCAAGGAAAAGTACCCTACTGGTGCCGTGATTTTTTTGCACGGTGATTTGGGCGCAGGCAAAACTACATTTGTGCGTGGCATTTTGCGCGGGTTGGGGTTTTTGGGGGCGGTGAAAAGTCCCACGTATACTTTGATGGAACCTTACCTCTTAGATGATTTTGAGGTTTACCATTTCGATCTGTACCGGCTACAGTCTCCTCAGGAATTGGAGTTTGTTGGGTTTGACGAAATTCTCACGGGGCCCGGCTTGAAGTTACTTGAGTGGCCGGAGCAAGGGCGGTCTTGGTTGCCTAGTCCACATGTGGATGTGTATCTTGAGCTGTATCGCCCAAGTAATGATGAAGATTTTCAACGTAAAGTGAGGGTGCGTTTTGCACGGAGCTAAGACGAAGAATAATTTTATTCCAACCACTGTGTTTTATCAGGCAGCGGTTTTTTGTGCGCTTTTTCTCGCTGCGCCGAATGTTTTTGCCAATGTCTTAGATGGCGTAAGAGTTCATGAAGCGCCAGATTCTATTCGGGTGGTGCTTGATGCTCGTGAAGAAACCCAATACACCCACTTCGCCCTAGACAACCCCCATCGCATAGTCATAGATCTAAAAAATACTCGGCCAGGCAGAAAGCTCAATTTCACCAAGGCTGGCGCAGGTCTAAAGGGTATCAAGGGCATTCGCGGTGCCGAGCGGGGCAAAGATTACCGCATAGTGATTGATGCTAAGGGGCCGCTCAAAGCAAAACCATTTAAGCTGCGCCCAATCAACCCATACGGTCACAGGCTGGTGGTGGATTTGTTTTATCCAACCAACAAAAAGCCTGTGATTGCTGCGAAAAAACCGCAACTCCAAGAAAAAAATAGAGACGTAGTGATTGCCATAGACGCAGGTCATGGCGGTGAAGATCCCGGTGCATTGGGTCCTAGAAAGGCGCAAGAAAAAAAGGTTGTTCTGAGTATTGCTAGGCGCACGGCAGATCAGATCAATCGCATGAAAGGCTTTAAGGCGGTGCTGATTCGTAAGGGTGATTATTACATTGGCCATAGAAAGCGTACCGCTTTGGCGCGCGAAAGTCGGGCAGATTTGTTTGTGTCTATTCACGCTGACGCCTTTAAAGAATCCTCCGTAAGCGGCGCGTCTGTTTATACATTGTCTGATCGTGGCGCTACCAGTGAGACAGCAAAATGGTTGGCAGAGCGGGCCAATCAATCAGATATGCTGGGCGGGGTGGGTAATGTCAATCTCAGCGATAAAGATGATGTGTTGGCGCATGTATTGTTAGATATGTCTATGGACGGCTATCGGGTGCATAGCATTGGTGTGGGTGAGGCCGTGCTGCGCAATATGTCCAAGGTCACTAAATTACATAAGAAGAAAGTAGAGCAGGCAGGGTTTTTGGTGCTCAAATCCCCCGATATGTCGTCTATTCTCGTGGAGACAGGCTTTATATCAAACCCATCGGAAGCCAAAAAACTGGCTCAAACCCAACACCAGATAAAGTTAGCTAAGGCCATTGCCGACGGCATTGGCGAATATATGCGGGCTAACCCTCCGCCCTCAACCTTCCTTGCGGCGCGGCGCACTGAACTTCGCTATACCATTTCTCCCGGCGATACATTGTCAGAAATTGCCGATCGTTATGGGGTTTCGGCTGCGGCCTTGAAACGGCGCAATAAGTTAGCCAGTGATCGTATTCGTGCAGGTCAAACAATTTATATCCCCCGTGGAGCGTAGTATGAAACGTGTCAAACGTTTGAGTTCATTTGTAGCTGACCAAATTGCTGCGGGTGAAGTGGTTGAACGTCCGGCTTCAATTGTAAAAGAACTGTTAGAAAACAGCCTTGATGCCGGCGCGACAAATGTAGAGGTTCGATCTGAAGCCGGTGGAGTAGGTCTTATTTGGGTGCGCGATAATGGCTCAGGTATTCACAGTGAAGATTTACCCCTAGCGCTAGAGCGCCACGCGACCAGTAAAATTACTGATGCCGACGATCTTATTGGCATCAGTAGTCTTGGTTTTCGTGGTGAAGCTTTAGCCAGTTTAGCCTCGGTTGCGAGAGTTAAGTTGAGTTCATCAACCAATGCGGATGACGGCGGCTGGCATTTAGAATGTCATGGCGGAAGCGAAATCTCTACCGGCCCCATTGCGCATAACCAAGGCACTACCGTTGAAGTGCGTGACCTATTTTTTAACACGCCGGCGCGACGTAAATTTCTGAAAGCCGAAAGAACTGAAGCACATCAAATTGATTTGGTGTTGCGACGTATGAGTCTCGCACACATGGATGTGGGCTTTATGCTCCAGCAAACGCGCGAGGCCGGAACCGCCGGCAAGGCGACTCGACCACTGGTGCTTGCTGCGGGCAATACCGAGGATCGCCTTGGCCGAGTTTTGAGTACAGATTTTGTTGAGCAATCTGTCTTTATTGACGAAAGTAATCACGATTATCGAATTTACGGTTGGGTAGGATTGCCCAGCCATAACCGCCGCCAAATGGACCAACAATATTTTTATGTTAATGGTCGAGCAATTCGCGACAAATTAGTGGGCCACGCCATTCGCCAAGCCTATAGCGATGTGATGTTCCATGGACGTCACGCGGTTTATGTCATTTTTCTTGAGCTGCCCCAAGAGTTGGTGGACGTGAACGTGCATCCGACAAAACACGAAGTGCGCTTTCGTGATGCGCGCCAAGTACACGACTTTATTTTCAGTTCACTCAACCGGGCCCTGCGTAGACTACGCCCAGGAACCCCCCACAGTGGTGAAGGCGCTGAATTTGGGTCAGCACAAGGTTCCGTTGCGACCCAGCATACTCAGTGGGTAGAAAATCCATCGCCTCGTCAGCAACAAGAAATGGGCTTGCCTCAAAGATCAACAGGAAACAGCAGTTATAGGCCGCAAACTTACTCAAACTCTTTTTCAGGGTCCGGGGGGCGATCTATTGGCCCTGATGGCGGGTTGGTGCAACTGGTTGCGGAAGAAAATCCGCAGTGGTTGCAGTCTGATTTGGAACATAATGGTGGTGAAAATTCTGCTGATCATGAGCAAGCCGGGACGCCGCCCTTAGGTTATGCCGTTGCGCAAATTCACGGTATTTATGTCCTAGCGCAGAATGCGGAAGGTTTGGTTGTTGTTGATATGCACGCTGCCCACGAGCGCATTGTTTACGAAAAGATGAAGCGCGAAGCCGCCAGAGACGGCATTGCGAGGCAGCGTTTGTTAGTGCCCCTAACTGTGGCAGTCAGTGAGTCGGACGCAGATATGGTTGAGGACTTTGGTGAAAAGTTGGCTGAAAGCGGTTTGCTGGTTGAGCGTATGGGTAGAGACAGCGTTGTGGTTAGAGAGGTGCCGCTGTTGCTTGGTAAGGCTGACGTAGGCCAGTTGGTGAAAGACCTAATTGCTGAAATGGCGGAGTTTGGCACCAGCGAAGAAATCAATCGAACCCAATTGGATATTCTCGCTACTCTTGCTTGTAGGGGCTCGTTGCGTGCGCATAGGCAGTTAACTATCCCAGAGATGAATGGTTTGCTGCGGGAGATGGAGCAAACTGAGAATGCTGGGTTGTGTAATCACGGTCGACCTACGTTTTTACTGCGTAGCTTGCACGAGTTAGACAAACTGTTTTTGCGTGGTCAGTAGTCGAGTAATGTCTCCAAGCAATGAAAGCGTAGGCCCCGTAAATGCTCAGAGCAGTTCACCAGATCCGCTAACTCAACAGGCAGGCAGTCAAAAAACAATAGTCGTGATAATCGGCCCAACTGCTGTGGGCAAAACTGACGCTGCAATGAAGTTGCAGGACCAGCTGGGCGGCCAATCTAAGGCTCAGCTCATTAGCGCAGATTCAGCCATGATTTATAAAGGCATGGATATTGGTACCGCTAAACCCAGCGCTGAAGAACTGGCCGAATACCCGCACAAGTTGGTCAGCATCTTAGATCCCAACGAAATTTATTCAGCCGCTGATTTTGTGCGTGATGCGGATAAATGCATTGCTCAGGCATTTGCTGAAAACAAAATGCCGATCATAGTTGGCGGCACCATGCTTTATGTGAAGTGTTTTCTGGACGGCATTGCTCAGCTACCTGATGCGGACGAAGCCATTAGGCGCCAGCTTGTGAAAGAATTAGACGCCGGTGGTGCTCAGGCGCTGCATGATGAGCTGGCGGCAATAGACCCAGCGGCTGCCGCAAATATTCATCCCAATAATCATCAACGATTATTGCGCGGGCTGGAGGTGGTGCGTTTAACTGGAAAGCCTCTATCGTCTCAGTGGGTTGAACAGGCAGGTGGGTCAGCCACAGCTAGGCTTGGCGCAAACATAATACTGTTGGGTATTTTGCCGACTCAAAGAGCGGTATTGCACCAGCGCATTGAAAGCCGCTTTGACCAAATGCTTGAAAGTGGATTTCTTGAGGAAGTCCGGACCTTACGTCAGCGCGGAGATCTGCACGAAGATTTACCCGCGGTGAGAGCTGTGGGCTATCGGCAAGGTTGGCAGTTTCTTGCGGGAGATATTGATGCCCAAACGATGCGTGATAAAGCGGTGGTGGCAACTCGGCAATTGGCAAAGCGGCAAATGACATGGATGCGTCAATGGCCGGAGTTAGATAACTGTATCACCGACCAACCGGAGCAGGCCACGGCCATACTAGTTAAGCGTCTTGCGGCATTGGATTTAGTCTGACCAGGGAGAAATTGCTGTAGGTTAGTGAGCGCTCTTTCTAAACGCTCTTTACAACTACTCTTACCAAGCTCTCCCTCTAAGTTCTGAGTTCTAAGTTCAAATTTTCTTTTTAAGCTTTCTTACCGGATTTTCCTGCAAGCTGTTCTTAAAACCTCTTCCTAAAATTTGGGTGAGGATCTTTTTAGCACGATGTATTTGCTGGGTAAGCGAACAATCACTCAGCGATAAACAGCTACTTCCAAGAATAAACGGATTTCTTACGCAAAATTACCTTTTTGCGGCAGGAAAAGGTTGAATATCCGTGATAATCTGCCCCGCGTTTTGCGTCGGCAAGGACACTCTGGCGGCGATGCTAGGTGAATTCGTCGAGGAAAATAACCGTCCGTCCGATTGTCCCGTCAAAAGAGTCAATAAAGAGTGTACAACCCTTTTTCGCTTGGCTTGGGTTGCGATGCATAAGGCCGGTAAAAAAGTAAGATCAAAACTGATCAAGAACAATAATCTAATTAGAATAAACGGAGCTAAAAATGTCCAAAGGACATACTTTACAAGACCCCTATCTTAACGCTTTGCGCAAAGAGCGAATCCCGGTCTCAATTTTCCTTGTGAATGGCATTAAACTTCAGGGACATATTGAATCTTTTGACCAATTTGTGATTCTGTTGAAAAACTCGGTCAGCCAAATGGTTTACAAGCATGCAGTCTCAACCGTTGTGCCAGCGCGCAATGTTAAGCTTTCTGATTCTGACGAAGATCAGGACTAGCGCCTCTTTCGTACGGACGAAAAGTGCAGGAAGATCAACAAAGGTTAACAAATACTAACGAAAGCCGGCTGAGCTGAGTCGGTCGAATTGGCGGGTCACGCTTAATCGAAGGTGGCACCGGTTAACACAAATAGCCGATGTGACAAGTAGCAATACTGCAGCGAGCACTGTTGCTTACCTTTTGCTGGTCTTTTGCTGATTCAGGTAGCGGGTGCGCCGGCCGCCGAAATGAGCAAGCTGCCTTAGCCACTTCATAATCCAGCGCTGCTAGGCGCATCCAATACTGTGCAGGTGCAAAAGGGACCCAAGTGGTTGTTCCTATTTTTACAGTCGCAAAATCTTCAAATCCCATCTTTAATCGCTATCTTAAAACTCTAGCCTAAAGCTCAACCTTCAACCTTTAGCCTCAAACGCCGCTACTGGCGTTGTTTACTTTAATGGTAATCTTCATCCCGGTACTGCCGGTGTCACCACTCTTGAAATTATTGGGTTCAACACCATCTAGTCTAAGTGGCCAAATTCTTCTTAGGTATAGAACCAGCTTGTGGCAATGATTCACAGATTCTAACGTTAGCAAAATCTTTATGAGCACATATGCTATTTGATCGCCCCGAAGCGGGAAGGCGCACGTTGCTACTTCAAGTCGAATTACGCAAAGCCGACAATCCCAATGGGGATGAGCTTGCGGAACTGGCTCGCTCTGCTGACCTTATTGTCGTAGATACGGTGGTCGCACGGCGCGAAGCGCCAGATTCACGTTGTTTTGTGGGTAGCGGTAAGGTGCAAGAGATCAAAGCGCAACTTGCTTACACCGACGCAGAGATATTACTGACCAATCATGACCTGTCTCCTGGTCAGCAGCGGAATTTGGAGCAAGAATTAGATTGTCGCCTGATTACACGCACAGAACTTATTTTGACAATTTTTGCCGAGCGCGCGCGTAGCCATGAAGGGCAGTTGCAGGTTGAATTAGCTCAGCTTAAACACGCCCAAACCCGTTTGGTGCGAGGGTGGACTCACTTAGACCGGCAAAAAGGCGGTATTGGCTTACGCGGTGCGGGCGAGAAACAAATTGAGCTAGACCAGCGTATGTTGGCCGAGCGCTTGAAAGCGACGGAACAAAAGCTCAGCGATGTGGCCAAGCGTAGAGAACAAAATCGACGCGGTCGTAATAGGCGCGGCACACCGACGGTGTCTTTGGTGGGCTATACTAACGCGGGTAAATCGACACTGTTTAACTCGGTTACAAATGCCGACGTGCTCGCTGAGGACAAGTTGTTTGCAACACTAGACCCCACCATGAGGCGTATTAACGTGCCAGGTGCTGGCGAAGTGGTTTTGACCGATACCGTGGGTTTCGTCAGCGCATTACCCCACGCTTTAGTGGAAGCATTTAAAGCTACCCTTGAAGAGGTGGTACACTCAGATCTGCTTTTGCATGTGATCGACATCGCCGACCCGAGTTGGCAGGAACGCGTTGAACAAGTAGAAGCAGTATTAAAAGAAATTGGCGCTATTGAGGTGCCTAGTATCAGGGTGATGAACAAGGCTGATTTACTCTCAGCAGAGGAAAGGCAGCATTTTGAGCATTCAGATCGTTTGGTCTCTGCCGCTAAAGGGCAAGGGTTAGACGAGTTGATGAAATTTATTGGCAGCGCATTAGGCGTTGTAGCGCCACACGAGGTACTGCTGGGCGCTGGTGACGGTAAAACTCGCGCTTGGCTCTATCAATCCGGTGCAGTTTTAGATGAAACTTTGCTGACAGATGGTAGTGTGCAGCTTACAGTACAGGCTGACGAGCAATTGCTCGGCCAGCTGAAGAAAAAATCAAACGTGCAGTTACAGGAAAGTGTCGCTAAGTAAGTATTTTTAGAAGAGTACTTCGAGGCAGGCGCGGTCTAATTAATGGCTGCATTTTTGATTTTGCTAGAAAGGTTTTGCTAGAAAGATAGTGAAAGAACGGGTTTGACGGAAAGTTTGGTGAAATACTGCCTCAGGCAGTTAAACACCAGAAATAATAGTAGTTAATGCAAGTAAAACGATGCGGAGCAAATAATCATGGCTTGGAATGAATCAGGCGGTGGAGATAAGGACCCTTGGGGCAATCGTGGAGATCAAGGTCCGCCAGACCTAGACGAAGCGATACGTAAATTACAGGGCCAGCTATCCGGTTTATTCGGTGGTGGCAAAGGCGCCACTGGCGGCGGTGGCGGTGGCGGTATATCTGCAGGCTCAATCAGCCTGCTGCTTATTGTGCTTGCCGGTCTTTATGTGTTCAGCGGCGTTTACCAAGTGGACGAACAGGAACGTGGCGTAGTCTTTCGTTTCGGTAAGTTGATGGACCAAGAGGTCACGCCTGGACTGCATTGGAACCCGCCTTTGATTGACCAAGTTCAATTGGTTAACGTGACTCAGGTGCAATCGCACAGTCACCAAGCGTCTATGCTGACCAAGGACGAAAACATTGTTGATATCAGCCTGACAGTGCAATGGGTTATTGCCAGTGCAGCTGACTATTTGATCAACGTTCGCGACCCGAAGAAGAGTTTGGACCAAGCGACAGAAAGTGCGCTGCGTCACGTAGCTGGTTCTTCCACGATGGACCAGGTCATTACTGATGGTCGTGAAGCCATAGCGATAGAAGTTCAAGAACGCCTGCGCACTTACCTTAAGTCCTACGGCACCGGCATTGACATCACCAAGGTCAACATTGACCGAAGTGCGCCGCCCGTACAGGTGCAAGACGCATTTAACGATGTGCAAAAAGCCAAAGAGGATCAGCAAAAGTTTATTAACCAAGCGACCGCCTATTCTCAGCAAGTAGTGCCTGAGGCGCGTGGTAAAGCCCAGCGCCAGCTTGAAGAGGCTCAGGCCTACAGAGACCGAGTGATTGCGCGCTCTGAAGGTGAGGCCGAACGCTTTGAGAAACTGCTTAATGAGTACTCACTAGCGAAGCAAGTGACCAGAGACCGTCTATATATAGACGCACTAGAAAACGTTTTTAAGAACGCCAGCAAAGTGATGGTAGATGTGGAAGGGGGCAATAACATGATGTATCTGCCGCTCGACAAGTTGACTCAGCAAAGCGGCAGCAATGCCTCTGATGTAGACATTACAGCGTTGCGCCGTGAAATGGAGCAGCTTCGCCGCGATGTAAGCAGTAGTCGAACAAACATAAACAACCGCAACAGAAGTAATTAGGAGAATTTGAGATGCCGACAAAAACCTTATTATTCGTAGTTTTAGTTCTGTTGGGTGTTGGGCTGTTTAACCAGACTGCATACAGAGTTTTAGAAACCGAAAAAGCCATCTTGTTAGAATTTGGTAATTTAGTTGACGCCTCCATTGAGCCAGGCCTGCACTTCAAACTGCCAGTGGCAGAAGAGGTGAAGAAGTTCGACGCACGCGTGTTAACACTAGATTCTAAAGGTGAGACCTATTACACCATAGAGAAGAAGCCGCTAATCGTAGATTCCTTTGTGAAGTGGCGTGTGGCCGACATTGAGAAGTTTTACACCGGCACCTCATTTGATGAACGTCGTGCCGAGCGTTTGTTGCAAGAGCGTACTAATGAAGGTCTGCGTAACCAGATCAGTAGGCGCGATATGCAAGAGGTGATTTCTGGTCAGCGTGATGAACTGATGAATGATCTGAGAAAAGACCTCGACCGCGTTATGCGTGAATCTGTGGGTGTCGAGGTAGTGGATGTTCGTGTAAAGAAAATCGACTTACCCTCTGAAGTATCTAGCACAGTTTATGAGCGTATGAACTCAGAGCGAGAGATTGAAGCACGTCAATACCGAGCAGAAGGGCAAGAAAAAGCGCTGGCTATTCGCGCTAAAGCAGATCGCGACGCAGTTGTTTTAGAGGCGGAAGCTTATAGAGAAAGTGAACAATTGCGCGGTGATGGTGATGCAAAAGCAGCAAATGTTTACGCAAGTGCTTATAATAGAGACCCGGAGTTCTATAGCTTTTATCGCAGCATCAATGCATATAGTGAAGTATTCAATAATAAGAGCGATTTGCTTGTACTTGATCCAAGCAGTGACTTCTTCAAATACCTACAAAGTGGCGACGGTAAAAACCGCTAGCCCGTAAATTTAAGAAATAGATGAGTACACATTGGCGTCTACCTCGAGGGGTAGACGAACTTCTACCGCCTCGCGCATGGGATTTAGAGATCTTACGGAGGCGCGTACTCGACGTCTTTGTAGCATGGGGTTTCGACTATGTGGATCCACCACTGATCGAATACCTAGATGCACTGCTTGTTGGCAGTGGTGAGGACTTAGATCTGCAAACACTGAAGGTTGTAGATCAGGTCAGCGGTCGTCAGCTTGGCGTCCGTGCAGATATGACCTCCCAAGCTGTACGTATAGACGCACACAGTATTATTACTGACGGCGTGCAGCGTCTTTGCTATGCCGGTCCCGTGGTTTTTGCCAGTCCCCAAAATTCTCAAGATTCTAGAGTGCCCCTCAAAGCGGGCGCGGAAATTTTTGGCGCGCCCAGTTTGGTGGCAGATGCCGAGGTGATCGCGCTGATGTTGGAAGTGATGCGTATCGCAGAAATTCAGCAACCGGTTTTATTGTTGGGTCACATGGGTATTTACCGAAAATTGGTTGCTGATCTTATCGACGCCAAAATCCTCCGCAGTGAAGATCAACAAGAACTCTTCAAACGCATTCAGCGTAAAGGTGAGTCAGATATCCTTAATCTGTTGGGTAATTCCAAGCAGGCGCAAATGATGGCCGCGCTGCCCAATCTTATGGGCGATGTCAGTGCGCTTGACGAAGCTCGACGGGTATTGGCTAAAGCATCTGCTCCGGTGCACGAAGCATTAGATGAGCTGGCTACGCTTGCAAACATGATCACCATTCATCAAGCCGATGTAGATCTGAGAATTGATGTCTCTGAATTATCCGGTTATGGCTATCACAACGGCCCGGTTTTCGCGGTATATCATCCCCAGCACGGCCAGGCGTTAGCCCAAGGCGGGCGCTATGATGGTGTGGGCAAAGTATTTGGTAGGGCTAGACCTGCCACTGGTTTCGACCTCAGCTTAAAGCAATTGCTGGGCGCTAACGCTACGCCGGAGCCCGTATATTTTGCGCCCCATGTTGTAGACGAGGAACGTACTGGTTTGCTTGTGGCCGTCGCGCAGCTTCGAGAGCAGGGTCTGCGAGTTGTGGTGGCTTTGTCTGCAGATGAAGTGCCGCCGAGTAACTGCGCAGGTCGGTTAGAAAATCAATCCGGTCACTGGCAAGTGGTCACATAAAGCTGAGTAACACTCAGAGCATAACTAAGGTGAAAGAATGGGACGTAATGTAGTCGTCATCGGCACTCAATGGGGTGACGAAGGCAAGGGCAAGGTAGTAGATCTGCTTACTGATGAAGTGAGCGCCGTGGTGCGATTTCAAGGGGGCCATAATGCCGGACATACGCTGGTAATCGACGGTGAAACTACAGTATTACATGTCATTCCTTCCGGGATATTGCATGAAAATGTGCAGTGCGTAATTGGTAATGGCGTTGTTTTAGAGCCCCACGAGTTGCTCAAAGAAATCAAAATGCTTGAAGCCAAGGATGTGCCTGTACGGCAGCGCCTGAAGATCTCGCCAGCTTGCCCGTTGATTTTGCCCCACCATATTGAATTGGATGTGGCCCGAGAGGAAGCGCGTGGCGCGAAGAAAATTGGCACAACCGGACGAGGCATAGGCCCGGCTTATGAAGATAAAGTGGCGCGTCGCGGGCTGCGTTTAGGTGATCTGTTTTATTGGCAGAACTTTGCTGACAAGCTTGCAGAGGTGACCGAATACCACAATTTCATGTTGACCAACTACTACAAAAAGCCCGCTGTAGATTTTGCCAAGACGTTAGATGACTGCGCTAAAGTGGCAGAAGAAATCAAAGCAATGGCGGCCGACGTAGTGCCACTTCTCCACGACATGCGTGAGGCAGGCAAAAACATTCTGTTTGAAGGTGCGCAAGGCGCCATGCTGGATGTGGATTTAGGCACTTACCCGTATGTAACCTCCTCCAACACCACCGCTGGCGGCACGGCCGTAGGTACAGGGTTTGGGCCAGCTTATTTAGATTATGTTTTAGGTATCACCAAAGCCTACACCACTCGTGTAGGTTCTGGGCCGTTCCCAACGGAATTGTTTGATGAGGTGGGCGAAGGCCTCGCAAAGCGCGGTCACGAGTTTGGTTCTACCACCGGTAGACCTAGGCGCTGTGGTTGGTTCGACGCGGTGGCTCTGCGCCAAGCAGTTAGAATTAACAGTATCTCTGGTATCTGCCTGACCAAATTAGATGTTTTGGACGGGTTGGAAACAATCAAAATTTGCGTTGGTTATTCAGGCGCAGATGCCGATGGTAGTCCAAGCTTTGGGAGTCAATACTACGAAGGCCTAGAGCCGGTGTACGAAGAGGTACCTGGTTGGAAAGAATCAACGCTCGGTGTTACCGACTTTGACAAATTGCCTGCTGAAGCGAAGCACTATATTCGCATTGTGGAAGAGGCCATTGGCGCGCCGGTAGATATTGTTTCCACCGGGCCTAATCGCCATGAAACTATTGTCCTAAGAAGCCCGTTTGATACTTAAGTGAGCAAAGACAGTGGCATTGGTCGCTCGGTCAATGCCGCTTTAAGACAAGACGCAAGATTTCAGGTTTGGAAGAAAGTCGTTTTTCTTCAGCCTCAACTGAATGCGCCAACTCAGGATACAAAATAATGGATTCCAAGTTATTAGAACTGCTAGTTTGCCCAGTGAGCAAAACATCTTTGGTCTATATGCGTGAGCAACAAGAGTTGTGGTGTCGCGTGAGTAGATTGGCCTACCCAATAAACGACGATATTCCCTCTTTACTGCCTGACGAAGCGCGCACGTTAACGGATGCCGATTTAGAGCTGCTATAACTGAGGCTTTCTGCCTATCTCAATGGTTCTCAATTGGCTTTGAGCGGCGCTGATGGCCGTTGATTGATGCTGCAAATGGGGTAGCATGTGACGAAGGGCGACAATATTTACTCAGTGGCATAGCACTTTTTAGTGCAGGGCTGATTATGAAAATGTAAGCGAGAGGTCGGAATTATCAACTTCTTCGTTCACACTGATTTGACCTACAAGGCCGTAGCCTAAGTTCAATACATTCATTCTAGGAAATTTGATGAGCACAATGAAGCTTGTACCTGTTCTTGATATGCCTGATGTTGCGAATAAAGCGCTCACCAAGGCACAAAAGACATTAGATTGGGTTGGCATGAGTAATGTCCACCAACCCCTCCGTATTAAGGACGGCGAGGAGAACAAAGAAGTTCACGCTAGCATTCAGGTTTATGTAAACCTAGCGGACCCTCTGGCGAAGGGCATTCACATGTCGCGCCTGTATTTGCTCTTAGACCAGCATGCAACTTCCAATCCGTTGACCGCGTCTGGCCTGAAGACACTACTGGGCTCTATTCTAGAGTCCCACAGTGATTTAAGTACTAATGCATTCGTACAGTTCGAGTTTGATCACTTCATCCGTCGCCCGGCTTTGCTCAGCGATAATGTCGGTTGGGCATCCTATCCCGTAATGGTCAAAGGCACCCTGATCAATGGCGAAATAGCCATTGAACTCTCGGTAGCTGTGCAATATTCGTCTACTTGCCCTTGTTCTGCCGCGCTTGCGCGACAACTCATTCAAGAGCAGTTTACAAAAGATTTTGGCGCCCAAGGCGATGTCAAAATCAGTGATGTACATGCGTGGATAGGCACTGAAGAAGGTATTTTGGCTACGCCTCACAGCCAGCGCAGTACTGCCAAGGCTTTGGTTCGCTTAGACGATTCACATGATGACTTGCCCATTACGGCATTGGTAGATCAGCTTGAAGGCGCACTTAAAACGCCGGTACAAAGCGCAGTGAAGCGAGAAGACGAGCAGGAATTTGCTCGACTCAATGGTAAAAACCCAATGTTTGTCGAAGATGCGGGCCGAAGGCTGAAAACAGCATTAGACGATGATACCCGCTGGGAAGATTTTTGGGTGCGCGTAGAGCACCATGAAAGTCTGCATGCACATGATGCAGTGGGCGTGTTCACCAAAGGCGAAGAGGAAGGTTACCAACCTATTCCCTAGTGTGTCTGTTGGAGTCGCAGATTATGGCGGGTCCACAGAGTAACCAGTGAGAGCGGCCCGATCGTAGCCGCTGACTTTGCGTTTTCCCAGATCAACCGTCCGGGGCGCGTAGGGAGCGCAATGCGTATACACATAGCGTTATCGTGTGAGTGAGCGTACAGCGCTTAATCTATCGTAATTTCCTCATCGATTGCTGACGGCGCGCTCGCTCACGGCCCTGATATCAGCTTTCGCTGACCGATTTAAGCGTATTCATAGCTTCTACAAATTCTTTAGCACTGGTGCTGATGGCTTCAATGCTTTTGCCTGACTGGTAGAGTGCGCCACCAATACCAAAACCGCTTGCGCCCGCCAGCCAATAGTCGCGCATGTTGTCGGTGGAGATGCCGCCAACAGGCAATATGTCCAAGTTTTTCGGTACTACCGCGCGCCAGCTTTTAATGATTTGCGGGGACAGCATTTCTGCTGGAAACGCCTTCACCCCGTTTGCACCTGCGTCCAAGGCAGTAAATACTTCAGACGGTGTGGCCGCGCCCGGTACACAAATCATATCCAGTGCAACCGCAGACTTTATAACCGCCTCACTGGTGTTGGGTGAAACAATCAGGCGACCTTTTGCGGCGGCAACGTCTTTTACTTGTTCGGCATTGAGTACGGTTCCCGCGCCCACCAACATTTGTGTACCGAATTTCTCCGCAATCAACTCGATGCTGTCAAAAGGGTCAGGGGAGTTAAGCGGCACTTCCACAATCCGAATGCCTGCATCAAGCAGGCACGCGACTACGTCTAAAGACTCGGCGGGAGTAATGCCACGCAAAATAGCCACCAACGGCATCTGTTCTAGGTAATGTGAGAGTGGATGGTTCATCAATGAATTATGCCTGCGGGTTAAGGTATTGCGCGACTGCTAGTGCGCCAGCAATAGTCGCCTCTTCTGCGTCAATTGTGAAGGCGCAATGCCCTAGGTGTTTTATTGCTGACAGGTACCGTTGGGACAACTTATCCGCACCAACGATGGCCACATAGATTGGCTTATTGTTCTCGGTTGATTCGCTCAACATGGATCTAATTTCGCTGCCAATTAATAATCCAGACAAATAAGCCTCGCCGTCATCATTTGTGTGCGCGCCTGACAATTGTAACGAGCGCACGGTGAACAGCTGGTGCATGATCCCGCCTTGGCTGGCGCTGTTGTCCAAGCCCGTAAGAAACGCTTGTTCTTGCCAGGGGCCCTGTTGGGTAATTGAGTTAGACAGCAGTGACTGATCAGCTAACAGGTTAAAAATCTCGCCTGTCATAGAAGTAGAGAACTGCGCCAGGGCACCGTGGGTGTTATTGGCCAAATTTATCCATTTGTTGTGGGTGCCGGGAAAACAAATCACTTCAGGGGGCGGCAAGTCTTGCCCCTTAATTATGTGTGTAGCGCCAAAGTACTGCACTTCTTCGCCGCGCATAACATCAAAATGACCACTTATGCCAAGCCCTGATAAACCAGGAATGATCCAAGTGTTGCCGTTGTTGAAGTCGCCTATTTGGTAAGCGTTGTGGGCGAGTGTTTGTACCTTTGCGGGGCAGGGAACGTGCGGAACTTCAACCCACCCACTGGGACTACTGACCATGCCGCTTAGTAGTATCGGTGTAGGCGTGCGCGACTGTAGCCAATGGCCGATATGTTGTTTTAAAACGCCGGGATAGTCCCCCCGAATGCTCAACAACCCGTCGGTTGTTGCTATTTTGTCACGGCATGTCCCGTAGTGATCAACGTCTCTTGCCACCAGGTAGGCGCGGAAGTTGGTCGTACCCCAATCCACAACTATAAGTGGTGACACGTCAGTTTCAGATTTCATCATTTCACTCGGACTAGTTTTACAGTTTGTCCCTAGTCTACCGAGAATTTTGCTGGGGCGCTTAAAGCGTGAAAAGGAGGGGCAGAGTTTCCCAAACTCCTAAGCTACTAAGCTTTTAGGGCAAGAGCGAAGCGCTAGGTCGCACAGTTCCGGGGCGGGTTAGAGATAGCTTGGCTGTAGCTGCCGGTATTGCTGAAAAGGCACTCACCAAGCGCGAGTGCCTTCCCAATGCAGTCGATGTTTAGCTTAAGGTAAATTATCCAAGTCTAAACCGTCTGCCACAGCCACTGATCTCAATGCGCTCTCAAATATGGTTCTAGCTCTAGCAGACATCTCAGCAAGCTGGGCGTGCAATGCCTTTTCCTTGGGATCATCGTCCTTACATTGCAGGCAGTATTTTTCAAAGCCGCTAATGTCTATGAGTAACTTGGCAATGTGGTTTGGGCATTCGCAGTGCAAGCTGGGCATCATGTTCGCGATGCTGGAGAGTTGCTCAGGGTTAAATGCACTGACACCAATTTGCACCGGCTCAGAGGCCACGTCTAAAGACTTTGTGCTCATCATCGTGCGCAGATGCTCAGGGGTAATTGGCGATTTAAGCGCCTGGATGCCGTGGCTGGCCAGCAACTGTTCAATGCGCCTTGGCGCAAAAGCGTAAACAATAATCACCCGTTGATAGGAGCCGTTTCTCAGCTTAATTAACGACTCAACCGTGGTGTCCGGAAGGGTGTCGCTTTCAACCATCAGCGCTTTGTGGTGTCGGGAAGGTTTGTTACCCCGGTCCAACCAACTTTCCAGAGTTTGGGGAAATAAACTGAAGCTTTGACAAATTTCTGGCTCAGCACGTTCAAACAGCGGCGCGAGGTTTAGGCCAACCACATCAACGCCGTCTTCCAACGTTTCCGAGCGGCTTCTATCGTGGCGCAAGCTGAGGTTCTCTAAGCCATCAGTACCAAGTCTCGCAAGTTCGCCTAAGGCATGGCCTTCGGACATCAGTCTTTTTACAAGCAACAATCGATGCACGTGGCTGTTGTTGTAGAAGCGTCTGCCCGAGTCACTGCGGTCAGGAACAACAATTGAGTGTCTGCTCTCCCACTTTCTGAGGGTGTGCGAGGGAACACCTGTAAGATTTGCCACTGCGCCTATCGTAAGTCTGTCCATGTTGTCCGTGCCTATTTTGCGTGCGGGTGCTGTGTTATTTGCTCCGCACTTGGTTTATCAATCTAATGTCTATCAGCAACCTTTGCTGGCCGAATAATTCAGCTTCAGGTCCGTAAGACAGGGCTTAAGGGGCTTGGCTTGCTGAACTTTGCCTTTCTGATTTACGGCTGTACAAATGTTGACCAAGTTCGATCGATTTGATTACGCCGTGGGGATCCACGCGTTGCACCAGCCGGGGCCTGCAACCAATTTATTCGGGATGGCCGAACACCCACCAAGTGCTTCCGTTTTTGCACTGTACAGTCTGCAGTTGGAGCAAAATTGACTGGCACCGCTTGCACCTGCTCGCTTCGGATATTTGGCAACGTCGACTGTTGTTGCATCTTTTTTGTAGCCCAGGGCAATAGCAATGCCGTCCGTCTCTTGAAGAATAGGGGCAGTTGGCTCAGCGCGAGTCACAACAGGAATCAGTGCTGTGGCCCAAAGCGCCGCACCAGTGGCTAGGAAGTCTCTACGATTTATCTTGCTCATTTGTTTTTCCGTATTAATAATGTCTAAATTTCAGCGTGCATCATTACCTTTTGGCAACTTAATGTCAAATTAAAGTTGGACAAATATAGACATATCTGAGAATAATGCACTCAGGCAGACCGGCGCGACTGATTTGTCCATGTTTTGTAGGCGAAAGATGCCTCAATTGAATAGTAGTTTTAATACGCGATCGTTTGGGAGAAGGTGAATGAATGTTCTTATTGTTGGCGCTGCGGGCGCTATAGGCGCTGCGCTTTTGGAGCGGTACCTGCAAAATCCTGAGATTGAGCGGATTGTTGCGACACACCATCTACCCAAGCGCAGTGCACATGACAAGTTACAGTGGCTGGCCTGTGACTTGCGCGATGAGCAGGCAATCGCCGCTTGCGCCGAGCAAATCGCAGCAATGGAGTTGCCGATTCATCGGTGGGTGTGCGCCAGCGGGTATCTACAAGGCCCCTTGGGAGGACCAGAAAAGTCTATGCGCAACATTCGTAGTGCCAAGCTCCATGATGACTTTGCGGTAAATACCATTGGGCCGGTTTTGTTGTTTTCGGCAATGGCGAACAAGCTGAAGCTAGTGCCTGGCTTCAAGGCAGCGTTTCTTTCGGCTCAGGTGGGCAGCATTGAGGACAACCAATTGGGTGGGTGGTTTGGTTATCGTATGTCTAAGGCAGCGCTAAATATGGGTATCCGCTGTTTAGCCATTGAAGCGGGCCGCTGGCGTAATGAGCCAACTATTGTGGCCATTCACCCGGGCACAACGGTGAGTAATTTGTCCAAGGATTTTGTCAAACAACGCAAGGCACCGCTGCAAACAGCAGCGCACTGTGCGGAAAAATTAGACCAACTTATTGAACAACTGTCGGCAGAAGGCACGGGACAATTTTACCGTTTAGACGGCAGCCAACTGCCTTGGTAGAGGGATAATGCGCGCCACCGCCGAAGTGTCGCGGTTGCCATTCAGCCTCTGGTGGCAGATTTCCAAGCTACATATCCGAGCTACATATCCAAGCCACAAAGAGGTACCAAGATTTCGTTCTTGCGCAAAAACCAAGGCGTGAACGGGGCGTTGTGGCGCGCCCATCTCGGCTCGCCACAAGACCGGTAGCCGCCGCTCGCAAGGGCCTGCTTCATTAAAGCCTCGTGCTTCAGGTAGCGCTTTTTGCTCCAACCGCCGCTGTATTCCATGGCTGCCATAACTATTTCAGGTTGGCTGCTCACTTCTACGACCGCGGACGCGGGCACGGGTAAACTCTCGAGGTCGTACTCTCTGGGCATGACAAATGAGATCAACCATTCGTTGGCGTCGCTGGTCTGTAAGACCGGCGCTGTCATAGCAATTTTTGCATCGCTTGTGTTCTCGCCCGTAATAAATTTAAACAGCGGACGAAATGCTTTGGAGCCTGCCTCTTCAAAATCCCCTGCTACTCGGACAGATGCCAGCAAGTGTGGCGCATATTTGCGGATCTCAATGTCGCCGTCGCTGGCCACTACAGAATAGCCAAGAGACTCAATACTTTGGGCTGAGACACTCAGCGTTATACAAACCATGCTCAATATCGTTGTGATTAGATGTTTCATATTCATAACCCTTTATAGAAAGCCAAGTACAACAACAGCTTGGCGAAACCTTTGTGAAATGCCGGTGAGCGCCGAGTGAGTGCAAGGTGGGAATGTCGCTGAGCGGTTTAAAGCGCGTGCGCATTGATCCCGCAAAAGCCAAGGGTTTCTCTCGCCGCCATTCTCATACCAATGGAGGCAAATACTGCGGACCAAGAGTTGCCGTCATTGTCTGTGGTCGCAACGCTTATGTTCTTCGCCTTCAGCATTTTTCCGATCAAATCAAGTCGCGTCATAGTGACTCTGCTTGGGCCAGCACAGTGATCGTTGTCGCAGCGCACTTTGCTGGTAAAGCGGCCTGCGGGCAGCCAGCTATTCTCCCCCTCAACGCCCGCGAACCAGGACATTAGCAAAGTTGGTTCTTGATCAAGTTGCAGGTGGATGGGGTGAATGGTGTTACCAATGAACTTGTTCCAGCGGACAAAGGCACCAAAATTGCCTTGGCCTTGTATACAGTAGAGCACCAAACTAGGGGCGCCGAAGTAAAATTGCTCTGAACTGTTTGCATCAAGGGACGCGTAGCGCTCAGAGGCTGTGGCGCCGGAATAGAAATCCCAGTTGCCAGTTTTGTCGTCCGCTTGAACGCCAGTTATAGAAAGTAATCCCGCTATGAGTAAGGTCAATTTCCACATATTCCGCTCGTATTTTTATTCTTATTGGTGTGCTTAATGTTGTTGGCGAATGTGGCAAAAAAATAAGAAATACTCAATGTCTGCCAAAGTGCTTCCCTCGAAGCTAATTGCACCAACGCATTAAAACGGTGCGGGCAAATTGCCTAAAGCGCAATTTCAGTGCGCAAAAGCGCCAAAACAGGCGATTTTGGGTCATTTTGAGCGGCCTAATTATTGCATCACTAAGTCGTGCACTCAGCAGTACCGAGTGCCAAATCATTGTCGCCATAAGAGCGGTAAGGGAATAAATAGGCTGAGATTTCAGCCACTGACGCCCAGATGGAGTAGTAAGCATCTGGGCTTTTTTTTGCCTTCCTTTTCAGCCCACCTTTTTTGCCCCCTAATTTGTCCGCCGCCCTGCATTATTTTTTCTGTGACCAGAAATCCAAAAGCTATGCGTCTAGGGTTTGGGGGCATTTCTCTTTGCCAATAGCGGCGGTTCTTCTGTTATCGTGGCGCATTGAAATAACGTTCGCCCGGCTGCATTTTTCTGAGGTGGTTTGGTTAACAGGTTGGGTGGGATCAGTGCGCCAGAGGCGGCGCATTTTTAATGCCGAAAGTGGTGCCCAGAAGAGGACTTGAACCTCCACGGCCTTACGGCCACTAGCACCTGAAGCTAGCGTGTCTACCAATTTCACCACCTGGGCATGTGCGGTCTGATAAGGCCGCGGACTTTACTTAAAATTAATAGAAGGTGTCAAACTTGTCGAAGTCTAATGATACGAATACTTCGGCTGGAAGTGCTCAGCAACGCGTCTTGAATGCCCGGCGAGTCATCGACCTTTTAGCTGAGCACCCAGTGCCCATTACTTGGCAGCAAATGGTCGAGATACTTGATGTGCCAAAACCCCACGGCGTAAAGCGCGTGCGGCAAATACTGCGTGGTTTGGTTCGGCTTGGCGAAATTGTTGCCAACGAGAATCGCGAATACCTACTCTCGCCGGCAAAAGCTCGGAAAAGAAATAAAACACCTGCTCAAGACGCAGACTCGGCAGTGAGTGAAACCTTAGAAAGTACAGCACCAGACCAACCAGCCACCGTTGTGTCTGCGCCAACTGCGGGCGCATTCACCGGGCTGGTAACGGGCCTTGGGCCGCGCTTATTTGTTGATGGCTTCGCCCTTGCTAAGCCAGAGCGCGGTGCGCTTTCTGGACGACCCAGCGATGAGATCGAATATAAAGTGGTTGATGAGCAAGCAGTGGTCACTCGCATACTCAAATACAGCCCCCGCCCGGTGGTGGGTGTACTTAACGTCAAGGGCAAGTTTCCACAGGTAGATCCGCTTGGCCGCGGCTTTAGCGGCCGGATTAGGTTGGATGCCAAACCAGACAATGCCGGTCACGGCGACACCGTGCGGGTGCAAATTCTCGATCAAGATCGTAACGGTCTGTTCGGTGCATTGGTTGACGTTTTAAAGTCCGACTCCGTTATTGAGCAGGCCATAAGCTCCACTATAGAAAGTTTGGACATTCCCACAGAGTGGCCTGACGCCGTTGGGCGTGCAGTCGCTCGCCTGCCTAAGTCTGTGCAGTTGGGACAGCATCCTGATCGTGTTGATTTAACCCAAACACCCTTGGTGACCATTGATGGAGAAACTGCGAAAGATTTTGACGACGCGGTTTATGCCAAGTCGCTCGGTGGGCGCAAAGGCTGGCAGGTTATTGTGGCCATTGCCGATGTGGCGAATTACGTAAAACCAACTTCTGCCTTAGACACTGAGGCGCAAAATAGAACCACCTCGGTCTACTTGCCCAGCTTTGTGGTGCCTATGTTGCCAGAAGGCTTATCCAACGAATTGTGCTCGCTAAAACCAGATGTTTATCGTTTGGCGTTGGTATGCGAAATGCAAGTGTCGGTTAAAGGTGTGGTGCGCGAGCACAAGTTTTATGAAGCGGTCATTCGCTCTCATGGCCGACTCACCTATGAACAAGTGCAGGCGCACTTAGACAACGATGAAGCCCTGCCGTGTAATAAAGAAGATATGCCCGGAGTGCTGACATCCGTTGCCGCGCTCAAGCAGGTATTTTTGGCCTTTAGTCAGGCCAAGGATGATCGCGGCGGGCTAGACTTTAATAGCCGTGAAGGCGTGATTGAAATTGAGCACGGCCATGTGACGGGTGTTGCCAGTGTGCCTCGGTTAATGGCTCATCAGATTATTGAAGAGGCCATGATTAATGCCAATGTATGTGCCGCAGCGTTTATTG
>JAOJBS010000020.1:0-45196 GCA_028228615.1 Pseudomonadales bacterium | reverse complement strand
CGCTACCTGGCTCTGAATAGCCTTGGCACCACCAAGTGCTGCCGTCCAAAATACTCGGCAGGTGTTGGTCTTTTTGAGCTTGGGTGCCGTAGGTATAAATCACCGGACCGACCATGCCAATACCAAAAGGCATCACCATGGGTGCGCCAGCAAAAGCTGTTGCTTGGGAAAAGATGTGTTTTTGCCGCAGCGACCAATCGCAGCCACCGTACTCGGTGGGCCAGTCTGGGGCAATCCAGCCCTTATTAAAAAGTGCTTTGTGCCATCGGGTACCTTCCTCACGGCCAATACCAAAGCCTAAAGATGCGGATTTGACGAGATCAGGTGTGAGGTTTGCGGCCAAGAATTCATTAACTTCTTGCTCAAACGCTTCAGTATTAGTGGGTGTGGGCACTGCTGGCTCCTATGGGATATTTTTAAGAAATTCTGTTGTCGTTGAATTTAGGAAATTTGTCGGGAAATTGCCAGCGCGGATTGATGGTATTGGGCTGTTATTGCCCTGTTTAGCAGCGTGGCTAAGTAATTTTTAAGAAGAAAGTGTCCGTTGGCGCAAGGCGTCGCCCCAGCGCTGCCCTGAGAGTTCAAAAAGTGCCGTATTTAGAGCTGTGCTTAGGGAAGGGGTGCGGGGGTAGAATGGGTGAAAGCTGACCAAGAACTGACGCAGAATCCGGGTCGAAATCAGGGGCGGGCATCCTGCTGGATACCCGCTTCCAATAACCAAGCGCAGTTAACGTTATTGTGCGTTAACTTACAATAACTCTCCGCCACAGGCTGAAGCCGTAGTGCCATGTTCTTCAAATGCCTTAATGACATTTGCCCCAGTACGCCAGCGGTGCACTTCGTCCGGACCGTCTACCAATCGCTGACTGCGAATGCCCGTGTACCAGCGCGCCAGTGGCGTGTCGTGGCTGTAGCCCAGTGCGCCATGAAGCTGCAGGGCGGTGTCCACCACTTGATGCACCATGTGTGCGAGGAAAACCTTGGCGATGCCATTCTCTTGGCGTAAGTCTTCGCCACGCTCTGCTTTGTAGGCAATGTGCAACAACATGAGTCGTGCTTTGTAGATTTCAGCAGCGCAGTCCGCCAGCATCCAGCGCACGCCTTGGCGGTCTGCCAAGCGCTTACCAAAGGTGTTACGGCTGACCACGTGGCCTGCTGCCAAATCTAAAGCGCGTTGGGCAATGGCCACGTTGTGCATGCCGTGGCGTAGGCGTCCATAAGCCAGACGGTGCTGACCCATAGAAAAGCCTTGGCCACGCCCGCCCAAAATGTTATCTCGCGGGACCACAAGGTTTTCAATTTTGATTTCTGAGTGGGAGCCACCGAGTTTAAGCCCAAGGTCAGTGTGCGGTTGCATAGTTTCTATGTTGCGCAAAATCTCATAACCGGGATTGGGCAATTCAACAATAAAGGTGCTGTATTGTTCGTGGCGTGGGGCATCTGGATCGGTTTTAGCCATCACCACAGCAATATCCGCCACCGAGGCAGATGAGCTGAACCACTTCTCGCCGTTAAGTACCCAGTTGTCGCCTTCCAAAACCGCACTGGTTTGCATGCCTGTGGCGTCTGCGCCAGCAGCTTTTTCCGTCATGGAATAGCAAATACGCTTTTCACCGTTCAATAGCGGCTTGAGGAACTTTTCTTTTTGGAAGTCAGTACCGTGCTCTAGCAGCGTCAGCATGGTGGCATCGTCTGGACCTTGGGTGTTCATAGACAAAGCACCAAGATGACTCTCACCCAGCTCCATTTGCACAAGCGCATTAGCCAATGGCTTTAGCCCCATGCCGCCGTGTTCAGTGGGTATGAACGGGCACCAAAGTCCCTCTGCTCGGGCCTTTTGCCTTAGTTCTGCGAGCACTTCGTCAAAGTTCTCTGCGGTGCAGATTTCCTCGGCAGGTAAACAGACGTTCTGTACAAAGGTTCTTACCTTGGCTCGAATTGCCTTGGTTTCTTCTGGTATTTCAAAATCGATCATCTTCCCACTCCTACTAAATGAGCCTCTATTTATTAGTGATTATGGGCTGCGAGTCAATGGCTACAGGTTGTTGGTGGTCGCGGTAGTTGCTTGCTTGAGAGTGGTTTGTGTGGGCGTTTTCCTCGTGGTTAATTGAGAGTAATCCAATAATATATAGAAACGGTTTGATTCCGCTCTTATTTTGTTGGTGAGAATAATTTGCTTGTTCGGTTTGGGCTGCTAGCAAGTGTCAACTTTAGGTATCTGTTGATGACGTTTTTGCAGGTTTAAAATAGGTTCATATTCGGCGAATAATGAATGTTTTATATGCTAGCCTGACCGCTGCTTGTGATGTTTCTTTGTGTGGTTTTGTAAATAATTTATGACCTAGCGAGTAAATGAATATGACAGTACTAAGACATTATTTTATCAGCGACGATTTGGAAGATTTGACGCTGCTAGAGCAGCAGTTAGAAGAGGGCGGTGTCGATGCCTCTCAAACCCATGTTTTGAGTTTAGATGATCAAAATTTGGACGGCTACGAAAATCTTCATGATGTGAATTCAATTATGAAAAAGGATGTGGTTAGGTCCGGGATAATTGGCGCAGTCATTGGGCTAGCCTTGTCTATATCATTATTGTTGGTAGCTGCATTGTTTGGTTGGGCCGAGACCAAAGCCGGTTGGATGCCCTTTATTCTTCTGTCCGTTATTATTTTCGGGTTCTGTGCTTGGGAAGGTGGCTTGTTTGGCATTCAAACGCCCAATTAAAAGTTTGCCCGATTTACAGAGGTGTTAAATGCTGGCAAGCATGTTTTTTTTGTAGACCTGACTGCCGAGCAAGAAGAGGTGCTTGCCAAGTTGCTGTCCAGCCATCCAAGTTTGCAGGCCGCCGGTACCGATAAAGGCACACCTAGGTGGATAACCAAGGGGCAAAAAAATATTCCTACATTGCTGCGAGAAACGTTGCCCTAGTGACAACTTTTAAGAAACCTTCTCCAGACTTGAGCGGTCTTATTCGGGCGCTCTAGTCTTCTCGGTTTGACAAGCCTATTTCAACCCTTTTAAGGGCAGAGAATCGTCATTGGTGGCAATATCGGCGTTTTGTTGCTCGCCGTCTCTCACCATTTATAAAAATCTGTAATAGGCCAGTAGGATATTTTCCGATAGGGTTCGGTTTTTCTATCGGATCACGCAAATGAGCAACTCTATGGATCAAGGTTCTTCAAGCATTTTGGGAGGAATAGCCGCCGAGGACTTCCTTCAGCACTACTGGCAAAAGCAGCCGCTGCTCATTCGTGATGCCTTGCCTGATTATGAGTCGCCCGTAAGTCCAGATGAATTGGCAGGACTCTCGTTAGAGTCAGAAGTGGAATCAAGAATTGTTGAAGAGAACGGTGCAGACGGTCCGTGGTCTGTTAGGCATGGTCCATTTGAAGAGGAAGACTACCAAGGCATGCCCGAAAAAGATTGGACGCTATTGGTTCAAGGCGTAGACCTGTGGGTACCCCAGGTTAAAGAATTACTTAAACAGTTTGACTTTTTACCAGCGTGGCGTCTGGACGACATAATGATCAGTTACGCCTCTGAGGGCGGCAGTGTTGGGCCACATTTTGATCAATACGACGTGTTTTTACTGCAAGTTGAAGGTCAGCGTTGTTGGCAGGTTGGCGAAGAATGTGGCACCGGTACGCCATTGTTAGAGGACACTGAGCTGCGAATTATTGCAGACTTTCAGCCTGTGCAAGAGTGGCTGTTGAATCCCGGCGATATGCTCTATTTGCCTCCCGGAGTGGGGCATTGGGGCGTTGCTGAAAGCGAATGTCTAACCTTCTCAATTGGTTTTAGGTCGCCAACCTTGGCTGATATGTTGGGTGACCTTGCGGTTGAAATGATCACTCAAGGTCATACCGAACATTACCGGGACCCCGAACTCACCCCTGCCATGGCCTCTCAAGAAATTCACCCAGCTTTTATAGACCAGGCTAAAAAGCAATTATTTGACTTACTTAATGATGATGAGTTGATAGAGGATTGGTTTGCGCGCTTTATGACCGCCCCTAAGTATCCTGAGCTAGAGGAGCAAACGGAAGAGCAACGCCACGCAAGTATCCGTGGGCGCAGATATTTTAATGGCGATGCGGTTGATTAAATGCCTCCGGCGTTGGCTGATTTTTTTGTTAAATGTGAATTGCCTCTTGTTGCATAGCCGGAAGTTAGTTCGAGTCAGTAGAAATTGAGAAAGCTAGAATGAAAACGATAGGCATGATTGGTGGGATGAGCTGGGAGTCAACAGTAAGTTACTACAAGGCGTTAAATCGCGGCGTAAAAGAAGCGCTAGGTGAATCGCATTCAGCAAAGATTTGGCTTTATAGTTCAGATTTTGAAGAGATCAAAACCCTACAACATCAGGGCGAGTGGCAAAAAGCCGCAAAAATTTTGTCAGATGCTGCGCAAAAGATTGAAACTGCAGGTGCAGATTTTTTGATGATCTGCGCGAATACGATGCACAAAGTAGCCGAAGAAGTTCAGACTGAAATTTCTATCCCCTTACTGCATATCGCTGACGTGACTGCCGATGCGCTTGTTGCTGACGGTGTGACAAAGGTGGGGCTGTTGGGCACACAATTCACAATGGGCGAAGCGTTCTATAAAGATAGGGTCAGCGAAAAATATGGCATTGAGGTTATTGTTCCGGAAAAACCGCAACAAGAAATTGTGCATAACATCATTTATGCCGAGCTCATTATGGGTGAAATCAAAGATGACTCTAGGCAACGCTATCTAGAAGTTATAGAGCAGTTGCAGGCCCAAGGTGCGCAAGCGGTGATTCTAGGCTGCACTGAAATAGCGCTTTTAGTTCAACAACATCACACGCGGGTACCTCTTTACGACACCACCGAACTTCATGCCGCTCAAGCCGTTAAGCTTGCTTTGTCTAGCTACAGTTTGGAGTGAGCTGTAACTCGACTAAGTGGGATGTACCACGACACTAAAATGGGCATACGGCCGAGAAAATTGGACAGTTTTGGCGCCTTTTATTCAACTACCCAACCCCAGAAGCAGGAGGTATTATCGCAACTTATTTTGCATAATTAGAATAAGGAAGTATCCCAAATGCTGAGCGTAAACGCCTATTTTGAAGATCAGGTTATGTCTATTGCCTTTCAAGGAGCGTCGTTGGCCACCACGGTGGGCGTGATGTCCGTTGGTGAATTTACCTTTGGTACTAGTCAGTACGAGCGAATGACGGTGATTGATGGTGCGCTAGAAGTGAAGTTGCCTGGCCACGATAATTTTCAAAGCTTTGCAAGCGGCGAAAAATTTGAAGTCGCCGCAAATACCAGCTTTGAAGTTCGGGTACTACGACCCACTGCCTATCACTGTACTTACGAATAACTTTACGCGCAGCTTTTCAAATTTGGCCAGTCATTCCGCTGCTCGGTGTTGGCGTGAGCAGCGTTATCTGAGGTTCGCTTTTCTGATTGCGCTTATTAGATTGCTTAAATTTTTGTTGGGGGGGATATGAAAAAATCATTAGTCGCGACGGTTGGCGTTTTGGTGCTAACAAGTGTGTTGTTTGTTCAAGCCGAGATAAAGCGCACCGCTTCCGGTAAGCCGGATCTGTCTGGGGTTTATGATACCGGCACGCTGACGCCTCTTGAGCGCCCAGAGTTCCTTGGTGAAACAGAATACTTATACCCGTGGTTCGCAGATTTGCTCAACTGGGTCGCTGGCATTGCCATTGAGTGGGCGTCTGAAAATGAAAGCGACCCCGATCGCGAGGCGCCGCCACAAGGCGGTGATGGCGACAATACTGCTGGGTCTGGCGGAGTTGGCGGGTACAACGCGTTTTGGATCGACCCCGGTAGTGAAGTGTTTGAAATGGATGGCAAGGTGCGAACTTCTGTAATTTACGATCCGCCTAATGGTCGCCAACCTGAAATGGTGCCAAAAGCCCAAGGCAGGCTGAGTGCTCTTTATCAAAGCTTTCTTTATGAAAATGATGGCAAAGCCTCTTGGCTGGCCAATGAAGGCCCGGGTCCGTTTGATGGCCCTGAGAGTTTGGCGCCATCTGAGCGCTGCCTAATCAGTTTTGGTTCTACTGTGCCGACTATTTCTAGCCTGTATAACAACTATAAGCGCATTGTGCAGACGGAAGATCATGTGATGATTTTGCAAGAGATGGTTCATGATGCGCGAATCATTCGCATTGACTCTGAACATACGCCAGATCTCAACCGAAAGTGGTTGGGTGATTCCATCGGTTATTGGGAAGGCGATGTTTTAGTGGTTGAGACAAAGAACTTTAAGAACGTGAATGGACTCCCGGGTGCGGATGAAAATTTGTACGTAGAAGAACGTTTCAGCATGGCTGAGACAGGCAACCTGATTTACGACTTCACCGTGGTTGATGAAACGGCTTGGACGCAGCCGTGGAGTGGTAAGTATGTTTGGCAAGCCAGCGAGGGCAAGGTTTACGAGTATGCTTGTCATGAGGGCAATTATGCCATGGGCAATATCTTGCGCGGTGCTCGTTTACTCGAGAGCGAGTGGCAGGGTCCAGGCGAGTAGCTCAAAAGCTTAAAAGTGTTCTACTGTTTAGGTAAGTACCATATGGGCGATGTCCAAGCGCGTTCTTGGATCATGACATCTGCACCAGCAAACTCTTCGCATCTGCCCGCTTTCTGACATAAGTTCGCTGACCATCTTGGGGTTGGCGTCTCTTTGATGCGGGCATACCAAAATGCCGGTGCCTCTGGCTCAAAGTTTTGGTCCTGCCATATCTGACAGATATCACTACCCGCGCTTGAGCGTTGCCATATTGTCATTACTGATTCCTCATATTTGCCGTTTTTGTACTGGCCTTTGATGAGCTGCATTTCCTGCAATGGCGTTTGGTCCGCTTGAGCGTGGATCCTAAAAGTAGGTGCGCCTAGTGCCTTATTGAAATCGCCACCCATGCTGACTGTCGCTAATGAATTTTTCTCTGTTGCGCAGCTCAAGTTTTCACCTTGGGTGTTGGCACTTAGCCTGACACTGATTCTTGGTCCGCTTGTGGCATAAACTTCCCGGCGTTTGAGCGCGGCAAAAATGCTCTCTCGAGTATTTTCCTCAGCCCAAACAGCCACTAGACCGCCAGGGTTGAATACGCTGCGCGCCATTGTGCGATCTAAATTCCCAAGGCCGAAAACGGCCCCTTGCCAAGCTGCCTCGTTGACATGGCCAGGGGTACCCGCGTGATTGTCGGTGGAGCCGATAATGCCCATTTGCAGTGGGTTCAGTTGCGCTTCGTCAGAGTTTTGATAAGCGGCCAAGCCTCTCATCAATAGACCGCGGACATAGGTGCCGCGCATTTTTGTCCACTGCTCATCAGTAAACTCTAGTTTGGCTTTGGGGCGGGAATGATTGGTGATGTAGTTTTCAAAATTACAATCTGCAGATTCATCGGATTTCAGTGGCGACAAACATTCACTGTTGCCTTTTTCTTGGTGTATCTCTACCAACCGTTCGTACTTGCTGCGCAGCTGCAGTGTTCTGTGGTCTTCGGTTTCCACGTCGAAAGTCATGCCGTCGCCCATATTGGTATTGTGCGGAATGGCTAGCACATCGCAGCCGTCCTCAGCGCGACATTGTTTTTCTAATTGCTGCCATAGGTCACTTAAAGTCGGGTGCCTGATGTAATCAATGGCGTCTTGGGTGACTTTGTCGTTAGCAAAAATAATATTTCTATGGGAGTGGCTGAAGGATTTGGTGTAAGACCATTCGTAGCCAATTTGCGCGGTGAAATTACACGGGTCATTTGCGGCGTTGGCTTGGTCTTGTACGCGCTGCCACTGAGACTTTTTGGCATTTACGCATTTGGCTGGGTCAGCAATACATATGGGTGTGGCTTGGGGTGCTTCTTGAGTAATGGTGGGTATGACGTAATCGACAAATAGGCTAGAGCCGTTTTCCATGGAGCTGTCTTTTCTTAAACGCTCGCAATAGGGGTCATCAAAATTCTGCGGGTCCGTGCAGATGTGCAGTAAATCAAACCATTCCGCATGGTCGGTTACAGCAGCGAAGTCCAGTGGGCGATCAAGCTGAGCAGTGGAGCCATCTTGCAGGGTCATTGCTTCGCCCCGGGCAAATGCGTAGGCCTGTGCGGGTGTTTTCAGAGTGCCAAATGCGTAGGCGTCTAAGGAGTAGGCCGTGTGCACGTGGAGGTCGCCCCAATATAAATGCTTTTGTCCAACTTGGTGGTAGTCGCATTTACCGCTCTTTGCCTTGGTACTGATGTTCGCCTTGCGGTCGGCGTAAGCCGGTTGTCCAAATTGCATAATCAAGAGCAAAAACGTTGTAGTCGCAGCCGCGATTTTCTTGAGGCGTGATATGTTCATAGACTATCTTCCAGTTGTATCAGCGAGCTTCTCGGCGGCATGTTGGCCGCATTGCTGTTTAATATATTACCCCCGAAACTACTACAAATAGGCGGTCTACGCCTATTTATCTGCGCCTATCCCGCGTCGATACAGCTCGCAGAGTTTTGGCTTGCAGCAGTGTATGTTTCGGCTATGCTGGCGTTAAGGGAGCAAACAATGAACGTACATCCAATGGACCATATTCCGGTCCGCCCAATGAAATTCGATTTCTCACAAAACCAAGTAGCAGATCCGCTGTGGAGTCGCACCAATCCAGAATTTTCAATGTTCATTAACGCCTTGGGCATTCATGTTCCGCATTTCGAACGTTTTTTAGTGAAAACTATGCGGGCTTATAGAGGTGAGGTTAAGGATGAGAAGTTGCTTAGTGAGGTGCAGGCTTTGATCGGTCAGGAGGCGCATCACGCCTTTAACTTTGTTAAGTGGACCGAGAAGATGGCTGAGAAGTATCCTGGGCTCTCTGCGTTAGATGCGGGGGCGCAAAATTACTTCGCTAACGCCTTTGCCAAAAAAGACAAAAAATTTCACATCGGATTTACTGCTGGCTACGAAACTTTCACCTTTCTCGGCGGCATGATTATTCTTAACCGATATGAAGAACTCATGCAGGAAGCAGACCCTACCATTCGCGCTCTGTGGGTTTGGCACCAAGTCGAAGAGGTAGAGCACGGTGGCGTAGCATTTGATTTTTTTAAGGCCAATTACCCAGATTCTGAAGGCTATCGCCGCTACATGGTGGTCTATGCTTTTTTGCATATATGCTGGGAAACGTTCAAAGCTTATCGACTAATGCTTAAAGGTGAGCGCCGGTATCTGCGATTTAAAAATAAAGTGCGCGCTTGGAAATTTTTTGCTTCCTTTGCGCGGGATCTGGCACGTGCTGCGTTGCCGGTATTTTCTCGTTCTTATCACCCGCGCAACCATCCAATATGCAACGCTGAGCAAAACCCCATTGCAGTGGCATGGCGGGAATTTTATCGCCAAGACAATGACGTTTTGACGTTAGATGACAATAAGATGGCGGCTATACTTAAACTTTAAGGCTGACAATGCACCAAGATGAAAGGTTGAGATATCTCGTTATAGGCAACGCAATGGTTGTGCTACTCATAGGTCTGGTAGCCGGCGTAATGCTCATATTCTCTCTATTAGACGCAGTGACCTTATGGCCGCTGCCAGAGTGGAAGGTTGTAATTCCTGGGTCCACTAGGGGTTGGCAGGCGGCTCACGTGGGTGGCATTCTCAATGGCGTGATGATTGCCGGCGCCGCCTACTTAATGCAAACCTTAGCTCTGTCAGGGCGACGTGAGCAGTGGGCGGGCTGGGGTATGATTATTACCGGTTGGGCGAATACGGTTTTCTATTGGGCCGGTAACCTTGCAGCCAACAGAGGGTTGTCGGTTTCTACAACGCCCTACGGCGAAGGAGACTTGGCGGGAGCGCTTGCATTTTTAGGCGGTGGCGCCGGCATGATCTTCACATTTATCGCGGTGTCGATATTTGCTCTATCGGCCTTCGAGCAAGCCAAAATCAGGCAAAGTTAAGACAAGTTAAATGGAAAGCAAACTAACGGCCTTCGTTGGTTGAATCAGCATTCGAGCTGGCGTGAAGAAAAAAGAGTAAACAAATCAAAAAACCAGAACAAGATCAGCTAAAAAGAACAATTAAAAAGAACAGGGAAGTCTTATGTATCCAGGACAATACGCGTTAACCAATCCAGATCGGCCAGCATTTATAATGGCCGGCAGCGGTTTGACCGTGAGTTATGCGCAATTCGAGGCGCGCTCGAACCAGCTTGCACATTTTTTACGTTCACAGGATCTACAATTCCAGGATCATTATTCTATTTTTATGGAAAATAATGAACGGTATATGGAGGCTTGCGCTGCTGGAGAGCGAGCGGGTCTTTATTACACGTGCATCAACTCTTACCTGACTGGCGATGAGCTGGCCTACATAGTTAACAATTCGGAATCAAAAGTACTGATTACGTCGAAGTCCAAAATTGATGTCGTAGTAGATGCCTTAGCCAGCTGCCCTAACATTCAAATGGTCCTCGTCACCGATGCTGGCGACGTTGATTTACCTGAAGGTATGCTGGACTTTGCCGCAGCGGTAGAGGTTTGCTCAACTGCGCCCTTGGCAGAGGAATTCTTGGGTACCTCAATGCTTTATTCATCTGGCACGACGGGGCAGCCCAAAGGCATTATTCGCCCGTTGCCTAAGCAGTCACCGTCCGAGCCGTTGCCCATTTTTCAGTTTTTAGGGGCCTTGTGGGGCTATCGCGAGGATATGATTTATCTCTCTCCAGCGCCGTTGTATCACTCGGCACCTCAGGCCGCAGTCAGCTTGACACTGCGGTTTGGCGGCACTGTGGTGATCATGGAACGCTTTGATCCACTAGAGTACTTACATTTGATTGAGCGTTATCAGATCAGTCACACACAACTGGTGCCGACTATGTTTAGCCGTATGTTGAAACTCACCGAAGCTGAGCGGACCCGCGCAGATCTATCTTCGCTTGAAATCGCCGTGCATGCAGCAGCACCTTGTCCAGTGATGGTTAAACAGCAGATGATCGAGTGGTGGGGGCCTATTATTCACGAATATTACGGCGCTACAGAGGGCCTAGGGTTTGCTGCATGTAATTCTCAAGAGTGGTTAGCGCATCAGGGCACTGTCGGCAAAGTGGTGTTAGGAGACCTAACGATTTTAGACGACGAGATGCAGCCGTTACCCAATGGTGAGCCGGGCACTCTTTGGTTTAAAACAGCAACAGAATTTAGCTATCACAATGACGCGGCTAAGACAGCTGAGTCAACTTCACCAGACGGTTCTATGACCACAGTCGGTGATGTGGGCTATGTGGATGACGACGGTTTTTTGTACCTCACTGATCGTAAAACTTTTATGATTATTTCTGGTGGGGTGAATATCTACCCTCAAGAGTGTGAAGACTTGTTGATCGCACACCCTAAAGTCGCGGATGCTGCGGTATTTGGCGTGCCTAACGTAGATTTAGGTGAAGAGGTAAAGGCGGTTGTTCAAACCATTCCTGGGGTAGCAGGGGATGAGAGTCTCACGGATGAGTTGCTTGGCTATCTTTCAGAACACCTCTCACGTCAGAAAGTGCCTCGTTCTATTGACTACGAAGCTGAGCTACCTCGTTTGCCCACTGGCAAGCTCTATAAGCGGGTGTTGCGAGACCGCTATTGGGGTGAGAGTAAATCCCGAATTGTTCAATAAAGTGCTGTTTTTTAGCACTGCTAGTTGAGCGAAACATGATTTAGGTGAAGGTCAGGTGCCCTGATGGTTGTGGGGCAATTTGCCGGCGGTGAGAGAAGGTTGCAGTTCTCCAAGACGCGTGGCTAAACAACGATCCCTACAACCAACCGATTGCATCATTCCTGCATCAAAGCACGGTACCGGTTACTGTTTTTAGCGATCAAGCGTTCAATTTTTAGGCGAGTAATTTCTCGGCATGCTGTTGGCCCGTGATAGCAAAATGTGATGGCAAAATGTGTTTGTAAAATGCCAACGTTGTTACGTATACTCCGTGCATCGTCTATTTAACGATGATTCTCAGGGCGGGGTGAAAATCCCCACCGGCGGTAATCGCGCAAGCGTAGCCCGCGGGCGCTCTATCTGGTTCGAACATGAGTGAAACTCAAGTGCGAAGGTCTTAGCCGAATTTGGCTATCAAGGTAGAGGACAGCAGACTCGGTGTGATTCCGAGGCCGACAGTTAAAGTCTGGTTATGAGAATGAGGTTTACCTGTGTCTGTACCTTCGTGTGCAGCAAGCAAAGCACCCTCGTTTGCCCTGTTGTTTAACTGAACTTAAGGCAAGCAACAGATGACTACATTCAATTCAAACTTTTCCGATACTTCACAGCGCGGCCGAATAGCGTTTGTGCAATCCTGCTGGCACCGCGATATTGTGGATCAGCTGCGAGACGCCTTCCACAAAGAATTCCAAGAGCTAGATGCTCGCCAGGTAGACTTTATTGAGGTGCCTGGTGCACTAGAAATTCCGCTAAGAGCCAAGCTACTTGCAGTTAGCGGCGAATACGCTGCTGTTGTTACAGCCGGGTTAATTGTCGATGGCGGTATCTATCGGCATGAGTTCGTCTCTAGCGCAGTAATCGACGGCTTGATGCGCGTACAGCTAGATACGGGCGTTCCCGTTTTCTCAGCGGTATTGACCCCGCAAGACTTTTTGAGCGACGGCCAGCCTGAGTTCTTCAAAGAACACTTTGTGATTAAAGGTGTTGAAGCGGCTCAGACTTGTGCAGCGACGCTGGGTCCTTTAGCGCGGGAACAGGTAGCCTAGGCACAATACTAAAGTTCTGAAGGCGCGCTGGTTTGACAGAAATGTTGGGCGGGTAGCGGAGCAAGGGGAATGCCTTTGCCCCTCGCTTAGCGCGCCTCTAACTCAGTTATCGCTCAAATGGCATCGGCACCTCTAATGAGCATTGCCTAATTCTGCGTCTGAAATTGCGCCGCTACTGCTCGCGCAGCGCATAAGCGATCACTTTACCGCCTTGTATCGTAGGCGCTATGTCACTTGCGGCATCATCGCCAACTTCATGAGACGCCTCACGGCTGGGTCCTCGTTGTCCTGGAATTGTGACCAGCACGTACTGTTTGCCCGTTTTAGGGCTGACATAGCTCATCGGCGTTGCCTCAGAAGCGCTAGCCAGACTGTCTTTCCACAGCTCCTCGCCCGTATTTACGTCGATTGCCCGCAGATAACCGTCCAAAACACCCCCCATGAAGATCAGGCCTCCGGCGGTCACAGTGGTGCCTGCAGCATAAGGTAGGCCCAAGTTCCAAGTGCCGGTACCGCGCCGCCAGACGATTTTTTGCGTCGTTAAATCAACAACAGCGATCTCACCAAATGGTGGCTTGATGCAAGGTAAGCTCAGGGGAGAAGAGAATAGTTCTACTTTTGCCGCAAAGGGTGTGCCTCGCATCGGGCCACCAATACCGTAGCCGGGGTTGAAGTCACCCTCGGTGTTGGTTAACTCGTTTTCTCGTGGAATCAAGTGAATGATCCAGGGTAGTTGCAGGTTATTGACCACCATCAACTGGCGTTGTTCATCTACCGCCACGCTGCCCCAATTCATGCCGCCAGCGGGGCCTGGGTAAAGTAGCGTGCCTTGGGTTGAAGGGGGTGTCATTGGCCCCTCATAGCGCAAATTCAAAAAGGTTTTGCGGCAGGCCATTTGGTCCAGTGGGGTAATGCCAAAAAGGTCGTGTTCACGGATTTTCGGGTAGGCAAATGAGGGCATGCCCGTTGAGAAGGGTTGGGTCGCTGTGCTGCGCTCGCCAGGTACATCTGTCTGCGGTACTGGGCGTTCGGTGACCTCTGTAATCACTTCCCCGGTGGCTCTATCCAGCATAAATATCTCGCCACGCTTTGTTGGCACTATGACTGTCTTGCGCTCAACACCGTTAATGGTTAAGTCTACCAACGTGGGTTGGGAGGGTACGTCGTAATCCCAAATATCGTGGTGGGTGGTTTGGAAATGCCAGCGGGTGAGGCCGGTTTTGGCATCTATGGCCACCACGGAACTGGCGTATTTGTCCATTACTTGGGTGCGGTGGCCGCCAAAGTAATCAGGGGTGGCATTGCCGGTAGGTACATAGACCAAGCCCAGCTCATCGTCGGCTGAGGTAAGGCTCCATACATTGGGTGTGCCGCGGGTATAGGTTTCGCCATTTGCCGGTAAGCCAGAGTCACCTTCGCGGCCCATGTCCCAGGCCCACAGCAACTCACCATTCATTGGGTCATAGCCACGCACCACACCAGAGGGTTCTTGAGTCTCTTGGTTGTCCATAACCCAGCCGCCTACCACCAGTGCGCCGCTGGCAACGGTGGCGGGAGAGGTAACAAAATAGTAGTAGGGTTTTACTTCGCCCATACCCGCGAGTAGGGAAATTTGCCCCTTGGTGCCAAAACTTTCGCAGGGCAAGCCGGTTTCTTTATCGACGGCAATCATGCGTGCGTCTGTGGTGGCGGTAAATATACGCTCAGCACATACTTCGCCCGCAGGCACCTCTGGCATTTTGTAGTAGGTAACACCACGGCAATTACCCAAAATGCCAAAAGCGCGGGTCTCGTTTTTGGGATCAAAGCGCCAACGTTCAGCGCCAGTGTCAGGGTCCAATGAAATCATGACATTTTGCGCGGTACACAAATACAAGCCGTCACCAATTTGGATCGGCGTGCCGCTGAAGCGACCGACTCGTTTGGTGTCCGCTACCCATGCCTGTTCAAGGTCAGCAACATTTCCGGCATTAATCTGAGCGTGGGGAGTATAGCGCGTGCCGGCTTGGCTGCCGCCGTAGGCGGTCCAGTCAGAGGCGTTTTGCGGCTCTGAATAAATGCTTTCATCAATACTTTGCACATTGCTGCTCAAGAGATTGATGCTCATGGCGATGAGCACCAGTGCACTGGCGCCGGCAGAGAGTTGCACCGTGTGCAGGCTGAACAAAGCAGGGGTGTTGTCCGGCCACAACGCACGTCTTATGCCCGGCGTGCAAAGCCACAGGGCTAACAACCCAATTATCCAAATACGCGAACCTACCAGCCAAAACGCGCTGCCGGCCTCATAAACTGCCCATGCGAGGGTAAGGATTAATACGCCAGCAAATACGAAAAAGCCCCTTGGCTTGCTGTTGAATAAGTCCACCGCGCAAACCAGCATGAGAGCGCCAGCGATTGCATAATAAGGGCTGCCACCAAGGCTTAAAAGTTCTGCACCTGATACCGCCATGGCAAGGCCTAGAGCGCCAATGATAATTGCCGTTATACGGATGCTGATTGCCTTCATTCGTGACTCCCCAGTACAAGTTTTAGCAGTGGTCTGCGTATCAGTGATCAGTATCTACAATGAGGGACCATATAGTCTATAGGCGAGCGTAATCAGTTATTGCGGGCACTAGGTGGGTACAAAAAGCCGTAGTTGAAAGGCCGCGAACTCTTAGGGGCCGAAGCCGGGCAAACGTGTTACAAATTGGCTTTAGACATACAGCAGTAGAGGAGTAGTTATGCGTTACCAAAAGCTGGGCAATTGTTTTGCGGCCAGTCGGCTGACACTAGGTGGTGGAGGCATTGGTCAAGTTTGGGGGACCACAGACAGAAGTGAGGCGCTGGCCACTGTGCGTCTTGCCGCAGATTCTGGAATCAACTTTTTCGATATGGCGCCTATGTATGGACGGGGCGAAGCGGAAAGCGTTATGGGTCAGGCTTTTGCCGAAGGTCTGAGTAAAGACGTGCATTTGACGACCAAATATTTGCTCGGCGATTGCCCGGAAGATGAAATCTTTGCCGCATTGAGTACTTCGCTGGACGAGAGTTTTGCGCGTATGGGGCGCGACTATGTGGATCTTTTTATCCTGCACGGGTTTGTCATTGCAGACGGTTGGAGCGCAGGGCGTCAGGCCAACATTCTGCCGCGCATCGCTGTGCCTATGAGCAAGTACCAAAACGCCGTGATACCTGCTTTTGAGCGGCTCAAAGCCAGTGGGCGTATTGGCGCTTGGGGGGTGACGACCGCCAGTACTCAGCGCGAAAATCTTGCCGTAGTTGGCGCAACTGAGCGCCCAGATGTGGTGCAGTGCATCACCAATGTACTCGACTCTTCTGGATCTATGGCATTGGTTGATGAAATACCTGGTCCACGTCAGGTGATTGCCAATGCTCAAGGTGCAGGCATAGGCGTTATGGGCATCAGGGCCGTTGCAGCAGGCTCGTTAACTGATGCCATTGACCGCGACGTGCACCCTAAGTCCGCAGAGCTAAAAGACTTTCAGCGCAGTGCGGGCTTTCGCGAGTTGGCAAAAAGTCATGGTGTGAGCGCCGCCTATCTGGCGCATTTGTATGCGCTGTCTATGCCCGGTGTTGACACTTTGGTGTTAGGTGTGAAGAACCGCCAAGAGCTTACCGAATGTTTGGCCGCTGAAGCTGCCGAGCCAATGAGTGCTGAGTTAATAGCTGCCACTGATGCGTCAGTGGCGAGTTAAGGCCGTACTCAAAGGGTGGGTACGGATTAAGTAGCTACCAGTCCCCACTGTTAAGCCATTAACCCGCCATCTGCTAGCCAATAGGTAGGCGCTAGCGATCCTGTAAGTATCAAGTAGGCGCTCCAAGTACATCTAGCCCGCTTTCCTCACGCAGCTCTTGGTCGGCAAAGGTGGGCAAGGCGTGGGGGCGCGTACGGTGGTTTTGCTGGCTAATTGCTGGTCGGCGCTTTTGCAAACACTAACTCGCCGTTCATATAAGTTTGCAGCACCTCAACCTCTAATATTTGCTCGGCATCGATGTTCAGTATGTCATCAGACAAAACAATCATGTCAGCGTATTTGCCCGGTTCAAGGGTGCCTTTAATGTTTTCATCGAAGTTTATGAACGCACCAGTTTGCGTGTAGGCGCGCAGTGCTTTGCCAATGCTAATGGCCTCATCTTGGCCGTAGACTTTGCCGCTCATGCCTTTTCGGGTAACTGCCGCATATAGCCCAACCATGGGGCCAATTGGCAAAATGTCGCTGGACAGCGCCACCACAATGCCATGCGCCATAGGTGAGTTTATTGGGTTGTTATGAGCCAAACGAAAACCTTCCAAATTTTCTGCGTAGCGGCCTTCTAACGTGTAGGTGAAATTGGCCTGCTGGGTAATATGAATGTTGTGCTTTGCCATTTTCTTCATGGTTGCTTCAGGCGGACGCATAGAAAAATGATTGAGATAATGGCGGTGATCTGTTTTTGGCGCTCGGGTTAGCGTGTCTGCCAATGTGTCCACAACGAGTTGAATAGCCGCGTCTCCAATGGCGTGAATACCCATTTGCCAACCCTTGTCATGAATTTCATTGATCTGACTAACGAGTTCGCTTTCAGGCATGTTCAAATAGCCACGATAGGTGGCCTGATTGCGGTAGGGTTCTATGGTGTAAGCGGCTGGGCCAGTAAAGCCACCGTCGACAAAAATTTTGATCGGGCCAATTTTTAGCCTGTCGTTGCCTTCGCCCACACGCTTTTTCAACGCCTTAATTGCATCTGGGTCCTGCCACTCAAATTGCAGGGCCGCCCGCGGCAGCGGCAGTTGAGCCTGTGCATACAGTGTTTGCCAGCGTTGGTATTCGGCCGGGGTTTTTTGCGCATCTGTAATGCTGGTAATGCCCTTGGCCAGTAATTGATTAAGATTGACCTCTAAGCTGGCAATCATTTCCTCTTCACTACTGGGCGGTACAAGATCTAACAATAAATTGTGCCGTTCGCGAATAATGCCATTGGGCTCGCCGCTGTCCTCGTGCTCAATAACGCCACCTTCAGGGTCGGGTGTCTGCGCGGTTATGCCGGCGGCGGCTAGCGCCATACTCGATCCTACAGCGCTGTGCGCGCCTGCACGAGTAAGTACAACCGGGTTGTTGGGTGCAGCGTCATCTAAGTCGTAACGGGTGGGCTTACGTTGTTCGGTGAGTTCATCCTCTGACCAGCCATAACCGGTAATCCATTCGCCCGGCCCAAGTGCGTTGGCTTTATCTCGGACCAACGACTGCATTTCTAAAATGGAAGTAGTGTTGCTGAGATCAATATAGCGTCTTGGGTTGCCAGAAATATGTGTGTGCGAATCATTGAAGCCGGGCATTAAAGTTTTGCCGTTAAGGTCAACGATCTTGCTGGCTTTGTACTGAGCTAGAATTGATTCGTCGCCTGTGATGACCACCTTGCCGTCGTTGATGGCGATGGCTGACTGAATGCTGAAGTTGTTATCAATGGTTAAGACTTTGCCATTGTGAAGTACGAGGTCTACGGGGATTTGGGCGACTGGCGACTGAGTGGGTTCGTTGCCTTGGCTGCATCCGAAGAAGGTGCAAGCCAGCAGTACAGTGGTTATTGCTGAAAAGGATTTTCGCAAAGCAGTGGACTGGATAAGAGGCTTGGCGCGGTGTCGCGATAGGTTGAGTGCGCGCCTGCGAATACTAGTTATATTTTTCTTTGTTTTACGCGGGTTCATCGTTTTCCCCAAGTGATGAAATGGTCGGTGCTAATATTTTATAGCATCTTGTTCGAGGAAAGAGAAATGGACGCCAGCAGTGTCAGGCTGCTAGGCGTCAGTATTCAGCGATGATTGCGTTGACGTTGAATGAATTTGGGCAGAGCCTAAACAGAGTTAATAGACCGTCCCTTACGCACCATCCATATGCCAATAGAGGTCGACACAACAAATCTAGAAGCAAAGATGAAAATAGCCGGTAAGCCATAAAAGAAAGTGATGAGTGTGTTTAGAAAACCGTTCAGTGAGCAGATCCAGTCAAATAATTGCAGTCCTGCTTGAAGGTGGTTGCTCAGATAAAGTTCAAATGAAATAGGCGCTACGACAACTGCATGGACCGCGAAAAGTACTAAGTAAAAGTCGCCCCATATGAAGAAATAACCCAGATTAACCCAGTGTTTTGCTTGCATATCCGTTCTCCTTGCTTTTACAGCATGTTGGCAGACCATAGCAATTTGCAAGCGTGATGCAAGGACGAATAAATTTCGCGAAACAGAGGTAAAGCTACTCAAGGGGCGTGCTAAAGGGGCGTGCTAAAGGGGCACGCTAAAGGGGCACGCTAAAGGGGCACGCTAAAGGGGTACGCTAAAGGGGCATGCTAAAGGGGCGTGCTGAATAGGCACGCAGCGCGCTGCCTATTCAGAGGTTAGATTGGGTTATACCCTTTCTATAATGGTACCCGTGCCCAATCCGCCGCCACAGCACATGGCGATAAGACCATACTTGCCGTCGGTACGCTCAAGTTCATGCAGCGCCGTGGTAATCAACCTTGCGCCGGTAGAACCTGTGGGGTGGCCTAACGCAATGGCTCCGCCGTTAGGGTTGACCTTGTCTGGATTTGCGCCCACGGCTTTTTGCCAAGCCAGTACTACAGATGCAAATGCTTCATTTACTTCAAACGTGTCGATGTCATCAATGTCCAACCCTGTTTGTTCAAGCACCTTCTGCGTAGCAGGGATGGGACCTTTCAACATGGTGACCGGGTCGCAGCCTACTAGGGTAGTGGCGCGAATCTTTGCTCTCGGCGTCAGACCGTATTTTTCTACTGCCGCTGCGCTGGCGAGAATAACCACCGCCGCGCCATCGGAAACCTGTGAGCTAGATCCCGCTGTATGGATTTCTTGACCAGGTACCGCCTGTAACCCCGCCAGCGCTTCCATACTTGTGCCACGCAAACCTTCGTCGCGGCTGATGGTTTGGCTGTCTCCAGTAGGCTTGCCTTCAGCGTCTAATACCGGGGATTCAATAGGGATTATTTCGCGGTCAAATCTACCTTCTTCCCATGCCTTAATGGCTTTGTCTTGGCTGTTTAAACCGAAAGCGTCAGTGTCTTGACGGGTGATTTGATATTCCTCAGCGATCATTGCCGCGCCCTGGAATTGGCTGGTGGGCTGGTAGTGCTGGGCATAGCTTTCGCCCATTGGAATGCCGCCTGCCATATTTGAGCCAAGGGGAATAACGGACATCATTTCAACACCGCAGGCCATTACTAAGTCTTCCATACCAGAGCCAATCATGGCCGCGCCTAGAGACGTCGCCTGCTGGCTAGAACCACACTGAGAGTCGATGGTTGTTGCCGCCACTTCCTCGGGGAAGCCCTGGGACAACCAAGCAACGCGAGTGATGTTGAATGACTGTTGATTAATCTGAGAAACGCAGCCACCGACCACTTGGCCCACATTGGCAGCGTCTACCCCCGCGCGCTCTAATGCACCGCGTTGTACTTTGCCCAGCAAATCTGCTGGCATGAGTCCTGCCAGGCCTTTGCCGCGCTTACCAATTGGGCTGCGCGCTGCGCCCACAATAAATACGTCTTGCATAACTGCTTTGTCTCCGTCTAATTCAAATGTCTGTGGCCTAATACTATCTCAACTTTGCAGGAAATTTGGCCTATCTTTTTGCGCTCTTTTTGTCTTGTAGTGCTGCCAGATGGCTGATCTACGTTGGCAGTCTTTTGTTATAGAAACCTCACTTTGAGGCGCCCTTTGGGGCATACGGTTTGCATCCATGCCGGGGGGTGTTAATTTGCATAAATATTGATTTGAGAGTTAGCCCATGTCTTTTTACGAAAACAAGATTCTGCCCCATGTGATTAACTGTGCCTGTGGCATGAAAGCAGTTGATCTGCAGCGCGCCAAGGTGGTGCCGTTGGCGCAAGGCCAAGTGCTGGAGCTAGGCATCGGCACAGGACTCAATGTCAGACATTATGATGCTAAACGGGTGTCGAAGGTCATCGGTGTAGACCCTAGCGAAGAGAGTTGGCAGTTGGCGCAGCCTAAGATACAGCAGGCAGATTTGGCAATTGAGTATCTTCAGTGCAGTGCTGAAGACATTCCGTTAGCTACAGATTCAATAGATACTGCGGTGATCACCTATACGCTGTGTACTATTCCAGATCCCAGCCGGGCCTTAGCCGAAGTGGTGCGCGTGCTGCGTCCAGGTGGGCGGGTGCTGGTAGCTGAGCATGCCCTTGCGCCAGATGCATCCGTTGCCAAATGGCAAAATCGGGTTAACGGGTTTTGGGGCAAAATGGCCGGGGGCTGTCATATTAATCGTGATATCCGCGGGCTCATTGAAGCGACGCCACTACAGATACAAGATTGGCAGGCAATGTATTTACCTCAGACTCCAAAAATAGCGGGCTATAATGTTTGGGGCACGGCTTTTCTGAGTTAAGACGGATTGTTATTGGTTTCTTTTTATAGGTTTCTTTTTATAGGTTTCTTTTTATAGGTTTCTTGTTATAGGTGGTAGAGGTGGTAGAGGCAGTGAAGGCGAGCGAGAAAATTTTTTTCGGTAAAGGGTATAAATAATGAATTCTGAAAAAGAAATTTTGCACTTGATGAACGAATATTGTTTCGCTATCGACTCAGGCGACTTAGTTACATTTGGACGTCTATTTGCACATGCGCAATGGATTGCGGAAGGGAAGAAGCCCGGCAAAGAGTCCGCAAATAATTTGATTATTTACGCGGACGGTACGCCCAGAACCAAACACATGATGAGTAACATTGATCTGGAAATTGATGAAAACAATGGGCGAGCGGTCGGACACTGTTATGTAACCGTTTGGCAACAGACAGATAACTTTCCGTTACAAGCTATTTTTGCTGGCGACTACTTTGACGAATTTGAGCGGGTAGAAGGTAAGTGGCGTTTTTCTAAACGCGAACTGCGGCACTCACTCATTGGCGATATGAGTGCGCATCTGAAAGTGCCGTCGTTAACTATTCCGACGGCATAGTACTATCCCATCGGCATAGTATGCTTGAGCTTACTATATAAAAATATTTCTGACAGTTGCCAACCTATTCTATCTCTTGCGCTGTCAGTGCCATAACCGCCAGCCAATTTGCGTCCATTTCCGGCAGCCACTTTTTCAGCAGTGGGGTGGTGGCCTGCTCAGCGGACAAGCCTTTTCTTAGCGTGAGATATTTATAGGTAAATACCGACGCGCGGTAATTTGCGGCGCAGTGTACCAGCACGTTTTGGTCTTTTTGCTCAAGCGCATCCATGCTGTCGAAAAACTGTTTTACGTGTATAGCGCTGGGCGCATCCCATGGCACAGGGATGTGTGTGTAGGCCATACCTAGGCCGTTGACGATTTCACCCTCGTTAGCCAATGCGTTAGCAGAGTCAGGCATAGCCAGATTGATGACAGCGGAATAATTGGCATCTCTAACTTGGGTGAACTGATCTGGGGCCGGCTGTCCAGACGCAGCGATATTTGCGGTCATGGCATAGAAGTTCAAAACATCGGTCAAAGGGGCTTGAGCGGAGGTCTTGTCTGATTCCTGACTCCAACTCGCAGTCATAAACAGGGGGGTTAACAGCAGTAGTGTCAGTGACAGTGCTATATTTTTCATCGATCTAATAGTCCTTGTAGCAGTAGGGTTGCCGGGATGACATTTTTTACATGTTACGGCTTGTGGCCTGCCAGCTTATCTATTTTTGCAGCGTACGCTTCGCCTGCGGCGGCTACCACATGCTTTCTCAGTTCTGCATAAGTATAAGGCTGAAAAAAGACCTTCCGCACGTGAGTGAGGTTAACGAAGATGCCCCATACATTGAGTGCCGCGCAGATGATCAATATTTCTGTTCGCACCAAGTGGCTGAAAAATATAAACATAACCAGTTGCAACCAAAATTCCGGCTTCAGCAAAATCACCATGAAGCCTAGTTTCCCCGGCATCATAGTGGACCAAATCACAGGCATGAGCACGGCGAAGCTGATGAAAATCAGTTCCAATTCAAACCTCGTGACGTGACTTTCCAGTGCACCGTTTAGCGCGACAAAGCCCAAGATGATGCAAATGGCTGCGTGCATTTTACGTGCAACAACATCTTGGATTCTAATCCACGCGTTAATGCCACCCTCTTGCTCTGCCCATTTGGGCACCGTGGCGACGAAATCATCGAATATTTCGTAAATACCAATACCGAGATAAATGACGGCTTCTATCCATAACACCCACATAAGTAGCGGCGTGACTTGATAAAATTCTGTTGCACTGAGCATTCTTCATTTCCCAACTTTTCTTGTATACCGATAGTGCAATAGATTGCGCCTTGGTGCTAAATCCTCTGTGTCGGTATAAGAAACTTTTTCTTGAAGGTTGTATAGGGCGAATTTCTAGCTTTTCATTTTTTTGGGGAGTAGGGGGTTAGAGAAGAGAAAAGAGAAAAGAGAAAAGGGAAAGAAGAGAAAAGAGAAAAGAAATAGACACAGAAAGAAACAGGAACAGACGAAGAAAGCACCACGGCGACTATCTTCTACTGCACCATGTGTTCGTCCGCCGAGTAAGTCATGTTGCAGGTGACATGTATTTCATCATGTTTCCCCATTTTGCTTGAGACTATGCTGGTCAATTATTCCTATTTCGTGAATTGATGATGTCGCGCGTCAACCTGCTTGCGTCTTTGAGGTATTATTAGCGGCATAATTACGCTCGGTAAATAGGTCGTTGGAGACCTAGTGCCGCCCTCCACGGACCAGATTGGTATTGCTAAGTATGAGAGAAAAGATCCAAAGTTTTGTTGAAAACGACAAGTTTCAAAACACGATCATTGGCCTAATTATTATCAACGCCATTATTCTGGGGTTAGAGACCTCCAACAGTCTGATGGCGGATTACGGTTGGTTTTTGGAGTCTGTAGATACGCTTATTTTGCAGATTTTTGTCGTTGAAATTGTGCTTAGACTGTATGTCTATCGGCTGAAGTTTTTCACCAACCCTTGGAGCTTGTTCGACTTATTTATCGTTGGTATTGCACTTATTCCTGCCAGTGAAACCTTCGCAGCCCTGCGTGCGCTGCGCGTGCTGCGAGTGCTGAGGCTGATTTCCGCAGCCCCTGCAATGCGCAAGGTCATAGAAGGGCTGCTCACAGCCATTCCCGGTATCGCCTCTGTCGCTACCATTATGACCCTGCTCTTTTATGTATTCGCCGTTATCGGCACCCACTTATATGGCGATACTTTCCCAGAATGGTTCGGGAATTTGGGCAGCACCATGTATACGTTGTTCCAAATTATGACCCTTGAGAGCTGGTCTATGGGTATTGTGCGCCCGGTCATGGCGGTGCACCCCAGCGCCTGGGCATTCTTTGTGGTTTATATATTGGTCACTACCTTCACGATGTTGAATCTCTTTATCGCCGTTATCGTTAATGCCATGAGTAGCGATGCGGACGAGACCGCAGAGGAGCATGCCGAAGAAAGTAGGGTAGAGATCAAGGATGCGCTGACCAAGGACATGCGCGATATGGAAGAGCGCTTGTTGGCAGAGATCAGAAAGATAAAAGGGTAGGTGTTCACTGAGGTTTCCCCGGGGCTAGACGCACGGTCTGTCTAGCGGGAATTTTAGCTGAAATTGTGCGATGGGTTTTTGAGCTAGGGTCACAGTCACGCGCTTTGTCCATGCGTTTGAGGCAGGGTCAAGAAGTCATGCTGATTATTCAAATTTCCGAAATATAGTGGGTTCATCGTAGATAGACCAATCAAGCTCAGTATTGGTTTCTTCTGACAGCTGTTTACGCCTCTCGTCTTGTGTCATTTTGAATACGTCAAAATGGGCCTCATCCAAGGTTTTTCGCAGATCTGCTTTATTTACTAACTGGCTGATCAAGCCTGCCTGCATAAAGCCGTCCAGCTGGTTTTTCGCTTTCTCTGTCCCAGTGAGTTTTACATTGGCTTCCCGCTCCTGTCTCTGAGCTTCATAAAAGGATTTGATCTTTGCGGCTAATTTGGCGAGGTATCTGCGCCGACGCTGATCTACCATAGGCCCTATTTCTCCATTTCTGCTAACTTTCTAGTGCAACGGCCCCGTCTCTTAGCGCAGCTGCGCTAAGGCCTCTTTGCGAGTGGTTTGGTAAAGCTGGGTGGACGTTTTTTGAATATATATTGTTGAAAAGAACGTTATTGCATCAGAACAGCCTCACTATCTAGCGAGGTTTAAGTAAAACTGCTTTTGCGGTCAATCTGATGGCTCATTTTTTTTGCAGGGAGACAGGTCATGATGGATAGCCGCGCTTTTGCTGGCTAAGGTGCAGCCAATAGTCTTTTGGGCTATGTGTTACGCTCAAATCTGTTTGATGTGCTGGCCTACGGTTTTAGCCAGCAAAGTTCTGTTCATAGCGATGTCCAATAGAGGAGGAATTGCACAGTATCCCTGGGTCCTGATTCGTTAATGTTTACTAGGAGTGAACAACATGAGTAAAGAGCACAAAAATAAGCGAGATACTAAAAAAGCCGCCGCCAAGTCACCCAAAGAGAAAAAAGCGGAAAAGTTAGAACGTAAAAAGCAGAAGGGTATTTTCGACGAATAAGTACTGTCGAATGTTGTAAAATGCAGGAGGCCGCTGGAAGCTGGGTCTCGGCAAGATACCTAAAGCGCTTTCAGGTGATAGGTCTTCTGTATTTATTGAGGGACTGCTTGGTTGAACTCAAGCGGCGTTGTGCAGCGCAAAGAAACCACGCAAATATAGCCACATCACATCACATCGCACATACATGGCTACCTAGATTAACTTTTTGTCAGTTTAGCGCCAGCATAACCCCAATGTAGCGCCTGCCTAAGTTCGTATGGGCGAGCTTTCAATTTACCTCAGAGAGAAGCAAAGCCGCAGAGTGTTTATCAAAACGATGAAACGATGCGGCGGAACAAGCGCATACAGTCATCAGGCGTGAAAAAGCGATTGGAATGGGTCCACAACCCGTATAAAGATCGGTATAAAGGTCCGTATAACGATAAGAAAAATAGGGAAGATGAAGATGGGGACTAGCAATTTTTTAGTACAGGTTCAGCGGCGAATTAAATCTCATATCTACCTGCTAGGACGTTTGCACCTAGCTCTGGCCTTTTTCGTAGGGCTATATAGTCCCTTAACGCTCTCTGCAGACTCTGCTGATCGCTTTACAGCGAACTGCGTTGCTGGGCTCGAGCGTACCGGTGGCAGGGGGGCTAATGCAGCGCCGGCTTATTGCGGGTGCATGGCCAAAGCGGCCAGTGAATTCAATGGAGACTCGGCTGGCATGCTGGCAGTTATGGAGGCCCCCATTGAACGTAAGGTAGCCATTTTTCAGTCGCAAAATGACACCAATAAAAAGATCATAAGCGCCTGCGTGACTCGGATAGAAGAGGTCTACGGCGTTGCCTCAAATGCGCCAGCAAATACAGCCGCAAATATAACCTCAAAGAATGCCAATCAACCCCGAGGTATTTGGGCAGATCCAGATGTTATGCAAGCTATTCAGGCTATTAATTTGAGCGCTTCTCAGGCGAAGGTGTTTAAAGCATCTGCGACAAAGTTCAGTAACGACTTGCGTATAGCTGCGGAAAAAATTCTTCGAGAATCACTGGATATCAATCGCAAACTTAAAAAGAAGCGACGTGTTCTTGTAAAACGCATGGATGCTCAGGTTATGGCGGTATTGAAGGATGATCAAAAAGCACAATACCAAGCGTTTAGCGCCATTCTGGTGGATAAAATTAAAAACCTAGGGCGAGACAACCAAGTGGACCAATCTAAATGCATGGGGATGGGGATGGGCAATTGTGGGTAGTTGACATGCCTCTTCACTTAACGGGTGTAACAGCCCGTTTAGCGCCCTAGTTAAACGAAGTTTCAGCAGAGTATAAGCGGTTGCTCCGTGCTCAACGGTATCCTCGACCGGCATTGAAGCATTGATGCGGGCGGTGGTGTCTGTTCGTAATCCCGCACTGAAGTGGTAACCTGCAAGCCTGTTAAATTTGAGTTTATATACCTTGGGAAACATTACGGTAAAAGGGTCAGTGGCGCCAGAATTTGAAAGCTTGCAACGTTTATTCAGCAAAAATATGCAGCAGCTCGCTGAAAACAGTGCGCAGCTTTGTGTGTATGTTGCAGATCAAAAGGTCGTCGATCTCTGGGCTAATCCACTTGGAGATAACGCCTTCAACGGCGAGTCTCTCATTAACGTTTTTAGTAGCGGGAAAAATCTAGAAGTGATTGCCATGGCGTCTTTAGTTGACCGAGGCCTGTTAGACTATAACGCTAAAGTGGTGAGGTACTGGCCGGAGTTCGGTGCTCATGGGAAGGACCAACTCAGCATCGCAGATGTAATGCGTCATGAGGCAGGGTTGGCGGCTTTTGATACTTCATTAGAGGCGCAAGATTTACATCGCGATCAAATTAAGCGCAATGCAATTGGTCGAATTATTGAAGGTCAGACGCAAAATTTTAGTGCTCCTGATGAGGACAACACGCGGGAATATCATGCGCTGACTCGCGGTTGGATTGTTAATGAAATATTCCGTCGAGTGGATCCAGAGCGGCGCACCATTGGTGAATTTCTACGTGATGATATTGCTGGGCCGCTTGGTGTCGATGCCATGGTCGGTGTGCCTGAAGCGGATTTGCCGCGCATCGCCAAGATCAAAGCCGTTGGCCTTTCTGCACATTTAAAATACAGCTTGAAGCCGCAAATATTGGGTCGTAAAGTGCACCACAACATTTTTACCATTCTCGCAAGGGGCTTGAAAATCGCCGCCGCTAGGCGAGGTAATGCTGGGGTTAAGCGCCCAGCGCCGTTCGTGCAGTTAAAGAGCACCGAGGGTATAAAAGAGCCATTGGCGGCCCTGTGTGAGGTGTTTAACGATCCGCTGATTGAAATTGGTGAAACGCCTTCGGCTAACGCTCATTGTTCAGCGCGAGGGTTGGCAAAAATTGCTTCGGCGATGTCTATGAACGGTGCCAGTGACGGCGTGCAAATTCTCAGTGAACGAACTTGTCAGTTGCTGCATGAAGCGCCGATAGATCGCAGTTTAGGGCTGATGGATACTCAGTTTACCCAAGGCGGTGTTGCGCGTTTTGCTGCTACCAAAGCAAATGCTTCGACGCTGGAAAAAGCACTTAACCATGGGCGTGAAGGCTTTTATGGTTGGATGGGCCTGGGCGGCTCAATTTTTCAGTGGCACCCGGAGTACCAAATTGGCTTCGCTTTTGTACCTACCTCTCTGCATGTTTTAGATTTGGTGAATGAGCGGGGTAAGGCGCTGCAGGCAGAGGTTTTGCGTATTGTTGAACAAACGAAAAATGGGCGAGCAGCCAACAACTGAAGTCAGTATTTGTCGTTGGCGCTTGGCAAGCGTCTACACGTTAGGTCGCTGTCGCTACTATGAGACGCTGCCATGGCAAAAAAACTGACTTAGTTTGTGGTGATGCCCTTGTGCATTTATACGTTCACTTCAGGTCAGGGGTTTTTACTGATCTGTAATGGGCGCTTTTTCCCAGTATTGTGTTTGATAAAGAAAGCCAAGGTAGCCGCGCACTAGAAGTTTGCCATCCTCTAGCCAGACTTTGCCCTTGAAACTGCCGCCGGTTTTGGGGTCGAAGAGGGTGCCTTTTTGCCAAACGTTCTTTTTCAGTGTGAGCCCGTTAATGATTGTCATACCAATAACTGGTTTACCATACAGATCACCTTTGCATTGCTCGCACATTGGGTTTTTGTCGCCGGGCGTATGCACGGCAACAATGTTGGCGTACAACTTAGCATCTTCAATTTTGACTGCTACGGTTGAAAGTAAGCTGCCGTCTTCATCGAATGTATTCCAAAACCCGGTAGGGTTGGTTTCGGCAAAAACGCTTGTAGATAAAAATAGGGTGATTACAACAATGGCAACGCGCACGGTTTGTTCCTTATTCGAGTAAAATGACAGTCATGAAACCTTCTGATGTCTTCAAAGGCTCGTGGATTGTTATTAACTGTATCAAATTTGGTTGGTTGGGGGCGTTGCAGAAGCCACAAATTTTTTCCTTTTGGTACTCTTCAATATTCCCAGCGCATACCCAAAAATAGCTGAGTTAGTGCATGGAGTTTCTGTTTTTTGGGATTAATTTGCCTAGCATCAGTGTCGCGTTCGAGTTTTGGAGGTTAAAGCCAACAGCAGAACCCTTTTCGAATCCGCCCGATAGTTAGGCGCATCATTAATCGCGCTACCTTTTACTCAGTAGCTTGTCGCAAAGTTGTGCTCAGTTGCCGGTTAGCAGTCTCAGATGGGTTTCGCCCAGCCTTTTGTTAGTTAGGTGAATGGCGTACATTCCTACTCACTTCAAGGATGTTCTGGGGAGATTGCGTGTCAAATAATGTAGAGACAGTTAGAGAATTTATGGCCGCTTGGTCAGCTTTAAATGCTGAAGAGTTAGTGGAATATTTTTCCGAAGACGGCATTTACCACAATATGCCCGCCCAACCCGTGCAGGGGCATGAGAAACTTAAAGTGTTTATCAAAGGGTTCATCGGTCCGTGGACAAAAACCACTTGGGATATCTTGAACATAATAGGCGACGGAGATCTGGTGGTTGTGGAACGCATTGACCGCACAGAAATAGGCAACGTCAAAGTAGATTTACCTTGTTGCGGCGTATTTGAAATGCGCGACGGGAAGATCAAGGTGTGGCGCGATTATTTTGACATGAATACCTACACAAAACCGTTAACGAAGGGCTAGTAAGAGCGTTTTATCAGTAAGATCCAGGCGGTGGATGTAGTTCGTCCGAGCTCGTCCGAGCTAATTCGGGTAAAATAGTGCAACATAGCCGAACGGGGCTTTTTGTTCGTTTAGGTTCGTTCGTTTAAAGCTTTTCCGAAAAGCCAGCTGCCCCCACCAATTGAAGCGGCTAAACAAACCAAAGCCCCATTCTTGAAGGTCTCCACCCCCTTGATTGAGTCCCCCAATGACCTAGCGCCTCAGTCACGGTCTATTTTGTAAATTTTCAGTTTACTTGTGTATTCATCTGCCGAAGTAGCTTTGGTATGGTTTACTGATTATTCCAAGCGGGTTTTACCGGTATGCTCATTAAATACACCACTAGAACATTATTGGCACTGTTGCTCGTTTGCCTAGGATTTATCGTCGTCGGCTTGAGTTTGCGCGCGTTTGTAGTGGATGTTTCGCCGCCAGGCAACCTTTATGACGTGGGTGGTCATAAGCTGCATTTGGACTGTCGCGGCGAAAAAAATGGCAATCCCACCATTGTTTTTGAATCGGGGGCTGCAACGCCATCGCCGGTATATCAGCATCTGGCAGAAAACCTGTCCAAGACTCACAAGTTTTGTATGTACGATCGCGCTGGACTGGCTTGGAGCGAGGCGAGTGGTGTACCCAGCGAAACACCGGCAATTGCAGAACAACTGCACGCACTTTTAATTGCGGCAAACATTGAAAAACCATTTGTTCTAGCTGGGCATTCGATAGCCGGCTTGTATATGAAAAGTTATATCAAGCAATACCCCCAAGACGTTGCGGCTGTTGCTTTTTTTGATGCCAGTCACCCGGACCAGGTTGACAAACTTGGTCTGCCGATTGGCCCCGACGAAGGTCTGTCTTTGCAGCAGCAAGCGCTGAAGTTGCTGATCAACCTAGGCGTTACGCAGCTTTACAATCCGCAAATGGGGCCGGACATTATTGAAAATTTCCCGCCAAATGTGGTGGCCCAGTTTGAGCATTTCCATCAACGCAGCGCCCAAGTTGATGCGTCCTTTAGAGAAATAAAGGGTATAGCGACGTCCATCAACGTAACGCCAAAAGATGTGAATTATGGCAGCCTGCCTGTGCTTGTTGTCACTGCAGGTGAAGAGGTGGATTTCCCCCTTCATTTCCGTTGTCTTTTGAGGAATTTAGAGAATATTGGTTAGGGTTGCAGGCTGACTTGGTGGCGTTATCAGATCAGTCTACCCACGTTGTCATGGACTCGGCTAATCACACTTCGATGTTCACTACAAAATCTAACGCAGACGAAGTAGCAGACTATCTGAGAGATTTGGTGCGGCTTACTCAAAGCGATTAGCTTTGTTGCAGCAGTGGGAGGCTTGGGCTTTAAGCAAAAGTATCAAGATGCATGAGTGAGAACTCTGGAGCGCTTATACTCTGGAAATCTTTAACTCTGGAGTTTAAGAGTTACGGGCTTATAAGATTTTGGTGCTTCTTGAGCACATACAGTAGCATGTCCCTCGAAAATTCATTATTTCATAGGATACACAATGCCCAAGGTTCTGATTACTGGAGCGAGCGGATTTATCGCTGGTCACTGCATTCTCGAGATGCTCAGTCATGGTTACGAGGTGCGCGGTACCCTCCGCGATGCAGCGCGTGGCGAAGCGATCAAAGCCATACTGGCAAATCATACTGATCGCATCGACGCCCTCGAATTCGTTTCAGCTGACTTAATGGATGAGGCAAGTTGGGTAGAAGCAGCTCGGGGTTGCGAGCGCATTTTGCACGTAGCATCTCCAGTGCCTGTGGTGCAGCCCGAGGACGAGGATGAAGTGATCATTCCAGCGAGAACAGGCACCCTCAATGTGCTTAAGGCGGCAACTGCCAATGGCATCAAACGGGTGGTGCTTACCTCGTCGGTGGCGGCGGTGATGTCTGGCAACAGGGACAGCGGCACCTTCACCGACCAAGATTGGACAGACTTGTCGCGCACTGACTTGTCCCCCTACGTTAAGAGTAAAACCGTCGCTGAAAAAGCCGCCTGGGAATATGCCAAAGAGAACGAATTAGAGTTGGTTGCCATAAACCCAGCGCTCGTACTAGGCCCAGCGCTTGAGGCAGACTATGGCAGTTCGTTAGAAGCACTTTATCTGCTTATGACGGGCGCCTATCCAATCTTGCCGAAGCTTGGCTTTGAAATTGTTGACGTGCGCGACGTTGCCGTACTCCATAGGCTAGCGTTGGAAACGCCAGAAGCTGCCGGCAACCGCTATATGTGTGCCAATGGCTTCCGTTGGTTTGTGGATATTGCCAAGACCGTGAAGGCTGAACATCCAAGCTTAAAAATTCCAACCGCAGAAATGCCTAACTTAGTGGCAAAAATCGCTGGGGTCTTTCTAAAGGAAATTAAACAATTTTTACCCGATTTGGGACGTGTGAAGGCGATTGATAATTCACCGGCACTGGCCATTGGTTGGCAACCCCGGGACGCTGACACCGCCATCCGGGATGGTGCCCAGAGCCTAGTTGACCTAAAAATAGTTTGAGATCGGCTAGTGCGTGTGGCTATAACGTATCTGCTCGCAAGGCTTGTCTCGCCGCCTGGTCAACAAGACTAAAGTGCTGGGCTATCAGGTCGCGCTCGTTAGAGGGCTGATGGCCTTGTACTTTTACGAGGTTGAAATGCAGGCGGTCCATTAAGCTATAGAACACTCTATAAAGCTGATGGTTCTTCAGCTGTTTTTTGTTGCGAGAGAAATAGTCATCACGCTCAAGGCGTGCTCGTCTCCCCGGCAGGTTAATAATATTTTGCGAGTCGGTGTAAACGGTGATTTCAATAGTTTGCTTGTTGGCTGACGCTAAGTGTTCGTGCAACGACCATATTAACGTTTGTAATTCCAGCTTAGTTGAACTGGTGGCTTCGAAGCGTTTGACCGTAACTGTGTGCTTGAGCAGATCAGCTGGCGCCGTAAACTCCTGTAGCCACAGACATGCCCCATAACCCACTTTCGTCTGAGTGTTAACACTGCCATCAGTGAGCAGGTGCCAGTGAGTATCCATTTAGTTTCCTCTTATTCTTTTGACCGACACAACGGATTTAGCGGTTTTGTCTATTCGCCTGTTGCCAGCGTGGGGCGTACTTTAGTGAGTACTTCAGAGGATACTCTAAACCATATTGAGACGAGGGAATGGTTATGTGCAAGGACTGCATATGATCTTATAAAGCCGTAGGTCAACTAACGCCCGCTAAATCTCTGTAATATCTATCAGCAAGGGAGCAATCGAGCGACTGGATATGCGCCCTGTGGTTTGCTAAAAAATTAACACGTAATTAGGCAGTCTTTTAAGTTTTAGAATCTCGAGGAATTCTCAAGTTATGCATAAGGAAGGGGCGCTTTTAGTTGAAGAACTGATTTAAAATGTTGTTCATTCGCCTCACTAACAAACAGGGCATAGAGCATTCTTCAGAGACCAACATATGACTCGAAACACTAAAACATCACTTTCTAAATGGCGACAAGCAGCAGTGATCAATGCTGAAGCGTTACGCAGAGGCGGAGAGGCCGGAGATCTTGAGTTGTCGCGCCTGCGGCAAGCCGTAGCAAAGTGGGGTTTCTTTGAGCTTCAAGGGCATGGTGTCGACCATCAGCATCTGCATGTCTTGTTCGCTGCCCAGCGCGCATTCTTCACGTTGCCATACCCGCAAAAACTCAGCTTGAGTCGCACCGCGACCAACGCTCGAGGCTACAACCCCGGAGAGCTGACAAAAAACGCAGTAGACGCCAAGGAAATTTTAGACTTCGGTCATAAGCCTGACCCAACGGCAGACGATAATGCGCCGGTTAATGTGGTGGCAGACGGCTGGAATCAGATGCCTGAGGATGCGGCCATCCGTGAACCGCTATGGGACTGGTTTTGTTTGTGCGAGCCCTTGGCCATTGAGGTTTACGGTTGGTTGTTGCAAGCACTGGGCGCTCGCGCAGATGCCGCTTCTTTGGCAGAGGGCCATTCCAGTTTTTTGCGCCTTAACGCTTATTCGAATGCGCATCGTTTGACTCAGCCCCAGACCACGGGCACGGGTTCAGATGCGCCATTAGGCATTCACCCGCATACCGATTCGGGGTTACTGACTTTGTTGGTTCAAGATGGACACCATGCACTCGAAGTTTTGCATGAGGGGCAGTGGTGTTTGATAGAACCTCAGCCCAATGCGTTTATAGTGAATACCGGCGATATGCTGCAGGTAATGTCTAACGATTATTTCGTCGCGCCTGAACATCGAGTACTGGGTTCTGTCGGTGACCAATATCGACTCAGTGCCGCGTACTTTTTTAATCCACCCTACGAGCAAGTAATTGCAGCACTAACGCCAGAGGGCGGTTACAAGAACAACGATGGACCTCGGTATAAAGGTTTCACTTGGGAAGAGTTTCGCAGTCGCCGCGGCGCAGGAGATTATGAGGATTTAGGCGAGGAGGTGCAGATCAGTCAATTTCGTGTTTAGGCGCGTGTTTAGTAGCGGGAACTAAATAGTGACGCCTATTTTCATTGCTATACTGCAAATACTGCTTCATTAGTAGTGGATGGCGAGTGGCACTTAATCGACATTGACTTTGAAAACGGCAGAATTTAAAGCGACGAGTCAAGTGCTAATGTATCCTTAAGAAATACAACACAGATTTCCTCTAGTTAAGCTTTGCTGTACCTATTTGGGTGTGGGCAGATATAGTGAAGTGGAAACAGATTTAGAGAAATCTGACCTCAAATTTTGAAATAGGAGAAACCCATGTCTATCCAAGTAATTGTTCCAGATTCTGCACGCCGGACTTACGATAATTGGCATTTTGCGCCGGCTGTCCAACACGACGATCTAATTTTCTTTTCAGGTGTTGTGGGCAGCGGAGATTCAGCCGAAGAGGAGTTTAGAAACGCATGGGCTTCGCTAGGTGAAACGCTAGACGCGGCGGGTGTTGGCTACGAAGACATAATAGACACTACGATCTACATGGTAGAGCTGCAAAAAAATACTGCCGCTATGGCTAAGGTGAAAGATGAATTCATCAAAGAGCCTTATCCGGCATCCACTTGGATAGGCATAACCGAGCTGGTTATTCCCGGTGCGCGTGCAGAGATTAAGGTGATAGCGCGCAAACCCAAATAGTTTGCTGTGATAGGTTTTTGCCAACGCGTTTCTTGAGGCGCTTTCAGCTATTATAAATCCGCTGCATAAACGCTAAGCTCAAAGCCGGTAGAGGTGGTGGGCGTATTTGGCCGCCTACCTCGATTAGGCTGAGCGAGGAAATGCTTGTGGTGGGCGGGCGAAGTAAAAATTTTATTCGATACGCTTTTAAGCGTTGCCTGCATCAGCCAGTGCCGGAGCCAGAGTTGAACGTAGAAAAAAGCAGGCTCCTTGCGCTTAGTGCAGTTGGATTAAGCGTCCAGTAACCCTTTACTGCCTCACAGGCCGTGCAATATTGATTAACAATTTTGCGGGCTTAACCGATACCAATGTCGGTTGATTCAGCGGAGCGGCCCAATATTTTCTCAGGCGGCAAAATATCTCGCCCCTCGGTCGTGTCGAAGGGGTCGCTGTAATAACCCAAGGCGTACTCACCCTGTGTGTAGCCTAACAAATCCTGTAGCACTGGGTCGAAATCCTTCGCTATGCTCGGCGGGCAAGAGAGGTATTGATTCTCCTCTTGGCGTAACCAGCCCAGACAATAGGTCAAATTCAAACCCATGCGCATCTTTTTGGAAGTATTTGCACCGCCGCTATGTAGCACGCTCCCGGTATAGAAAAATACTGAACCCTGCGTCATCTCCGCGTGACAAATTTCTTCAGGCTGTGGTTGTCGCTCCCACGACCATTTATGACTGCTAGGCACACATTGAGTGGCGCCATTTCCAACGTTAAAATCTGTCAGCGCCCATATAGTATTCAGTTGGGGCTCAATTTCTTTCGGCAGATATTTGCCCCATGCCTGGCGGTCACGATGATTGGCTTGCGCCGCACCTCCTGGATTAATTTGTATAACTTGGGTGAGGTGCAAAATAATTTTACGGGTATAGGGGTGCAAAAATTGCTTTGCAGCGGTCAGAGCTAGCTCGTGAAGAATCAATTCTCTGCAAGCAGCTGAACGAGCAGCTAACGCGCCAGTACGTTTAGTCGTCTTGCCCGTAAAATCATCGCGCCCCATTGGCGTTCTATTTACAAACGGTAAGAGTTCCGCATTAAGCCGTTCAACAGCACTGGTGCCAAGCAGGTCTGCTACGATCACAGCGCCATTCTCTTCAAGCTCTGCTAGGACTTGATCTGCACTCGTATCATTGGCCAAGGTAGTAGGTGGCATGGTGACTTCCCCCTAATTATTTGCAAAAAATGCTAGCGCAAAAGAGTTCTGATGCGCAACCATTAAGAGGTGGGCGCAGTTTGATTAACCCTTGTCCGCTGCTAATTTCCCAAGATCTAATAGCGCGCCTAAACGCGCGTCTAAATCCACTCCTAAATCCACTCCTAAATCAAAGATGAAGCAGTTGGTCGAACCTATTCTTCTGTCTAATTGTTGTGAAGAAAATGCTCCTTCGCGCGTAGGTAAAAGATTGCACTATACCTTGGGTTTAAATTCTGGGATGTTAAAGCTTCAAGAACATTAGGTATGAAAGGGCGCTTTCAAATAACTGTTGCATTACGCTCTTTCCTTTCGCCACAGAGCCGCCGCAAGGAATTTATGAATGTTGAATAAACCGCTATCAGGTCTAAGGGTCTTAGACCTTACGCATGTTTTAGCTGGGCCTTACTGCACTTATCAGTTAAGTCTACTTGGCGCCCAGGTAATAAAAGTCGAATCTCCCAGAGGCGATATGACTCGTCCTTGGGGAGGCGACGAGGCACAAATAGCGATGGGGCTGGGTACGGGCTTTGTCTCTCAGAACGCGGGCAAGCGCAGTGTTGTGATCGACATCACTACCGAGCGCGGCAGTGCTTTAGTCCGCGAATTAGCAAAAGACGCAGACATATTTGTTGAAAATTATCGGCCAGGGACAATGCAAGATCATGGATTGGACTTCGCCTCTATCGCCACTGAAAACCCGGCTGTTATTTACCTTTCTATATCGGCTTTTGGTCAAAACGGTCCGCTAGGGCATAGACCAGGGTTTGACGATGTCATACAAGCCACCTCAGGTTTTATGTCTATCAATGAGCGCGGTGATGGCCCCATAAGAACTGGTGGGCCGGTGCTTGACTACGCAACAGGGATGCACGCCACCTCTGCGGTGCTGGCGGCGGTTTTAATGCGGCAGCAAAGTGGGGAGGGGCAGTATATTGACCTTGCCATGCAGGACGTCACTATGTTGTTGATGAATCGTCATACCAGTATCGCGGCAACAACTGGTGTTCCCGTACCTCCTGGTAAAAATCGCGATGGCTTTTTGTTGGGAAGATATGCCAGCAAAAATGGCTATGTAATGCTTGCCGGTTATCGAGCAAGCCATCAACGTGCCATTCTTGCGGCGATTGGGCTTACGCAATTTACTGAGTTAGGTGGCTCTGAATTAATGCGGCGGGCGGAGGAGATAGAGCGCAGTGTAGAAGAGGCGCTGCTGCAAAAAAACACGTCTGATTGGGACGATATTTTTGCTAACAATGCAGTTGTAGCCGGTGGGGTAAAGGATCTCGCGGAAGTTATGCAAACGGGTCAACCCGCTGCTCGAGAACTGACAACGAAGGTGACTAGTGAGTATGGTGAACATCAGGTGACAACCGTCGGGTACCGTATAAATGATGTGGCTTTTGCGCCAGGAACGCATGTTGCCAAACTAGGAGAGCACACAAGCGAGGTGTTGGCTGAGTTGGGATATGTTAAAGATGAAATCTCTCAATTGCTTGAGCAAGGCGTCATTCGTAACTAACCATGCAATTTTCACATCTATCGGGCACAGCCCTAGCGCGGCTGATTAAACAGCGCAAAGTCAGCATGGTGGAGGTTATGTCGCAAACACTGCAACGTGCAGAAACAGTGCAGGCTAACTGTAATCCTTTTGTCACACTTGTACCCGAGCAAGCACTAGCACACGCCAAATTATTAGACGTCCAGCTAGAGCATGCGCCGCTGCAGTCCTTACCACCGCTCTTTGGTGTGCCTTTTACCGTGAAGGATTTGTTAGACACCAAAGATGTGCGAACGACCTACGGTTCACGGGCGTTAGAAAGCAACGTACCAGAGAATGATGTGGTTGCTGTAGCACGTATGCGCGAAGCGGGTGCGATTCTTATAGGGAAAACTACAACGCCCGAATTTGCCGGCAAGGTGCTCACTGATTCCGCACTATGCGGTGCAACGCGAAACCCTTGGTCGCCAACTCTAACCGCGGGAGGCAGTAGCGGCGGTGCAGGTGTCGTTGCTGCAACGGGAATCGCTGCGCTGAGTGTCAGTACTGACGGCGGCGGTTCGTCTCGCATACCAGCCTCGGCGTGCGGCGTGTTGGGATTGAAGGTCACCATGGGGGCAATTCCCCACGAGAGCTGGCCGTTCCACTTCGGCAATAATAGTTCGATATCAATGAACTGTAGGCACCCTGAAGATCTAGCAACCCTCTTTAATGTTATGTCGGGAAGTCACCGTCTAGACCCGTGGTCACGTCGAGAGACATTACGCATTGCTATGCCGTTAGACACAGCACAAGCAGTTAATGGCAAACGTGGGCTATTTGTGCCAGCGCTGGGGGGGAATGAATGCGATTTAGAATACAAGGTAATTGTTGAGCGCTCGCTAGAGAAACTGGCTGCGTTAGGTTTACATATTGATGTTGCCAATGACGACCCCACTCACTTTGACCCAGATAATGCGGCGCAAATGATGGCATGTAACCTAGCGGCGAGAGTGCGGGAACTGCCCAAGCATTCTCAGGCGCTTCTAGGGCCGGCGCTGCGGAGTTTATTAGATGCAGAGCACTTCACTTTAGACGGGGTGGGTTTGCAAGCTGATGCGATGGAAAGATCTCGACTGTATGACCGAGTGGAGCAAATACTAGGTACTTACGATTTCATATTCTCGCCAACGTTAACCGCATCGCCGCCTTTAGCCGATCCTCAGGGTGATCAACGTGTAACGATTAATGGCGACAAATTGAATTTGAAAAAATGGTGGTCGCATTTATCACTGGCTAATTTAACTGGGCACCCAGCCATTTCGATTCCGTGTGGGATTGATGAAAAAAAACTGCCGGTCGGCCTGCATGCGATTGCGGGCTGGGACCAAGAGCAAGATTTATTGTCGCTGGCCAGTGCCGTGGCTATATTCGACGATTGGACCGAGCGCTGGCCGCAGCATAGCTAGGGTCGGCCTGCCTGCTCGGCAGTTTGCTGCTCAAGCAATGACATATAAGCAAAAGTTGAGTTGAATCACTAAATGGAAAAACAGATCAACTTAAGATAATTGTTGTGAGCGAAGCTGAGCGCAACGCAACATCGTCACAGAACTGGTGCGCCAGAACTTGGGCGTATTAGTCGAACTGTAAAGAAGCAACTTCCGTGCGGAGGGGGAGGTCACTTGTGCTGCGCCGATTGACCGCCATTCGGCCCAAAGTTCCGAAAGAAAACAAGGTCAATACTTAGCTCAATCTTATAGCAGCGTTAGGGAACGTGGCTCGCGTTCGATGTTTGGGACGCGTTCCGAGGCTACGGTGTCGGAAGACACTTGATCATTTTGTTAACCCGTCAATTTATCGGCTAATAGGAATTGTTATAATTCGCTAACGACAACATAGCCAATGTCGGGTGCCGGACCATTCAGCACTGTTCGATAGACTTGTTCGACGTTGCTCAGGGGCGCCTCTTGAATGGAAACCCAGTCGTCTACTAAGGCAAAAAATGCGGTGGTCGCTGCAGCTATCTTTTGCTGATAAACCTCGGGGCCTAGCTCTTTGTTGCGCTTAACAATTTGACTTGGCGCAAAGAACATTGTCGGCTCTACGCCGGGTAACGATGCGGGATCTTCACCCTCTAGGGCGTCCCAGTGGGTAATGCCCACGCCGCAACTGTTTACAAGGTTATCTCGCAGGTGATGGTGGACACGCGCAAGAACGTCTTTGTTGCCTGCCATATCAATGTAGGCGCTGGTCTCTCTAGTCAGTTTTTCTACTTCGTCGTAACAAAGCACTTCATCATAGAGGCCTAAATTTTCTACAAAGCCTTTGTTGCCTTGGGAGGTTAAGCCGACCACTTTCTTGCCACCGCGACGCTGAAGCATGAATGCCAATCCAAAAGCTGTCTTACTTGATGCGCTGCCCAAAATGACAGTGTCAGCACCAAAAAATTCGTTGTCGGCGAAATAATCGTCCAGCACAAATGAGGTTGTGAACAACGGTCGATAAACCATCGTATGATTATCGAACTCGGGCGCGAATCCGTTTTCAGGGGATACGAGGCTGTATTGGTTATAGACCACCGGCAACGCAGAGCGGTGCTCGCTTGCGTCAGCAAATCCGCGCTGGGTGACTTTTTCAGGTTTCACTACTAGCTCTTGGGACATTGGGAAGTAACCGTAAAAGCGCTGGCCAATTTCAACGTTGGGGTGTTCACTACTTGTTACCTCGCCAATACCCCACACTGGTATGCGGCCCCAGTCTCCCTCTGCTGGAAAGAACTGCCAGTACCCTATGATGTCGCCTGCAACACCGTAGGTTATGTTGTTTGACGTAAGCGCAAATTTCTCGATGCGGAGTACTAGCTCGCCAGTTTGCGGAACTAAAGGCGGGGTTTCTACCGTTCTAATTTGATGTAGATCATCTCGTAAGACTTCAAAGTTTGCTGACATGTTGGGGTACCATCGTTATTTCACCCTGATGACCACTGCGTAGAAGAAAGATCAGGGCTTCAGGAAAATTCTACGCTACGAGTTCAATGCTCCGGCATGAGGGTTTTTTGGTCAATCATTCCTTCGCCAACATAGAAGGAGTCAAAACAGGGTAGGTTCAAAGCGGTCTTCAGAACCAATCGCTAGATTTATGATTTTTAAAAAGTTTTTGATCAGAAATGGCGGAAGAGTTATCCGCCAATATGTAGGCTTTTAACGGTTCATGAAGTGCTAATCAAATAATTAAAAGTTAATTAAAACAATAGTTTATGGTAATATTACACCTTCTTTAGATTCAGGTCGATTCAGGATGTCTCACGCAAAGTGAGGGGCTGATTGAGGGGCTGGCGGTGGAATATGTTGAACGTTAGACAGATCGAATCATGTCGTGAAGCAGCGGTCTTAAGTGATGGCCAAGGCCTGCGGCTTGAGGTTGATAGATCACTGAATAGAAAATGGATCTTCCGATTTACGCTGAGCGGTAAACGGCGAGACATGGGTTTGGGGCGTTTTCCTGATGTCACTTTGCGTCAGGCGCGTGTTCTTCGCGACGAAGCAAGACAACTCGTTGCCCAAGGTGTTGACCCCATTGAATCAAGACGCTTGCAGCGCTTAGAGCAACAAGTGACGTTTGCTTTTGCTGTCGAGCGCTTCATTGAAAGCAAGCAACGCGAATGGAAAAACAATAAGCACCGGCAGCAATGGCGCAATACCCTGCAAACGTATGCAATTCCGAAGCTGGGTAAAATCCCTGTCAAAGATATCTCGGTTCAAGATATTTTGAGTGTGGTCGAGCCCATTTGGATGGACAAAACGGAGACCGCTAAACGCGTGCGTGGGCGTATAGAAAAAGTTTTAGGCTGGTCTATTGCTTTGGGGCATCGCGTTGACCATAACCCTGCTGTTTGGGCTGGGCTGCTTGAAAATTTGCTGCCATCTCCCGCTAAGATATCTCCGATTGAGCACCATGCGGCGATGCCGATAGACCAAATGAACGGTTTCTACGATTGGTTAAAGGATGAAACAGCGATATCAGCGAAAGCTTTGCAGTTTCTCATTCTAACGGTAGGTCGCACAGGGCAAGTTGTTGGAGCGCGGTGGGATGAAGTTTCCATAACTAAGGGCATCTGGTCGGTTCCAGCAGAGCGTATGAAGTCTGGCATGGCACACGAAGTACCTTTATCTCCAGAAGCGTTTGCCCTCCTAGCTGACTTGCCGCGATTGGCGGGAAATCCATTTTTATTTCCCGGCCTGAAGTCTGATAGTCCTATCAATAGCAATTCGATGCGACTTTTTTTACGGAAAAAAGCGCCTGAACTGACGTCTACGGTTCACGGGTTTAGGTCGACATTTAGGGATTGGGCTGAAGAGAAAAACAAATGGGGCGGTAGGGCTATAGAAGCCTGCTTAGCCCACGCTAACAAAAACAAAGTTGAAGCCGCTTATTTGCGTTCTAGCCTTTTGGAATCGCGTCGGGAAATTTTAGCCGCCTGGGATTCTTTTCTGGTTAGTTAGTTAATTACAATGGCAAAGTTTTGTTAGTTCAGGAAAAAATTGGCGTGCTCAATCAAGAAGATATAAAAATTGACGCTCAGAACCGCGGAATACAGGGCAAGCAAATCGTTCGTATTGTGCAAGGCGTGCCCGTTGGTGAATTTGCCTAAGGAAACATCAGGTTGGCAGCAAAGGGATTTGATTTTGTGGGAGATACATTTGATCCTCCCAATTTGATCAGCGAAGGAATCGATGGTCAGTTAGTGAGAGTGATGCATATTTTGGATTTCCATAAGACGAAAAATAGACCTGGTCTGAAAGCTCTGACGTTAGAGATCATCTAAACGTTTTAACTAATGGAGTAAAGGTGGCTGAAGAACGTTTGTATCTTCTGAGCTGTCTTGAAGCTTTTTGGCTTCAGCGTCAATTGAAGTCACTGTTCTCAGAGCTTTCTAAACTTTCTTTATCAAATCGCTGGGATTACTGACAAGGTTCCAAACGCGATTATCGAAACTAGGTTCATCCTGACGTATCGGGGGAATACCCTAGCTGTTTGGGATGGCAGGGAGATGTTGCAAGCCTTGAATAATCTTAAGTTATTGATTTATAATAAGTTAATGAACTTTCGTCAAAAAAAATTTGCAGAATTTTTTGCCGAATCAGGGCGTGGTGCTCAAGCTGCGAGAAAAGCGGGTTACTCATCAAAAGGTGCTAAGCAGGCGGCTCATCGTCTTTTGCTTAGAGAGGACGTCAGTCGTCACGTGCTGTCGTATTCGTGGCAGGAGGGTTTAGATGCCAGAGCAGCTAAGCTAAACGCGACAAGAATGCTTCATGAGGCCTTTGCAATGGCAACCAATGCGTCAGCAAAACGGCTGGCCGTAGATGCTCTGTGCCGACTCCATGGTCTGGTTGCGTAAAAAGTTGGCCGTCCTGGCCGGAGATGATAGTCAACTTTAGTTTTAGTCTCTTTTACGCTTTATTACTTTAATTGTTTTTTGGATGGACAGGGTGGGCACCAGGGTAGTGTCTAGTGTCATGATTAATAGAATTTCCACTCGTTCGCGTAAACTTAACCGCTCGTCTGCCAATCGATCTCGTGTCCGAAGTGACTTTCGTATTGCTGACGGCAGGTTTCAATTGTTGGCAAAGTGATACCTTGTAGCCGGCCATTGGCTGAATTGCCGGGCTATTGTCATTTATGTTAATTACTGGGTTAAAGTCGCGGTGAAATGGTTCATCACAATCTGTGATTCACATAACTGTAGGACTGCCTTAAGTCCTGTCAACCACGAAGGATGGCATCTCTGCGTTTCTCCAATTTTTCTTTTTGAGCGATCTTAGCAAGTTTGGAAGTCGACACTATACCTTCGAGTTCCGAAGTTTCCTTTGACTCACGTTGGTGTTGCCATTCAGAAGGTCTAATCTGCCAAATTAAAAAGCAGAGAGCGGCATAGACTATAACTGTCTTCACTAACAGAACCACAAGAGCCCACTGCGGAGAGTGCACATCTAGATAACTGGCCACATCTTCGTAAAGCCAGTCAGTAACGAAGGCCACGGCGATCGCCGTCAGCATGTAAAAAACCTTTATACGATATCTGCGCAGGAATGCCAAAACCGCGGCAGCGCGTGCGAATCTATATACTGACATTAGAAGAAGTTGAGCCCAAGCATAGCCAAAACGCCTAGCAAGGAAGTCTGCCTTATCTCAGACCAGACAGAATCCTCAGCATCCGCCAAGAGATACTCTAGATCTGATTCAGGAATGTCATCTTCGGACTTGCCGTGCAGAATAAGGTCTTTTCGAACTCTTTTAACAGCAATCCCTCGTACCCTCTTTTTGATAAAAGAGTGGGGGAAATAGTTTTTCAGCTTTTCAATTTCCATTAGTCAACCTTACACCATTTGACCACAGGGAAATGCTCAGACGGAGCTAGTCCAACGCTCGGGTGTTTATTGATGCAAAACTCGTAAGGTCTAAAAATTTCCTCCAAGCCATTAACACCCACACAGCAGGACTGCCTTTCTCCGAAGTGGGAGGTACACTGTGGGTGGAGTCAGCGAGCTGTGGCTTTAACATAATTTCAGATAAGCAGCATTCGATAAGCGTCGTAATTGTCCTGATCAAAGAGACAAACGATCGTTTTTTTAAAAGGGCTTTCCTTCAGAGCAGTTACTGCGATTGATGTTGCCAGCGGTATAGGCCATCCATAAACACCGACACCAATAGCTGGAAAAACGACACTCTTAACTTGCTTCAATGCTTCTTGATTAAATACGGATAAATACGTTTGGCGAAGAAGTGTTTCCTCCTCGGCGGTGCCATAGATATATCTCGGGGCTACTGCATGAACCACTAAAGAGAATTGAAGGTCAAAGCCAGCTGTCACTACTGATTTGCCGGGAGTCAACGGGCCCAGTGGTCGCGCCACTTTTTCAAGATTGGCTCCAGCCCCTTTATGAAAATGTCCCGACAGGCCGCTGCCAGCAATCAGCGTTGGGTGTGCTGAAACTACTGCTGCATCCGCTTCAATAGAAAGAATATCACCACGTAGGAGCTCAATCATGAGCCAACAGGCTTGTCATTTATTAGTCTGGCCGAGAGCTGACATACAGTGCGGTTGTTTGAGGCTTTATGTACTAACACTGATTGAGTAACCTTCTACCACTAATAGTTTGGCCGCGTTAGCTTCATGCTCAGATATTCGGTCGCTTATTGAAGATGACATGGTAATTTCTATACCAGTTTCTCTGTTTCGTCCGAATGGTTTTAACCTAGGAAAAGTTTGCTGCAATGCCATGCCTATAGCCTGATGGGTTTTAGATGTTATCTCTATAGAGGCGAAACTTGCTGGAACTCCAAGGGGAGAAGTAAAGATTTGGAGATGAAACGTCGGGCGTCCTGTGATTTCGATCCCAAAATCAAGTTCGTCTTCAATCTCAAAATCATCAAATTTAACTCTAAACGACCCTCGCCAATCAGACCAATCAACACTAAAATTATGCAGGGTGATTACTTTAGGCTCTGGAATAATCAATACATTATCTTTCAGCCATGCCTGTAGCTTCTCATGCCTATCATTAGCCATTTCATCGCGCTCTTTCGACATCCCAACAACCTTTTACAAATTTGATTTAAGCGACGCCTAACCTTCGACTCAGAATAAGATGCTCTTTGCTATTCGATCTCCACTCCACTGACCTTGTGCCTATATATTTTTAAACCCAATACCACCATGTTTTTCTTCAAAAGTTTATCTGCGAAGCCGAATTTTTAAGTTTAGTAGGGCGTCGCAAAAGTCTTCTAATTCTTTGGCACCGTCGACCATGTCTGCTTGTTTATTATAAATTTTATTCGCGTTTCTTAGCGCTTCAACTGTAGCTAAATTCTTGGCATCAGTTACCGATGGCTCATACCCCCCGAAAAACCCATGGC
>JAOJBS010000002.1:0-160587 GCA_028228615.1 Pseudomonadales bacterium | reverse complement strand
CACACTCAGTTTAGAAGGCTCATCAGTCGAGAATTTACCCGAGGCCCAGCAGCAGACCTGCGTCCGCGCATACAAGAACTGACAATGGACATTATCAACGCCCTGCCTAAAGGACGCGGTGAAGTAGACTTTGTTGCAACCGTTGCTGGCGAATTACCCTCAGCGGTCATCGCCGACCTCATGGGAATTCCGCTAGAAGATGGTCGCAAACTCTACGAACTCACAGAAATTCTGCATACCTCCCCGGAGGCGCTGCCCAAGGGCGCAATGGCCCAAGCCGGGGTAGATATGTTCACCTACGCGGCCCAAGTTTTTGCAGAAAAGAATAAGAATCCGGGTAACGATCTCGCAACGCAAATTGTCCAAGCAGAAGTAGACGACTACAAATTAGATGTCGTAGATTTTCAGCTGTTCTTCATGCTGTTGATAGATGCGGGCGGCGACACCACACGCAACTTGGTCAGTGGCGGGCTACAAAAACTCATCCAGCAACCGAAAACGTTAGAGCATTTGCGCAGCGACTTTAGCCTAATCCCCAGCGCACGGGACGAAATGCTACGTACTGTATGCCCAGTGATTTATATGCGCCGCACCGCAACGCAAGATACCCAACTGGGTGATAAACAAATCGCCAAAGGCGATAAAGTGGTGCGCTACTTTGCAGCGGCAAACCATGATGCACGTCAGTTTGATAATCCAAAGAATTTCGATATAACCAGGGAAGCTAACTCGCATATCGCATTTGGAACTGGCACCCATGTTTGTCTTGGCCAGCATATCGCGCGAGTAGAAATAGACTGTATGTTTGAAACCATTCTCAGCCAGCTTCATGACATTGAAATAATTGAAGAACCCCAGTGGCTGGCATCAAACTTTATCTCAGGCATAAAAAGCATGCCAATTCGCTACTCAAGAAAAAACTAACCTCACCCTCAGGACAACAAATTTAAGAATAACGAAAAAAGACAAGACGGAAGGACGCTACAAAGAGGACGCCAAAAAGATCAGAGAGAAAACAAATCTGACCCAAAGGATCAGATTTTGTTCGCCATCAACCCATCAAAAAGACCCACTCCTAACGATTACCATCATGGGATTTTATTAGGTTTTTTGTATAAACTACGCAGCAACCTTAGCGTTCTCAATTGAGGCATTCACATGCCCTTGGGCCAAGTCTGTAGGTCCGAAGACTAACGCCCCATCTTCTAGCGACGCCTTGCGGATAATCTTTTTATCTAACGCGTAATTCTGCGTATTGCGCCACGGATCTTTGTCACCCTGCTTAGGCATGGTATGCATAGAACGCTGCATATAACCGGCGGAAAAATCCTCAATCCAAGGCTTTGCAGGCATGTCCATATCTTCTTCACGCAGACGCGCCGTGCACTGGCTTACGCCTTTGGCGTCCATGTGGTTGAGCAAACGGCACGCATACTCAGAGGTTAGATCTGCGCGCAGAGTCCAAGACGCATTGATATAACCAAAGGTCTGAATCAAATTCGGCACGTCCGAGTACATCATCCCTTTGTAAGAAAAAGTGCCGGGGAAATCTACAGGCTTGTCGTCTACACTAAATGCTGCGCCACCCATTACCTGCATATTCAAACCGGTGGCCGTAACAATAATATCTGCCTTCAGGATTTCACCTGATTTCAGTGCGATCCCGTCCGTCGTGAAATGATCAATATGATCTGTCACCACTGTAGTATCACCCGCTGTAATAGATTTGAATAAATCACCATTAGGAATTAAGCACATGCGCTGATCCCAGGGGTTATATTTTGGAGTGAAGTGCTTTTCGACATCGTATTTTGGCCCCAACGCCTTACGCACCATGCCCACCAGCACTTTTTTCATTTTCTCAGGTTCGGCGCGCATTTTGCCGTACAAGAACTTTTGCATCTGAGTATTTTTAAAACGTGTAATCGCATACGCGACACTGCCCGGTAGAAATTTACGCAGCGTATTAGCAACGGCGTCTTGATCTGGGCGCGAGGCAACGTATGTAGGTGAGCGCTGCAACATGGTTACGTGACCGGCCTTCTCAGCCATTGAGGGCACCAATGTCATTGCAGTAGCGCCACTGCCAATCACCACAACTTGCTTGTCTTGATAATCTAACTCTTCAGGCCAATGTTGAGGGTGCACAACCTGCCCTTGAAAATCCTGCTGACCAGCAAACTCAGGCGTGTACGGCGTGTCATAGTTATAGTAGCCACTGCACATCATCAAAAAGTTGCAGCTCATTTCCACCACATGTCCCTTTTGCTCAACGCTCATAATCCAGCGACTAGACTCACTAGACCAATTGGCTGCGACCAGCTTGGTCTCGTGCTGAATATGATCATGCATTTTGTTCTCAGAAATGGTCTCGCTTAGGTAACGCTTAATTGAAGGGCCGTCAGCAATGGACTTTTCATCAATCCAAGGCTTGAAATTAAATCCAAGGGTGTGCATGTCGCTGTCAGAGCGAATGCCCGGATACTTAAACAGATCCCAAGTACCCCCTATGCTTTTACGCGACTCTAAAATGGTAAAAGTCTTATTCGGGCAACTCTTTTGTAAATGGTAGGCGGCGCTCACACCTGAAATACCCGCACCTACAATAACCACGTCAAACTCTTGCATGTCCTGTCCTTTTTTACGTTCACAGCCGGCATCACGTTGAATCAAATCCTCTCAACGCAAAGGCAAATTTAAGCGCAGAAATGTACCATTTATGGCGCAAAAACGAGAGTGTAATGAATAGACTGGAAAGATTTAGCGGGCTGGAATATTAGACGTTAAGAGGACAAAAATGCCGAGGGTGCGCGCACCCTCGGCAACGCAACTAGGCGCGGCAACGCGGCATTAAAAACATCGGGCAAGCAAAACGGATTGGGGTGGAGCGACAACCAATCGCCCACCGCTTGAATAGGCTTCACCCGTCCGGGCTCACTGATCCAAATAGCAATGCCGTATTGTTTAGCCGCAGGCACTGCCGCTGTTTGATAGGCAAAATCACCCGTCCACTTATTGCCACTGGCAACGCCGTTAAGACGCCCCTGATCTACCACCACAAAGTTTTGCCGGCGCTTCAGCATTCGCTGAAACAGCAAAAGCTGGAAAAACCAGAAAAATAGAAACAAGGGTAAAAGATAAAAAGTACTGAGTTTCCCCAACAATTTTGTAAGTTATTTGGTCAAACATGGCCCATTCCAAAAAGCTAAGACCCCCTGAGCATAACAAACTCAACAGCTACATCTGCTAAGGTTTGTAACTTAACCATTACGAATTGTTCGAGTTTTTGCAATTACTGCACAAAATAACCGTTAGTCGAGAAAAATATACCTTTCAAAAAACCCGCTACAAACAGGCCTGAAAAAAAATGCCCTGCTTTCTCTTGTGAAAGAACAAAAATGATTAGGGACGAGCAAGTTTTTTCGCCGTGTATTAAACCGGCCGATCACCCTTAATAGTCACACGCTCCATGCTGCGCTCCGCAGGCCAATAATCAGCTGCGGCATAGTGCTGAGCCCCGCGATTATCCCAAAAGGCGAAGGAATCTTTTTCCCAACGAAATCGACACTGAATATTGGGTATTGCTGCGGTTTGATATAATTGCGCGAGCAACTGTTCGGCCTCAACTGGATCCATACCCTCTATGGTATTCGTGAACGCGCAATTCACATAAATGGACTTTCGACCACTAACAGGATGTGTACGTATAACCGGGTGTCGAGACGGTGGAAACTCTTTCATTTTGGCTTCAATGTCCGCCTCACTCACCCCTCGTTTGCGCATTGCATCAAGAAAGAGGCGATTATCATGAACCGCATACAGCCCATCAAGCCGCGCCTTCATCTCATCTGTTAAGTTGGCATAAGCGGCTTCCATATTTGCAAACAGCGTATCGCCGCCTACTTCCGGTATTTGCCGGCCACGTAAAATAGAGCCCAGCGACGGCTCTTCACGCCAAGTCACATCCGAATGCCAAAGGTCGATCGACGGCTTATGATCTGGTCCGTTTTTAAGGTGAATCACCTCAGGGCGGTCGTCGTTATTAGCTGTAAAAGGATGCACCTCTAACTCACCAAAACGTCTAGCGAAGGCGATGTGTTGATCCATGGTGATGTCTTGCTTACGGAAGAACAGCACCTTTCGCTCCACTAAAAGATCGGACAAAAAGGTGATCACCTCTTCACTTAACGCTGCGCCGATATCTATGCCGTGCACTTCGGTGCCAATAATGGGAGAAAGATGGCGCAAGGCAAAACCGTGCTTTTCTTCGTGATGTAACAAAGTATTCATATCAATTCCTGAACCTGAACTTTAACCTAAACCCAAACTATCAATAAATTTCTACCCAGCAGTCCGGGCGCGCCTAGTTTCTCTACGTGCAATACGCTCGCGTAAGCGCTGATGACGAACCGGCGTTAATGGATAGTTCCAGATGAGCTTCAATGCCAAGCCGTAAAAGACCACCGGTCCCAAACAGTAGACCATACGTAACGACGCAACACCAAGGTCACTACTACCCGCTACGCCGCCTGAAGGATCAAATCCCAGTAAGCCCACCACGTTCAGCGAGACGCCCGTACCAAATGCAATGGCTATTTTTTCGGTAAAACCAAATATGGCAAAGTAGGTACCGGCACGCTTGCCACCGGTACGCGCAGAGTCTACGTCTACTACGTCTGCCAGCATGGCTATCGGTAAAAAGTGCAGCCCACCGAAGCAAAAGCCCTTAACAATGAAGAGTAAAAAGAAGGGCAAGTAATCACCGTCCTCTAAAAAGAGATTACAGGCGCTGACAATCGCAACGGTAATCAGCGTAAACATAAACGCCTTGTGCTTACCAAACCGGCGACCCAGCGCCAGCCAAAATGGAATGGCCGCTAAACCCGCTATAAAGTAGAAAAAATACGCCGCGCCAATGGTTGGCACACCCACAATATCGCGAATAAAAAACAGCGATACAGCGTTGCGGAAAGACTCACCAAAGTGCACCAGCAACACAATCATCAATACGCGCAACATAGGACCATTTTTCAGCAACGCGCGAATACCCTCCTTGATGGGCACCTGTTCTGCGCGGCTAGGTGCCTGAGGTTCTTTGACAAAAAAGAAGCAAATAGCAGCAGCCAAAGGCAGTAAACCAATTAAAGCCCAAGCCAGTGCCATCAATACCGGCCCGGTAAGGGTGGCTCTGTCTACTGGGGTTTTGCTCATGATCTCGCCGGTAAATGCAGCCGTTGCATCCGTCCACATTTTGCCAAATACATCCCCCACACCTGAACCGCCATCTGCCGTGATCTCCACCACCATGGGAACAGCAGCGGCCACCATTAGGCCGGCCAAATAATAAAACTCGCGCGCGGCGGTAATGCGTGAACGTTGGTGGTAGTCCGTTGATATCTCAGCGCCCCAAGCTCTGTGGGGCAACATAATCATGGTGGAGCCCAAGAAAAATACCGTCAGCCAGATCAGGAAGTAGTAAATATCTACCTCCGGACCGGGAATAAATAGGTTATAAACCCCCAGAAGCATGACCGGCGTACCGATCAACAGCCAAGGTTTGCGGCGGCCTACCCGCGTACGCCAGCGGTCGGAGATTTCACCAATCAGAGGGTCGGTGATCACGTCGGTTAACCGTGCCAGCATTAAAATAAGGCCCACGGTAGCGAGGTCCAAACCCAAACCACCTGCGTAGTGAGCGGGTATCCAGATGGCTAATGGGTAGCCATAGACCGCCATAGGTAGGCCTATGGTGCCGTGGGAATAAATGGTTTGTCGCGAAATTGGTTCAACTGCTTGCATGATCCTCCCCAGAGCCCTGCACATTTATTATTGTCGGATTTTTAGTTCAGCAACTTGCCCGCTATTTACTGTTTAAAACATAGCACTTAGGCCACAACGCCGCTTAATCTTAAGTTAAAAGCCAAAGTGGGCTGGCGCAAGAGTTGAATCCGCGCCCAACGCTTTTACGTCTTGTATAGAAGCCAAATCAGCAGAAGCTAGATTGGCGTCTTGGTTTGACTACCAACTGACGACTAGTTAGAAGAGCGAACAAGTCAGTAAGCCTCTACCGTGTTTTCAAATACGAAGCCGCCTTCGGACATGACCAAGCGGTGACGATCACCGGCCACTTCGGCATCCCAAGCGTCGTAACCTGCGTCACCCACCCACAAGGCCACTCGATCACCGCTGGCGGCTTTAACTACTCGCGTGTTATAGGTTTTGCCCTGATTTTCTTTGAAGTGAGCAATTACGGCCGCTGCGGGTGCGTATTGAGCCAAGTGATACAAGGTAATCCACGTGGGCGGCACCAAGTCGATTTCACCCTTTGCATGGCGCTCCAACGCTTTAGCAGGGTTCAACCACGCGTGCTCTTTGATCTCCCCATCATCTATTGCAATGTCTTGGTCGCCATCCACTTGAGCGGTAAAAAACCAAGTGGCAAAACGCTTTTGTGGTCCAGGCGGTGGCGTCCAATGGGCTAAAAACTGAAAGCTCTCTTGGCTTACTTCTATACCCGCTTCCTCATGCGTTTCACGAGCAGCCGCCACTCGAGCAGCCACGTCTACATCGCCGTCGCTGGGGTAGTCTTCTGGATCAATTTTGCCGCCAGGAAAAACCCACATACCACCAAAGGTGATCTTGGAATTTTTCTTTAGCATCAGCACTTCCACACCCTCACTGCCGTCCCGCAAAAGCACCACCGTGGCTGCAGGAATAGTTTTAGACACGCCGTCTTCACCCTCGCTTCTAGCATCAATGTTGCCGTACATATCGTTACGGTGTTGGGTTTCCTTACCGCCTGAATCCTTACCTTGCTCTGCCATTAGGCTTCCTTAACTTGTTATTTTTCATCTGAATCTTTATCTATCGACCCGCTTTTTCAAGCCGGTTTTGCCACTAGCTCCCGGCCAATGACATTGCAAAACCATGCAGCGAGCGAGCCGTTTCCTGGTAAATATCTGGCGTAAAATCTGGAAAGCTCATGTCTCCCGCATGGGGGGTGCCATGCACAGTCTTTGCAACAGCGCTCACACCTGCCGCTAATAATTTGCGATAAAACACCAACCCCTCATCGCGCAAAGGGTCAAGCTCGTTAACCGAAATGATGTGTGGCGGTAAACCGGTCAAATCCTCTGTGCTCGCCTGTAACGGCCATGCCAAAGGATTGGCCCCATGCTCACCGTTCGGATCATATACTCGAACCATGGTCGCCATCATGGCGCAGTTCAGCATGTAACCGTCGTTCTCTTTTAGCGATACCAATTCTGCCGGCGGATTGGCATAACTACCAGATATATAAGGGCACATGGCATATACCCCATCGATCTTATTCACCCAGCCTTCTTTAAGCGCCTTTAAAGTAGTGGCAATAGACAAGTTGCCACCGCCAGATTCGCCGGAGATTACAATAGAGGAAATGTTCAAAGCCCCACGATTGGCATGGGTCCACTGCACAGCGCTGGCACAGTCATTTAACCCGGCTGGAAAAGGATGGTTACCCAACGAGCCGCCGCCATTACGAAATTCAACGCCCACCACAACCACGCCCATAGCAGCCAAAGAATTGCGCCATCGAATGTAATCTGGGTCTGCGGCGGTCATAAGTACCATACCGCCACCATGCGTGTGCACCACGCAAGGCAGAGGTCCACTTAGAGGTCCACTGCGCTGGGCCGGTTGATGTAAGTAAAGGTTGATGTCGTTGCCATCAACACCCTTAATCACTTGGGTAGTGGCTTCCACAGAGGGGAAATCCGGCATCATATCCCGTTTTAACGGATGGGTTAAGGCAGCGGCCTCCTCAAAGGCTTGGGCGTAAGCCAAGGACTCTTCATAGGTTGCATCAGCGGCAAGTTCCACAACACCTGGGGCCAACTCTCCAGCCATTGCCATAACCGCAGCAATACGCGGGTCAGCACGGCTGTCGGTTTCGAAGGTCGCATTAGGGTTACCCAACTTCCCTGGTAGTGTCTTGTCTATTGTTTTGTCTATTGCTTTACTCATTGTCCTCTCCCACATTTTACATCTGTCCGAGTTGCGCTCTTTCACCGCCTTAGCTAGGCCAGTTCACCTCAGAGCACATTAACTATACGCGTTGCTGAGCCGCCAATTCATCTGAATAGTCACCGCCACTTAATTGCACCTCCTCGGACCAATCTCGCCACATGTCCCCTTGAGCTGGCGTGGTGCGAAACTGATCTAACTCAGTGGTCCAAAAATCTGCCAGTACAGCCTGACGCATCTTATCCGTGTAATTATGCCCAGCCATGTGCGCAAGGCGATGATGCCAAAACACAATATCACCTGCCGCGCCCCAGCACTCAACCGGAGTTACCTCGCGGTTAAGCTTGTCCACCTCCTGCAAATACTCGGGGCTATGCACAATGCCCTTATAACTGGGCAGGTGATCATAATAGGGAATACGCGGCTGGTCGTAACGCAGCGCGAAGGTGGGGTATAACGTGTTGTGGGAGCCAGGCCAAACCTTGAACCCACCGCCGTCTTGGGGGCAATCATCGATCAATCCAACAACCCCCAACTGGAAGGGGTGCCCGTCGGTATGACACTGGTCAGGCTCTTTCGCTTTGTTGCCGTAAGGTAAGGTGCAGTAAACCCCCCGCGCGCCATCATTGCCGGTGGCCGGATCAGTAGGACCGCCTGGCCAGGCGTTACCATAACTGCCCATAGGCAGACCATTAGCCACCGCCTGCCGCAGCTCACCGCCCAATAACTGCTGAGCCATGGCACAGATCGATTCGCTGTAAATCAGGTTAATTACTTCCGGACTCACGCCCAAAAATCTATTCAGCCAGCGGTAACCCTGACGCAAATGGCGCGCGTCAGACGCCTCGTCCTCTCTTTTAAACGGGCCAATTTGACTGACCAAGTCATCTGCTCGAATCGCTGCATCATCAGGCAGCGCTTGCCACATCAGCTCACGCACCTTGCGGCACAAATCTTGTGCCATGGCTCCAGGCACAATGAGATAACCGTTGGTTTTAAAAAAACTGATTTGCTCTTGGTTAAGCATAGTTAACCCTGCCCCCTGTTTGTCCCTAACATCCCTAAGCCTCTCGAGACTCATCCTACCCATGCATTTGCTTCAGGCAAAGCCTTGGCAACGCACGCCCAAAATTTACCCTGAAAATCCAGCGGAAGTTCTTACGCTGGAGGCAGACATGGGTTACTTTCTCTAATCAGAAAAACACACAACACAACAGCTGCAATAACTGCAGTAACAACAGCAACACTTTGGGGGAACCATGGCATTAGAGGGTGTGAGGGTCATTGATTTGACCGACGAACGGGGTATTTATGGAGCGAAGTTACTCGCTGATCTTGGCGCAGATGTTGTTCGCCCAGAGCCTACTACTGGCGACCCTTTGCGCGCTCGAGGCCCACATATTGAGGGTCAAACCTCCCAAACCTCATCGCTATGGCACGCTTTTTTCGCTTCCAACAGACGCTTTGTCAGCTTAGATTTAGCGACCAGCGACGGCCACGCGCAGCTACAAAACCTCATTGCACATGCGGAAATCGTTTTGCTCTGTAAGGGGGCCTTCGCGGTGCATGAAGCGGATTTGGCCGCGGCCAAACTCGCGCGCCCAGAACTTATCGTTATTGACGTCTCCTCTTTTGGAACATCAGGCCCGTGGGCGGACTATCTAGGCCCAGACATTGTTGCCGGCGCCCTTGGCGGGGCCGCGTCAACCACGGGGGATGTAGATACGCCGCCGCTCAAAGGCTTTGGCGAAATGAACTTTATGATCTCTGGCGCATATGTGGCCATTGCGGCACTCAGCGCCCTGGCTCATGTGAGAGCCACTGGTCAGGGCCAAAGCGTGGGCGTATCGGTGCATGAATGTATCGCATCGTGCCTAGAACAAGTCTTTATGTTCTATTGGTACGAAAAAACCCTCAACCGGCCTGAAGGCAAAGTGCTGCCAAGGCGCGGCGCGCTGCATTGGTCCGACGCCTATACGGTATTGAACGGAAAAGGCGGCAGCATTATGGCCACGCCAGCACCAGACTTCGACCGCCAACTGATGTGGTGGATTGAAGAAGGCGTACATGATGACCTTATTGACCCTAAGTATATGGAGCCTGAGAACCTGCGCGCACGCACCTTGCGCGCGATGGAAGTAATGACCGACTGGGTGGCAGAAAAAGACGTAGAAGCATTATTTTTTGAAGCCCAGTCCAGACACTCGCCCTACGGTTGGGTTTTACCGCTCGAAAAAGTGGCAGAAAATCCACAGCTAAAAGCACGCCAGTGGTATGTGCCCTACCAAATTGGCGATCAGACAATGAGTGCACCAGGCGCACCTTATCGTTTCGCGGACACCCCTTGGCAACTGAACGCCTACCGCGGCATTGGTTCTGCTAATGAGGAAGTTATTAATGACCTTAACTGGCACAGCGAACCCACTGCTACCGACAAGCAGGTAAAGGCAACGGCAGACAAGCCACTACAAGGTTTAAAAGTCTTAGACTTTACCCACGTTTTAGCTGGACCTTTTGCCACCCGAATTTTGGCGGACATGGGCGCTGACGTAATAAAAATAAACTCTGCGGACCGAGCGGTTGGCACACAAGACCCCCACCACCCCTACTACCTAATGTGGAACCGCAGCAAACGCGCACTGGCACTGAACATGAGCCAAGACTCAGCCAAGCAATTGGCTGGCCAACTGGCTAACCAAGCAGACATTGTCATCGACAATTTCTCGGCAGGTGTATTAGACCGTTGGGGCATTGGTTACAAGCAAATCAGCACAACCAACAAAGGCGTCATTTACGTGCAAATGTCCGGTATGGGCGACGGCGGACCGTGGTCTAAATTTGTCACCTACGCGCCAACAATTCACGCCCTCTGCGGCCTAACGCATACGACTAGCGTGCCTGGACGCGAGGACATCGGCTTAGGCTTTTCCTACAACGACCACCAAGCCGGACTACATGGCACCGTTGCGGTACTGGCAGCACTTGAAGCCCGCAACCGCACCGGCAAAGGCCAACGTGTAGACGTTTCACAATTTGAAGTAGGCGTGAACTTTTTAGGGCCATCGCTATTGGACTTCTTTGCTAACAACAACGCTGCGCGCCCCTGTGGTAATGATCTACCTTATGATGTGCAGGCACCACACGGCTGCTACCGATGTTTAGATGAAACACGTTCAACCGGCGCAGATGAAGCCACCCAAGTAAAAATTAACGAGCGCTGGATTGCCATCGCCTGCACGAACGAGACACAGTGGCAAAGTCTATGCACGCTGATGCAAAACCCCAGTTGGTGTCAGGAAGCTCGATTTAGTTCGGCGCAAGGACGGCACCAAGCACAAGAAGAACTCAATACATTGATTGGGCAATGGACCGCCACAAATGAGGCCTACGACCTCATGGCCCGTTGCCAAAGTGCCGGCGTACCGGCTGGCGTAGTGCAAGACGGCGCAGATCTGGTAGAGCGCGACCCACAGTTGGCGGAGGTAGACTTTCTGCAAGCTATGGACGATGTACACCCTACTCTGGGGCAGACCTGGTTTGACCGCTTACCCCTGCATTTTGAAAAAACCCCGTGCAATGACTATCAAAGAGTCCGAGCCATTGGCGAAGACAATGAGCAAGTACTGAAAGATTGGTTAGGCATGGACTCAGCAAGCGTTGCGGCTCATGCCGCAGAAGGCACGTTGAGCTAGGCGCTCAGTTAAGGGTTGAGTAAGACAGCAATCGTTAAGCGCTATACTAGGCTATGGATTAAAAAATGAGCCTCGTATCTGCTGGGGCTCGTGCAGGCGAATAAGCTAGCCAAACAATACTAGTCAACGCCACTCGTCAAAAACCCTAGTTAAAAAGACTCTGGTTAGAAAAGGCTTTTTCTTGAGAGACTTTTATTAAAGACACTCTTATTAAAGAGGCTTTTATTAAAGATATTGGGGTTAAAACAGCGCCGACTAGTTAACAGCTAATTCAAACCCGCGCAAACCATTTGTCTATTATCCACTGAGCACAGCGCGTGTGCTCTGAAAGCGTTAACTCATTCAACGCTTGCTGCTCAAGCGCGCCGCGAGAGGAACGACCAAGCAGCTCCTTCTCTAACAACAAACCCAATCCGCGCACCAACTTATTTTCTTCTTTATAGGGTCGCAGCTCAATGACACCTACCCTACCGCCATGAGACAGCGCCTCGTACAGCATCGATGCGCTATCTGCGCTCACCCAAACATAACCTGAAGTGGCTAGCTGACTGCTCAGCCAGCCATCTGGCGTATCGCGCCAATGCACCAAACTGGTATTGTCGGGCAAAGAAAGTTTGGCTTGCAGAGTTTGCGGGGTTCTTGGCGAGTCGGAAATTTGCCAGTGCACGCTCGGCATAGACGCGGTCAATTCCGCCACCTGTTCAGCAACTTCATCATTGTCCCAGTGGAAGTGCTTATTCACCCCGCCCAGCAAAATCACGCCCTTGGCAGGATCTTTTTGACCCGCAACCACAGGACTTAACATACCCGTTGTACGCAAAATATTCGGACGGTTAGGTGCGCTGTCATGTTCAGGCAGTAAAATCAGATCAAACAAAAATAGCGGCAGCGAGGGCTTCATAAGCACCACTGCCTTGCCGCCTAAATGCCAGCGCGTACGCAACATGGCCCATTGTACTGCGCGGCCAGCCCCCACCAACAAATCTGGCTGAAGCACGCCTTCACCCCACTGGCCCTTCAGCCAAGGCAAATCTTCCGGCAGGCAAACAGTAGTGATGGCAAAGCCACTATCTTGAACAAGCCCAGCGTCACTTTGACCATTGAGCATTTCCTCAAAACCTTGGATCAGTCCCGCTGTTTGCTTCTCGTGGCCGGGGCGACCATCTACAAAGCGCCAAATTTGAATTGGGGTACGAATAATAGCTGTCCCATTGAATTTACCGACAATATAACCTGATAAGACCGCGAAAAACCTCCCCTTATCTGGTGCCTTCAACCGACAGCACAGACCAATAGCCCAGACCGCTGCATAAAAGCCTCTGCACAGGTTATGATCACGACCTTGCACCAGTGTCCAATACTTAAGATAAAGGATAAACACCGCCCACATGCTCGACTTACTCGCAAACGGTCAATATGAAGTCTTTGTTTTACTCATCGTGGCACTGGTCTTATCTCTGAGTTTCCATGAATACGGCCACGCCGTTGTGGCCAAATGGTTCGGCGATGACACCGCAGAGCGTGCTGGAAGGTTGACCATTAATCCCATCGCCCATATCGACCCAGTGGGCTTGGCGATGGTTGCCATCGTGGGCTTTGGCTACGCTAAGCCCGTACCCACGGACCCGCGCAATTACAGCCGCCCCAGCGCGGACCTATGGGTTGCGGCAGCGGGCCCGTTTATGAATTTGCTATTGGCGGTCATCAGCTGGAATGCTTACTTGTTCGCCGCCAGTAATGGCCTGCAAAGCGCAGCTGGAGATCAATTTTTTACTATACTGGTGTTGATCAATCTCATGCTCATGTTATTTAACATGATTCCACTTGGGCCATTAGACGGCCACTACATACTCCCCCACCTGCTGCCGAAAAACCTGGCGCACAAGTATCGTTTTTATAATGCCAAATACGGCACGATGATTTTTCTCGGATTGGTCATACTGAGTATTGCGGGCCTACCGATATTTTCGTCAATGGTGGAACTGGCGCAGTATTTGATGGGACAAATCATCTTTGTCTAAGTGCGTTTTTACGCAAGCTTTGGGAGACGAAAAGAGAACAAAAGAGAAAGGCAAAGGAAAAGGCAAAGACTTAAGACCAAGTTTTTGCATAAAACTACCGCCAAGACCCTTAAGTCTGAGCGGCAGTATTTACTGATTGGCCATAACGACCTAGCCCAATGATTGATCCAAGTCAGCCAAAATATCTTCTATGTGCTCAATGCCCACAGACAGACGAATGGCTTCTGGCGCCACACCCACAGCCTTTTGCTCTTCAACAGTCAACTGACGGTGTGTGGTAGAGGCTGGGTGACAGGCCAAAGATTTAGCATCACCAATATTAACCAGACGCTTAAACAGCTTCAGTGCGTCATAAAACTTAACGCCCGCCTCGTAGCCGCCCTTAACACCAAAGGTCAAAATACCGGAAGCGCTGCCGCCCATGTATTTTTGCGCCAATGCGTGATGAGGATGGCTTTCTAAACCCGCATAGCTCACCCACTCCACGTTGGGGTGTGCTTGCAAATGCTTGGCAACCGCGAGGGTATTGGCCGAGTGACGCTCCATTCTTAGCGGCAGGGTTTCTACGCCTTGCAGCAATTGAAACGCGCTCATGGCTGACAGTGCAGCGCCCGTATTACGCAGCGGCACAGTACGCGCACGGCCAATGTAAGCCGCGCCACCAAAGGCTTCGGTATAAATCACACCGTGATAGCTTTCTTCCGGGGTATTGAAACGTGGGTAACGCGCTGCGTGCTCACTCCAAGGGAAGTTGCCAGAATCGACAATAATGCCGCCCAGTGTGGTGCCGTGGCCGCCCATATATTTGGTTAACGAGTGCACAACAATGTCTATGCCGTAATCAATGGGCTTAAGCAAAGAAGGTGAAGCCACGGTGTTATCAGCGATGGTGGCCACACCATGGCGGCGCGCCATAGCCGCAACGGCTTCGATGTCCACAATATTGCCCGCAGGGTTACCAATGGTTTCCATAAAGATGGCTTTTGTGTTCTCGTCAATCAACGCTTCCAGCGCGGCAACAGAATCATCTGCAGCAAAGCGCACTTCAATACCCTGGCGCGGCAACATGTGCGCGAACAACGTGTAAGTACCGCCATACAGCTGAGGCACAGTGACAATGTTGTCACCCACTTCAGCCAAGTTAAGAATGGCATAATTAATGGCCGCACTGCCCGCAGATACCGCCAGCGCGCCAACGCCACCCTCAAGGGCCGCAACCCGCTGCTCTAATACATCGCAAGTTGGGTTCATAATGCGGCTGTAAATATTGCCCGGTACCGCTAAATCAAATAAGTCTGCCCCGTGTTGGGCGTTGTCAAATTCATAAGCCACTGTTTGATAAATCGGTGTGGTTGCCGCATGGGTGGTTGGGTCTGTGGTGTATCCCGCATGGACCGCAATAGTTTCGTCTTTCATCTGCCCTGAACTCCAATAAATAGAAAAGCACACATATTGTGCACTAGGCTCAACAGATACCCAAATTTGTTCACCATAGATGTATAAACCAAAGGTCCGATGAATGTGCGCCAAGTAAGCCGTACAGAGCATTTACGCCCGATACTGTATTGCGCCAGTTTATTGGAGGTGACGCCGCCTACACTTGCGTGCACACTTAATCTTTAGCCCAACGAATAAGCCGCTTGAACACACCCGCTCGCTACATTACTAAACAACTTTTGACGGTCTTCGCCATAAGTCTGGCGGTGATCTTCAGCATTGCTATGGGCGACAAGCTAATTCACTTTTTAGAGAAAGCCGCCATAGGCCAATTGCCTGGTCACATGGTGCTTTACGTTGTATTGCTGCGCATGCCGGGCATTCTGCAACTGGTCATTCCGTTCGCCTTTTATGTGGCCATTTTGCTGTCATTTGGACGCCTCTACTCAACCCAAGAAATGGTCATACTACAAAGCGGCGGCATGTCTACCGCCACACTACTTAAATGGTTGTCTAGCCCCGTTCTGGCTCTGACCTTTGGCGTTGGTTTGCTCTCCCTATGGATCGCCCCAAGCGCGCAATTTGCCTTAGAAGAAAGTATGGATGAGTTGCGCACGCAAACAGGCTTTGCAGCGCTACAGCCTGGCACTTTTCGCAGCGACAACAAAAACGACTGGGTCATTTACAGCGAGGGCCTAGCCGACGATGACCAAACCATTCTCAATGTATTTGTGCAACGCACGCTGGCAACCGGCGAAGAGGTCACGGTGTGGGCAGAACGCGGCCGTAAAGACCCACCCAACGCACAAGGCCAACAACTGTTATCGCTGTATAACGGCAGACGCTACGTAGGGCAGCCTGGCGCGCAAAATTTTGAAGTGATGACGTTTGAAGAATTTCACATTGCACTGAATGTAGACACAGTCATTGAACGCGTCACAGATGTAGAAGCAACGCCAACCCTTGCGTTGCTGGACAGCGCAGAGCACCAAGCGGAACTACATTGGCGCATCGCCATGCCGCTGTTTTTCCTTATCGTCAGCGGTTTGGCCATTGGCGTGGCCCCAGTAAAACCGCGCCAAGGCCCCTACGCACAAATTGCACCAGGGCTGCTTTGGATAGTGGGCTATTACATCGCCCTCATCGCCAACCGCTGGGCCATAACAGAAGCACAAATCCCCAGCATATTTGGCCTTTGGCTGGTCCACCTAATATTTGCCGCCATTGCCATTCGTCTAATCAAACAAATTGGCCGACCCGCAGCAGTGTAAGGAAATTTGAACCGCCAATGACACCACCCAATGAAACCCAGCCGCATAATTTAGACTCAACAGAGGCCGCTGCGCAAAGAGCGTCGACCATCACCGCCCAACTGCTCGGCTTCAGTGGTTTACTGCCCATTGCCGCCATATTCTTAGGCGCCCTAGTCTGGCCACAATACCTAACTAAGCTCAGTTTGTTGGCCAACCTTTACGCCGGCACCATATTTTCATTTTTAGGCGGCATTCAATGGGGCTTAAGCATCAGCCCACAGGCGCAGGTACGCATAAGCAAAAGACTGCTGGTGAGCATTGCGCCCTCGCTATGGACCGTACTGGCCCTACAGCTACCCGCCGCACAAGCCAGTTGGTTCATTGTTGCAGGTCTTAATGCACTGCTATTTTTCGAACTCACCGACACAGACAAAAACCAGAGGCCCGCTTGGTATATACCGCTAAGGATTAACTTAACCGTATGCCTGAGCCTTGGCTTGCTCGCCATCAGTGCCCAGCACTTTAATCACCTCATCTAGCCCCAGGCGCGGCGACCAACGCTAGCCATGTCCGGCGGTGGGGCTCTTGCGTTGGGCGTACATACACGCCTGCAAATTACTTTTTACAAGGTCGTTCACAATGGTCTCTAACGTCTGCGCGGGTGCGTTGATAATGCGCGCTCTAACGGACAACGCCATGGCTGCTGCCTGTAAAACATCGCCATTACTCGTCGCGCCCAAAACTTTAATCTGCTCGTCTACCGTATGCAGAATGGCCGTTAACAGCTGATGCACTTTTACCGGGTCTTCGGTTTGTTCGTGCAGCGGAAAAAGAATATCAAATTGGTCGCCAGTGGCCGTATTGGCGGTATAAGGTATGTCCATAATTTTGGTCTCTGTTATTGCGGCCCCGTTGCCAGCAATTGCATAGACTCACCTTAACAGCGCAAACAAACCTAGGTGACGAGAAAATTGACCATTTGCCAAGCTGTTTACTGAACCATTTATTAGACATTGACCCGGTACACGATACGCAAAATGCGAACCACTAAAACAGCAACCGATTTAACCGAAGGTGAGATTAGCCGGATCATAGAAATGGCCTGGGAAGACCGCACGCCATTTGAAGCAATAGAGGCGCAGTTTCAAGTACCTGAAGATAACGTCATAAAGATCATGCGCGGCAATATCACCGCCCGCTCCTTTAAGCGCTGGCGCGAACGCGTCACTGGCCGCAAAACCAAACACAACGCCCTGCGTGACAAGAGTGTTTTGCGACATCAGTCAAGCACCCACAACAAAGCAAATCGCTAGCCCCAAATACCACGCGGCTTTTCATAAGCCATGCACGTGGTCTGGCTTTTAGCATCGGTTTGGGTGATGAGTTGCAAAACACACATACCAACACTTTATAAAACCTAAACTTCACAAACTGACCAGACCGACCAACGGCTGCATAATGCGGCTCATCGTAAACTCTGTAAAAACTAAATAAAAAACTGATAGTTATAGATTTTCACCGATAAAAAACGTCAGGTCATTATGTTTTTGAGTCTCCTAATTTGCGTGATGATTTTCACCACAATCACATACTGTTGGTTAATCTCTTTCCAAAAGCCACTTACTTATATCCGCAGACGTTGCAAAGACGAGCTAGCGCAAAAAAAGTACGGCACCAAATATCTCCCTAAACCCCAATGGGTCATTACTGAAATTATTAGGCTCGCTGCCCTTTACCCCACTTACAGCGGACACAAGTTGGCTTTCGTTTTTAACCGGCTATACGCCAACTCCAAAGGTATGACCGTCAGCAAGTCTTGGGTTTATAAAACACTGTCTCGCTACAAACATGAAGTGTTGTTCGAGCGCAAACGTATTAAGGCCAGCCCTCCTGCTCGCATCGCCAGATACAAACTCTGCCAAATGGATTTAACCCCGATCAATGACAAAGATAAGCAGCCCCATAAAGTATCCGGTTGTATCGATGCAGGCACCAGAGCGTGTATCGGCTTAATGTCTGTGCGGCGTAAAACCAGCATTGTACTGTTGCGCGCATTACTGAACCTCATAGAACAATATGGTCAACCTAAATCTCTACGCACAGACAATGAAGCGTGTTTTACCTCCAAACTGTTCCGCTTCGATTTATGGTTTTTAGGTATAAAGCACCAAACCACAGAAGTGGCCTGCCCTTGGCAAAATGGAAGAATTGAAAGATTCTTTGGCACGTTAAAACAACACACCTGAATGGAGGTACGCCAGCAGAAGCATGGCATGGCAAAGGACCCAACCAAAGAGGCAAAGGTTGGCATGTGAGTGAATGGGATGGTGTGTTGGAAGGCATATATATGCCACCGTAAAAACAAATTGATCAGAGAAAGAAATTCAAAAACTTAGGAGGTGCACCGTCCACGACTAGGCGTGGACAAATGAAAAAATTGGGACAATAGCCGCCGAAACAAGCGCTTAAAAAGCAGAGTATTTTCCGAAAATGCGAAGCAGCTCACAGAAAGTAAGTGGGCAAAACAGAGAAATCGAAAAAATCAGGCGAATTACTGAGGGTTAAGGCCGTGGACACGTGTGGATAGGACACCCCTTTCTTAACAAACACCCCCTTCCCGAAATGTTTGCAACCCTGCCATCTAACGCCTACTCGCCTATTAACACAATACCTAAAAGGAACCATTTTAGACCAGCGGTATATTTGGTACTACAGGTAGCTAAACTGTTGTTACTTAGCGGAGGATTTTCCGCAATCTGGGCACGAGGAGCATATTGAAATAGGTGATAGTGGAACAATAGTGGAACAATGAAATACTATTCAGAGCTTTTCTGAGTTATCGAAACCAACCTCAGCCACCAAATAAGCCGCACTCACGCACAGAAGAATGAGCTAAGTAGCTGGGTGGGCCGACTAAGCCCCCCCCCCCTCTCTAGGAGGCAATCCTGGACAGTTCTGTATTCATACTAGACATTTTGGATAACCTAGCCAACTTGGGCGCTTGGGCAACTTGACCAACTTGGCGAAGAAGAAGAACCATAATCAAAAACCACGGCTCCGCACTAGCTCAAATCCAGCCCTTAATCGTAATTCTGGTCGCCGCTTTTATCTTTGGATCTGTCTCCAGAGATATTACCCATGGTGCCCATAACTGTTGAAACCATTGTGGCTACATCGCCCAATTGCGCGGGCACAATCATAGTGTTGTTGGTTTGCGCCAACTTACCAAACTCTTTTACCCACTGCTCTGCCACGCGCAGATTTACCGCTTCGCGGCCACCGGGCTCTGAAAGCGCGCTGGCAACTTCACGCAGACCGTGGGCGGTTGCTTGGGCAATTAGCTTAATTTCTTCGGCCCGGCCTTCTGCTTCATTTATCTGGCGCAATTTTTCTGCTTCAGACAGGTTAATCGCCTCTTGACGATCACCTTCAGACACATTAATCCGAGACTGGCGCTCACCCTCTGACGTGGCTACTACGGCGCGACGCTCTCGTTCTGCGCGCATTTGTTTTTCTAACGCATCTTTCACCGACGCTGGCGGCACAATGTCCTTAATCTCGTAGCGTAAAATTTTCACACCCCAAGGTTCTGCGGCGCGGTCAACGGCTTCAACCACCTGTGAGTTAATGGTCACTCGTTCTTCAAAGGTGCGGTCTAATTCGATCTTACCAATTTCTGAGCGCAGCGTGGTTTGCGCAAGCTGGGAGGTTGCAAACACGTAGTTTTCAATGCCATAACTGGCCGCTCTTGCGTCATTCACCTGCATGTAAATCACACCGTCAATTTCTACAGAGATATTGTCTTTGGTGATACAGCTCTGGGACGGCACATCTAAGGTTTGTTCCTTCAGTGTGTGCTTGTACGCGACCACATCAACGAAGGGCACCAAAAGGTGAAAACCTGCGTCCAGTGTCTTGGAATACTTACCTAAACGTTCAATGACAAACTGTTCACGCTGAGGCACAACTCGGGCCGTTTTGAGTAATACAACAATGACCAATAGGGCCACTGCGCCGCCAAAAAATAGGCTTAAATCCATTTAAAGCTCCTTGTCGCCGACAACAAGGTTGCTGCCGTTACGATCAATAATTGTAGTTAAAGCACCCGTAGCAAAATGATCTTGCGCGCTGCGCGCATCCCAGCTTGCGCCCCGATAGTTGACTCTACCGCGACCAGGAGATGCTTCATCGAACCCTGTTTCTATTGTCACCTCATAGCCAACAAAGTCTTCATCCGCTGTTGACTGAGCCACATCGCCCACGGTGAACGCGGGCATACGCGAACGCACTACCAAGAGGAAAAACACAGCCAATGCTGCGAAAAGAATGTAAGGCATACCACCGTCAGCGGGCATACCTACCCACAATGCGCCACCGACACAGATCGACGCCACGCCTAGGAAAAATAAAATGAAATTACCCATAGTGACTTCGGCAATGATTAAGGCGAAACCAATACCTATCCAATAATATAGTGGGTCGATGCCCATACTTTTATCTCCCAAATTAAGACAGTTGCAGACCATTGGACTATATCCATAGCCAGCACAATGATCCAACCTTCATCCAAGTTAGTCATCCGCAGCATTTCCACACAAGCAACTACACGCGCAATGATCGCGGCTCGGAACAAGTGTAAAGGTAGAGGGTGGAATTTAGCTGACGAACGCGCCTGCTCAGTGGCGAGCTCTAAGCTCTAAGCAATGACCCCCTGCCTAACCAGATCCTGCATTTGCGCAAAAGTAAGTCCCAAGTCGCTGAGAATCTCGACCGTATGTTCACCCAGGTCTGCCGAAGGCGTGTTGTTTGTATGCTGGGTTTCACTAAATCTAACGGCAGCTCTTGGCTGCACCATTTCACCGCCCCGGGGGTGGTCTACCGCTTGGAGAATACCCGTCGCCTGAACTTGAGGGTCATTGAGCAAATCTTCTCTTCGATTCACCCGCCCCACTGGAATCTCGTTTTCTAGCAACAAATCCACCAACTGCTCTGTTTCATACTGACGGGTGTCCACCCCCAAATAGCTAGACACAATGGCCCCATCTGAGGTTGCGCTGACTTCACAAACATCTGCCAAATCGCCAGCGAGCTGGGCGCCCTGGCCCTTGAAGCTGTAGTTCCACATTAAGTCAGGCCAGTTAAAATAAACTGCCGTGTCTAACATGGACAACTGCACATGCTGCCCGCCTGCACCGCGCTCTCGAGCCAACAGCGCTGCAGTGATACCTTGGGCAGCGGTCAGCGCCGTTATTTTATCGTACAGAATGGTTCGGACCATTTGCAGCGGCTGACCTTCAGCCGCATTCACACCGCCAGCTTGCACATCTAGCACACCACTCAATGCCTGAATCACATAGTCGTAGGTTTTGTGTTCCGCGTAAGGACCCACCTCGCCCATGCCATTAATGGAGGCGTACACCAACTGCGGATTAATGGCCTTTAGGGTTGCGTAGTCCAAGCCGAGTTTTTGCATTTTGCCGGGGCGGTAATTTTGCAACAGCACATCTGCGTCTTCTACCAACTGGCGGACCAATGCCTGGCCTTCGGGATGCTTTAAGTTAATGGCGATGGAGCGCTTATTACGATTAATCATGGAATAAATGGCGCTTAAACCGTTGCGCGATGCGCCCAAGCCCCTGATGCCATCGCCCCAACCCGGTGGCTCGACTTTAATCACGTCAGCGCCTTGATCAGCCAATACAACAGCGGCCATAGGCCCAGACACCACCGAGGACAAATCTAAAATGCGCAGGCCATGCAATGGACCCTGCTTTGAGTGTTGCTCGCCGCCTTGGGTCGTTTTATTTTTTTGGGGTTTCATCTTTTGACATCATGGATTCATCTAATTCTTTTTGGGTTAACTAATGCGAAGCACATACATGCTGTCGGTGTGACCGCACCCCGAGCAACCGCCTTGCCGCACCGGCTTGATTTGCCAACCTTATCTTAAAGGCTTTTCAGAAGACTTTTCTGCTTGAATTTTCTAATGGTTTAGCTGTTCTCTGTTGACTGCCTCAGCCGTTCGTATTCACAGGTACCGAAGCTCCGCAAAATACCACCTGCTGTCTACTTTGGGCTGGTTTATTTGCGCCTTTACCGGATATTGTTTGATGCAGAGCGCCTAATGTACTGTCCGCTGAACTAGCAGTTACAAAAGTTCCAGCGCTTGGATTTTACAATTACCAACCGTCTCTCGTTGGCCCTATACTTATTCAGTTTTGTTATCAATCAACAGCCTAGAGATTACACTATGAACACGCACAACGTCGCTTTTGCAGGTGATACACCGCGCGAAAATATTACCGCCTATTCCTTGGGCGCCTACGCAAAGGCTTTAATCGCTTTCAGCCTTGCCTTTGTTTTAAGCGCTTGTAGTCCAGAGTCCGCATCTACCAACAGCCCAGCTCAAACACAAACACCTAGCGCCAGCACGCAATCGCTGACCCAATGGTTAGATGAAAAATACGAGGAAGAATTGCAGTTCTCGCCCATACAAATGACTTTTCTTGGGCGCAAAGAGCGCAACGATGAAATTGACGAATTCACCTATGAGGCATTTGCCAAGCAGATGAATTGGAAACAGGCATCAGTCAAAGAAATGCAGGCGCAATTTGACTACGCAAGCCTGGGTGATGATGAAAAACTTTCTTACGACCTCTGGAAATTCCAAGCACAGCAAATGGTCGATTCCGCTGAATTTTTCCACAACGGTCTAACCTTCGACCAGATGAACGGCGTGCAAAGTTTTGTACCAACATTTCTTATTAACTTTCACAGCGTTGACTCTCTAGCGGATATGCAGGCGTATATTTCACGCATTAAATCCGTGGGTCCGCGCATGCAGGAGGCCTTGGCAAATGCACAGATTTCATCTGACAAAGGCGTGGTCACGCCCGGATTTGCACTAGATGGCGTAATTGAGCAAACCAAAGCCATCATTACAGGCCAGCCTTTTGAGACCGTTGCCGGCAAAGACAGCGACTTGTGGGGCGACATAAAAACCGAAGTGGCAAAGCTGCAAGAACAAGAACTGATAGATGCTGAAACCGCGGAACGCCTTTTGACGGATGCTAGAAGTGCCTTAGTGAATCAGCTACAACCAGCCTACAACAACATTATTAGCTGGGCGGAGACCGAAAAAGATAAAGCACCGAAAATTTCTACAGGTATTGGCAGTCAGGGTAATGGCGCTGCGTATTACAAACACCGACTTGGCACACAAACTACAACTGAGTTAACTGCCGATGAAATTCATGAGATCGGCCTTAGCGAAGTGAAACGTCTTCGCGCTGAAATGATGGACATTATCAAACAAGTGAACTTTGACGGCGATCTTGCGGCATTCTTTAACCATGTACGAGACGCGCAGTGGAACTACTACCCAGACACCGACGAGGGCAGAAAAGCCTATATAGATGATGCAACAGCTGCCATCGAAAACATTAAGTCGAAACTGCCAGAAGTTTTTGGCTTAACGCCTAAAGCCGACCTATTGGTTAAGCGGGTAGAGCCTTTTCGCGAACAGGATGGCGCGGCGCAACATTACTATCCTGGCACACCAGACGGCTCACGCCCTGGCATTTACTACGCGCACTTGTCTGACATGACCGCCATGCCAAAAAACCAATTGGAAGTGATTGCCTATCATGAAGGCCTGCCCGGCCACCACATGCAATTATCCATTGCCCAAGAGTTAACTGACATTCCGGTGTTTCGCACCCAAGCCAACTTCACCGCTTATACTGAAGGTTGGGGGCTGTATTCGGAATGGTTGGCCAAGGAAATTCCGGGCACCTATAAAGACCCCTATCAAGATTTCGGTCGTTTAACAGCAGAGTCATGGCGCGCTATTCGCCTTGTGGTAGACACCGGCTTACACGCCAAGGGATGGACAGAGCAGGAAGCTATAGATTACTTCAGTGCTAACTCACCCGAACCGATAGAAAGCGTGACCTCAGAAATTCAGCGCTATATTGTGATGCCGGGGCAAGCCACTGCCTACAAGATTGGCATGCTGAAGATCCAAGAACTGCGCCGCAAAGCAACTGCGGCGTTGGGTGATAAGTTTAATATTGGCGAGTTCCACGACGCTATTCTTGGCGGCGGCGCGCTGCCACTGTCGTTGCTAGAGCGCAAAATCGACTCTTGGATTGAAACGAAGAAAGCACCCTAACAGAGAGAAAATTAAGGGCGCGTTAGGACCAATGTAGGTCTAACCACTTTACATAACGGCAAAAATGATGAATTCTCTGCCCTTGACAAGAAAGGCGAAACGTAAAGCGACTGCTCCGGCAGGAAATTTGAAATGGCATACCTGACAAGCAAATTTAAAAGTTTGAAAGTCATTGGGACCGTAACCAAGGTCTTTGCGAGCCTGCTATTACTGGCCGGCCTGGTGCTGCCCTACGACCTAAGCCACCTTCACTCAAGCGTTGAACAAGAAACCGATTGTCTTTATTGCCAAATAGAGCAAAGCCCTAGTTCTGACGCGGGGCCAATCGCCCTGTCAGGACAAACTGCATTAACGGCCATAGGTGCGCAAGCAAGGCCTTTGGCAGACCTACCTACCACCGCCCCCAAACAACACCGCCAACGAGCGCCCCCCGCTAATTTTTCATAGCCCTGAAAAGGCTCCAGAAAAAACCTAAAAATAGCTCTAGTTTTAGACCTATTTTTTGCTAAGAGTTTTAAATCCAGTGCTTGCCTGTGGCTTACATGTCTAGGCAGATCAAGCTGCGTTTTAACGGAACGCATGGCAGCACTGTAAATCTTTAATTTCTCAACGATAGCTATCTAACTATATCTATCTTTGGAAATAATTAGTGGAAATTATGAAAAATATACCAACTTTAAGCGCCATCTTAGGCGCTACCGCTTTCGCTTTAAGCATGCCTACAGCCTTTGCAGACATCCTTGAGCAAGAGCGCACCGGCAACGAAAAAACACAGAACAGCGATACTATTGAGGAAGTGATCGTTAGCGCCCACCCTCTGTCCGGCGAAGGCTTAGCCCAAGCAATACAATCGCTAAGCGATAAGCAGCTACAGCGCAACCTAGCACCCAGCCTTGGCGAAACATTGGCCGCCCAACCGGGTATTCATTCAGCGAGTTTTGGCCAAGCGGTGGGACGACCTATTATTCATGGCTTAGGTGGGGCTCGAGTGCGGGTTATGGAAGACCGCCTGAGCACCATGGATGTGTCTGTCACCAGCGGCGACCACGCCACCACCGTTGAGCCATTTATTGCTGACAAAATAGAGGTGATTAAAGGCGCATCTACATTACTTTACGGCAACGGTGCCATTGGTGGCGTCGTTGACGTACATACAGGCCGAGTACCGCACCCACGAGCTGCAAACGACACAACCGGACGCTTCGAAGCCAGTTTGGCAAACAATGGCGACCAAGAAAATTTCGCCGGTAGAGTAGATGGCAGCTTCAACAATTGGCTGTGGCATGTTGACGCTTTTGACCGCCAAGCTGACAACTATAAAATTAATGGCTTTGTAGAATCCGCTGCGCTGCGTGCATCTGAGGAAGAGGAACACGAAGAAGAAGAGGAAGTTGGCGACACATTGCCCGGCAGTCACTATCAAACTGACGGCGGCGCATTGGGGCTCAGCTATGCCAACAAAAAAGGCTTTGGGGGTGCAGCGATTAGCCGCACCGAAGCGCAATATGGCTTGCCTGGAGGGCATGGCCATGAAGAAGAGGCCCATGATGATGAGGAGGACGAGGAAGAAGAGCATGAAGGCGAATTTGCTGGCTTAACGCCAATTCTGAATATGAAGCAAACTCGGATAGACGTCGAAGCGGGTATCAAAAACCCGTTTGGTTCTTTCAGCAGCCTCAACCTTCGTTTAGGTCATAACGACTATGAGCACTCCGAAATAGAACCTGATGGCGAGGTGGCAACGCTTTTTCAAAATGACGCGTTTGAAAGCCGCATAGAATTGACACAAGAAACAGGTCGAGGCCGCAGTGTTTATGGTTTTCAATTTGATCAACGCGATTTCAGCGTTGAAGGCGAGGAAGCGTTTGTACCCGGCGTAGACAGCCGATCATTAGGCGCATTTTGGCTGAATGAAACCGGCTTTGAGCGCTTTGATCTTGAAACAGGCGTACGCGTGGAGCGGGTTTCACATAAACCAGTAACCGGTTCATCGCGCTCTTTCACTACCTTGGCCGCCTCTGGCGGACTGGTTATACCGTTAGGTGAACAACTAACGTGGAAGCTGGCAGTGGACTACGCTGAGAGAGCGCCCGTTGGCGAAGAGCTCTACAGCTTTGGCCCACACCTTGCCACCAACCGTTTTGAAATTGGCGATGCAGAGCTTGATGAGGAAAAAGTTTTGAGCGCTACTGTAGGGTTGTCCTACTCTAACGCTGCTTGGGATGTGACCCTGAGCGTCTACCACTCAGACTTCAACGACTTTGTCTATCAAAGCAGCGACAACCGCGAATTAGATGAGCTACCGGTATTTCTGTGGGACCAAGACGATGCCACCTTTACGGGTATTGATGGCGAAATCATTTACACCACCAATTTGTTTGGCGAACGCGACCTAAGTTTTAGGGGTTTTTTTGACATGGTCAGTACTGACATTGACTCAACCTCCGAGTCTAATCTGCCCCTGATTCCGCCCAGCAGAGTTGGTTTAAGTTCAGACCTAGACTGGCAAAACTTTGCGCTCAGCCTTGATTATGTGCATGCCTTCAAGCAAGACGACGTTGCTAGCTTTGAGTTGCCCACGGACTCCTACAATGACCTGTCCCTATACTTAGGTTGGCAAATACCCACTAGCCGAGATGCGGATTTGGAGCTATTCCTACGCGGCGATAACCTCACTGATTCTGAGCAAAGGCACCATACGTCGTTTATTAAGGACAGTGCGCCGCAACCGGGACGACGAGTTGCCCTAGGTCTGCGTTATACTTTTTAACCCCTAAAACGGTGTTAACAGTATGCGTAGAAATCAATATGTGCCCAGCTACTCATTCTGGGTTGCAGCTGTACTGATACTTGCGGCGACCCTCGTCACAAGTGTGCAGGCAGCGCCAAAGTCAGACCCTTGGCCTTACTGGAGTGCTCACAACGCTCAATCCAGTAAGGTCATTGATCACAGCCAATGGCAGCAGATACTAGATCTACGCGTACACGAAAACGCTGATGACATTAACCGTGTCAGCTATAAACAGTTTTCAGCGGTTGAGAAAAACCAGCTCGCCAGCTATGTCCAAAAGCTGGCTGGGCTAAAGCCAACCCAATTGAATCGCGATGAACAACTGGCCTATTGGATTAATCTATACAACGCTTTAACCGTACAAGTGGTGCTGCAATACCCCAAGGCTAAAAGCATTCTGAAGATGAAAAACAGCTTCTTTAGCATTGGGCCCTGGGATGATGAACTGCTCACAATTGAGGGTAAGGCTGTTACCTTAAATGACATTGAGCACCGAATATTGCGCCCCATTTGGCAAGATCACAGGCTGCACTTTGCACTTAACTGCGCCAGTATAGGTTGCCCTAACCTCAGCAAAACAGCCTATTCCTCTAGCAATGTCCAAGCGCAGTTACAGCGCGCGCAAAAGCGCTACCTCAGCCACCCGAGAGGCGTGTCGCTAAGAAAAAATAAACTCGTGCTGTCGAGTATTTTTGATTGGTACTTAGAGGACTTTAGCGAGGATGAACAAGGCCTTAAGGCCTACCTTGCCGCTCAATTGCCCCAACAAGCACAAAGCATTTTGGCATCTAAAAACGCGATAGATTACGATTACGACTGGGATTTGAACGAACAAAAATCAAAGTAGCAAACAAAAATAGTAAACAAAAATAGTAAACAAACGGGCAGCGGCTATTAGCAAAGAATCAATAAATACAGGGAACGCCGAAAACCCAAGTGCTGCCAGTGTGTTTTGGCAAAACCCGCCTTGGCAAGGGGGTAAACCAAAGTACCGTTTGGGCCTAGCCCCTATCGACTTGCAGAACTGGTTTCCTGTGCCCATGACCGAGGATATTGCGGCGCACAAAAGCCATCTACTAGCGACCTGTTATAACGAAGTAACTGCCGTGGCGGATGATGTTGAAGTGGCTATGACCGCACAACAGGCGCTGGCCGCCCAACGCCCTGATGTAGCAGACACATACCCAGACCTTGTTGCCAACCTTGCCATGCAAGTGCCTGACGATTTATGTCTTATGCAAACCGCTTTACCCCAACGCCTGGTTGCCGCCTGCGTGTGTTCACCCAGCTATTGGGATGTGCGCAGTAAAATAGGCAGGCCGCTGCGGGAGATTCACCAGCCGGTGCACAGCATGGATGCAAAAATTGGCGACCCCATTGAACGGTTTATCCAAAATGCGCCGTTAATGAAACCTTTCGAACGGACGAACTGGTTTATCCACGATGACACTCAGCGCTTTCACAATGAACCAGATGAAACCATGAAAAACGGCCCAGAGCAGTGGTTTGTCCGCTCTGAGCGAGAAACCTTGTGCCGGGTTCATGAGGATTACTTGCTGTTTACCATCAACCCACGGTTTCAGCCTCTGGCAGATATTGCCGGCCACCCTCAAGCGCAACAAGACCTGCTAACGACCATAGCAAGCTTCGACGAAGATGAAATTGAGTATTTTGGTGGGCTGGAAAAATGCAGACAAATTGAAGCCTACATTGAAAGTCTTTAGGGGCACTATTCCGTTAGGTGATGTGATTAAAGCAGTTTAGTTACACAACCCGAAACCTTCCCTCTGGCGCTAGCGCCGAGCTGAAGATCTACATCTAAGCAGAGGCGTTATCGCCCGCTTGCTCTGCCGCCGGTTCCGACACCTGGGCAATTCCACCGAAACTACCCAGCAAAAGCACCCCACTCACAGCAATATAACTCTGCAACAATAGCGATAATTCGTATGACTGAACGGTCCATTCAACCGCAGGCCAAGCAGTAGGTAGAATTAAGGAAAGGCCACCAACCGCCGTCAAACGCGCCGCTTCCATAACTCGGAAAGACCCTCGGGCTTCCAGCCAAACACCTTGGACACAAACTGAAAGCACCAAAAGGAAAAACGCGACCAAGACAAAACTGGTGGGCAAATCGTTCTGCAACTCTTGCAGCGCCATAGCTGCAATAGTGACCATCACGAACTGAGCAAACACATAAAGTTTGCAATAGGCAGATGCGATGGGGTCGAACTTTTCGTCCTGCCAACTACCCTCATAGGTTGGGTTAATATCCGCTGGCAGCCACGCTGGGCCTTTAAACCAAACCAACAATTTGTCCTGCCAACGGCGTGTTTGCAGCGACAGCTTTAACGTATCCCACCAAACAATGGCATTGGCCCAAACGGGATTCCAACTCTTAAGTCCGTGGGTAATACCAAAACGACAAGGTTCCTCTACTCTTTCAACGGCAAAGGTGCCAAACAATCGGTCCCAGATCACAAAAACACCGCCATAATTTTTGTCGATATACCCCGGATTTTTGGCGTGATGCACCCGGTGGTTAGACGGTGTCACCAAAATATAATCAAGCACCCCAAGGAAGCGCACATGTTCTGTGTGCACCCAAAATTGATAAACCAAATTCAGACTGCCTACCGTGACCATAACCTCAACCGGCGTACCTGCTAAATACATGGGGATGTAAAAGACAAAGCCAATATAGTCGGTACCCGTTTGGCGGAGAGCGGTGCTCAAGTTGTACTCTTCGCTTTGATGATGCGCCGAGTGAGAGGCCCACATGATGCGCCACTGATGACCAAAGCGATGCTTCCAGTAATAGCAGCAATCGTAGGCGACGAAAGCGAGCACCCAATGCACCCAGGTATCCGCAGACCACTGCTGAACACCAAACAGAGCAACAAGTTGAGTAAACACAACCGCTGAGAAGCCCAAGCGCAGCACACCGACAAGGCCACTGAGCATGCCCATTTGCAGGCTATTAACGGTGTCGTTTAGACGGTAGGTTTGATTTTTGCGTAGGTAGCCGTAAATCGACTCAAGGACAATGGCGAGAAGAAAGTACGGAATTGCGAGTTGGACATAATTCATGGAGCCGATACTACAACCCTTTCCAACGCAGATTCTAGTAGACAAAAATAGATAAATTGATCTTGCTAGAGCAACGAGACGAGGTCTAAGCCGTGTCCAAATAACTTTGCAACTTTAGCCGCCCACTGGATTTAGCACGACGACTTTGGCGCACTGTGGCACTCGGTGGCGCTCTATAACGAGCGAGCGCCACCACCCAATATATCTAACGTTCCGCTTTCAGCGTGGTAATAAACGCCTCTGACTCTTGAATAGAGCGCTGCATATTCTTCACTAAGGTAGATACATCTCGATTGATGTTGCCCAACTCACCTTTAAGCGCATCTATTGCCCGTGCGTTAAGGTTATGTTTTAAGAACAGTACGTTGTCGCGCATGGTCGCTAGCACCGGTTGCATACTGTCTTCCACTCGCTGCATTGAAGCCAACAAGCGCTGATACTTTTTCTGCGTAGCCATATATTGCCGCTCACTGGCGCGGCGCAACGACGCACTGGTATATAAATCCAGTTCATCCGACCACTCTTCAAACAGCGCATCTGCCACGTTCTCAACCGAGGCTATGTGCGCACTGATGGCTTTGGCGGCGTCTTCGCTGTCTTCATATTCATCATTAAACAGGTTGTAGGCTTTCTCTAAGCCACCACCATCAAAATCAATGGTGGCTTTAAATTGCTCCAGTGCGCTCTCGAACTGTGCTTGGCCTTCCTTCTGTACTTCTAAGCTTTCTTCAATGCGGTCAACAAAGATATCGCGCTTGTGCACGCCAAGGGTTTCTAACGCGTCGTAATAAGTTGACGAGCAACCCAGTAGTGCCAATTGCAGGCAACCAAGGAGAAAAATACGTGCGCAAACCAATGGTCGGGCTTTAAGCGCGCAAGGCATTTTCTTTGCAGCCCTTTCCTTTACTTTGGCCAGACTCATTTTTCTGCCATGGCATCTTTGATCTTCTGATCCGTTTTGTATTGGCCCAGCGCATACACCGACCATATACAAGCTGGAATCCAACCGATTAAGGTGAGCTGCAAAATTAAACAAAAAATACCGGCGAAGGGTCTGCCGATGGTGAAAAACTGTAGCCAAGGTAGAAAAATAGCTAATAACAGACGCATAAATTTATCCTCTCCGTCACTGTTGATCTGCTACAAATGAGTGGTTGCTGCTGCAACATTTGTCGCCGAATCAAGATTAAAATAAACAGAATGCAAAGTACCAAGTTGCCACGCTTCTCGGGGTTTTAGACTCCCAAAGGCTGTAAACAGAGGCTGAACGGCTATAACGCAAAGCGTCACGCCCTGCCTGCGAGTCGGCGCTCAGAGGAGTACGCCAAAGACGCGCATAGAAGGCTTAGGCACGCACAACGACACTGGGCTTGCGTATAAACCAACATTAGCTCGCGTAAAACTTAACGCCATGTCTCTGGAGACTAAGCAAAAAAACCGCGATACTCGAAAGATATCTAATGAGGGGAAAGTGATGCCAAGACTAAGAGAAATACCTAGAACGGAAGCCGACGCCAGCGTACTGCCTTATTATGACGCCTTGTTCGGCAAGGATCGTGAGCCGACTACTCACCCGGGCACCGCCACCGGTACGCCGGGTAACTGGTGGACTGTGTTTGCCCATGTGCCTGATGCCTTGCATCACATGGTCAGTGGTTTTGAGTTTTATCGTGGTCGTAACCGTAAGATCTCTGCCAAACTTAGGGAATTGGGTCAAGCTAGGGCGGGCTTTGCTCGCGGGAGTCAGTTTGTTTTTTCCCAGCATTGCAAAGCTTTGCGTGGTGCCGGATTTTCTGAGGAACAAATTCAGGCGATTCCACATTGGGCGTCCACTGACTTGTTCGACGAAATAGAACGTGCAGTGTTGGCCTATACTGATGATCTTGTACTTCAGGGTGGGCGCGTTGCTGATGGTACTTTTGCCGTGTTGCAAAACCACCTCAACGAAGTGCAGATCATTGAGCTTACTTATATTGTTTGCACCTATGAAATGCATGCCACTATGACTAGGGCACTGCGCTTGGAGTGGGACGATGTAGACGAGCGCATCACTGAGGTGGCCGTGCCTGAAGGTGAAAAACGTGATATCGACTTTTTTAAAAACTTGGACAAATAGACCTTCTAAGGATTCGCAAATATCAGGGGAAATCTCAATGACAGTTGCAGACGGCTATTACGCAGTAATTTTCACCTCAACCTTAAATGATGATGACCCCGCCTATGATGCTATGGCTAAGGCCATGTACAAACTGGCCCAGCAACAGCCCGGTTTTTTGCATATGGAATCTGCCAGATCAGAATTGGGTATTACTGTGAGCTACTGGCAGTCTTTAGATGCCATTAGTGCTTGGAGAAATGCTGCGCAACATCAGTTAGCGCAAAAGTTAGGCAAAGAGAAATGGTACAAGTCTTATACTACCCGCATCTGCAAAGTAGAACGGGAATACAGTTTTGAGGCAAATGCTTAGGCGTTGATGTCTACACGATACAGTTTAAGCAATGAAATTTTGGCGCGTTCCCTCATCATTCCGAACTCAACAGGCTGGCGAAAAAAAGGGGCCAAACGGTAAAGGCTCTTTCTCTATCCTTTAACGTCTGCCCTTCTCAACCTTCCTTCGCAACCTAATCCAATTTATTACTCAGCTGCCCATGTCTTGAGCAACTCATCATAAGAAATGGTTTCGCCCTGAGGCTTCTCGTCTGCCAACTGTGCCTTAGGTGAGCCGGGCTGAGACAACCAATACTCAGCATCGCGCTCTTCATTCAACTTAGGACCGCAGTCACCCTGAATACCGTGCTTTTCTAGGCGCTCTAGCACTCGATCTTGCTGATTGGCCAAACTGTCCATTGCCTCTTGCGCACTGACTTGACCACTCACAGCATTGGCAACGTTAGCCCACCACAGCTGCGCAAGCTTTGGATAATCTGGCACATTGGTCCCTGTTGGGGTCCAAGCTGTACGCGCTGAACTGCGGTAGAACTCCACCAATCCACCTAGCTTAGGTGCCAAATCGGTCATGGCTTGAGAGCGAATATCTGAGTCACGAATGGGCGTAAGACCTACCACAGTTTTCTTCAGTGATACGGTTTTTGAAGTGACAAACTGCGCATAAAGCCATGCCGCTTTACGTCGATCTAACGGGGTAGATTTTAACAAGGTCCACGCACCGGTGTCCTGATAACCCAGCTTCATACCCTCTTCCCAATAAGGTCCATGGGGGGAAGGCGCCATACGCCACTTAGGGGTGCCGTCTTCATTGACTACCGCCAAACCGTCTTTGATCATGTCCGCAGTAAATGTGGTGTACCAAAATATCTGTTGCGCAATATGGCCTTGGGCTGGCACGGGACCAGACTCAGAAAAAGTCATACCTGGCGCTTCGCTGGGTGCGTAGGCCTGTAACCAATCAATATACTTTTGCAGCGCGTAAACAGCAGCGGGGCCGTTAGCTGCGCCGCCGCGAGTCACAGACGATCCTACTGGGCGACAATTTTCTACTCGAATACCCCACTCATCTACCGGCAAGCCATTAGGAATACCTACATCACCTGCACCGGCCATGGACAACCATGCATCGGTAAAACGCCAGCCTAGGGACGGGTCTTTTTTACCGTAGTCCATATGCCCATAAACTTTTTTGCCGTCTATCTCACCCACATGAGTGGAGAAAAATTCAGCGATGTCTTGGTAGGCTGACCAGTTAATCGGTACACCTAAGTCGTAACCATAGAGCTCTGCAAACTTTGCCTGAAGTTCCTCGTTGGAAAACCAGTCATAGCGAAACCAGTAAAGGTTAGCGAACTGTTGATCTGGTAACTGATAAATTTTACCGTCTGAACCCGTAGTAAAACTGATGCCGATGAAGTCGTCTAGATCCAAGGTAGGTGAGGTTACATCCGCGCCCTCGCCTGCCATGAAATCACTCAGGGCCACTACATAACCGTAGCGCGAATGCGTGCCAATCAAGTCGGAGTCATTGATGTAAGCGTCGTAGACGTTCTCACCAGACTGCATTTGCGTTTGCAGCTTCTCTATCACATCGCCCTCTTGAATGAGGTCGTGGTTAACTCGAATACCGGTGATTTCAAAGAAAGCTTGAGCCAGCGTTGCGCTTTCATACTCGTGGGTTGTCAGCGTTTCGGAGACCACGTTAATGGACATGCCACGAAACGGCTGCGCCGCTTGAGTAAACCATGCCATCTCGCTTTGAGCCTGTGCTGGGCTTAGGGTTGAGGGTTGAAACTCATCCGTAACCCATTTATTGGCATTGGCGGCGAAATCCATTGTTTGAATCTCAGCACTTACGGCCTTGTCCTCTTCGCCCCCACAACTGGAAAGCAGGCTGAGCACAATACTCAACCCCATTAACCCTATAAGCTTTTGCATCCCCATCTCCTCTTTCGTCGCTAAACTTTTGTTTAAATCTTTGTCTGAACTGCATCGCATCTGAGCCGCAGTATAATGATTTAGCCGATCAATATTGCGTTTAAAATATTGCGTGTGAAAGCTGGCGTAAAATGCCGCTAGCCCTTTGTCATAACCAAGCCTGCCCAAATCAGAGCAATGAATGAGCCGAGCAAAACATCTCCGGGGATGAGTGCCAGCCAAAACAAATGAATAAATGCTGCGCTCAAAAGACTGATAAAAAACCGATCGCCGCGCGTGGTGGCTAAAGGTAAAAATCCTTTCGCAAGCACGGTGGGCCACTTTAGTTCGGCCAGGGTCAGCAACAGTAATGACAGGCCAATGCCGATAAAGAAAATCATTGTGGGTGTTGTCCACGCCATCCAACTCATTAGACCCGCCCCAGGGCAAAACCCTTGACCAGGTGCTTGCGCACAAACCACACCACAATAATGCCGGGTACCACGGTTAATGCCCCGGCAGCCGCCAACACGCCCCAGTCTAGTCCCGAGGCGCTCACGGTCCGGGTCATGACCACCACAATGGGTTTAGTGGTACTGCCCGTTAGGGTGCGCGCCAACAGCAGCTCAACCCAGCTGAACATAAAGCAGAAGAACAAAGTCACGCCTATGGCGCCCCTATTGATGGGGATGAAAATGCGGAAAAAGAAATAGGGGAAGCTGTGCCCATCAATCTTGGCCATTTCATCTACCTCTGAGGGCACACCAGACATAAAACCTTCCAAAATCCATACCGACAGCGGCACGGTAAACAGGCAATGGGCCAGCGCCACAGCAAGGGGTGTGTCAAACAAACCGATAGATGAATATAGCTGAAAAAATGGTAGTAAAAACACTGCTGGCGGTGCCATGCGGTTGGTCAGCAGCCAAAAGAACAGTTGTCGATCACCCAAAAAGCGATAACGAGAGAACACGTACGCCGCAGGCAGCGCAACGCATATTGAGATGAGAGTGTTCAACACCACATAGCTCAATGAGTTACCGAAGGCCTGATACCAAACCGGGTTAGTCACTATTTCCGCAAAGTTGGCTAAGGTTGGATTGCTGGGAATCACCTCAAACTTACCGGTGATGTCGCTGTTGGTGCGCAGCGCCATGGTCATTAACCAATACAGCGGCAGCAGCAGATAAATACAGTAAAAGACCAAGACCCATCGGCTAACACTAGTCATGACGGCGTGCCTCATTGTTGTTAGCTGTATTTTCTACCGCATCCTCTACCGTCTCGTCTGTCATGACGCTGCTATAAAAAATCCAACAGAACAACAGAATGAATAAGAAGTAGATCACGGAGAAGGCCGCCGCCGGTCCTAGGTCAAATTGCCCCACCGCCATGGTCGCCAAATACTGACTTAAAAATGTTGTGGCGTTACCGGGGCCACCGCCAGTGAGCACAAAGGGTTCGGTGTAAATCATAAAGCTGTCCATCAGACGCAGTAACACCGCAATGACCAACACGCCGCCCAACCGCGGCATTTCGACATAACGAAATACCTGCCATTTGCTGGCGCCGTCTAATTCAGCTGCTTGGTAATAAGCCGGTGGTACTGAGGTCAAACCCGCAAAGGACAACAGCGCGACCAATGATGTCCAATGCCACACATCCATTGCAATTAAAGTAAGCCACGCATGGGTAGGGTTAGATGTGTAGTTAAACGCCAACCCTAATTCGTTCAACCCCACGCCTAACAAACCAATATCTGAGCGCGCATAAATTTGCCAAATGGTCCCCACCACGTTCCATGGAATAAGCAGCGGTACCGCCAATAATATGAGTAGAACTGAGGTCCATACGCCACTCTTTGGCAACCCTCTCGCGACCAAGATGCCCAAGGGTATTTCAATGGCCAGCACGCTTAAACTAAACAGCACCTGACGACCAAAGGCCTCAATAAAGCGTGGGTCTTGCAGTGTTTCACGGTACCAGTCTAGGCCCACGTAAAAGCGACTATTGAAATCTAAAATATCTTGGACGGAATAATTCACCACCGTCATCAGTGGAATGACCGCACTGAATGAGACAATGAGCAGCACCGGCAGCACGCCAAGCCACGCGCGATTATTGTAAGGTTTGTTAATCGCCATTATTCATCACCAACAGAGTTTGCGAGCTGGCCAGTGCTGCTCTGAGCATAGTGAGTGGCTATATATTGCTCGTCAGAAAAGCTCACAAATCTGTCCACCGTCACCTTGATGTCATCGCCAACGCCCATGTTAATTGCGCCGCGCACCTTTAACTCTCCCACCTCACTTGCAAGGGTAGTAATGCCCACTGGAGCACCATCTTGAGTACCCAGAATTTGACAATGCGTGACTCTAGCCGGCCAATGCACCGCAGAGGATGGGCCATTCATTGAAGGGTTCTCTAACCGAGCCCACTCAGGCTTAAAGCCTATGCGCTGTGCAGATCTATCTACCCCACTCGCTGCATACATTGGGTCAGGGGCAGCGGTATCTATTGCGACAAAATTCATACCCGGGCTGCCAATAAAGAAGCCAACAAATTCGTGAGCAGGATGCTCATACACCTCTTGTGGCGACGCGGTCTGCAAAATGTTTCCATCCGCCATAACGGCCACGCGATCAGCAAAGGTCAAAGCTTCAGTCTGATCGTGGGTAACATAGATCATGGTCACCCCAAGCTCTTCCTGTAACCGCTTAAGGCTTTGGCGCAGCTGCCACTTGGTCCGAGGCTCTACCGCGGTTAACGGCTCATCTAATAAAACCACTGAAACATCTGGGCGCATCAACGCGCGACCAATGGCCACTAGCTGTTTTTGAAACAGCGACAGAGTTTTAGGTTTACGTTTGAGCAGGTTTTCAATGCCTAACTCGCCAGCAATTTTTGCTACGCGGGAAGCAATATCGGCAGCAGAGAAGCCATTGACGGCTTTTCTTGCGCGCAACGGAAACGCGAGGTTATCCGCAATAGTTAAAGACTCGTACAGCACTGGAAACTGAAACACCTGGGCTAGGTTGCGCTGACTACCGGACTGGGCAGACACATCTACACCGTCAAATAATATTCTGCCAGTTGTGGGGACCAGCAACCCTGAGAGTAAATTCAGCAGCGTAGTTTTACCGGCGCCGGACGCCCCTAATAAAGCAAACGCCTCACCATCTTTAATTTCTACAGACAGTGGTAGCAACGTCGGCTCTAAAGCACCGGGATAGGCAAAGCCTAACTCGTCGAGAACAATATTCGCCATGTTACTGCCCACCAAAAGCGAGAATATCCCGCTTACGCGCAGCCACCAACAATACTTGTCCTTGGCTGAAATTGAGCATGCCCGGACTGCGCACAACCCATGAGGGTTGATCTGGCAATCCAGTGTCAGACAATCCAGAGTCAGGCAATCTAGGACCGGACAATCCAAGGTTGGAGGCCTGCACGACACCATGGACAAAAGTTTCGTCCCCACTGGTTTCTAGCGCCGAAACTTGCAGGCCAAAGCCAACGCATTCTTCTGCGTTGAACTCGCTTTTATCAACAAAAAACAGATGTTCCGGTCTTACCCCACCCAGCCCAGATACGCCACCGGCTGCTTGGCTTTGCTGGGCAAACGTCTGATCCGTGAGTGTCGACCAAGCAAAAGTATTGATACCGGGGTCGCTCATTAGATTGGCTGCTGCGAAGGTCTTGGGTGTTTGATAAACGCTGAGTGGCGCACCCGCCTGTAACTTGCTACCGCCCTCTAGCAGCAACAAATCGTCCCCTAGCGTGAAGGCGTCCTTGGGGTCTGTGGTGGTATAGATCACCGTGGTGTCACCGTCATCCAAAAGACTGCGCAGTTCCAAGGCCAGCGCTTCACGCAACTTGTAATCTAAGTTCACCAACGGCTCATCTAACAGTAAAACCTGGGCTTCTTTAGCTAAGGCGCGGGCAATCGCCAGACGCTGTTGCTGGCCACCGGATAGTTCATTGGGCATGCGCTGAAGTAACTCACCCAGCCCAAGTTTTGCCGCCAACTCGACTACCCGACTTTGGATGTACGCTTTGTCTTTACCCGCTGCCACCATAGGCGACGCAATATTTTGCTGCACAGACCAATTGGGATAATTAACAAAAGCTTGGAAGACCACTGCCACTGAACGCTTTTGCGGGCTGAGTTTATTCAGCGGCGCATTGTTTAACGACAGATCGCCAACAGCTTGGGTAGATAAGCCGGCAATAAGCCGACATAAATTGGTTTTGCCAGCCTGATTACGCCCAAGTACAACGGTCATTCCACCAGGCAAAAAGTCATGGTCAAAGCCACAATTTAGCCTGGGGTTGAGGAGTACATTTTGAATACGCAGCATAGCCTAGCCGAGAAGAATAACGGTGCAGATGCTACAGCAAATCACCGCCCAACAGACCCCTATTCGAGAGAAAAAGCGCGTGAGAAACCTGACCTAACCTGCCCGCAGTAAATCTTGTTGGCCGCGATGCTTTTGATGCCCTTGATATGGACGATATAAAACGGCATCGTCACCCCATTGGTTTTAACAACAAAAACTTTAGACTTAATTAGAACAATAATGAGAGGGAGCACCACCATGTCTACAACCGGACAATGCCTATGCGGCGAGATCAAATATAGTTTAGACAACCCACCTGCAATGACTGGCGTTTGCCACTGTAAGAATTGCCAGCGCCAGGCCGGATCAGCGTTTTCAACATTGGCCGGTGTACCCGTCCCTGAGTTCCACATAACCCAAGGCCAACCCAAGCTGTATCAAGACGCGGACACAGACAGTGGCGATGCAGTAGAGCGCTTTTTCTGCGGTAACTGCGGCTCGCCTATTTATTCCAAGGTGCCCAGCCAAGCTGAGATGATCTACTTGAAAACGGGTACTTTAGACGACACCTCAGAGTTCGCACCGCAGTTTCACGTGTGGAGTGGCAGTAAGCAAAATTGGGTGGAGTTAGCCGACGGCGTACCGGCAATGCCGAAAAACCCTGGCTAAGAGGAAGAGACCATCAGTCCGCCCCTGCTTAAACAACAAGTAGAGGCGGATGAGATTTGCAAGGTGTTACTTCATTTGACCTTTGAGCAAGTTCAGCAACTTATCGCCATAAGGTGGCCGTAAACCCAACATTTCTGCCGGATTAAATTTTGCCTGCTGATAGACCGCCTTGGTATGACTAAAAGCACGGAAGCCATCTTCACCGTGATAAGAACCGGTACCCGACGGACCGACGCCGCCAAAGGGCAAGTTCTCTTGGGAGATGTGCATCAAAACATCATTCAGGGTGACACCCCCTGAGGTGGTTTCTCCTAAAACTTTATCCACTTCTTTTTGGTCGTTACCAAAATAGTAAAGACCCAACGGACGGTCGTGAGCATTAACGTAATCAATTGTTTCGTCCATGTGCTCGTAAGATTTAACGGGCATCACTGGACCAAAAATTTCTTCCTGCATGACCGCTGAATCTTCCGGCGGGTTAATCAACAGCGTTGGCGCAATCTTGTTAGTCGGTTGCTGACGAAAATCTTCATTAGCCGGATTAATTTCTACTACCTCAACACCTGCTTCCTTGGCCTCTTCAACGTATTGATTAATACGATCAAAATGCCGATCGTTAACTATTGAAGTGTAATCTGGGTTATCTACCAACGTTGGATACATTTTAGCCACCGACTTTTTGCTGGATTCAACAAACTCACCCATGCGCTCTTCAGGCACAAATACATAGTCTGGTGCCAAACAAATTTGCCCGGCGTTGAGCATTTTGCCGGCCATTAATGCATCCGTTGTGGCCGCCATGGGTGCTGTGCGAGAAATCACTACAGGCGACTTGCCCCCTAGCTCTAAGGTCACGGGCACAAGGTTAGCTGCCGCCGCACGCATCACATGTTTGGCAACAGACGTGGCGCCGGTGAACAGCAAGTGGTCAAAGGCAAGGCCGGAGAAGTTAGCGCCTGTTTCAGGGCCACCCGTGATAACAGCAATTTCATCGGCGTCAAACTCTTTGGCAATTGCCGCCGCCATTGCTTTAGAGGTCTCCGGCGTGTATTCGCTAGGCTTGATCATGCAGCGATTGCCCGCAGCCAAAATACCGGCCAGCGGCGTAAAGGTTAAATTCACTGGAAAGTTCCACGGGCTAATCACCCCCACAACACCCAAGGGCTGATATTCAACCCAAGCCTTGGCACCCAGTAACGCCAATATGCCCGGTGTCACTTTACGCTTTTGCTTTTTCTGCCAGCCAGCAAGGTGCTTTTGTGCATGCCGAATGGGACCAATGGCTGAGGCGATATCAGTAAATATAGACTGATGTTCACTGCGATGACCAAAGTCTGCTGACATGGCCTCAACTAATTCTTTTTGGTTGTTCTTTAAAACATTTACCGCACGTTCAAGACGATCAATACGCAGTTTGGTAGACACTACGCCGTCGGCCAAATAAGCGCGTTTCTGACGGTCTAAGACAGTCTGCATCTGCTCTGCTGACATATCATCATCCATTGTCCCGGTCTGGGAAATTGATTCACTCATAACACCACCCTCTCTAATTTAATTTAGTAAGACTGCGCTTTTCCCTGGAATGTGCAAACCAGTCATAAGCCGTCCTACACCGTCCTAATCACTAGAGCGCAACAAATCTGCTGCGCAAGAAACCTTAGCTTATTGCCGGCGCATCCGTCGCAACATACTGGTCACGCAGCGTTCGCTTCAGCACTTTGCCTGTGGCATTGCGCGGCAAGGCCTGAATAAATTCAACACTTGCAGGCACCTTGAACTTCGCCAATTTACCTAAACAGTGACCAATGACCTCATCGGCAGACAACTGCGCATCTGGCTTAAGTACCAGCACTGCTTTACCGGTTTCGCCCCAACGATCATCAGGCACACCAATAATTGCGGCCTCTGCCACCTGCGGCAGTTGGTAGAGCACGTTTTCTACTTCTGCTGGGTAGACGTTTTCACCGCCAGAAATGTACATGTCCTTCCAGCGGTCAACGATATAAATAAATCCTTCATCGTCAAAACGCGCAGCATCGCCAGTCTTCAACCAACCCTCCACAAAGGCATCTTTAGTGGCTTCAGGTTTGTTCCAATAGCCGGGGGTAATATTTGGCCCGCGAATAAGCAATTCGCCCACCTCGCCCCAAGGCAACTCTGCGCCTTCGTCATCAATAATCTTAACTTCAGTGTGCAGTAACGGCTTACCCGCTGAACCAATTTTACGCAGCACATCGGCTGCATCTAAGGCCGTGCCGCCGGGGCTGGTTTCAGTCATACCCCAACCTTGTATTAACGACACGCCGCGGTCGATCCAGCCGGAAAGAATGGCTTCTGCGCAAGGTGCGCCACCTACGCCTGCGGTTTGTATACGACTAAGGTCAGTAGACTCAAAGTCAGGGTGTTGCATCATAAATTGATAAGGCGCGGGTACGCCAAAGAAATGGGTAACGCCTAAGTTAGCATCGCCAATAATCGACAGCGCACGACCAGGCTCAAACTCGCGCATCAGCAAAATCTGTCCACCAGCGTGGAGCACAGGGTTGGCGTAACAGTTCATGCCGCCCGTGTGAAACAAAGGCAAAATCACCAGTTGCACCGTATTGGCACTCACCCCAGCAGGCAGACCAAGGTTAATGGCGTTATATAGATTCATGCCAAAGGTGATCATGGCACCCTTGGGATGACCTGTGGTCCCCGAGGTGTACATGATCATGGCAACATCATCATGGGTGCATTCGATGGCTTGGCACTTTTCATCGGCCCCAGCCAACGCCAGCTCATAGCTTGAACTGGCATTCTCCATTGCCACCTCTAAAGTATGGGCAAAGCTGCAAAGCTCCTGCAACGCGGCGGCTTGCTCGCCAAAGGTCTGGTCAAATATCAACACGTTGGGGGTAGAGTCATTAAGAATATATTCCAACTCCGGCACTGTTAAACGCCAGTTGAGGGGAATACAGATGGCACCAATCTTGGCGCAAGCAAACTCCGCTTCAAAAACCTCAGGACAATTTGGCGTAAGCAGCGCAACGCGATCACCCTTGGTCACACCTTGGCTTTGCAACCATGCCGCCAGACGCTCTGCGCGCTGATCTAGCTGGGCATAAGTCAGTTCGTTGCGGGTGTCTAAATCGATGATCGCTACTTTATTACCGCGCATATTGGCGTGATAGGCGGTCCAATCGTAATACTTAACGCTCATAGAAAATCCCCGTTTAAATGCAAAGCAAAAGACTATACAACAACGAGAAAAAATCTAAACCTAGGTGTAAGGAGCTGATATAAGATACTGATATAAGCCGCAAAAACGGATATACCCAAGGCCTTCGAGAAATCGCCAATTGCCTCCCTAAATTGACGCTCTAAATTGACTCTCTAGGGTGCCGGGACTATCTTCACGGGTCACAGCAATGCACCTTCAAGGGCCAACCTAGGAACCGCCAATGACATTTTCCATTACTTATTGCGTGCAGTGAAACTACGCGCCACAAGCGGTCAGTTTGGCTGCAAAACTGAAATCTGAATTTGCGTTAGACGTTGAGTTGATTGAAGCCGGGGGTGGCGTCTTTGAGGTTATGCTAGATGACGCGCTGGTCTATAGCAAAAAACAAACGGGCACTTTTCCTGACGAAGGTGCGCTCATTGCCCAAATCAAAAATAGATAACCAGCACATGCCTAACATCAATACGCAGCCGCCCATCACACCTAAAAAGGCAGATTTAATGAGTAAGTACACCGCAGCAAAATACACCAGTCCATTGCTGGTTAACCACAGTGCGCGCTCGCGATTAATCACTCGAGTGCTAATGGTTGCTGGTTTGTGTTGCACGTTATTGGCTTGCTCTAAACCGCAGGCAACCCAAGAGACGCCCGAAGCAGCAAAGACCATTATCAATAACGTCAATATAGTAGATCCGGTATATGGCCTGGCGACCCAACAACAGGTAGTGATCCAAGAAGATAAAATTGTTTACGTTGGCCCAGTAGATGAAGCGTCGGGTGCAACCAATTCTAACGATACCGATGAGATTGTAGACGCGGCCGGGCAATTTTTGATTCCAGGCCTTTGGGACATGCACGTGCATTTTCTTTATGACGAAGCGCTAACAGATGTCATGCCTGAGCTGTTTTTGCGTTATGGCGTGACCAGCGTTAGAGACACTGGCGGTGATGTGAAAAAGCTAGCCTCCCTGCGCGAAAAGCTCAAAGATACACCCGCTCCGCGCATCTATTTTTCCGGCCCGTTATTAGACGGCAAGTTTGTAGTGTATGACGGCAGCGACCCCAGCCGCCCGCCCCTTGGTACAGGTGTTTCTGGCGCAGAATCTGCAATGGCCACAGTCACCGCGCTCAAATCCGCCGGTGCTGATTTTATTAAAATCTATGAACTCATAGATCCTGCTACCTACAACAGCCTTGCGGCGGCGGCAAAACAACTAGAAATGCCCATAGCGTCCCACGTACCGCTTATGATGACCGCAGATGTAGCAGGCCCAATAGCCGGCTCCATGGAGCATTTGCGCAACATTGAACTGGCTTGTGCAGCAAACTGGCAAGACTTGTTGGCGCAGCGGCAAGCCAAAATAACGGGGTTTACCGAGGGCTTAGGACATACCTTGCGCAGCGAACTGCACAGTGCACAGCGCATTCCAGCCATTAAGGCCTATGATGAGGCCCGCTGTAATGAAGTACTAGATACCCTCACCAATACTATTCAGGTGCCCACGCTGCGCCTGAACACTGTGCTCATGCTTACACCCTTTGAACGAGCCGATTGGCCAGAAGCGGCGACAGCATTGCCGCAAAACGTGCTGGAAGCCTGGCAGGCGAGAATCAACCTCCTCAGTGCCAATAGCTTAGACATCGACCATACCTTCGCCAACTGGAGTCAGTTTTTAATTGCTCGATTGTTGGAACGAGGCGTGCCCATTGGTGCAGGCACTGATACGCCAATTGGCCTTGGCATTCCCGGCTACAGCCTGCATACAGAGTTGGAGTTACTGGTGGCCAGCGGCATGAGCACACAACAAGCCCTTTTTTCGGCCACGGTTACGCCGGCTAAGTTCTTGGGGCTAGAGGACACTATGGGACAAATCAAAGTGGGTATGGCAGCAGATTTAGTGTTGCTCAGCGGCAATCCGCTGGAAAACATCCAGCACAGCAGATCTATTACTCAGGTGATGTCTAAAGGTTTATGGGTTGAATGATTTTAGAACGGGTCTAACCACTCGGCTCTTCAGGGCCGGGTAACCTGCCGGTTGGTAGGTAATAATAATGGCTCTGCGGGGCGTATCTGAGTGATTGGGCCGTGAGCCATGGACGATATGCGGATCAAAGAAAATCACCGAACCCGCTGGCGCTTCCATCATTACTTGATCTTGCTCAGAAAACGCATTGGGGTGGGTAAAAAAACCCTGTAATTGCGAACCATCCTCGCACCCGGGCAAGCGCCCATTTTTATGGCTGCCCTGAATCACGCGCAGACAGCCGTTTGACACATCGGCATCATCAAACAAAACCATCACGTTAGGTAACTGATCTACATGATCACAATCATGAATCCAGTAAGGAGAGTCTTGGTGCCAGCGAAAGCCTGAACCCTCTCTAGCCGGTTTTAGATTCAATTTAGCGGTCCATAACGCCAACTCATCGACGCCAATAATTTGCTGCATGGGCTGGGTCAGCCGCGGCTCGTCAATTAAGGCATCGAAGTGCTGACTCAACTCGTTGACCGGCTCAATGACCCGCACAGTATCATTCGCCACCCCGTGCTCAAATTGCACGGTAATAAAGTCTATGTCCGCAAAGCGGTTGCCATCTAAGACATAGGGCTGAATTTCACGCCCCTGAACAGCGCCGTGCTGAACCAACTCAAGCGCATCTTTTTGCGCGTTTTGAGCGGCAGATCTAAATTGCGATAACTCAGTTGCCGAGAAAACGCGCTCTCGAATGAGAAAACCCTTTGCTTGGTAATCCGACAATTCACTATTAGTTAAGAAAAAGGGCACGAAACGCCTCCACAAAAACGCTCTAAGTGACTGAAACGAAGAAATTATATCCTAACCCTGAAACAAACGACTGCTACCAACGTCTATCAATCCGCTACAGTCTTTAAGCGTTTAGAGGGCGCTAAAAACACCGTCAAAAGCCATCTGCTAAATAAAATCGCTGATTTGCAAATTAACTAGGTATAACGCCGAAAAGTGTTTCAACAAAGCCCAAATCGCGATGATAAAAATCGTTGTACAAATAGACCCATAGGGTCGAATTGTATTTTCATCTCACTACTACAACCGCTCATCAGAGGTATACCCCACTTTGTCAGAGCGCCCTTATCTAAGGCCTCAGGAACACTTAGAAACACTCACTGAGATTTTCTTTCAAAATGTTTCAACGACGAAGTTTGGTGTAACACGCCCCATTCATTTATATGAATGGTTGATGCCGCATCAAAGTGCTTTGTTAAAGCACTTCATTTGAAACAACCTGAAAGAAAACGAATTGGGTAACAGTCTCAAATACGAGACCAAACAAATTTAGGTTAGAGGGGATTCAAATGTCGCGACTAGTAATCTATCGCAGCTCACTGGCGCTCTGCGCTACTGTGCTTTCTGCTGGACTTTTTAGTTATTCCAGCGTCTACGCCGCAGATGCGGGCAGTAGGCAAATAGAAGAAGTTATAGTCACAGCTGAACGCCAAGAAGCGTCCATACAAGATACATCAATATCTATTACCGCCTTAACTGGCGAGTTTGTCGACGACTTCGGCATCCGTAACCAAGAAGATTTTCAAAACTTCATCCCTGCAACCACGATTCAGCCTTATGACGCGACAGTCCGAGGCGTTGGCCGCAACTTCCGCGCCCTAGGCGGTGACCCCGGTGTAGCTACTTATATTAACGGCGTCTATTCAGAAGACTTACTCACGGCTACCGCTCAAACCTTTTGGGATATTGAACGTATTGAGGTACTTCGTGGTCCACAAGGCACCCTTTATGGCCGTAACGCAGTGGGCGGCGCCATTAACATTTTGTACAAGCAGCCTACAGACTTTTTTGAAGGCTCTGTCCGCGGCATCGTCGGTAACTTTGGCACCCAAGAATACTACGGCGCTTTTTCTGGACCACTCATAGAAGACAAACTTCTTGGCCGCGTGAATTTCGCTTACCGCGATAGAGAAGGTGTTATCGAGGAAATTGGACCCACCGAAGATCTTGATGGTCTAGGCACTGAAAACATTTCTGTTCAACTACAATGGACTCCTACTGATAACTTGACCGTTGACATCCGTCAAAACTGGTTAGATATCGACCGCCCATTTGGCGGTGCAAACGGCGGTGGATTAGTTACCCTAAACGAAGATGGTGGCCCCGGACGCTCAACTGACCTTATTCCTGGCTTCCGCTTTATTGACAGAGCCCAAACCAATCCATTGGCTAATGATTTTTTTAATCCAGATCAGCAAGCACGCTTTTTCACTAACCCTACTACTGGTGTACGTTCAGAAGCACAACCTAACCGCGCAGGTCTTGACTATGCGGATTTCGATGGCTTTCAGAATGCTGTTGCGTCCCTAGACGGCTTCAACAACACGTCCGATGCCAGCCTAGCTGCTTACAATCGCTGCGTATTTCCTGACGATATCGACGGCGACTCAGTGTGTGCTGCAACCAACGGTTTGAACCGAGAACAGTTTAATCAACAAGGTACACAATTTGCTGTCACGTGGGATGCATTGGAATCGCTGTCCATCAAGTATATCTATGGCTTCAACCAGCTGAGTTATCAACGCACAACGGACGATGATAATACTGCTAGCCAATTCCATGACCGTCAGTTTTATGTCAATCATGAAGCCGACTATAGCTCCCATGAATTACAGGCATTTTGGGATGTTACAGATAATTTCACCCTGACCATCGGCGGTTTTATCTATGACGCAACCATCGATCAACGCGGTGATTTTTATTCCTCAGTATTTGAAAACAGATTCAACAATGCTGCCACATACAACCCTGCCGTTGGTATTGGAGCTGTTGGCGCTGGAGCGGCGGGCGTACCGGTAGGCACACCGGTGTCTGCATTGCTTGGCACGGTGACAGGTATTGGCTTATTTACCGCCAAAAACAACTGCTTAGTTGCTAACCCCGGAGTGGCATGTGCTCGAAATTATTCAGCGCTAAACAGCAACGAAAACTTAACAATTCAAAGTGCTGGTAGAAACGACAACCTGGTCGTTGGTCTATGGGAAGGTGACGATGGAACCAACTCTGACTTGAACGTTATCAACGGCATCAACTCTATTGGCTCTGACCTGCTATACGCAACACAGACCGTGCGCAAGTCAAATGCAGTCTACGCTCAGGGTGTTGTTAACCTATCTGAAAAGTTTGCATTGACTGTTGGTGTACGCTACGCAGTAGATGATGTAACCGCGGAAGAAAACCTATTCCGCTACACAGAAACTCTTGGTGGAAACGATGTTTTAGCGCGATTTATTACAGATAATTTCACTGGCCCTATCGATTACTCTGCTGCGCTATATGCGCTCAACGCAGCCAACGGCGGCTTTCAGCTCGACGCTAATGGCAATGTAATGAACGACCAGTATGGCCAACCGATCCCAACTGAAAACGTGGTAAACGGCGGCTTTCCAATAGCAATCAGCGTGTATCGTCCATTCCAAAGAGATGATGAAAAATTCACTGGCCGAATCAACTTAGACTGGGATATCACTGAGGAAGTTAGATTGTACTTCTCTGCAACATCTGGGTATCGATCTGGTGGTTACAACTTAGTTTTCTTCAGTAATACCGCTGCCTACGATCCAGAAAATCTAATTGCCTATGAATTTGGCTATAAAACCCGATTCTTCGATAACACCCTGCAGATAAACGGTTCGTTGTACCTCTACGATTACGACACTATTCATACAGTAGCAACAGAAGTGACCAGCCTTGGCGGCACGTCTACTTCCGTACTTGAGGCACCGGGCGCTGAAATCTTAGGAGTTGAGGCTGAGGTATTATGGTTGGCTACAGAACAACTCACTCTTGGCGGTAACTTTAGTTTCACCCCAAGTGAATATACTGAAGATCTGAACATTCTTGACCCCGCACGGGTAGCAACACCCACGTCGCTGTTCCCCGACCGAGACCAGAACACATCCAATATCAACGGCAACCAATTGCTACAAGTACCAGAATCTAAAGTAACGGTTTTCGGTACTTATTCGTTCCCTTTGAACGACGGCGCAAAATTGGATCTGTCTAGTGTCTACAGCTGGACCGACGAGGTTTACTACTCGCCTTTTGAGAATGATAGCGAAAAAGCCGAAGCCTATGGCCGCTTAGACTTAAGAGCCACGTGGACCAATGCTAAGCAGAACTTGGTTGTTGCAGGGTACGTGAACAATGTTCTGGACGATGTCGCGGTCTTACAAGCCCTACGCAACGGTGAAAGTGAGCATTTCCGCCAAACAGCAGGTACTACCCTACCTCGCGCGTACGGTCTTGAAGTGACGCTGAACTTTGGTGGCAACTAGACCGCGATACGAAATTTCATAACGTCCCAAGACGTTTTTGGCCACCTACGGGTGGCCTTTTTTTGCCTGAAATTTACTTGCCCGTCGCCTAGTTTCCTTGCAAAAAGATTTCTCAATGCATCTTCTCAATACACACACCCACCTCACTGCGTTGGCACTTCGATTAAGGTGGTCACGCAGGACAACAATGTCGGGTCCTACTCAACCTATCCTTATGCCCTGCCTACCAGTCCACCTAACCTAACCACTGAAACCCGTTCGAGATCCCTACCCACTCGCGACAACGAGTTGAGAAAGCTGGCCTTCGATAGCCCTTTCAAGGTATTTTCTTAACAACGAACAAGTACACGTCAGCGAGGAGAGATTTTATGAGCGAAGCAACTATTGCAGTGGTTAATGTTAAAAACCAAGTGTCCCCAGAAGAATGGCAGGTGCGCCAAGATTTAGCCGCAGCCTACCGATTGGTCGCCCACTACGGCTGGGATGACATGGTCTTCACCCACCTTTCAGCGCGCGTGCCTGGCCCACAAGAACACTTTTTGCTCAATCCCTATGGTTTTCAGTTCAGCGAAGTCACCGCTTCTAACTTGGTCAAAGTAGATCTTGAAGGGAACATTGTCTTAAACAATGGCTATGAGGTGAATGCCGCCGGATTCACCATTCACAGCGCCGTGCACATGGCGCGTGAAGATGCCCACGCGGTAATGCACCTGCACACTGACCATGGCGTAGCAGTAGCCACTATGCAGGAAGGCCTGCTGCCCATTACCCAGCACGCCCTCTTTGTTTATCACGACCTTGCCTATCATGACTGGGAAGGCGTTGCGCTAGACCTTGATGAGCGCGAACGCGTGGTGGCAGATTTAGGCACTAAGAACGTCATGCTTTTGCGCAATCACGGCACATTAGCTGCCGGTGGCAGCGTTGCTTCGTGCTTTATGCGCCTGTACTACCTTGAGCGTGCTTGCAAAATTCAAGTCAATGCGATGCAAGGCACGTTAAACATGCCTAACCAAGGCGCTATAGACATGATGGAAGGCACCTTCAATAACCCCAACTCTTGGGAAGGTCTAAGCAAGGTTGCATGGCCCTCCATGCTGCGCCTAGCCGACCGTCTTGACCCCAGCTACGCGGAATAAGCGCAGCTCAACTATGCAACTCGCATACGCAACTCGCCTATGCAACGCAACGATAAAGAGAGGCTAACTATGTCTAAGCGAACTGGGATCTTTATCAGTATGCTGCTGGGGGCTACAACCTTGACCGGTTGCGGCGAACCCCTAACAGGTCAAGATGAGGTTGCGAAAAAAGCGCTGAGTGCGCAGGCAATGAATACGCCTGTTGAACCTGAAGAACTTAGGCTTTACGTATTTAATTGCGGCCAATTTCGCATGAACTCTGTGGCGGCCTTCGGCTTAAGCGATGACGAAACTGACGTGCGCGAGCTGGTGGTTCCTTGCTATGTGATAGAGCACCCCAAGGGCACTTTGTTGTGGGACGGCGGCCTGCCCTCTGCTACTGCGGCCACGCCTGGCTGGAGCCCCGAGGTTCAAGGTACGAGCGTTCGGCTAGATAAAACCCTTGCGCAGCAACTGAGCAACATGAAGTTTGATCTCAGCAGTTTCGACTATGTGGCTTTTTCCCACATACACTTCGACCATGTTGGTGTGGCTAACGAGGTTAAGAACGCCACGTGGTTGGTGCAAGAGGCAGACTTTGATGCCGCTTTTTTACCAGAGGGTGAACCCCCAGGACCCGGTGTACAAACAGACTTACTGCGGGAAATCAAAAATTCTCAAACGCTAAAACTGAACGGTGACCACGATGTGTTTGGTGATGGCCGCGTGCGCCTTATATCCGCGCCAGGACACACCCAAGGGCATCAGGTTCTATTTGTTGATTTAGCCGAATACGGCCCATTGGTGCTGTCTGGTGACTTGTACCATTTTCGTTTTAGCCGCGCACAGCGGCGAGTGCCATTGTTCAATGTAAACGTGGATCAAACTTTGGCTGCTATGGATAAAGTTGAATCTTTGGTCACAGAAGAAGGTGCGCAGTTTTGGATTGAGCATGATTTGGCGCTATTTAAAACGCTGAAAACCGCACCTGACTTTTACCGGTAAGCAAAAGTCACCCTGAAGGCACAAGCGGGCACCTAAAAGTAATGCCAGGCGAGGGTTTGATGCTGTTACCCGCAACTCTTGCCCCCAGCCGCCTGCAACGGCATCATTGCTGCCGGAGAGGGAGCCGCAAATCTAGTCAGACAACGGTCATAGAAGTTATGACGTTGGTAGATTTCTGCATCGCAAAAAAACGTTGAAACATTAGCAAAGCAGTGGCGCTTATGCGCAGCTGTAAGCTGATCATGTATTGGGACAAGGATAACTAGACCGTGAGCGCAACTTCAGACCAACGCCTATTCTTATACGCACTCATATTACTTGGCCTAATCCTGTTTGGATTTTTCCTGCTCTCAACAACCGGTTTATTAGCACTGGCGTTGACCTCAGATCGCAGCTATATCTCGTGGGTGATCTTCGCCCTGTACGGCTTGGCAACACTCCATTGGTTAGCAAGAGCATGGTCGCTCAGCGAAGAACATAAGCATTGCGCGGCAATAGACCAAGCAGTTGCCCAAGATGGCTCGCTTAGCCAACACGACACCCAAGCACAAGGCTACGTGGGCGGTTTACTCACCAGCCTAAAACAACAAAGCCAAAACAGTTCGCAGTCCACTCGCATGTTGATAGACACACTCGGCGATCAGCTCACCAACACCCATGCGCCCGGGCATTTCATTGCAGACCTGCTACTCAAGCTGGGACTCACCGGCACCGTCATTGGCTTTATCTTAATGCTGTTGCCCATCGGCCAGATTGAAGAGTTCGACCCTTCACTCATGCAGCAATTACTCTCCGCTATGAGCGGCGGCATGGCTGTGGCCCTGTACACCACGCTCGCAGGTCTGGTGACCAGTACCTTGCTGAAGATGCAGTACTATTTACTCGACGCCTCACTGGCAGACCTTGTGAATAAATTAACTGTGCTTAGTCAGGTAAAATTGACACAGGTAAAAATGGGGCAGGAAACCCCGGATCAAACAAAGCTGAGCCCAACTCAGCAAGCCACTTAACGTACTTAAGGCCGCTACAGTGCGTCATCGTATATTTAAACAAGGCTCCGAACAGGACGTTTTTACCGACTTGCTGTTCAACACCCTCCTCGGCTTCGCCTTCATGTTTGCCATTGCATTCATGCTCATCAGCACGCCGGAGAAAGCCGGTGATATTCAGAGCAAAGCAGAGGTCTTGATTACCATTCGCTGGGCAGATAAACACCCGGACGATGTGGATGCGTTAGTGGAAGACCCTCAAGGTGGTTTGGTGTGGTATCACAATCGAGATACCGGCCTCATGCACCTAGACCGCGATGACCGTGGCGTGTTTGCCGACAACATCACCATTAATGGCGTTAAGGTGTCTAACCCAATCAATCAAGAAACCGTCACAGTGCGCGCAGCTCAACCCGGTGAGTACGTGGTCAACCTGCTGCACTACAAGTCTAACTACAGCGAGCCGTTGCCAGTGACGGTTAAAATCGAAAAGCTCAACCCCACTGTGAGCATGGTTTACTACGGCACCCATCAATTAACCGGCAGCGGCGATGAGCAAACGGCTGTGCGTTTCACCTTAGATGCCCAAGGTGCGGTGGCAAGCACCAGTCAACGGCCGAAAAAGCTCATTACCCGGGCCATTAAGGATAAATCCTGATGGATATATCAATTACCCTATCTTTGGCTTACGCGTTAGTTGCGGCGCTGTTACTGGCATTGTGCGTTGGCACAAAACTATCGCACCTTGTGAAAGCTTCGATGATCGTGATCGTCTCAGCTTTTTACATTTTGACCTGGTTTGGCTATCGAGACAGCCTAGGCTGGGCGACCCAGGCCAGCATGCCGGAGTCCTTCCGAGTATTATGGATCACCATTGAAGACCCAGACAAAAGGAGCAAGGAACCCGGCGCAATTTTCTTTTGGCTGCGCGTTACCGATGAGGCGGGCATACCGGTGGGAGAACCGCGAGCTTATAAAATGCCTTGGAGTATAGAACTGGCGGAAAAGGCTCAGACTGCTCTAGAAAAAATGGATGAGGGCGAACAACTCAACGGACGCAGGTCTAATAACATCCTCACCGATCAAGACAAATCTGACCTGCCAGAAGACGGCTACGAACAGGGTGACACACCCTCTGGTGCAGAGGGCTTTAGCCCCACCTTTGAGTTCATTGAAATCCCACCGCCTTCTCTGCCAAAAAAAGCAGCCTAAGAAAGCTGCCTAAGAAAGCCGTCAGCCTAGTGCAGTTGCCCAAGGCGTACTTCACCCTAAGACAATCAAAGAAAGATCAAAGAAAGATTAAAGAACGATCAAAAACAACTCTGTCTGAGAACAGGTAATCTAGGCTCAAACCGTGCCAACCTTATCTCAACATCGTTCCGCGAAACCTCGCGCCTAACTGACATACCGCACACAAAAATAAGCGGACAACATACAAGTGAAAGGTCTCAAAAGGCGCAAAGCACTCAAACAACAGGCAAAAAAAAGCCGCAAACCCTACAAGGATTTACGGCTCCTAATTACATAACCCGCTAGAACAACCTCAAGCGGGTTAGAGGCTCAGTTAATTTATTAATCACTCAGCCATGTCAGTTGAGGCAATTCAACCTCGCCTGCTGCATAGAGTCTATCTTGCTCAGCACGCGCTCTAACATAGGCATGAATCTGAGTAGAATCTTTCTCAGTAATGGTATCGCCGAACCCAGCCATGCCACGTGCAGACAACAGTCCTTCTAGCACAATCTGATTAAAGATCTCATGAGTACCTTCGCTCATACGACGCAGATCTGGAATAGAGCCACCAGAGCGCACGGCCAAACCATGACAAACAGCGCACACTTCGTTGTAAACAATCTCGCCAGCAGCAATGTCTGTTGCCGAGGCATTAACCACTTGTGCAGGAATGCTGCGGTCACGCACTGAAGGCACAGGAATTGATTCCGTACCACCCAAGCTAAACACAAGCAAACGTCCGTAGTTGTTGTAAGTCAGAGAGGCATGTTCTGCAACTGGCGGCAAAGGCTCACCACCGAACAAATCACCCCCACCACTACCGGTCAAAATAGACAGGTACTGAACGCCATCCAGCTCGAAGGTAATTGGGGGTGCCAGCATTGAGGTATAGGTGTTGAATTCCCAAACCACTTCACCGGTGTCGCTGTCATAAGCTTTGAGCATACCCAGAGCATCGCCCTGGAATACGAGACCACCAGCAGAAGACAACACGCCGCCATTCCAGTAATGAGGAATTTCTACCGACCACTTATCCTTACCGGTGAGTGGGTCAAAGGCTTTCAGATAACCTTTAGGTGTGGGTTGGTCTGCAATGTTATCAATAAACATCTTAGTCACACGACCAAACTCAATCCCTGTATTCCAACGACCAGGCTCGTGCTTGAGTACGCCAGTTTTCTTCAGCTGCTCAGATACACCATAAATGAGTGGATTGTCTTGAGCCGGGATGTAAACAACACCTGCGTCTACATCCACTGACATTGCCTGCCAGTTGTGCGCACCCAAAGGTCCGGGCAAAACCCACTTAGCTTTTTCGGTGTAGTCCATATCTGGATTTTCAACAGGACGTCCTGTTTCCATGTCTACGTGAGAGGCCCAAGTAACAGTTGCGTAAGGATTGGCGCGAAGCAATTCGCCGTCGCTGCGATCTAATACGTAGAAGAAACCATTCTTAGGCGCTTGCAACAATACCTTGCGCATCTCGCCATCTACTTCCATGTCGGCCAGCGCAATGTCTTGTACCGCAGTGTAGTCCCAGTTGTCGCCGGGCGTTGTCTGGTAGTACCACTTCATCTTGCCAGTGTCTGCATCCAGCGCAACGATAGAAGAAAGGAATAGGTTATCGCCACCACCGGGAGAACGAATGATTCGCGTCCAAGGAGAACCGTTACCTACGCCGATGTAAAGGCTGTTGAAATCGGGGTCATACACGATGGTGTTCCAAACGGTGCCGCCACCGCCAAACTCCCACCAGTTGCCGCCCTTCCAGGTTTTCGCTGCCATTTCCATTTCAGGGTGTTCAAACGGTAGCGATGGATCGCCCGGAACGGTGTAAAAGCGCCACATTTGCTCACCGGTTTCGGCGTCATATGCAGTGACGTATCCGCGCACACCAAATTCAGCGCCGCCATTACCAATAAAGACTTTGCCGTTGGCGACACGAGGTGCGCCAGTAACCGTGTAAAAGCGGGTGCGATCAATAATGGTGTCCACTTCCCAAACTTCTTCGCCGGTGGCTGCATCAAGGGCGATCAAGCGGCCGTCAAGGCTGCCTACATAAACACGGCCCTTGTACACGGCAACACCACGGTTGACCACGTCACAGCAGGCTTTACGCGCCACTTCACCTGGTACTTTGGGGTCAAACATCCACAACTCTTCACCGGTCTTTGCGTCAATGGCATAGACCCGGCTCCAAGAACTGGTGAAAAACATAATGCCGTCCACCACAATCGGTGTCGCCTCTTGCGCTCGGTTGGTACCCATATCTTTGTACCAAGCCAGACCAAGGCCTTCTATGCTTTCGCGATTAATCTGAGTCAAAGGCGAGTGCCGCTGCTCTTCATAGGTGCGGCCAAATGACAACCAGTTTCCTGGTTCAGACTCGGCGTTCTTAATTCTTTCGTCGTCAATAAAACCTAGGGTTGGTTTCACTGTTGTTGACACTTCGCTCATTTGCGCCGGATCTTGAAGATCTGGGCCGGACGTCTCGTTCGTTACCGCCATGTAACCCAGGACGACCACAGCCAAAACGCCCACTAGGGCTATAAGTCTGTTCATTACTCTCTCTCTAAGAAAACTCGAGCAAAACTTACATCAATCTGCGCGCGGATAACACCCAATAAACAACCCTGTCCAGAAAATTCCAGCAAATCTATAAAAAATGCGCCAAATCAATGGTTTGTCTAAGTTCAAGAGGACTATGTTTGCAACAAAAGGCGGTTCAACGGGGGTATTTTGCTTAGTTCTTTAGCGCCGCTCGTCATATGCACTTTGAAGCAGCCACAGCGCTCTAATCCTCAAGATCTTCAACCTAGCGCCTTGAACCCGATCTTGAATCTTGCCCCTTAGTTAAGAAGCGCCAGCTCATCGAGCAAAGACTGAATCCGCAGCTGCCAGCCACTTTCATGCTGCGGCTGCCATGCTTCTCTCAAAGCACCCTTCACACAATCACGAATAGACTCCAAATAATCTGCGTACATGTCCTTGCTCACGCCGTAGCCCATCAAATGATTACCCACCTCCCAGCGAAAATATTGATCTTCGCCTTGCAGGGAAGGGTCCATGATTAGGCCGAAGGTTTGCTCCAACATGCGTCCACGCATATGCGGGTCTGAGTAGTGCATCAACTCACTGGCTGCGGGACAGCGAGTAAAGTACTGTTGATAAATGGTCTGGGTGAGATCCAAATCCAGTTCGGCAATCTTATTGAGTGAATCTGTCACATGCTGCGCAGCGCTCATAGCTTTCCCCTTACCCGGCCCTGATGTTTTCCAACGCGTGTTCTACCCGCCTCATCTTAAGACGCCAAGCCTAGTTTTTTGAGTACTCGGGGACTGACTGATCCGTTAGGAAAGCAGACATCATGTCGTTCACCGCCTCGGGCTGCTCTTGTTGCACCCAATGCGACACGCCCTTTAAATAACGCACAGTAAAATTATTCACGTACTTGTGCGTGGTCAGCGTGGTTGCCTTAGATAATGCCACATCGTCCTCACCCCAGACCATCAGCGTAGGCGTATCAATGGGCGTTTTGGGGCTCACATTGCCGTTGTTTTTGCCAGGCCGCAATAACCCTCGGTAATAGTTGAGCATTGCGGTTAATGCGCCCGGAGCTGCTGCGTTGCGCCGATAGACTTCGCCTACTTCAAATGGGAACTTACTCTTATCTATCGCCGTATCACGCATCATTGTGCCTATGGCTGCAGCATCATCTTTGCCCAAAAGTTTTTCCGGCAACTTAGGAATTTGAAAAAACAACACATACCAACTCTTCTTCAACTGTTCCCAACCAAATGCATCAGACATCGCTTGAGGGTGGGGTACGTTGCAAATAATCAGTTTTTCCAGCGGTAACCGCTTGCGCAGCGCAAATTGCCAAGCAATGACCGCGCCCCAATCATGGGCAATGAGCACCGTTTCTTCACAGCCGCTGGCCTCGATCAGCCCGGCTACATCTTCAATTAGTTCGTCCATACGGTAGGCTGCCATACCTTCCGGGCGGGTCGTGTTGCCATAGCCGCGCAAGTTGGGTGCCCACGCTTTAAAGCCCAGATCAGCCAACATGGGTAATTGAAACCGCCATGAAAAACTGTGCTCAGGAAAACCATGCAAACACAGAGCCAGGCGCTGACCAGAGCCGCATACATCTACCTCAAACTGCAAACCATTAGCGGCGACAAGTTCACTACGAATTCGGACATCGCGCAGCGCTGGGGGAACAATTTCTAACATAAATGAATCTCGAAGCAGGTTGTGACAACAGTTGGCTATCCTAAAAGGATATACCTAAAGTCGGTGCTATTTATCGGTGCTATTTCTTTCCCGTGACAATCCAAAGAGGATCAGCGTTAGCCGGCGAGCAATCTAGTTGTTCAATTTCTCGAAACCCCGCTTTTTCAAGATAATAGCGCACCAGATTCATTCGATCATCCACAGAAAGGCTTTGAAAGGCGACAATCGCCTTGGTGGGAAATAGCCTATGAGACATAGCTATGGCAATTTCAGCGCCCTCTCGCAATACATCATACACAGATAACAATACATCAATGGGGCGGCGTAAATATTGAATGGAAACCACTATTAACGCCCTATCGAAACTGGCGCTGGCATAGGGCAACATGGGCTGATCATTCAAGTTCTGCACAGACCATTCGGTGAGCTGGGTGTTGGCCGCCAACTCATCAGCATTCATACCTAAACCCGCCACCTTGCCTAATGGCAATTCAGCAGGCAGATGAGAAATCCAAGACGACATAAGATCAACAACATCACTTTGGGGGGGAATAAACGAACGATAAAATTCGGTTAGCGCAGTTAATGTATCCTCGTCCACATGCGCCACCATGCGGGGCGATAGATAAAAATCCTCATCCGGAGTCTCATCTGCACAAACAAACCAAGCATTCGGTAGACCGTAATGGGCATCGCTGTCGGCGCCCACTACCCCATCATCAGTTCCATCAAGCATATTCGGCTACTAGTCAAAAATGTGATTAAGCCTGCTTTAGGCCGCCAAAGTCCATTGTTGTGGTTTCAATATTAAGTTGGCCCGCTAAACCAGCAGCCCTGTGCTGACCAATTTCTTGCATGGTCGGGCTCATCATCATTTCCAACATCGCCTTGCGCGAGGGATACATGGCAATGGCCACTTCATCCCATAAATCTTCTACCTCGCCTAACATCAAGCGACTGACATCCCCTGCAAAGACCACACCACCGCCGAACTTAACTAGAAGTTCAGCTACGGCACCCGCATAAATCTCGTATGCCTGCCTGCCGGTAAGGTGCGTTTCGCGACCGTCTTCATACTCGGCTACATCTTTATATTTGAGCAGGTTGACCATGTAAATTGGTCCGTCAGGACCGGGCTGCATAAAACCCTGCATTTGCGCCTCGTTAGGATAGACACTGTTTTTGACTTCCACTTTGTGCACTCCAAAATTTTCAATCGCTGGTTAATAACTGATCTATAAAAAGTCTTTTTGACGACTGTAGCTGGTGATCGCTGGCGCACTTTGTACGTTTAACCGCCAGCGCCACTAACCGTCTAACTACTAACCGTCTTACTGCGCCCTACCAAATACTGGCGCGCAAATGTCCTAATTTGGCCAGTAAATATATTCATCATCATCGGCGTAGGGTTCGATGCCTGTTTTATCAATTCTTTGCGGCCCATCAACAACGCTGGGCCACGCAGGCACTGCCTGCTCTGCATTGTGCGCCGCCAACAATTCTTCTAATTCAGTAACCTTGCCTGTCTCGGATGTCACTAAATTGGTTTGCTCGGTAGGGTCTTCAGACAAGTGAAATAACCATTTCTTTTGCGGCGCATTGGGGCCTTTATCTATTTGATCGGCCCGAATCAGTTTCCAGCCATTGTGCAGCACACTTTGGTGATGTCCTTCACGCCAGAACAAGGTCTCGTGAGGTGGCTGATCTTTTTCACCCCTGACATACGGCAGCAAATCTACGCCATCTAACTTACGGTCGCTGGGCACTCGCGCATTCCCCGCAGCAGCCAAGGTATGAAAAATGTCCACGTGGTGAATGGGATCGGATACAACAACGCCAGGCTGAATTTGTGCTGGCCACTTGGCCATAAAGGGCACGTGAGTACCGCCCTCAAAATGCGTGAGCTTCCAGCCGCGGAAGGGTTTGTTTACATCCGGTAGCCCAATGTATCCTGCGCCACCATTGTCACTGGTAAATATAATCAGCGTATTTTCAGCTAGGCCATTGCGCTCTAGTGCCTTTGTCACTTCGCCCACACTACGGTCCAGCGCCCGAATCATGCCCGCATAAACACGTAAATGATGATCTTCAATGTGCTCAAATGCCGCATAATCTTCGGCAGTTGCCTGCAAAGGATTATGCACACCCCACTGGGCTAAATACAAAAAGAACGGACGGTTGCGATTATTCTCAATGACTTTTACCGCCTCGCGCGCGTAGTAATCTGTTAGATAACCGTCGGGCTGAAAATATTCGCCGTCATTGAAATTCGCACGGTATCTCGCAGTGGCAGTGACCATTCGATCAATAGAATCTTCAGGTCGTCTGGCGCTGACCACATTTGGGTGGTCCCAAGGTTGATAAAGCGTACCTGCCATATAAAGAGAATCATCAAAGCCTTGGTCTCGGGGGCGCATGCCTTCCTTCGTGCCTAAATGCCATTTCCCAATATGCGCCGTGTAATAGCCGGCATCTTCGAGGGTTTCTGCAATGGTGATCTCAGAACCGGGCATGCCCAGTTCATTTATTTCAGGCAGCGCATCGGCGCCCACCGTGTCAATAAAGCTAGGCAACGGCTTGGGCTCTAAGTCCTGCATCCACTGAAAGATTTTGGGGCCTAACTTAAAGACAGGCGTAAACTCAAAGCCAAAACGCGTTGAATATCGCCCGGTGAGCAAACTCGCCCGTGAGGGCGCGCAAACTGCATTAGCCGCATAGCCGTTGGTAAACGACACGCCCTGTTGCGCCAATGCATCTATATTTGGCGTCATTACCGAGCCGTCACCTGCACCGCCGTTATAAAGGGATACATCGTTAAAACCCAGGTCATCTGCCAATACTAAAATGACATTAGGTGGCCGCTGCCCGGGCGGCAGCGCAGCCGTGCTGGGACCAACTGTCCACTGGGTGGGTACATTAGGCCCAATGGGGTCCAGGGTTTCGGCCAAAATCGGCGCGCCCCAAACCAACAAATTAATTCGATTCTGCCATGCGGTATAGGCCAAAAGGCCTAACACAGCAAAAGTGATCAAAGAGATCCGGAAAAACTTCTGCATACACCCTCCAGTTAAGATCAGCACGCCCCTCTGAAATAGCAAATATCACCGAAAACTCGTGCCTACCGTCTTATAATGACATTCATTATATATTATGGGAAGATCAATTGGCCGGAAATGAACTAGTGTCTATCTAAATAGAAGGTACATTTATCAAAGAACAAAAGTTGGCTGGCCTTTATGTAAACGTATGACACCTAGAGAACTAACCGATGCAGATTAAATGGTAAAACAAGCGTTTTAGAATCTACTAAAAAGACAACTGCGCAGAAATAAATGAGGAGCATGAGCATGAGCAACACACCACTAAAATTCAAAGGTGTCCCAGGATCCCCTTACACCAAAAAAATGCTCGCTTATCTGCGCTTTCGCCATATTCCTTACCAACTACTGATCGGCGATCAGGCTGCGTCCCTCGGCATGCCCTCCGCGAAGGTGGATTTATTGCCCACATTCTATTTACCCAATGCCAACGGCGAAACCGAGGCCGTAGTCGATTCAACGCCATTGATCAGGCGTTTTGAAAACGACTACCAAGGCCGTCAAGCCATACCCAGCAACCCGGTACTGGCATTTTTAAATTACCTGATAGAAGACTACGGCGATGAATGGTTGACCAAAGCCATGTTCCACTACCGCTGGCATTTCGACGCCGACATCAAAATGGCCGGCACCATACTGCCAAGGTGGAGTGGCATACAAAGCGCTGAAGAAAAGTTAGTTGCAATGAGCGACTACATTGCCAAACGACAAATATCACGGCTTTATGTGGTGGGTTCTAACGACATCACAGCCAACGTTATTGAAAACAGCTACAAACGTTTTTTAAGCATTATGGACGACCTTATTCAAAAGCAAACCTTCGTTTTGGGTCAGCGGCCATCTTCTGCGGACTTTGGGCTATATGCCCAGCTCACACAGCTGGCTAAGTTCGACCCCACCCCTGCACAAATTTGTACGGAGCAGGCGCCTCGCGTGCATGCTTGGACAGATATTGTAGATGACCTGAGCGGTAATGTTGCGGCAGACAGCGATTGGATGGATGTGGCAGACATTAAAACCAACCTTGGCCCGCTACTGAGCGAAATAGGTAGAGTTTACGCCCCAGCTCTGCTGGCTAATGCTGAGGCGTTACAAAAGGGCGCGAGCGAAATGGAAACTACTATTGATGGTCAACGTTGGGTGCAGCCTACCTTTGTTTATCAGGGTAAATGCTTGGCCGCCATTAACCAGGAATATCAAAACCTAGATGCTGACAGCCGCGCACAAATAGATGACATATTCGCCGGCACAGGTTGTGAGACCTTATTGTTTCGGTAAGGCTGCAGAGCATGCAGGTGCAGTACCCTCCTGCAAGCAACAGCCCCTTTCCACTCGCTAGTAAGACCACCATTACTCGTTGATTTTGTAGAGGCCAAAAATGCGATTAGAAACTCGAATACGATCCTTTGGTATGGCTGTCATGGCATCCAAAGGTTTTTTGCAATTCAAGCGTAATAGCGCGCGTCTGAGAAGAATACTCAGCGGTCAACGGAGCGAATTACATTACTTTCATCAAGTAGACGACCCTTACAGTTTTCTTGTGGTCCAGCATTTACAAACGTTAGAGGCAGATTTTAGCGTGCCGCTACGCACCCACCTGGTGAGCTGCGACGACCAAGCCTACCAAGGCGATGCGCAGCGCTTTGCGCTTTGGGCCTATAACGACGCCAAAAGTATTGCGCCGTTCTATGGAGAGACGCTGCCCACCTCGCAGAACTCTGAGTCCATTGAAGAAATCAAATTACCCAGCAGCGAACAAACTGCAATCGCCAACAAGCGACTTGCGCCTTTTGCAGACACCCCTGACTTTGCTGAACAGGCTTTGGCGATAAGCCGGAGCCTTTGGCAAGGCGACAAATCCAGCGCCCCCAACGGCGGCACTGACAGTTCTGCAACCGTCTTGAAAAAAAGTAATGAATTGTTAGAGAAACTCGGCCACTACCGAGGCGGCGCATTTTATTTTGAAGGAGAATGGTTTTGGGGTGTAGACAGAATCAGCCTGCTGCGCGCACGACTATCTGAGGAAGGCTTTGCAAAGCGTCAAACCAAGGACGGCCAGCAAGACCATTTGGCGCTAAAAGCCCTCAAAGTCACCGCAAACAGCGCAAGCAATGTGACCCTCGAGTACTTTCCCTCACTGCGCAGCCCTTACACTGCTATTGGCCACCAGCAACTGGCAGATCTTATTCAGCGCAGTGGCGTACAACTAACGCTTCGCCCCGTTATGCCCATGCTCATGCGCGGCATTCCTGCGCCCAGAGCAAAGCAGTTGTACATTATTATGGACTGCGCGCGGGAAGCCCGGGCAAAAAACATCGCCTTTGGCAATTTTGTAGATCCATTTGGCGAACCGGTTAAACGCGCCTTTGCCCTTTATCCAGGCGCATTGAGCTTAGGTCGTGGCACGGAGTTTATTGGCGAATATCTGGCCGCCTGCTTCGCACAGGGCATTGATATAGATTCTGAGGACGGACTCAAAACTGTCGTAAAAAAAGCCGGTCTAGATTGGCATGCACTCCATGAGGAGGCGGCAAAATACGATTGGCAGAGCATACTTGAAGAAAACCTTCAGACCATGCTCGGCGCAGGACTATGGGGCGTGCCAAGTTTCAGAGTTTCCGGCGGCAACAAAGAAGGCAGCTTCTCCTGTTGGGGCCAAGACAGAATTTGGCGCGTAGAACATGAAATTGCCCTCAGATCTGCAAACATTTAGTAACTCAACAAACCATATGAGAACCCAGAAATGAAAAAGCTAATCCTCTTTATTGGCACCCCCTTACTACTGACCATTATTGCGGGCGCAGCGCTCTACAACACGGCGGGGGGGCAAGATTTTCTCATCGAGCGACTTGCCAAGCTAGGCACCAGCCAGAAAGCCATAGACCCAGAGGGACTCAACGTCATAGTCTGCGGCAGCGCATCCCCGCTGGGTAATGACCCAAACCGCGCTCAAGCTTGTATTGCAGTAGTCACGCCAGAGCATTTCTTTTTGTTCGACATCGGCGACCGCGCGCCTTTGAGAATCGCACAAGGACGACTGCCGGTAGCACGATTAAACGGCATTTTCTTAACCCATTTTCACTCGGACCATATCGCCGGGGTGCCCTCGGTGAACATGAATTCTTGGATTCAAGGGCGCGACAGTGAACTCAAGGTTTATGGCCCCCAAGGCGTGGAAACAGTGGTCAGTGGTTTTAACACCGCCTACCAACTGGACAAAACTTATAGAACCGCCCACCACGGCGCTGACCTGTTACCGGCAGCCACGGCGGCCATGAACCCAATCACATTGACACCAGGGGTGGCATTCCAAGACGTCAACATTAAGATCACCGCATTTCCCGTAGACCATGCGCCAATCGACCCCGCTATGGGTTATCGCATAGATTACAAAGGTCGCTCGGTAGTCATCAGTGGCGATACTGTTTCCACTGATTCGTTATTTATAGCGGCCAAAGACGCAGATCTACTGCTCCATGATGCACTTTCAGAACCTGCACTAGCCGCCGTGATAGCGGCAATGAAAGCCTCTGGCAATGATAGAACAGCAGCCATAGTCAGCGATGTGCACGACTACCATGCGCACTCCACCAACCTTGAAGCGCAAAGTAAAAAGGCCGGCATTAAACAACTGGCGTTCTACCATTTTGTACCTGTGCCCACTATGCCGTTGATAGAAAAGATATTTAGAAGGGGTATTTCCGACGATGTGATTTTCACCAAAGACCTAATGACCTTTCAAATGCTGCCTAATTCAGAAGAGATCATTGTTACAGAACCTTAAGCTAGCTTTAGAAAGTCTATCGGCAAAGAGATTTATGGGTAAAAAGACCCATCAACAAAATACCCCTCAGTTAAACGCACACTGAACTCAAATAGCGCGGCTAACTGAGTGGGAAAGGGGAAAGGGGAAAGGAAAACGAGAAAGAAAAAGAAAAAAACCGGAAAGGAAAAAACACAAGCGTAGTGCTTCTGTCATCAACATTGACCCTTTAAGCGTGGAGACCACATAAAAGTAAAGCCGTCTAAACGGCGTAAATTTTAGGGGTTGTTTATTGCAGGTACGCTGATCAAAAACAAGACGCCTGACTGCTCAGTCGTCTAGCCGCGTAGGGCGGCTAGGTGGCTACCCCCCAGCATGTATTTCCTCGCGAATGACACGGCGCAGCGTGTCTTCCAATGGCTCGCCTTGCCGCTGTACATGGGCGCGCAACGCTTCATTCATCAGCGACTGGTAGTTACCACCCCCTTCGACACTGTCCTTAAACCACTGAATAACGTCAGGGTCGAGGCGAATGGTAATGCGTTCCTTAGTAGTTTTAACCACCGCGCCACGTTTGCCGGCGCTAAAATCATAATTTTCTCTCATATCAGAAATCACCCTATCGCTGGTTCTTTGTTTAACAGCGCTCGTACTAATAGCACTTTTATCCATAGCGCTTTTATCTAGGCCCCTCTCTTTAACGACGCTCATTTTTCAGCCCTCATATTGCTCACGCTCTAGCCTGCTGGCCCGGCGAGCAGAAATTAGGCGAATGCTGCTACATTGATGTTGCGCGTTAATGACCACGAGCGTTTGCAACTTAAAATCTTTTCCTATCGTTATAAACCGTTGCTCATCATGGTGGTCAGGGTCTTCCACTGTGATGGCGGCACCGTCAAAGAACACGCCAACAGCGTCAGTAAAATCCACACGATGTTTGAGTAAGTTAGAACGGCGCTTGTTTTTATCCCAATCAAACTTCATGTGAAATGTATGCCGTTTGTACATACAATGCAAGCAAGTAATTTCATCTTTAACCTCCCTTTCAGGGTTGGGCTAGAGCGACTGCCCTAACAAGTGTTAATGATGATCTTCAAATAAGCCTCAATATCAGGGGATATAGCTGCCTCAACCGCAGGCGTCCTCCTCAACTGTAAGTAGGATAATTACTTTATCTAGGCCAACGCGAGGCCTACGGATTGCTTGCAGCTGGCAGTAAAGAATTAGGCGGAGAGGAAAAATTTGGTGGTTGGTGGTTGGTGGTTGGTGGTTGGTGGTTGGTGGTTGGTGGTTGGTGGTTGGATTATTAAGACGACTGCCCTAGCAACCCATCAATCATTATCTTCAAGTTGGCCTCCAAGCCCTCGCTCATGGCAATAAGCGCCTGCCTCGGCCTTAGCTCTGGCGCGTTCTTTTGTCCGCCATCTTGCCCTGAAACATTGAGTCGAAGCGATGCAAAACCGTGAATAGCCGACCAGATCAAACCGCCCAGCATCAGTTCGTCATAAGGCAGCTGTTTAACCTCTATCACCTCGACCAACAGTTTATCTAACTCACCATAGGCATTAGACGCTGCCGCGCCCAACCCCTCAAACTCTGAGAAATCGCCTAAAATTGAGCCAAACATTAACTGGTAGACCACGGGGTTTTCGTCGGCAAATTCTATATAAGTCAGGGCTGCCGCCAGTAACCGCTCATCTATCCTCAATGACGATTGCCCAACCACTCTGACCCGCTCCTCTAGCCGCTGAAACCCTTGGGTAGCTAATGCAGCGAACAAAGCGTGTTTATTGGCAAAATGACGAAATGGCGCCGTGGGCGAAACATTCGCTTCGCGCGCGAGTGCGCGCAGACTGAGTTTTTCCGTGCCATGAGCGGCTATGTGGAGCAGGGCCGAATCCATCAGCAGTTGGCGTAACTCGCCATGATGGTAGTTGCCCTTGCCGGGTTTACTTGATGTACCCACAGCCGTGGATGAACTCATAGATTTACCAATTTCGTTTTTAAGTACTCGGACACAGGCCCCACCCAAAATTTAACACAACGCCTAATTTTTTCATTGCTTCGTAATGGGTATTTTGGGAACATTAATGAATGTTAGCACTGATTACATTAAGTGGCGGGCGATTAGGTGAAATGGATGAAGCGCAATAGATGAAGTGAAATAGATAGGGCGAATCACAGAGCATTTTTCACAATACAAAGATCTAACTTCAATAATCATGCAAGCAAGTTGCCTCCAAGTGTGACCGGCAAAATAAACATAGCAAAGGATTCCACAACAACATGAGTCATACCCGCTTAATCTTCGGCAACGCGCCAAGCGCAGTGCTCGCCATGCTTTGCATGTGGCTGTTGTTATCACCGGCATATGCGTTTGCAGACTTGACCGTGTCCTACATCAATATTCAACGTCAGGCGGGCTTTGCCAGCGAACGGGTTTATGCCGGTAAAACGCTACCGTCACGCAGCTCTGAACTGGGCTTCAAGCGAGGTGGAGAAATTGCTCAGGTACTGGTAGACATTGGCGACGTGGTTGAAAAAGGCCAAGTACTGGCCCGTCTAGACAGCCAAACCTTGGCATCCAACTTAGAACAAGCCGAAGCCAACACAGCCCTGGCCCAAGCAAACCTCAGCGCTGCTAAAGCGGAAGCCCAATTGGCTGCAAACACTGAAAAACGTTTTCGCACATTGCGCGAACAAGGCAACACCTCTAAGCAAATTTACGACGAAGCCAAACTCAGCTTTCAAACCAAGCGAGCGCAATATCAGGTTGCGCAAGCCAATGTAAAACGCGCGTTGGCTGCGGTCACCGCGAGCAAAATTGCGCTTGCCGAAGCTGCCATAAAAGCGCCCTTTGACGGCATCATACAGTCGCGTTACATGGACGAAGGCACACAAATACTTGGCGGTACGCCGGCACTTAAACTTATAGAACTGGGACCCATCAAGGCCCACATTGGCGTGCCCAGCGAAAGCGTCGCTAGCCTAACAATTGGCGGCAGCCACAACCTCAGCTGGAATGGCAAAGTACAACCCGCGCGCCTCATGGCTATTTCCCCAGAAGTAGAGCCCAACACCAGAACCCTCAATGCCGTATTTAAAATAAGCGCAAGCACGATCCCTATTGGCGCGGTGGTTGAATTGTTACTAGAACAACGTGTGCAGACGCCCGGCTTCTGGCTGCCTGTTAGCGCACTCACTGCCAGCGACCGTGGTTTGTGGGGCGTCTACGTAGTCAATGCAGAAAACATCATCGAACGCCGCTTGGTTGAGGTGATTCATAACGAGGCCTCAAGAGCCTATGTACGCGGCCTACTCTCGGACAAAGAACGTGTGGTTAACAGTGGTGTGCAACGCATAGTGCCAGGGCAAAGTGTGTTGCCCCTAAAAGCGCAAGAGAGCGCCAATGTAAACGCTAACGAGCAAGCAAATGCAGGCAGATAGTTTTTATACCAACCCCCGCTTAACAGCATTGTTCATGCTGTTTGTTGTCGTATTAGGCGGCGTCGCATTCGCAGGTCTTGCGCGCCAAGAAGACCCCAGCATGGCCGAGCGCTACGCGCGGGTGAACACCTTCTTACCCGGGGCCTCTGCAGCAAGGGTAGAGTCCTTAATCAGCGAACCGCTGGAGACAAGCCTCAGAGAAATTCCAGAAATCAAAAAAATCTTTTCCACCTCCAAATCGGGTATATCGGTCATCTCTATTGAACTACTGGACCGGGTCAGCCCAGAAGATACTCAAAATGTATGGTCCGAGGTCCGCGATCAATTGGGCACAATGCAAGGTACATTACCCCGAGGTACCGTGGAATCTGACCTCATGATTACACAGCCCGTTGCCTCTACAATGATTATTGCTTTGAGTTGGCGGCACAATTCAGACATTGAGATGAGCATTCTCTCGCGGCTAGCAGAGTCTTTAAGATTACAACTGGCCAATATGTCCGGCACAGAAAAAGCCGAGTCATGGGGCGAAGCGGAAGAGGAAATTGTTGTCTCCCTAGACCCCAATCGCATGGTTGCCAGCGGCCTATCCGCCGCTTTTATTGCTCAGCGCATAAATGCTGCAGACACCAAAATTGCCTCAGGCAGACTACGCGCAGGCGGCAACGACATTCTGGTAGAAGTTAACGCTGATCTGGACTCCGTTGAACGCATCGCCAGCATCCCCTTGGTTACCAGCAGCAACGGCAGCACCATTCGCGTTTCCGACCTAGCTAGTGTGCGCAAAACCCAATTAGACCCACCCCGTTCACTGGCTTTTCATGGCACCGAGCAAGTCATTTTTGTCAACGCCCAAATGCAAGCCGGTTTACAAATTGAAAATTGGACCCGCAACGCCAATGCGCTGGTGGCAAATTTCCAAGCCAACTTGCCGGAGTCAATTGGCTTAGAAACTGTTTATTCGCAAAATATATATACCGACCAGCGCATGAATTCGTTGGCTAACAATCTGATCTTTGCACTGATTATTGTGCTGCTGGTTTTAATTTGGCTCATGGGCATTCGCTCCGCGCTAACGGTGGGCATCGCCCTGCCCCTTTCCGCCAGCATGGTGCTGGTGGGCATGCAGGTGTTAGACATTCCGCTGCATCAAATGTCGGTCACCGGCTTGATTATTTCGTTAGGCCTGCTCATAGATAACGCCATTGTGGTGGTAGAGGACTACAAGCTCAGGCGCAGCAGAGGCGCACAGATTGATGAGGCCATTAGTCGCGCCATCAAACATTTATTAGTGCCCCTAGGTGCATCCACCGCCACCACCGTATTTGCCTTTATGCCCATAGCGCTCGCACCGGGCGGCGTGGGCGATTTCACGGGCACGCTAGGAGTGACCGTAGCGCTATCCGTTGCCAGTTCATTTATTTTGGCTATGACCGTGGTACCCGCAATCGCCGGATACTTAGAAAACCGTTGGCCAGTCAAGGCCGGCAACCGATGGTGGCAGACCGGATTTTCTAGCCCCGCACTGACGAAAAAATATCACGCGGCACTGGTCACAATACTCAAGCGCCCAATCATCGGCGTCACTATTGCCTGCATTATGCCCATCATTGGCTTTTCCCTAGCGCACACGTTGACCCAACAATTTTTTCCGGCGGTAGACCGCAACCAATTTCAAGTTCAGTTATCCCTACCCGCACAAACATCCATATGGGAAACACAACAAGCCATCATTAAGGCCGACGAAATATTGCGCAGCAATTCTGAGGTAACCGATACTTTTTGGACCATTGGCAAAGGCGCACCCCGGGTCTTCTACAACGTCATCTCACTGAACGAGCGTATACCCAGCTTTGCTGCCGCCTGGGTAAACACAACCTCCGCAGAGGCCACAGGAGAGATACTCGGCGCCATCCAAAGCGAGTTGTCAGTGGCTTTCCCCAGTGCAGAAGTGTTGGCCATTCCTTTTGAACAGGGACCACCCACAGACTCGCCCATTGAAATACGCATCATTGGTCAAGACTTAGACGTATTACGCCAAGAGGCACTGAAACTTAGAGCCATATTAGCCAGCGTACGCAACGTCACCTATGCCCGAGCATCATTGTCTACCGCAGAGCCCAAACTCACATTCACGCCAAGAGAAAACGCCGCGGCGGCCACGGGCTTAAGCACCGGCGACCTAGCGCAGAGAATCAACTCCGCGCTCATGGGCGATAAAGCAGGCACAGTTTTAGAGGGTAATACTGAACTAGATGTGAGAGTTAAATTTCAGACAAGTTCTCGCAACCAAATGTCAGACCTGAGTTCGCTGCCTATATTGGCCAACGGGCGCGACGGCATACCCCTTAGCGAACTTGGGGATTGGCAATTAGTCCCTACCTCATCGTCAATCGACCGACGCCAAGGCGAACGCATCAGCTCAGTGCGCGGCTATCTGACTCCATTCTCACTGGCGGGCGGTGTTTTAGCTGACTTCACGCAAAAACTTGAAGAACAAAACTATACGCCGCCGGAAGGCTACAGATTACAACTGGGCGGCGAAGCAGAAAGCAGCTCGGAGTCCATTGGCGGCATCATTCAGGTGTTCATCTTCTTCACGCTCGCCATGGCGGGCATCATCATTCTTTCACTGAACTCATTCCGCTACGCGGGTCTTATCGGCATCGTCGCCATTTTGAGTTTCGGCCTTGCCTTACTGGGCGTGCGCATATTCGGCTACCCATTTGGTTATATGGCGTTAATCGGCTCCCTCGGCATGATGGGTCTGGCCATCAACGGCGCGATTATTGTGTTATCTGCGTTGAAGGCAGACCCGCGCAGTCAATCAGGCGACAGCGAAGGCATCGCCAATGTTGTAGTGGATTCCACCAGACACATTATCTCCACTACGCTCACCACCATAGGCGGCTTTGTACCCCTGATTGTAAACGGCGGCGAGTTCTGGCCGCCACTGGCCACCGCCATCGCAGGTGGGGTTGTGGGCTCAGCAGTGATCGCGCTTTCAATGGTGCCTTCAGTCTTCGCCTATATTCAGCGCAAGAAAGTGCGTAAAGCGGCAGTTTTGCAAGTCGCCTAGCCAAAAGAGTGACCCGACACTGATTTCAAATACACCTAAGAAGAACCTGCCTGTGTGAGCTTCAGCCTCAATGCATTGGTCGCAAACCGACTATTGTTGCCCAATGCAAAAACTGTAAATATCTAACGTTCACAAACTCCAAATTTGACCGTGCAAAACAATAAAAACAAAAGGGCGCCTAACCATGCAAAACATTGATCAAATCCTCGAACAACATATCGCTGGCGGTGACCTTCCTTGCGCAGTGGCTGGTGTTGCTAACGCGGACGGCACTTTGTATACGGGGGCCGCGGGTGTTCGCAGTCTTGATGCATCCGATGCAATGACCACTGATACGATCTTCGCTATTGCTTCCATGACCAAGGCCATCACCACGGTGGCTACCCTACAATTGGTGGAGCAAGGTCTCATTGACCTAGACACACCCATTACCGCCTACCTACCTGATTTAGAGCACCTTAAAGTTCTGGATGGCTTTGATGATGAGGGCAAGCAAATACTCAGTGCGCCTAAAACCAGCCCTACTACTCGGCAGCTGCTCACCCATACATCCGGTTATGTCTACGAGATATGGAATGCCAATGGGTTGCAAAATGTAGCCAGCGAGCAAATAGACAGCCTATTTGCTGAAGGTGGCAACGGTATGATGGCGCCCCTTGGCTTCACCCCAGGCGCGCGCTGGGAATACGGTATTGGTATTGATTGGGCGGGGGTCATTGTTGAAACACTGACCGAGAAGAGTTTGGACGTATATTTCCAAGATCACATTTTTACCCCACTGGGCATGCACGATAGTTTTTACGCAGTGCCTGAGGAAAAAGCCGCCAGGCGCGCGGCTATCCACGCAAGAACTGAGGAGGGCCTAACGGTCGTTCCACACCTTGGCGAACCGGTATCTGGCGGCGGCGGTTTAAGCTCAACCATTAATGACTACCTAAGGTTTATGCGCGCGCTGTTGAATCAAGGCACATTAGACGGCGCTACTATTTTGCAGCCCTATACCGTGGATATGATGTTTGAAAATCACATCGGTGATTTAGACGTCACCCCTGGTCCAACGCAGATGCCCGCGTTTAGTAACGACTTCGACATGGGCTTTGGCCAGCCAGCAAAATGGGGGCTAGGTTTTTTGCTGCACGAGGCACAAACAGAATCTGGACGTCCTAAAGGTTCTGCTTCTTGGGCGGGCTTGTTTAACAGCTACTTTTGGATCGACCGTGAAAATGATTTATGCGCTGTGATTGGCACTCAGGTTTTACCCTTTTACGATACCCATGCTGTGGCCATGCTGAAAGATTTTGAATCTGCGGTTTATAAGAACCTGAAATGATAGTCGGGTTTTTTTAATATCAGGCAGTGAGCAGTGTCCGAGCATGGGCACTGCTTAAGCCACGTTTCTTTTAACCCGTTGCTTTAAACGGGTTAAAAGAAGCTCCTCACCTAGGCGCAACCTTCCTTCCCAACAAGACCTAGAAACCGTCCGCCCGTGCAATTATCCCGCTAGCAGTTACGCACGCAATTACAAATAAGAATCATTTGCATTAAAGCCGCCATACTGTCACGCTCCTGACTCAAATTTTTACTGGTTACCCTGCACTTTTTGCGTTGATCAATATGCCTTTATCCAACTCGCCCACTAAACCAACCGGCATTTCCGCTCCGTCAGACTCAGCAACAACACTGAGTGATTTTCCGCTGGGCAGCCAATTGCGCGTGGTCGGATACGCAAAAGATTCCGCCTACACAGCCCAGTTGCAACGCTTGGGATTGGTTCCTGGCACTAGGCTAACCATTGAGCGACTGGCGCCACTAGGCGATCCCATGCAGATACGCCTGCGCAACTTCAGCTTGGCGCTGCGTCCCTCTGAGGCCACCGCCCTACTGGTGCAAAAGATTACATGACCAATACTGCCTTAACTGTTGCGTTAGTGGGCAACCCTAACTGCGGCAAAACCACCCTATTCAATAGCCTCACCGGTCGACACCAGAGAGTGGGTAATTGGCCAGGGGTGACGGTAGAAAAAAAGGTCGGCACCTTTGCACTCGCGGATTCAACCAATAAAACTGTAGAGCTGGTAGATTTACCCGGCACCTACAGCCTCAATGCCAGCAGCGACAACTTGGACGAGGTCATCGCCCAGAACTTTATTGGTGCTTGCGAAGCAGACTTACTGATCAACCTCTTAGATGCCTCCAGCCTTGCGCGAGGCCTGTACTTAACCCAAGGCCTACTTAAAACCCAACAGCCCATGATTGTTGTGGTGAACATGTTGGACGTTGCCAAAGACTGCGGCCTTGAGCTGGATCTAGAAAAACTATCCGCTGAATTAGGCTGTCCTGTCATTGGGATGGTTGCCGCCAAGGACCAGGGCGTTGACGCGCTGAAAGCATGTATTGCGCAGATCATCGCCAGTGCTCCCAAGCCACCCGTGACCGATCAAGCTGAAGCGATAGAACAAACAGACATAGACATTTACGAGCAAATAGACGCGCTTTTAGCTGATGCCAGCCGACAAATTATCCAGCCGCGCAGCCACACCGAAGTGATAGACAGTATTGTTATGCACCGCATCTTGGCCTTCCCCATATTCTTGGGGGTGATGTATTTGATGTTTATGATCTCCATCAACTTAGGCTCGGCCTTCATTGATTTTTTCGATCTCCTTGGTTCGGCGCTCTTTGTAGAACTACCTCGACAATTACTCAACGGCATTGGCTCCCCCCAATGGCTCACCGTATTTCTAGCCGACGGTGTTGGCGGCGGTGTGCAGTTGGTGGGTACCTTTATCCCTGTCATTGGCGCGCTGTTTTTGGTGCTCTCGGTGCTAGAAGACTCCGGCTACATGGCGCGTATTGCATTCATAGTTGACCGCTTACTCAAATCTATGGGGTTGGCAGGAAAATCCTTTGTGCCGTTGATCGTTGGCTTTGGCTGCAATGTTCCTGCAGTTATGGCAACTCGCGCGTTGGACGGTCAGTCTGACCGCATCCTAACCATTCTTATGGCCCCGTATATGAGCTGCGGCGCGCGGCTAACGGTCTATGCTTTATTTGCTACCGCGTTCTTTCCCTCCAATGGGCAAAACATTGTGTTCGCCCTTTATCTCATTGGTATTGTGCTTGCTGTGGTTTCCGCGTTAGCAGTAAAAAAATATTTACTGCCGCAAACCCAAAGTGCATTCGTCATGGAGCTGCCGCCCTACCACGCACCCATTTTGAAAAACATTCTTATCCAAACTTGGCAGCGGCTAAAAGGTTTTGTACTCCGCGCTGGTAAAGCCATCGTTGTGGTAGTCATTGCCTTAAACATACTTAACTCAATAGGCACTGACGGCACTGTGGGCAACGAAAACACTGAGAACTCCGTGCTCGCGGCAGTGGGCAAATCTATTACCCCCGCGTTCTCGCCCATGGGCATTAGCCCAGACAACTGGCCGGCAACCGTGGGCATATTTACCGGCATCTTTGCCAAAGAAGTAGTGGTTGGCACATTGGATGCCCTCTACACCCCTGGGGCTGGAGAGTTTGACGCCACCATTCCCGAACTCTTGCAAGCCGCCTTTGCCAGCGTGCCAGATAACTTGCTCGGCCTAACTGATCAGCTGGGCGATCCGCTAGGTTTAGATCTGGGCGACCTGCAAGATTTAGACAGTCAGGTTGATTCACAGAACGTGCAAATCTCTACAGTGCAAGCCATGCAAAATTTATTCGACGGGCAAATCGGCGCGTTCGCATACTTGTTATTTGTATTACTTTACATGCCCTGCGTGGCGACAATTGGGGTGATCTTTAAAGAGGCCGGTGGCTTTTGGGCCAGCTTCTCGGTGATTTGGTCCTTTGCATTAGCCTACAGTTGCGCGGTCATCTCCTATCAAATAGGCACTTATAGTCAGCACCCTTTGGGCAGTATCGGCTGGGTTATTGGCCTGCTACTGGGTACCTGTTTTCTGTTTTGGTTACTGGTGCGCTGGGGGCACAAAACTCAACCAGAACTGATTCCTGTTTTACACGTGGAATAGCCCAGAGCCTGATGCGCATAAATGTCGTAAGATCTACGCTGATGAGTACAACGGGGTGTGCGAAGCCCGCTATTCGCCCGCTTAAGCAAAGCGACCCATAACTGAAGCGCATCTCACCTATTTGGATGTGCTGTTTCAGATACACGCTTTTGGACCTAATAAGTTAGACACACGATGTTATACATACTATGAAAATCACCAAAATCACCACCTACATTGTTCCACCACGCTGGTTGTTCTTAAAAATAGAAACCGATGAAGGCATTTTTGGCTGGGGCGAACCGGTCATTGAAGGCCGCGCACATACCGTGGCCGCAGCAGTAGATGAGTTGTCTGACTACCTCATTGGCCAAGACCCACTGCAAATAGAAAAGCACTGGCAGGCCATGTACCGGGGTGCATTTTACCGAGGCGGCCCTATTTTAATGAGCGCTATCGCAGGCGTAGACCAAGCCCTGTGGGACATTAAGGGCAAATATCACGACGCGCCAGTACACCAGTTATTGGGCGGTCAAGTGCGTGACCGGATCCGCGTTTACGCCTGGGTAGGCGGCGATCGGCCAGATGCCATTGTTGCTTCTGCCAACGCAGCGATAGCCGGCGGATTTAAAGCCACCAAAATGAACATCACCGAAGAAATGCAAATTGTCGACACCATGGCTACCGTCGACCAAGCCGTGGAACGCATGGCTAGCCTACGCGAAGCCGTGGGTAGCAAATTAGACATCGCTGTAGATTTTCATGGCCGGGTGCATGGGCCAATGGCCCGAGTGCTGATCAAGGCACTAGAACCCTATTCGCCCTTCTTTATCGAAGAGCCTGTGCTCAGCGAGCATTTGGAAGCCATGGCTGAATTGCGTAAAAACACCCACATTCCTATCGCCACCGGCGAACGCTTGTTCTCCCGCTACGACTACAAACGCGTATTTACCTTAGGCGCTGCAGACATTATTCAGCCGGACCTTTCCCATGCTGGCGGCATCACCGAATGCAAAAAAATCGCTGACATGGCCGAAGCCTGGGACATTGGCCTAGCACCACACTGCCCCTTAGGACCCATTGCACTGGCTGCCTGTTTGCAAGTGGACGCCGTGTGCCAAAATGCCTTCATTCAAGAGCAAAGCCAAGGCATTCATTACAACCAAAGCAATGATTTAACCGACTACTTAGTAGACCCCAGCGTTTTCCACTACAAAGACGGTTATGTGGACATTCCGCAAAAGCCAGGCCTGGGTATAGAGATTGATGAAGAAGTGGTGATTGAGCGCGCCAAAATCGGTCACAGATGGCGCAACCCGCTTTGGAACCACGCGGACGGCAGTATTGCTGAGTGGTAGAACGCCTTTATCTCACGGTTAATCCAACGCAAAATTGGATTCGCAGTTTTAGCTGGCAGGCAAAGCCGGCGCAGCAAGCGGTTATAGAAAGATTCTTAGGGAGAGAACAATGAGCAACGTCGCATTTATAGGGTTGGGCAACATGGGCAGCGGCATGTGCGCCAATTTGGTCAAGGCAGGTCACAGCGTCAAAGCCTTCGACCTCAACCCCCAAGCCATTGAACAAGCCATCAACAGTGGCGCTACTGGCGCTGAATCTATTGCAGACTGTGTGACTGAAGCAGAATACGTTATTACCATGCTGCCCGCAGGCAAACACGTACACAGTGTCTACTTTGACCAAGACGGCATCACCAGCCACGCGCTCAAATCAGCAGTGCTCATAGACTGCTCCACCATTGCGGTGAGCGAAGCCCGAGACATCGCGACTCAAGCGGCAGCTTTGGGCTATGCCGCAGTAGATGCACCGGTTTCAGGCGGCGTAGCAGCGGCCAACGCAGGCACTCTGACATTTATGGTAGGCGGCAGCGCTTTTGCACAGGTTGAAGGACTGCTGGGCAATATGGGACAGAATATTTTTCATGCGGGGATATCCGGCAACGGCCAAGCGGCTAAAACCGCCAACAACATGCTGCTGGGCATTTCTATGATCGCCACATCAGAGGCCTTTAACTTGGCTGAGAAACTCGGCTTAAGCGCTGAGAAGTTTTTTGAGATTTCTTCCAAAGCGTCAGGTCAGTGCTGGTCAATGACCTCTTACTGCCCTGCTCCTGGCCCGGTACCTACTTCCCCCGCCAACAATGACTATACCGCAGGATTTGCGGTAGCCATGATGCTAAAAGACTTAAAGCTCGCCCAAGATGCAGGGCAATCAGTAGACGCCGCCACCCCACTGGGCCAACAAGCCACAGCAATCTACCAAGACTTAGATAACGCAGGTTTAACTGCCAAGGACTTCTCGGTGGTTATGCAGCAAATCAAGGGCGAGTTATAAACTCCTCGGCTTAAGCGCCTTTCCTAAACATAGGTTAATAGGTCTATCGGTTTATAGGTCTATAGGTCTTTGGAAGCACCCGCTTGAAAGCGCTTTCTTAAAAATACTTGCCAGCAAGTGACTGAAAATCTCGCTAGGGGGTGCCCCTGCGAGACCCTTCGTTAGCAACCCACATACCACTGCCCATGAAGTAGCCTGCCACACTAAAAATCACTGCATTGATGCAAACCGTAGACCATGAAAAAGTCATACAGGCCAAATCGTAATTTGCCGCTTGGTAATGGAAAAAAATGCTCATCGCTACGGACATCCACAGCCCCCAACCCAAAACACCGTAGCGAATAATATAGTTAGTTCTCCCCATCGTCCGGGTAGATTCCCACTTCTTTAGAGAGAAATTTTTGTCCAGCCAAAGCTTGTTTAACATGCTCATTTGCAGCCCTCCTATCACTTTCATGCATTGCAGCACTGATAAATTCTCGAGGGATAACAAATGGATGACAGTTACTGAAAGACAGACTAACGGTATAACTTCTTTATAACTGGGTATTGGGGAGTATTGATTGGGTTTTCGGGGGATATTGATAAGTACTTATCGGCATTGAGTACAGCGTTAAGTAAACGGCTAAACAATGCCTAAAATCTAAATGACGAAAGACGAAAGACGAAATAGCTTGACGCCTTTTAGCTAATTAGCCAATCAACTAAAAGGCGCCCTGCTACTTTCAATGCATTAGGCGCTTGGACTCCATTGCAGGCCAACGCTAAGACCCCAATCTGTTTCCATCTGCGGGCCGCTCAGGCGTTGCCAAACCGGCACGGTGAACTCCAGTCCTAAACGATACTTCTCGTTAGGCAAGATCCAGTTAGCGCCTATCCCCAAATCTAAACGCTGGCGCTTATGCCGGTTTGGATCCGCGGTCTGTACTGGCGCCACAATCAGCGCGTCCCTACCACGGATGTTGCCCTTGTACATATAGGTCAACCTGCCGGAGAGACTCACCGATGGCGCGACAATATAGCTGACCCAAGTAGACAACTGGTGCTCATCACCCAAACGATAATCATCAGAGTTGTCTGCAACACGCCACACGCTGCGCCACTGACTGCCCCAGCCCAGTTTTGCATTGTGGTCTGCATTGTGATTTGAGTAGGTAAGGCCACTGACTAAATCAAAGCTACCGGAACCCAATTGCATGGGGTAGGGCAAACGTACTGTGGGCCGCATATTCATGGGCGTTAGAATCTGATCGGTTTCCTCAATATCGCCAGTGGGTAACGAAACCCCCAGCGTACCGTGCCAAGACGCGCCTGAATCGGCACCAAGCTTGATCAGTGCGGCAACCTGAGTATCGCCCAATCCACTGGTCTTGGTGGTGAACGTACCCAGCCGCTGAGTACCCATACCGCCCAAAAAGGTAATGTGATCCATCTCAGTATTTTTGTAACTGGTCATGGCCATTAACGTCACCCGATCTGTTGGCGCGTACATTGCCCCCAGCATTTGCATTGCCATCGTCATTTTGGTAGGTACAACCCGCAAGTTGGCAGGCTGCATTGGCATACCTGCAAAAGCATTAGCCTGTGTTTGCACGATTGCTTCTGGAGACAGAGAATTTGTCCCCTGAAGATTACCTTGCATAGTCATGGTCATTGTTCGAAAGGAAAGCATCCACTCGCCCCTCTTGTGTACATGATCGCCCATTACGCCAATGGGTGCGTGGCTGTCAGGTCTAATATCCGCTCTAATATCGGAAAGAGCAGCAATACTGCACAGACAGAACAGACTCAAAGCAAAAAATTTGCTCATAAAAATTCTCCATAGTGTTAGATTTTTGGATTGCTTAAATTTTAGCTGTAGAAAAATCTAACCCTTGGCGGAGCGCGGGCGTGGAAGTGAGTACGGCGGTTAGCGGTGTGACCTGCTAACTTTTGCGTTTTTAGTATCGTTGCGGACTGGACTAAGGCAATGAAGTCCGGCGCAGTCGCCAGAGTTGTATCGTCGTTTGCCGAGAGCAAGGCAAAGTCGCAGTTAATGAGTTCAACTTCATCTACGCTATGATGCTGATGATCCCCAGGCATACTCGCCATTTGTGTAACGGTCATGCCGTCGGGGCAAAGTATTAGATACCATTGGCCATCTGCGGGCATGGTGCCCATAGGAATAATCAGGCGCAGGCAAATACTGGCCCAGGCAAGGATGAGCAAAATGCGTTTATTCATGAGCGGTAAGGGGCATCGCGCAGCCGCGCCCAGCAGCTGACTGAAACACTGTTGAAAAATTCTGCGCTATAAATCTGCGCTATAAAAAAGAACGTCAAAGAATTCAAACTGCCGCGTGGAGTATTGGATTAGAACTGAGTTCTGGGCCTGCTCTTGTTCAAAGTCCTGTTCCAAAGCGAATAGAACAACCGCCAGCTGTCTAACGGCTGGCCCTAAAATTTAGCGACTAAGGTCGAAGGGCCTTAGGCCAAACTGTGTAACGCGCAAATCTTGTTGCCAGATGGATCTAACAAGTAAGCCAAATACAAACCATTAGGACCGCCACGAACACCGGGCAGGTCTTCACAATTCACACCACCGTTGGCCAGACCAGCCGCATGCCACGCATCGGCTTGCGCTTGGTTTGCGGCAAGAAAGCCAATAGTCGCGCCGTTGCCATGCGTGGCAGCCTCGCCATTAATCGGCTTGGTTAAGGCAAATACACCGGCTTCAGTGCGGTAAAAACAGCGACCCTTGTCATCTATAACCCCTTCGCTGTGACCTAAAGCACCTAGAATGGCGTCGTAAAATACTTTTGAAGCCTGAATGTCGTTAGCACCGATCATAATATGACTGAACATAATAGTAGGTCTCTTGTCGCTGAATAAGGAGCCGATACTCTAACCCGCGACTAATCCAGCGCAAAGAATTTTCCCAAAAAAACTTAAAGCAAGTGGCAAAACCCAGCGCGAAGGTAACGGCTACGTGAGGGTAACGAGGGTTTAGAAAAAGCTCACCGTAGCATTGCCAGGTGTCACCACCTCTCCTGCCTCATTTTTGATAAACAACGCTAACTCAACCTGCCGGTTTTGCAGGTCTACTGCGGTAACAGCCCCACCACTGGTCAGCACTTCACCCAAATAGGAGGCCTTGCGATTGCTGTAGCCAAAGCTTGTCACTTTACCTTGCGCGCCCACCCAATTTAGCGCCACCTGCGACAGCCAATCGCCCTGTAGCGGCCCGTCAATGACAATGGCTGGATGCCCTTCAACCTCAGTGGTGTAAGTTTCATCGTAATGAATGCGGTGAGCATTCCACACCGCTGCGTTATACATAAACAGACTGACATTGGTGGCGCTATGCTGGCGCTGTGGCAACTCAGTGCCAACGTTTAGTTTTTCTAAGTCAATTTCTAGTTCTGGTTTGCTATCAGTACTCACAGCCTACCTCGCAATACTGGTTTGTATTTCTTCCAACACCAACTCGCCTTGGGCGTTAGTAATGGCCAGAGATCGAACAGTGAAAATAAGCGGCCCAGTGCTGCCCTGTTTTTCATACATATCGGTTATTTTGCGCGTACCAAATAGCCGATCACCGGGCCGAATGGGCATGTGCTGATTAATCTGTGTGCCGCCAGCCATAATGCGTTTCAGCGGCAGCTTTGGGCCAGTTGCCTTACCCCGCGCGAGGCCGTCTACGCGCATATCCGCTAGCAAACTGATGGGTGAGAATAAGTTGAAAATGAACATGAGCGGCGCTTCGTCACCCTGAATATATTTGGCTTGCTGCTGCTCTGTCGCCGCAGCGTATTTTTGTATCTCACGGCGGCTGATCTCTACTTCAATACTCGGCTCAGCAGTGCCAATTGAGTCAAAGTGCTCATTAGTTAATAGTCCCATACACGTTCTTTTTGTCGATTTTTATAAACTATAGACTAACCCACCGATTGAACCGAGCGGAAGGTCTGGTGAACGATCTCGTCGCTACCCCGTTGGTCTGGTTTCACTATCTGTTAGTCTTAAAACAACCACTTTAAATACCTACCTCACGTCCAATAGGTGGGGCACTAAAACCGGTTATTTCGAAGCATTTACTTCAACACTTTGCTTTTAAGGCTTCTATTTTAGGACTTTTATTTTTAGACAGGGGAATGCAAATGAGTCATCTACTTTTTGACCTACAAGATCACATCGCCACACTGACCTTAAACAACCCAGAACAACGTAACGCCTACAGCCCAGAAATGGCTGTGAAATTAACCCAGTACCTACGCCAATGTGACCGCGACCCAGGTGTTCGAGTAGTCATAATCACCGGCGCGGGGGACTCGTTTTGTGTCGGCCTAGACCTTAACGACGTGCGCGAGCGCGGTGAAGGCAAAGAAAAAAAAGAACAACCAACAGAGACCGAAGGCCACCCTACCCAGCGTGTATTGCGCACTTACCCATTTCAAATCTCCAAGCCAGTTATCTGCGCCATCAATGGTTCCGCAGGCGGATTTGGCGCAGCTTACCCACTAACCTGCGACATTAGGCTGGCAGCAAATGAAGCAAACATTGCCTTCTCATTTGTGAAATGGGGGCTGATTCCAGAGATGGGCACCACCTGGACCTTGCCCAGACTCATTGGTATTGAAAAAACATCAGACCTATTGCTTACGGGACGTAAAGTATCTGGCACGGAAGCTGCCAGCATGGGCCTAGTGTTGCGCTCGGTACCCAGGGTAGAACTCATGAATGAGGCCCGCCGCTTAGCCAAAGAGATCGCCGAAGGATCATCACCCACCGCAGTATCCATAGTTAAGCGTATGACTTGGGGCAGAATGATGGACGAAGGCGAACTTTATAGAGCCATATACGAAGACGACGATGTCATCTCTTGGGCTTTTAATGGGCCCGATGCTGCTGAGGGCAACGCCGCCTTCTTCGAAAAAAGACCCGCCAATTGGGTGGCAGTAGATCCAGACACGCTACCAGACTTTGGTAAGCGCAATGCCAATCCGTTTGGCAAGGGTTAGGTCTATCCACGGCCGGACGAAGAGCGTAGATCGCTGCGAGGATAAGCTGCGAGTCTTCGCAATGCTTTACGCAATGCCTCGCGCAATACCTCGCGCAATACCTCAAAGAGCGACCAGAACAGTGCACCTAGCATTAGTCTTATTAACCAGTCTGATGCTCGGTTTAGTGCTGCCTGCCAGCGCAAGCGCTGTGACAAAAAACGGCTTTGATTTGTCTAATAGCACATTAGCCAGCAAAGACATTAAACGCGGCGGGCCAGAAAAAGACGGCATCTTTGCGCTAACCTTCCCAGAGTTTATCGACGCAAAAGAATCGCCGCTTGCTGGCAGCGAGCGCGTGCTAGGCGTTGCCATCAACAACACCTTTCGAGCGTATCCAACTCGTTATTTAAATATTCACGAAGTGGTTAACGACCGCATAGGTGACCAGCATTTTACCGTGTCCTTCTGCCCCCTTTGCGGCAGCGGCGTGTTATTCGCCACCAACATAAACCTTGCAGATGGCAAAACCGCCAACCTCAACTTTGGCGTTTCTGGCTTGCTCTACAACAGCGACCTACTGATGTACGACCGCAATACACAATCACTTTGGTCACAAATTTCCGCAGAAGCCATTTCAGGCCCAATGGTCGGCACTAAGCTACCCACACTGCCGGTTTGGCATACCACTTGGGCGAGTTGGCAACGCCGTCATCCGCAAGCCCAAGTTATGAAAGGCGATGAACGTTTTGCTAAAGCATACAAAACTAACCCTTACCCCAACTATGAAAAACAACGCGGCCTGTACTTTTCGGTGACCCACGAAGCACCGCGCCAATTCCACCCCAAAGAAAAGGTACTGGGGGTAAATTTGGGCGGCTTCAGCAAAGCCTATCCGTTTGTCAAATTACGCGAATACGGCATGCAATGTTTCATCGATACCATTGCTGGTCAGACCATCCGCATAGAATGGGACGATGCCAACAACAGCGCGTGGATTACGGACACGGACGGAAAAACAATGGCCTCGCTCACCAGTTTTTGGTTTGCGTGGTTTACCTTTCATCCGAAAACTCAGATTTTTGAGTATGTAGATAACGCCAAGCTGAAGGCGTGCCAACTTTAAAGTGCGCGGACTTTGCGAAATCTTTGAGCTTTCCCTAATTAAGCGTTATTGGGTTCAGGGCTAATTTAGCGCTTAAGGGCTTAAGGAAGAAAACTTAAGGCAGGAAATAGGCAAGGCCGCTTGCCTCAAGTACATAAAGCAAGCAGCACTCCGCACGGAATATTGGCTAAGAAGAAATAACCAATACCACTAACTGGAATATGCCTTCAACGGCATCAGCTACACCGGGTATAAACCAAACACTCAATCCAGTAACAACAACGGCCACGGCAATCCATTTAAAAAAAGCGCTCATGATTGGTCTCCTACTAATTCAGCAGACGCTGCCGAAGATACATCGGCATTGCGCGGAGCAACCTCAAATACCCACAAGTCACCAGAATCAATCACAGCGCGCGTGGCACGGGAGGGATACTTAGCGCTAATCGCAGCGGCAATCTCGTCTAGAACATCCCCAGTTTGAATACGCTTTAACTGACGCTCATAACGAATGCCGCCAATACGCACAACCGCACGACCATCAGCCACTGCCTGACCCGGCCATGATTTCCAGATTTTGCCGAAAAACGAATTCATATAGCCGGACCATACGTACATCTTGCCGCGCACTTCAGCCACCCAAATACGACGTGATTCCGGCGGGTTAAGCAACTGTAACTCTAACGTTGGTACGTCACTCAGAAAGCGCCAATCTGGCTCTGCACCGGTGTAAAGCTCACCCGATGTCAAAGGCCCACCAGAGAAGACCCTGTTTGGTCCATCTGCAGAACTCTGTTTAGCCGCAGCGGTAATCACTGCAGTAGTCGGGACTAGCGCAACACCCAGCACAATGACTAAAATTTTCACAAATACATTCATCACATATCCAATTCTTGATCAAGGCCGGACTATAAGTGAAAAATTGAGTGAACGCGAAAAACAAAAGGAAAGTCAGCATCAATCACAGCAAAACGGACCAACGCCCATCGGGCGTACAACACCGTTGAGGCAGTGATGCACATTTATTGAAAACTTAAACGGTAACTTTTCAGGCAGTTTGAATAACCGGCGAACGCTCGACATTGGATGAATACCTCAAAGATTTCTACCTGTTTTAAATGAGGTAGCACTTGTCGTCTTTGGTTTGGGTTCCTTCGTCTTTCGCCCGACAAAACCCAACAGTACGCAAGAAATGCGTCACAGGAAGAACAAGAATGATTTTAGAAGTAATAGCGCTTTTCAGCAGCGGCACGTTCTTTGGCGCGGCACTCTACATTTCACTGGCACAACACCCAGCAGCATTAGAGGCAGGCACCTCCATTGGCGGCAGGTTCTTCCCGCCCATGTACAAAAGAGCCGCACCGCTGCAGATCGCCCTCGCAGTGGCGGGCACCATCGCAGGGTTGGTTGCATGGTATTTGAGCGGATCTATGCTATGGCTCATCGGAGCGTTATTGTTAGCGTCCGTCATTCCTATAACCCTCATCTTTATAAAACCGATCAACGATGTACTGTTAGACCCCGCAAACGATGCAGAATCAGAACAAACCCGCACACTATTAGAACAGTGGGGACCAAAACATTGGTGGCGCACAATAGTCAGCGGCGCAGCTTTTTTATTCTACTTGGTGGTAGCACTCGGCCCGTAACGCAAGCCGTATGAAAGAGGTAATTGACGAGTCAAATAAACTTAATCCAGCAAGGAGAATAGAGTGTCGCAAGCGCTACACCAACAAATCACCTTTCTCAGAGAAATGAAAAAGCTCAAATGTGTGTTGCGTGGTAACAAGACCCTTGACGGCAGGTTTGAAAATACTGCCGAGCATTCTTGGCATGTCACGCTGATGGCATTGTTGTTGGAGGAACACGCGAATAGCCGTTTAGATATGTTGAAGGTCACTAAACTTTTGCTGATCCACGACATTGTGGAAATCGACGCGGGTGATACTTGGTTGTATGACGCAGATCAAACGTCAAAATTGCAAGACGAAACCCATGCGGCCCATAGACTATTTTCGTTATTGCCAAGCAATCAGAAAAAAGAATATTTGGATCTGTGGCTGGAGTTTGAAAATCGCTCAACCGACGAAGCCAAATTTGCCGCTGCAATTGATGGCCTTCAACCATTAATCAATCACCTTTTTACCGGTGACCCTGATGAATTTGTCATTCCCGCAGATCTCGTTTTAAGTAAAAAATCCCACATACAAGCGTTCGCACCCAGCCTTTGGCCGCTTGTTGAAGCGCTTGTAGAGGAAAGCACGGAGCTGGGACTTTATGGTCAATAAGAGGTTCAGGCTAGGCTTCCCTATTAACCGCAGGTTTTGCCCTTCCTAACTATCCCAAAAAATCTAAACCCACAATTTTGTGTGATGTAGTCAACAAAACCACTAAAAACCAGCTACCATACACGCACTGATGCAGTAGCCTAGCCTGAATGAAATTTGCCGATCCTTACATCACTGCTGATGGCAGCCAACGCGCCCATGTCGCCTTGAACGAGCTGAATACTCTGTGGCTGAACACCGGCACGCTATGTAATTTGGCGTGCGAAAACTGCTACATAGAATCTACGCCCAGCAATGACCGGTTGTCTTATCTGACCCTTGATGAAGTTCTACCCTACTTAGATGAGATCCAACAGGGCGGCTACAATACCCGTGAAATAGGCATTACTGGCGGCGAGCCGTTTATGAACCCTGACATCTTGGCCATTATGCAGGCGTGTTTGAGTCGCGGCTTTGCGTTATTGGTATTGACCAATGCCATGCGTCCGATGATGCGCCCGCGCGTACAAGCTGGGCTTTTAGATTTGAAAAAGGCTTATGGCAATGCGCTGACGCTGCGTGTGTCAGTGGATCATTTCAAACAAACCCTGCACGAAGAGGAACGCGGTGCAGATTCTTGGGCACCTATGATCAAGGGCCTTAAATGGTTGTCTACCAACAAGTTTCAAATTGATATTGCTGGCCGCACACGCTGGGGCGAAAGCGAAGCGGAATTACGTGAGGGTTTTGCAGCCCTGTTCCAACAGCAGAACATTGCCATTGATGCGCTGGATGCCAAACAGCTGACCTTGTTCCCAGAAATGAACGACGACACCCAGGTGCCAGAGATCACCACGGAGTGCTGGGATATTCTTGGTGTGGCTGCCAACGAGATGATGTGCGCCAGCTCGCGCATGGTGGTTAAGCACAAGGGCCAAGACAAGCCCTCGGTCATGGCGTGTACTTTGCTGGCCTATGATGAGCAATTTAATATGGGTACTACCCTTAGGGAAGCGTCCCAAAGGGTTCAACTCAACCACCCCCATTGCGCCAAATTTTGCGTACTGGGCGGCGGCAGTTGCAGCGCCTAGCTTTTAGTAAAAAGCTTCTGGTAAAAAGCTTTTAGTAAAAAGCTTCTGGTAAATAGCCCTTTGGTTAACAGTGTTTGGCTAATAGGCTTTGTCTAAGCGGCTCACTGGGCCAATAGCTGGGCCAATAGCTTGGCCAATAGCTGGGCCTATAGCTGGGCGAATAGCTAGACCGCCAAAAGACTCAAGCCGCCAAACTTTGCAAACAGCACTAAGCCCGCAAAACCTCTAACCAATGTTTTTGGCTGTCTGTTAATGCCTCATCAGCCGTCAGCACAGAACCTACCAATGCTTCGCGAACTTCCATTGGGGTGTGGGTAAACGGCACCCGCAAAAGCTCAGGCAATATGGCTTTGGCGTTGGTCATAGCCCCTTGGTAGGTGGCAAAAAACTTTTCTACACTCACATGTTGAGCCGGATCGTCCATCCAGCAGTCAAAGTCTGTGACCAAACAAATGGTGCAGTACGCCATTTGCGCTTCTCGGGCTAAAAACACTTCAGGTACATTGGTCATGCCTACTAGGTCGCACTTTGCGCTGTCACGTAAAAAGAAACTCTCCGCCCGCGTACCCAAGCGTGGCCCTTCAACACAGGCGTAGGTTTTATCAACATGCAGGGCTTGGCCAATACGCGCTGCGGCGCTTTGAATGTCTGCTGACAACGCCGGACACACCGGATAGGCAGTAGAAACGTGGGCCGCCACACCGTCGCCAAAAAAGCTGTAGGCGCGCTTGCCGCGAGTATGATCAAAGTATTGGGACGCAATGGCCAAGTCCCCTGGCTTTAAGTCTTCGCGCAAACTGCCTGCCGCAGAAATCCCCAAAACACGACGTGCGCCCAAAGACTTTAGGGCGAATATGTTCGCTCTGTAATTTACCTCGCCTGGCAGTAACTGATGATTCACACCATGGCGTGCCAAAAATAAGACACTTTGGCCTTGGTAACTGCCTTCAATAATCGGGCTGGAAGGTTGACCAAAGGGTGTGTCTACAACATGTTCTTGTTCAATGCTCAACTCGTCTAATTGATATAGCCCGGAGCCGCCAATTATTGCCAGCATGCAACCTCCTACTTTGTGGCTTTGTAACTGGGGCATCCTAGGGCGAAGCAGCAAACTTAGGCAAGTTGAAAAAGCCAATTCGACAATTGCCTATTGGCAATGACCCATGAGCAATGCCCAAACCGAACGCCCCATCCCTCGCCCCGCACCATTCTCAATGGATAGCCCAGCACCCTACCCATTGACCGAGATTTTCTATTAGGATGCGCACTCTGCTTTTTTCGGAATCACCACCTTGCGTCGTATAAAAACAATAACCCTACTCTTCGGCCTTGTATCCACTGCACTCATTCAAGTCACAAATGCTGGAGAAGACACCATGGCGAACTTTACCAAAGCACCCATCGACGACAAAGGTCTGTTCACCAATACAAAGGGCGAACTGTCCCAAGGCGGCCTAAATGTACGGGTACCCTTTATGCTGCGCCGTTTTGGCACCTACTTTCGCAGCAGCAACGGTGCGCCAACACTGAGCAAAAACGATGGCGCAGCACTACGCGCCAATGCACTGAATCAAGAAAAAGCCACGGTCACCTGGGTAGGCCACGCAACGGTGCTGGTGCAAATGCATGGCGTCACCTTTCTTACCGACCCCATATGGTCAGACTGGCCCAGCCCAATGGCCTACATTGGCCCACGCCGGTTTGTAGAGCCCGGCATCGAAATAGACAACTTACCCAACATTGATTTTGTGGTTGTGTCGCACAATCACTACGACCACCTAGACCTACCCACACTAAAAGCCTTGGCCAAGCGCAGCGCCGACACAAAATTCTTTGTGCCGCTGGGCAATGCAAAATTACTCAACAGCCAAGGCGTAGCAAATGTCACCGAGATGGACTGGGGCGATACCGCAACTTACCAAGACCTAACCATTCACTGCCTACCCACACAGCACTGGAGCAAGCGCTCCATCAGCGACACACGCAAAACACTGTGGTCGTCCTGGGCAGTGACCGGACCAGAAAAGCGTTTCTATTTTGCTGGCGACACCGGCTACTTCCCGGGCTTTAAAGAAATTGGTGAAAAGCTTGGCCCCTTCGATGTAGCCGCCATGCCCATAGGCGCCTACGAACCCAACGCTATGATGAAAGCCTCGCACATGGACCCAGCCGAGTCGGTCATGGCATCGCTAGACATTAAGGCTGAGCGAGTTTTGGCCATACACTTTGGCACCTTTGATCTATCTGATGAGCCACTAGCGGAGCCGCCGGTGCTATTCAAAGAGGCCGCAGCTAAAACTGCACTGGCTGGAGATAAGACTTGGGTATTCGACGTCGGGGAAACGCGGGAGTTTTAGACCGGATAGCGCTGGATCGTAAAGAGGTCGAAATACTCCCCTGACGGTATTTATAAGCATTAACCGTTCTAGCATGCCCTATCTAGCTATTGGTCTCGACGAATAAATGATGTACACCGAATCGTTTATAAGATTCAACAAAACACCCTCCTCATCGCCCAATTACGCTGCCACTATTGAGCGGAGCGCGCGCCGGATAAAGCGCCCAACAACCTTAAGCCAGAAGAACAATTCATATTCAAGCCCCTACAGTATCCCTCCCATTTCACCCTTTCCATATTGCTAATTAACGCACGCCTAATGGGCCGTGGGCCGTTTCGAAAGCAAAAGCGAAAATCAAGAAAAGCGCGTCACTAACAGGCCAAACGAGTGCCACGGCATATTCTTCTGACCTCAGGAATGACCAGACCCTTCCCCAAAATCCATAGGCTTGCCCTTCCTCTACAGGTATAGTTCCCTGGAGAGAAAACAATTTCGATGCCGCCCAAAAGCGCCGTTCAAACTTATCAACTTGCCGTTTTCAAGCGCAGTTCAGGCTGCGCCTGTAGAGGGTATATTGCGTTTTGAGGCCAGCGCTTCCCGCGCGCATTGAAGACCGAGGAGATTTAACAAATGCCGATTCTTCCAAGCACCATTAACACCGGTAGCGCTGAATTTAAGGCCAATAAAGACGCCATGGACGTCCTTGTTGCGGACCTTGCAATTAAGGTGGCTGAAACTAAAAAGGGCGGCGGTGAAAAGTACCAGCAGCGCCATGTGGCTCGGGGCAAATTGTTGCCTCGAGACCGCGTTAAGCACTTGCTCGACCCAGGCAGTCCGTTTTTGGAGCTGTCGCAGTTGGCCGCACTGGATATTTATCCGGAAGAAGTACCCAGCGCAGGCATCATTACCGGCATCGGCCGGGTTGAGGGTCAGGAATGTATTATTGTGGCCAACGACGCCACGGTTAAAGGCGGCAGCTACTACCCGCTTACCGTTAAGAAGCACCTGCGCGCTCAGGCCATTGCCGCACAGAATAATCTGCCGTGCATCTACTTAGTGGATTCCGGCGGTGCCAACCTGCCTTTGCAGGACGATATTTTTCCTGACAGCAATCACTTTGGTCGGATCTTCTTTAACCAAGCCAACATGTCTGCCGAGAACATCCCGCAAATTGCGGCGGTTATGGGTTCTTGTACTGCTGGCGGTGCTTACGTGCCGGCCATGGCGGATGAAGCCATTATTGTTAAAAACCAAGGCACCATTTTTCTAGCGGGTCCGCCGTTGGTTAAAGCGGCTACCGGCGAGATTGTTGGGGCTGAAGAACTGGGCGGTGCTGACTTGCACTCACGTACTTCTGGCGTCACCGATCATTACGCGCAAAACGACGAACACGCGTTGCAGTTGGTACGCCAATCCATTAAGAATTTGAACCGCACTAAGCCTACTACGATTGATTTACGCGAACCTGTTGCACCTGCCTACGACCCTAAAGAAATCTACGGCATTGTGCCCTGCGACGCGCGCCAGCCTTATGACGTGCGCGATGTCATTGCGCGCATTGTCGACAACTCCGAGTTCGACGAATTCAAAGCTCTGTTTGGCACCACGTTAGTCACAGGCTTTGCTCGCATCTACGGCTACCCTGTTGGTATTGTCGCTAATAACGGCATTCTGTTTGGTGAGTCCGCTGTGAAAGGTGCGCACTTTATTGAGTTGTGCGCGCAACGCAAAATCCCCTTAGTGTTTTTGCAAAACATTGCGGGCTTCATGGTTGGCCAACAATACGAAGCAGGCGGCATTGCCAAACACGGGGCCAAAATGGTCACGGCTGTAGCTTGCGCCCAGGTGCCTAAGTTCACTGTAGTTATTGGCGGTTCTTTTGGCGCGGGCAACTACGGCATGTGTGGACGCGCTTATGACCCCCGTTTTCTATTTATGTGGCCCAACGCGCGCATCTCTGTCATGGGCGGCGAACAGGCGGCTAGCGTGCTCGCTCAACTCAAACGAGATCAATTAGAGGGACAAGGTGAAGAGTGGTCTGCGGAAGATGAAGCCACCTTCAAGCAACCGGTGCTAGACACCTACGACCAACAAGGTCACCCCTACTACGCATCAGCAAGACTTTGGGACGACGGCATTATCGATCCAGCAGATACCCGCATTGTGCTTGGCCTTAGCCTGTCCGCGTCACTCAACCGCCCAATAGATTCAACACGCTTCGGCGTGTTTAGGATGTAATCCAATGATCAGCAAAATACTTATCGCAAACCGTGGCGAAATTGCCTGTCGCATTATTCGCACTGTAAAAAAGCTTGGCTTATCTAGTGTCGCCGTCTATTCAGATGCTGACGCCAACGCCTTACACGTGAGCTTGGCCGACGAGGCCGTACACATTGGCGAATCCATGGCTAACGCCTCTTACTTGGATTTCAACAAAGTCATTCAAGCGGCTCTGGCAACTGGTGCAGATGCCATTCACCCGGGCTATGGTTTCCTCAGCGAAAATGCTGGGTTTGCCAAAGCGTGTAGTGACAATGGCCTGAATTTTATTGGGCCACCCGTAGGGTCTATTGAAGCCATGGGTTCTAAATCGGCAGCCAAAGAAATTATGCAGTCCGCTGGCGTACCGCTTTTGTCTGGCTACCATGGCGACAACCAAGACGCAGAATTTTTGCAGCAAGAGGCGGCAAAAATCGGCTATCCGGTGTTGCTTAAAGCCGCCGCTGGCGGTGGCGGTAAAGGCATGCGTATTGTGGAAAGTTCTGACGTATTCCATGAGGCATTAGCCGCGGCCCAGCGCGAAGCCACTAATGCTTTTGGCGACCAGTTGATGCTGGTAGAAAAATACTTACTCAAGCCACGACATATTGAGATACAAGTTTTTTGTGATCAGTTGGGTAATGGGGTTTATCTCAACGAGCGCGACTGCTCCATTCAGCGTCGTCACCAGAAAATTATTGAAGAGGCACCTGCTCCGGGCATGAGCGACAGTCTGCGCGAGAAAATGGGCAAGGCGGCATTAGAGTGCGCCCAAGCCATTCACTACGTGGGCGCAGGCACGGTGGAGTTTCTTTTGGACGCCAGCGGTGACTTCTACTTCATGGAGATGAACACGCGCCTGCAAGTAGAGCACCCTGTTACCGAAATGATCACCGGCTTTGATTTGGTGGAATGGCAAATTCTTGTGGCCAATGGCCAGCCCCTGCCCGTGCAACAAACCCAGGTACCGCTCATGGGGCATGCTATTGAAGCGCGCATTTATGCCGAGGACCCAGAACAGGAGTTTTTGCCACAAACAGGTCGGCTAAGTTTCTTAGTCACACCGGCTGAATCTGACCATGTGCGCATTGATACCGGCGTTGTTCAAGGCGATGAAATCAGTATTTATTACGACCCTATGATTTCTAAGCTCATTGTTTGGGACAAGGACCGAGCCAGTGCCTTGCGACGGCTAACTAAAGCCCTGAGCGAATATCATGTGGCAGGGGTCACCACCAACATCAGCTTTTTGCATACATTGAGCAAGTCTGAGGGCTTTAGTGAGGCTGATTTAGACACCAGCTTTATTCAAACTCACAGTGACGTTCTGTTTTCAGCCAATGATGAGCACACGCCCTTGCTGCTGGCCGCGGCGACCCTTGCGCAGTTAGCGGCCAATCAGCACGCCTCTAAAACAGCCGCCAGTGACCCCCACTCGCCCTGGGCGCACAGCGACGCTTGGCGCATGAACGAGCCCAATCAACAGGCAGTCAATCTAACGCTGGATTTGACAGAGGGCAGCACAGAATTTCAGGTTGAGGCCGAGCATACGGGTGGTAACGCATATCTACTGCACTCGGAATTAGGTACACAAAAAGTCCACGGTACGGTGACGGGCGATCACATCAGCATCAGCGTGGATGGCCGATCTCATACGTTGACCATAGCGCGCGCTAACAAGGACAACAGCGCTTTTAACAACAGCGCATCTAATAACAGCGCATCTAACAAAGAGGCCTTCACCCTGTTTTTTGACGGCGCAAGTATTCAAGGGCATTTAATCCCCCCTGACCTTGGTAGCGCCGATGCTGCCACAGACGGCGGCGGTTTACAGGCACCTATGAATGGCAAAATTGTCGCCAATCTGGTTGAAATAGGTGAGACCGTGAGCATCGGCACAGGGCTTGTGGTGATGGAAGCCATGAAAATGGAACACACCATTAAGGCCCAAGCAGACGGCAAAGTGTTGCACTTTAACTTTGCGCCGGGAGATTTGGTGGAGGGCGGCGCCAGCCTCTTAGACTTTGAGACCAGCGAGGGTTAACCCCTCCCTCCCCCCCAAAAAAAGAAAAAGCTCCACTGTCTGGGGGGTTGCCCTCTGCTATGGCGATGGACCGCCTGCGCATAACTACCCCACCTGCACAACGCGGTGCGGCAAGGGGCGCTTGGCTAGCGCAGACACTAAGCATTATACTCGCCGTCTGCGGTCAGACTTTTATGGGCCATCAGGCAGGCGTATATTCAAAGGAGAACTCAGATTCAAGCGCACAACTCAACTACAGACAATAGACGCGCGCGCAGCGAGGCAACTCAAAAAGCTTTAATGCAGGCCGCGGAGCAGTTGATCGCAGAGCGGGGCATTGAAAATGTGTCAATACGCGACATTGTAAGCGCAGCAAACCAGAAAAATGAATCTGTTCTGCAGTATCACTTCAAAAATCTCACCGGGCTGATTGAGGCTATTCAACTGACCCGTTCAAAGCAGACACACCAAAGGCGTGCTGAACTGATAGAGGCGTTATCTAGCAAGACAAGCGAACCCAGCATAAGAGAAGTTTGCATGCTTTTGGTGCAGCCCTCTTTTGAGCTGGCTTGTGAAAACACCGACTATGATTGCTATATCAAAGCCTTCGGCCATGAACTGATATTGACCGACACATCTCCCGCGGAATTAGCGGCCTCACACGGTGGCGGCGGCATCAGCGGCAAACAAGCCAGCAGCATGCTCAGACTCGCGCTACCGCACCTAGACTCGACGGCGTACCAACACCGCTTAGATGCTGCCGTTATGCTTTGCTCCACCTCTATGTACCACCAAGCTCGGCAGAAAAATGCCTTCAGAGGCGACCAAGCCGAGCTTTTTTTACATAGCCTAGTTGATGCATTAGTGGGCATCTTCAGCGCCGCTGTTTCTCCGCAAACCCAAGCTCTGGCGGACCAGCTGAAGCAAGATTAGCACCAGCCACCTTCAGCACGAACAGCCAAAAATCAGAGTTTGAATTGTGCTGCCAAAACAAGCGCAAGTCCGCTAAGAGAAAGTCATTTCAATACTGTCTAGCTGTTACCCCCTATCTAATTCGGCACAACAGCGCCGACACAGTGATTTAGCGGGGACTACTTCACCTTCACCTTCACCTTCACCTTCACCTTCCAATTCCAGCCTTAATCATTATAATGTTTGTCATTATTTAATTGAGGCTTCCAAAGTGAAAATTCTGCGCACCCCTGATTCACGCTTCGAAAATCTAGCCGGGTACCCTTTCGCCCCGCACTACACCACCATTAAAACCCATGACAACAGCGACCTGCGCATTCATCACTTAGATGAAGGCCCAGCAGATGGACCCATTGTGCTGTGTATGCACGGACAGCCTGTGTGGAGTTACCTCTACAGGAGAATGATCCCCTACCTAACTGCTGCAGGCATGCGGGTCGTCGCACCAGACCTACCCGGCTACGGCAAATCTGATAAACCAGCAGCGCTTGAAGACTACAGCTATGAGCGCCAAGTGGAATGGATGGGCAAATGGTTGGAGCAAAACGATTTTGCTGATATCACCTTTTTTGGCCAAGACTGGGGGGGTCTGATTGGGCTGCGTCTGGTGGCCAACCATGACGCCAGATTTGCTCGGGTCGTTGTGGCTAACACTGGCCTGCCTTACAACCCAGAAGTCCCAGACAGTGTTGTGAAAGAAGTAGAAGATTTCCGCGCCAACGCGCCAACGCCCACGTTGCTAGAAATGCAAAAGGCGCTGGGCCAAATGGCTGGTAGCGCAGCCACCAAGTTCGCCTATTGGCAAAAATTTTGCTGGGAATCACCAGACATGCCCGTGGGCTTTCTGATGTCCATGATGATGGAGCAGCCACCCGCCTTAGCCAAAGCTGCGCGCTTTTTACTGTATCGTGCGGGCATGACTCTGCCATTCCCCTCTGAGCTTGCAAAAGCTTACGAAGCGCCGTTTCCGGATCCGAGCTACAAGATGGGGGTAAGGGCCATGCCCAGCCAAGTACCCACGCTGCCCACCTCGCCCTCTTTAGAGCAGCAGCGTTTAGCATGGGAATTCTTTGATCAGTTCGAAAAACCGTTCCTGTGCACCTTCGCGGACGATGACCCAGTAACCCAGGGCATAGAAAAACAGTTTTTTGACCGTGTACCGGGCACTAAAGGACTACCCCACGACACCATCAAAAAGGGCGGCCACTTTCTGCAAGAGAACGAACCAGAGCAGGTGTCGAATGCCATCATTAATTTGATCAAAACGACTTAACAGGAAAGATTGAGTGCAGAAAACTAACCACATGCCATAGTTAGTAGCGACATGCTTGCACACTGACTTACAGCAGGGGCTGGCGGCTTTAACCGTGAGGGGGTGTTTGAAAAAAGCCAAGAGCGCCTTTTAAAAAAATCTGTTGATCTCGCAACTACACATGCACAGGCATTTAACTGAAAAACCAGCTAAAAGATTCGGCTGAAAAACTCGGTTAAAAAGCTCTGCCCAAATGCTCTGCTAAAAAAATTGCTTAACAACCAAATAAGAAAAGGAAACTAACGATCTAACCTCAAAGAGCGGTGTAGAATCTTCTAGACCACAAAGACATGCTAACTTCAAAGACCCAGAGCGACACTATGAGACACTATGAGACACTATGAATAGAACAACACTTTATGGATCAGCACTGTCCCTCTACACGGGCAGAGCCAGAAGCTATTTAATCAAAGCAGGCATCGACTACTGCGAGGTCATTCCCAACACGCCCTATTTTGCAAAAAATGTGCTGCCCAAGGCCGGTGGACGGCAGTCCATACCCACCCTTGAGTTGGCAGATGGCAGCGTTATCCGCGACGGCGCGGCAATTATTGATCACTTTGAACACGCCTCACAAAACGGCTTTTCTCCAACCTCGCCTAAGCAAAGGATCCTCAGCTTACTCTTTGATGTCATTGGCGCTGAAGGGCTACTGCGCCCTGCCATGCACTACCGCTGGAACTTTGCCGAGGAAAACCTCAAGTTCTTAGAATTCCATTTTGAGGCGATGATGCCCCACCGACCTGATCGCAAAGAAAAAGGGGTCGCTGCCGCTAACCGCATGCGTTCAGCGGCAATCGGCTTTGGTGTTGTGCCCTCCACTATGGAGTTGGTAGAAACCCTTTACGTAGAACTGATGGAAAAACTCAACAACCATTTCTCCGAGCACCCGTACCTATTAGGCGGCAAGCCCTGCATTGGTGACTTTGGCATCATGGCACCCCTTTATGGACACCTAGGCCGCGACCCCGCGCCACTGGCACTGATGCAGAAAAAGGCCATACGCTTGTTCCGCTGGGTTGAACGCATGAACAGGCCAGACGCTGATATGGGCGAATTTGCCTCCGCTGAAGAAAGCTATCTTGCTGGCGACCAAATACCCAATACGCTGATAGAAGCGCTCAAACACATCGCCATTGATTTTGTGCCAGAAACTAGAGCGGCTGCCAATTGCATCAATGCCTGGCTAGATGACCAAACAGACTTAGCGCCAAATACCCAAGTGGTGCGCGGTGTGGGCAACTGCGAATTTGAGATTCGCGGCACCAACATCAGCGCGCTGGCGCAACCTTATCGTTTTTATCTGCTTAAACGCGTACAAGATGAATTCGCAGGTCTAGATGCAGTGGCGCAAGCAGAGGTTCAATCGCTGCTGTCCGCCTGCAACATGTCTGAACTTCTAAACGTTAGAATCAATCGCAATATTGGCCGGCACGACAACCTAGAAGTATGGGTGTAATGAAAATACGCCGCAAAATATGGACAATACTGCTCAGGACCGCCCTGACCCTCAGTGTGCTTGTCACCGTCCTATTTTGCTTCGTGTTCTTTTCCCCACGACCGCCGCTGAGCATAGACCCAGCTACCCTTATTGGTGACGGCAGCCAAATCAATTATTGCCAGCTACCCAAACTGGATGGCAGCGGCAAAATGGCCATCGAGATTGCCAAGGGCAACACACCGGGCTGCGCCTACGACCACTTCCCACTGCCGATTTTGCGCGAATGCACAGAACCCTTGGTAGCGGGCGCAGCGGACATTCGCGGCCTATGGATTGGCGTCAGCGGTAAGGTTGGGCATGTGGAGCGCGTGGAACAATGCGGTGCAAGAACCGTCGTCACCAGCAGCGGCATCATTCATGACTCTGGCCCCAACGCCACAGGCGGGTTCAACTCTAACGACACCGAGGGCAACGTCTTATTCACAATCGGCGAAGATGAATATTGCCCACGAACATCGGCAAGCAAAGTTTGGAACAATGGCGTGTTAGAATTCCGCGCGTTTGGTTGGGGACCTATTGTTGTTAGGCGTTATCTTCAGGGCGAGCAACTCATATGGGAATACGCAGACGGCACAACCACCGCCATGCAGCGCCTTTGCCAATTGCCGGAAGATCAAAAAACACCCAAACCTAGAGGCAGTCGTTACGCGTTTTTTGCAAAGGACTAATATTCTCTCAACGTTTGCTCCAATAGAGCGGCGACTTCAGCAACAACCCTCTCACTGGTATCACCACTTTTACAACTGCGAAGAAAATCTAGCAGGCCTTGTACTAGAAAAATTGCCGCTAGAAAAATTGTGCCTAGAAAAAAACTGAGAGCGGTATTGAATAAGTCAGATGCCCCAAGGCGGCTTTTCGAGGCATTGTTTACTGGCTTGGTTTTAAAATATTCAGGTTCGCTGCAGCAACATGTAGACATATTTAGCCAAATAAATAGACCATGGGCAAAGCAACCTCGCCTAACAAACGTCTATATTTCTTTTTCTGAAATGGACCTGCCTCCCCTTGGGTAGGGGACCAAACGGCGGTATTGAAGGAAGATACGTGCGCTTTGAAGTCAGACAGCCCTGTTGCTAAACGCACAGAGCCAGCAATACTGCTGGCTCTGATTTAACTAGATCGTTAAAGAGTGCTATTCAGCACTTGGATCAAACAACACCTTACCGTGAACAACCGCTGGCTCGCCGTCATTGATCATTTCGCTCTTCGCAGGCTTGATGCCAATGTAGTTGTCGCCACCATTAGGCCCTACATCGATCATAAGTGAATCAGGAATTAGGTCATCTGAACTAGCCGTATAGGTTACCGTGCCCTTGGCATCCGGGGCCAACGAAAGGTACTCCTCGCCATTCAACGCCTTCACCTTATAACTAAGGCCTGTGACTTTATCCTGTACCTCGGATCCCGTAGGAAGAATGAAACGCGACAAGTAGCGATAGTTTTCTTGCCACTGCCCATCAAAATACTGGCCTAAGTTTTCACCCGTGTTGATGTCGATCACATTACCGGGAATACCATGCAAATCACCAAAACCACCGTACTCCAGACGCAAGTTTTTGCCTGCATCCTTACCATAAAGGGTTTCATCGTCAGGCACCTGGAAGTAGAGCATCTTCGGAGGGTCAAAGGCCACGGGATTACCGCCTGAATCAAAAATTTCGAATGCAGGCTGTAATTCAAACACCATGTTGTAGGTGGTTAGAGACTTGTTTGACCAAAGCTTTTCTAGGCAATATCGAGTTTCCGTCGCTTGATCATCGGTAAACTCAGGAGGCGTTTCGCCTTCGTACTTACCAGTATCCTGATTTTTAGTACATTCCAACTTGGCCAAATCACTGGCTAAGACCATCTGGCCGCTCATGAGACCCCATGACAAATCAAGTTCCAGATCTTGTTGCCCGTCGGGTACTAGCGCCTTCGCGCCTTGAAACAAGTCTCTTGTATCTCGAATGGTTCCGTCTGCCATCAAGCTGCGCACAGTGTCAGCAATACCAGTAGAGAGCGGTTGTCCATTTTCAGTAATCACACCATCTACCACGGCATACTGCGTGATTTCCTCTGCGATAAAGCCATCAATCCACTCACCTTTTTGGTAAGTTCGCTGTTCTTTACAGTCATCGCTATCAACGCCCTCGGGGCAACGATTGATCGTGACAGTCTTCTCTTCTGTCACATAAGGCCCTGGAGTCGCAAATGGGCTAGGAGACGCTTCAGAAATGCCCTCCCCGTTTGCTGCCTGGGCCTTGGTCAAAGCATCGGCATAAGATTGCGCCAGCAGCGTTGATGTGGGGCAATCACGCAAGCATCTTAGCCCCCCCGCAATTTCTGCAAAATCCTTGACCACTGACGTCACCTCAGAGGCTACACCGGCACTTGTATCGTTGTCGTCAGTCGGCGCGGTGCCATCAGAAGGATTGTTGAAGGCTTTTTCATTGATAGAGTAACCCTGTTGGGTATCGTGGCTATACACGAACATATTGGCGTATTCCGTGAACTCCCACTCTTCCCCAGCACCAACTACTTTCTTCATATTCGACAACCAATCGCTCACTGTGAAAGTGATTGGTGTCGTTAACGTTTCTTTCCCGTAATTTGGGAAAAATTTGATGCCGTCGGTAAATGTGAATGTTTGAGTTGCAGCGTCAAAGGAACCCTCGTACTCGTTGTAAGTTGTATTGTCTGCAAGCGCCGCATTGACAGCGGTTAGCTCGGTCTTCCAATAAGAATCGTCCGCCATATTAACGCCGATTGTCATACCAGACAGGCTATTCAGCGAAACGTACTCTTTCTCACGTTTTTCCAATCGAACATTTTTCGGTTTTAGAGTGAATGTAGGCCGAGCACTCCCTGCTTCTCCCGCAAAATCTTCTTTTTCGAATTCCAAGGTATCGGTCACACTGCCAATCGATTCTGGATCGACGTGCACACCCCAATAACCAGCATAAGCAAACACTTCTTTCTCGTTTTCGGTACCTTTGTCGATGAAGGCTTTTAGCGGAAACGCTTGGTTCGATAGATCAAATCGACCGCCGTCTGCGTCATATACGCCATAACGCCAAACGTTGCGGTAGGCTTTGCTGACATCTGTTGAGTAGCAAGTTTCGTCTGTTGCCAAACCATCACCCTCTACAGGTGTATAGTCGCTCTTAGAAGGTGCGAAAGTCTCTGGATCGAGTTTTGAAAAGTCCATCTTTTCCGCTTTGAGCAGCTTCTTACAAAACACCTTATTTGCAGCGTCTATTACGAATGAATTTTGGGTAAATACAACGCTGCCGCTTTCGTCGCCAAAATCGCCACCCTCTTCGTCACTACCACCATCGCCGCCGTCGCTGATACCGTCGTCGCCGAAATCGCCACCCTCTTCGTCACTACCACCATCGCCGCCGTCGCCGTCGCCGTCGCTGATACCGACTCCAATATCGCCGCCTATATCGTCGCCACCCATCCAAATTTCTTCCATGTAGATGCCTTCGATATCGCCACTAGCCGCGAAGTTAGCAATAACATTTCCACTGCCCTCAAAACCATTGTCTTTAAATCGTAACGCCTTGCCCTTGGCATCTATATAACCGATACCAAGCGGGGTGCCCTTTGGAAGGATAAATCCAGGACCCATTTCCATATCTGCACCGGATTCCAGAGAGTATCGCATCGTCCACTCACCTTGCGGCGCCTCAGCAGAAACACCGGCACTCTGAACAATATCCATGTAGACATCGATCTGCATCTCCATCGTTTGCCCATTACCCATATCTTCTTTTTGTACGAGGGCCAACCACCCCTTGGACAGTACAGGTGAAGACTCGTCTGCACGAGTAACCCTCAAAATTGCGGTCGAAGCCGTTTTCTGTTCTGCAGTTGCCCCCTGCTTATCGCCACCTGAAGCCTTGCTCGACTTTGGCTTTGCAGCATTAGCGGAACTGCTGTCTGCACTTGTAGTGACACAATCGTCGGCATAGATCGTTGCTCGATAAACACCATCGTTTACAAACTCTTCAGCCCGCGTATTTTTAACAAAACAAATGATTTGGTTTACCAGCCCCAGAGCTTCGTTAGCACCAGCTCCGGATACAAAAAAGTTTGTTTTGTCATCATCGTACGCTGCGCCAAAACCCATTATTGGGGAGACCAGAAGCACGGCAGCAAAAATAATTTTGTTCATTCTCTTTTTCATTACTTTGTCTCCAGAACTTTGACTTGTTCAGGAATGTCGAATCCCTCCAATCCAGCGGCACCCTTAGTTTGGGTGTTTACCACTAGAGGGAACGTATCCTTTGTATCTAAAATGCCATCATTGTCGTCGTCTGTGTCGGTATTGTTACCCACACCATCTCCATCTGTATCCAACGATTCGCTTGCATTAAGTGGAAATGCGTCAGCGGTATCAGCGACGCCATCAGCGTCATCATCCGTATCGGCGTTGTTGCCCACACCATCAGAGTCTGTGTCTAATGTCTCATTCTTATCCAACGGGAATGCATCGATACTGTCACGCACACCGTCATTGTCGTCGTCCGGATCTAAGGCATCGGAGATACCATCACCATCGTTGTCCGGTGCATCGGCTGCTACAACAATATTTTCAAACAGGTTGGCTGCCCCAGTATCGGTAACAAAACTATCTACAGTGACCTCGCCAGCAACGACCGCAGCGACAGACGTTTGCAGCGTATTTTGGGCTGACAAAACAATGTCATTGGCCTCATCTGACAATGGGTCGAGCGAAGCGTCTGCAACCACCGTGTTAACTGTTGCTAACGAAGTAGCAACAGCAGAGAACACTGCGGCTTCTATTACTAACGTGGGGACTGTTTCCTGAGCAGCATCTGTCAACAGCGTTTGGATTGTCTCAGTTGCGGTAAAATCAATAGTGCCCTGCCCTTGAGCAACACTTGCAACCTGTTTGGCAACTGACTGTGCTAATGCAACTGAGATATCAGTCGCCTCATCGCCATCATCTGCTATTGAAGCAGCTGTTTGTAACAATAAGCCGACCTGCTGGTTTACCCGTTGAGTAGCTTTCGCAGTCTCATCACCGCCCTCTGCTGCTGCCCATCCATCGTTGGTCAGTAAGTCTTCTGGTGAACCCGATATCCCCATTGCGGTCAGAACTGCGGCTTTTGCTTCGGGTGTAGCAACAGACGCAAGCACTGTGGTCAAAGGCGTGACATTAGCTGCCTTAGTTAGGTCCGCTGGCACATCTGATATCAAGGCCAAATCTGGAAGCGCCTTACCTGTTTTGGTGTCAGTACCCCCTTTGGATATGACTTTAGCTGCCGTTCCTGCAGTAGGTACGAATTGTGCGACGCCGAAAAATCCATTCGCATCCGTCACACCAAATGGCTCGTCAGCGTCTTGTTCGTTATTACCATTCAGGTCAACAAATACCGCAGCGCCAGAAATAGGTGCATCGACCACACGACCTTCAAATGCATCTGTGACGCTTACCGTAATAGACTGTGCAGCGCTCAGCGCACCATCCGACACTTGCACCGTTAGTTCATATTGGTTGTCGGCATTTGCATCTCCAGCCGACTCAAAGTCAGGCGCCTGAGAGAAGGTAAGCGCACCCGCTGAAGAAATTGTAAATAAACCACCATCGCCACTAGACGCAATTGAGTAGGTAAGCGAGTCGTTATCTGCATCGGTTGCCGATAGAGTGGTAATAGCTTGTGCGCCTTCTAAAACACTCAGCGCACCGGGGTTGTTTAGCACAGGGGCACTGTTCGATGAACCGCCGCCCCCCCCGCAAGCCGCCAAAAAGCCGCTCAGAGTGAATAGCCATAATTTTTGCATTTTTTATCCCACCTTGATTTTTACCCAAGGGCTCAACTTCGCTGCCCCATGAAGCTCTTTATACTAAAAGTTACGATGGTATTGTAATTTTGTGCCAGTGGCAAAAAGAATGCTCTTAAAACGCTATTGACTGAATGTGACTAGAACTTAGCTAAAAATTGGCGGCTAAACAGCTACAGATTAACTGGGGGAAGGGCGCGCACTTATCGCCACAAGCACTACTTAGGCCCAAAAACTATTACCAAACATGCCGTACACAGCTCAGCTATTTTAGTTCTGGTGGTTTTTTCTGTTTTTTTCTGGGGTTCTTCTGGCGGACTCAAGCCCATTCTGGCGCAAGCATATAATTCCTATGAAACTGCCCTGCACGTCAGCAGGGCAGTGACAAGAACTTAGCATTTAGACCGGATCAGCAATCTTAAGCAGTTGCTTGCCTAGATTTTGACCCGTGAACAACCTTTGCAAGGTATCCGGAATATTGTCAAAACCCTCTTGCAGATCTACTTGATATTTTAGCTCACCGGAAGCGATCCAACCCAGAAGCTCTTCAATGGCCTCAGCGGCGCGCGGGAAGTAATCTAAAATAATAAACCCTTCCATACGCGAACGCGTTGTCACTAAATTCATCAAGTTAGAAGGTCCAGGCACAGGCTCCGTTGCGTTGTAACCTGATATACCGCCACACAGAACTACCCGAGCGTTTAAGTTGATGTGATTTAGCGCGGCTTGCAAAATCTCGCCGCCCACATTATCAAAATAGACATCGAGCTTATTTGGGCAAGTAGCGCCAATGCGAGCGTTCACATCCTCATTCTTGTAATCAATGACCTCATCAAACCCGGCCTCGTTCTTGAGCCATGCACATTTCTCAGCACCACCCGCTATACCGACAACCTTGCAGCCCTTAATGCGGGCAATTTGCCCTGCTACAGACCCTGTTGCGCCGGCAGCACCTGACACCAGCACGGTCTCGCCGGGCTGAGGGTTGCCTAATTCCAGCAGGCCAAAGTAAGCTGTGAGACCGGTAATGCCTAATACCGACAACATCATTTCTGGCGATACGCCTGCGGGTAATTTAGACAACCCCATAGGTCCCTGACCGGGCGCAACAACCACAAAATCCTGCCAGCCGCCGGTGGTCTGCACAATGTCCCCCACTGCAAAATCTGGGTGGCGAGTCTCGGTCACCTGACCGACAGAGCCAGCACGCATGGGCTCACCAATACCCACAGGAGGCAAATAGCTTTCTCTGTCTTCCATCCACCCGCGCTGAGTAGGATCAAAGGACAAGAATAGATTTCGGACTAATACCTCTCCCTCAGCAGGCGAAGGAATAGGACTTTCAGTAAATGTGAAGTTGTCCTTTGTGACCAAACCCGAAGGCCGTTTTGCCAAAACCCATTGACGATTGATGTTCATGTAAAAGCGCTCCCTAAAAAATTAAATAAAAATTGTTGCTGGGTCGTACATTGGCCTGCATGTCTCTAGCACATTTAAGGCAAGCACCCGCAGCCAATTTATCGCTGAGTAAACAGGCCGTTAGAATCTCACTATGTAGTGCGTCCTCTAACCAAGGCATACCGCCAGCAGATAGTCCGACAGACTACAGGATTGCATTTTCGCGTCTAGGAGCCAACGCCCTGGTTTTGCTTTTTCCAATATAGGCAAGAATGCTAACAATAGAGTTTACGCCGAATTTTCGCACTGCCTGCCGCTTTTAATGCGTAACATCTTGCGCGCCGTCCTGCGCCGGGTATTGCACCGCCGCTTGAGCCACATATCGCATCACATCAGAGAAACTGAGGTTAAGCAGTCAGTGCCATACTAAGAAACATCATCGACTTTGCCCAACGACAGTATTAGATTGGCGACTTGAGTTCGATCTAACAAGTTACGACATAAGAACAAAATAGAAGAGGAACCGCGTGCCCATGCTTGATCCAAAGTTTCACTCAACGTCAAAATTTCTGGCACGCCTAAGCATTGTTTTAAGCGTAATTTTGTTCGCTGCCAGCACCGCCCAAGCGGCCTATGATCGCGACACGCCCATGTCGAAGACCCGTAACGGCGACATTGAGATTGCATACCTTAGCGTGGGTGATGAACAAGCCACGCCCATTCTCATTGTTATGGGGCTGTCTGCCTCTCACCGCATTTGGGACCCTGCGTTGATTAATGGACTGATCGACGGCGGTTACCGCGTGGTGCTACTAGACAACCGCGACACAGGTGAATCGTCAAGAGTAGAGGGCAAAGGCAAACTTTGGCTGTGGTGGCAACTACTCAAGTCGCAAATAGGCCTTAGCGTCGACTCACCCTATACCTTGGCCGATATGGCTGGCGATGCAGTGGCTGTATTGGATACCTTGGACATTGAACAGGCTCACATTATCGGTGCATCCATGGGCGGTATGATTGCGCAAATCATTGCCTATGATCACCCAGAGCGGACCAAATCTTTGACCTCAATTATGTCCACCACCGGCGCACCCCACCTGCCACCACCGGGCAAAGCCCAGCGAGAAGGCATCGACAATATGAATGAGAGTTCCGCAGACGAGGCGGCCAGGCTAGAAGCACTGGGCTTTTTTACCAGCGCCCTGCCCAATCAAGTCACAGCTATTTTTAACGCAGGAGACCGCACCGAACAAGTTCAACAAATTAGCGTGCCCACCTTAGTGCTACACGGTGAAGACGACCCATTACTACCGCTCGCTCACGGCGAATTCACCGCAGAAAACATTACCGGTTCTACCTTCAAGGTCTATCAAGATATGGCCCATAACATGCCTGATGAAATAATCCCTATCATGGTCAGCGATATGCTCACCCACCTGAATGCAGTGGACAATCAATAAGCTTTTGCGTTTGCAGTTAACGGGCGAAAAAACGCAGAGTGATTACATCCCACTGGGCTTGAGCATTAAGTCTGAAGGGCAACGTACTGGTGCCTAGCCCCGAACTCACATAAACCTGACGCTGCTTATCCTGATAAAGCCCACAATGAGCTGACTTTGGCGCATCTGTTGGCACCCAAAGCGGGCCTAAAAATGGCAGGTTGATTTGACCGCAATGGGTGTGCCCCGCTAACACCAAGCCTTTAACCCGCGCATCGAAAGCCCCAGCAGGGTCATGGGTAAGACTGAGTTTACGCCCACCCTCGCAGTAGCTTGGAAAATCTATGTATTGATACGCGCCCGAATAATAATCACCGAACCCTCTAACGCATAAATTTAGTGACTTAATTTGCTGCACCGAATTTGCCAGCACAGGCACCCCCGCATCACGCAGCGCCACCTGCCATTGAACCCCAACCGTCCAATTTTCGTGATTTCCGAGCACTGCAAAAGTCGGAATACCGCCTGTGTCCGCCATCGCTTTGGCCACAGCAATGCGGTGCTGATTCAGGTCAGGCAGCTCATCTGCATTCTTAACATAATCGCCTGCAAACAAAATGATGTCGGGTTTGCTGTCGACCACGGCAATCATTAGCGCCGCCAACTCAGTTAAAGCATCTGCGCTGCCATCAATATGTAGGTCACTCAAAAGCGCTACTTTCAGCTCTCCTTTCATCTCTCCTTTCAGCGTCGACGAAGGCAATGCATTCGCCGCACTTTGCGCTGGCACATCAATTGCTACTCGGTTGACCTGCGGCTGGGTACTAGGCGCAATATCTACGGCAATCCATACGCTCATCAACGCGCACATTAATACGGAGAAAAGTAACCAACTGACATGGGGTTTGGTCAATCCAACCACCGTAAAAGTTCCTCGATAAAGGCTTCGTATTTGAGTTTTAAATTTGCCATTACCCTACCTTCATTTTATTTCCCCTCTGCAATCCTTTCAGCAGCTTTCGCGCAACAGTTTTGACCAAGGCCGCAAGCCTCACGGCGGTGAATCTTTCGCTACAAATTGCCACAGGCCAAGGTTAGCATCAGTACTCAAAATATCGGGGAGATAAGTTATGGACGTACGGACATTAATGCGACGCGCAGCCCAGCACTATAGTCACCGTGAAGCCATTGTGCACAACGACACCCGCCTTACTTTTGCCCAAGCTTGGGAGCGTGGGGTTCAGCTTGCCAATGGACTGCGCGCAATGGGCTTACAACCTGGCGATCGAGTTGGCGTGTTAGAAGACAACTGCATAGAAGCCGCGGATTTGTTTCAAGCAGCCGCCATTGCTAACTTGGTTCGCGTGCCTTTATATCCGCGTAATGGCCGCGCCGCTCATACCCATATGCTGGGGCACACTAATTGCCGTGCCCTCCTGGTGAGTGAACAACATGCCCATGAAGTGACCGATTTAGAGAGCGAACTGCCTGATCTTGAGCATATTTTTATTCGCGACAAAGGCTATGAAGCGTGGCTGGCAACACAGTCAACCCAAGACCCCAATGTACCCATTAACCCCGAAGACTATTTCATTATTCGGCATACCGGCGGCACCACGGGCTTGTCCAAAGGCGTGGCTTACACGCACAAGGCATGGCTTGCGGCAGGTCGCGACTGGTTTTATACCTTTCCGCCGGTGGAACCGGGCGACAAATGTTTACACCTTGGGCCTATCTCCCACGGTTCCGGCTACCAATACTTACCCATGTGGTTAGCCGGTGGCTGCAATGTCATGGTCAATCATTTCGAGACCACCGAAACCCTAGACCTTATTGAGCGAGAACAAATAAATTTTGGCTTCATGGTCCCGACAATGGTTAACGCGGTAGTCCACGAGAAAAAATCCAGAGGGCGAGATTTCTCCTCCATAAAGTGTTTGCTAATTACCGCGGCGCCCATTCAAGACGCCACCTCCCTCGCCGCGCGCGAAGTATTTGGTGATGTGCTTTACCAAGGTTATGGACAGACCGAAGTGCTGCCCATATCTATGATGAATTCCGCGCAATGGTTTACCAAGTTAGACGGATCTAATCCTCTGCGCGCCTGCGGTCTAGCATTGCCTTTTTCCGAGGTAGAGATCTGGGACGAAGAGAATAATGTTTTGCCCGCCAATGAGGTGGGTGAAATTGTCGCGCGCTCGGACGGCATGATGACGGAGTTCTGGAATAACCCTGAAGCTACCGCTCAGCGCATGGTGAACGGTTGGATAAAGACCGGTGACCTAGGCAAGATTGATGGCAACGGCTATCTTTATGTTGTCGACCGCGCAGACGACATGATTATTTCAGGCGGCTTCAACATTTGGCCAGCGGAGATTGAGAACGTATTAGCCGGACACCCCAACATTTTGGAGGTCGCGGTGTTTGGTATACCCCACGAACGCTGGGGCGAAACACCCCATGCACACTGTGTCGTTGCGCAAGGCACAAGTGTCAACAAGGAAGAGCTGATACAAATGGTGGTAGACGATTTAGGCTCTTACAAAAAGCCCGGGAGCTTGACCCTCAGCACAGAACCGCTGCCGAAAAGCCCAGTAGGTAAAATCATGCGCAAAACCCTGCGCGAACCCTATTGGGCAGGTGTAGACCGAAGAGTCTCAGGAAGTTAACCCTCAAGCTTGAGCGTTACTGACTCAATAGACAGCAAAACATGGATAAATGCGCAAACCTCACTACAAACGCTTTGCACGCACGGGCGCGAGTTGTGCATCTGCATCAGCAGCAACACCAGCGTCAACATCAACAAAAAAGCTCAGTGATGAGGCGCGCACCCGCGCTTTCAAGAAGTTGCACGACCTAGTCGTTATACGACCTAGTCGTTATACGACCTAGTCAATTAGCTGCCCCAAGAAGACCTTCAGCTCGAACAGAATACCAATTACGGCAACCGCAAAGTCACTGGGCCTATCTTCCAAGTACTGCGCAAAACTCTGCACGTACTCCGGGTTGCCAGGCACCACCAAATGGCTCTTTGCATATTTAAGCCCTGGCTCATGGGCATTACCCATAGAAATATTGTCAGACTGCGCATGATCCAAGGCCACCAACTGAAACCTTTCCAAAGTCGCATGTCGGGTTATGGCATCTTCATAGGCCTGTTGCAGCTGAGCTTTAACCGCATCATCTCCATTACGATAAAGGTTGGCGATGGCCCAAGCGAAATGCCATACCGCATGATTCCAATCGATTAGCGTCACTTGTTCAGACGTGTACAGGCCCTCAATATTCTCTAAGTACAACCTAGCTATAGAAGCAGCAACTTGAGGCGTGACCAGTTGATCTCGTAGCGCCCAAATGGTTAACGGGGCGGTGGCCAAGTTGCGCTGCAGCTCGGCCTTCGCCACCTCTAAGGTCTGAGCAAAATCAATGCCATCGACTCTGGCTGCATTTTGGTCGTTAATATATAAGTAGGGCAAAACGTTCTCGACACACTCCGGGTTGGCTTGGCCCGGTGACGCGACATTGTTGCCGCCATACAGATAATCTTCAGTCAAAATCGGCAAGCCGGTATAACACCAACTGATGTCCTTATCACTGACGCTAGCATCCAATACTTTGGGGGCCATCTGCCAACTGCGGGAACGCGTCGCCGCGCCGGGTTGATAACTGGAGTAACTCACTGAATCGATCACCACGTCATTGCAGACAACCCTGACCCCGTCAGGGCCATCGGTCAGCTCGAAGTCGGCAGAGTCGTACTGGTAGGCAATATCTCCAGCTATCGAGCTAAGTAGTTGCAGGTTACTGCGATCACTGGCAAAAACACTATAAGTACTCGCTGGAACCAGCAAAGATTCTTGCACAACAAACTGCTGCCCATCAGGGCCAGATAACGTGCATCCCTTTAGGTCGATGTTAGAGTTAGTGGTATTGAATATCTCAAACCAACCGCCATCGTTGCCCTTAACTTTCGGCATCAGTTCAGTAATCACCACATCACCCTTTAACATAGGTTGACCGCTGACGACCACTCTTGCTGACATAACTAAACCAAGGCACACAAGAAACACACAAGCCACCAACTTGAAGCCGAGCAGTTTCATTGTATTTTTACCGCTATTTCTGCCCAACTTGTACTCACTCCTATTTTCATCGTTCCACTTAGCCCTCGCTCACCAGAACAACCTCATCAACTATTTTGGAAATGTTAGGCCACCCCGAACGCCCTAGGTTAGCCAGTCCATAAAGAACCATCTAACCGCCAGCAAGTTTTACCGTATGGCCCATTTCTTCGAGTAGCACTTTGACTCGGTCGCGGTCTGCGGTTTGCAGTTCGATAACCCCAGCCTTAATGGCCCCGCCCACACCGAAGGCATTTTTTAATTTCTTTGCCAGTTGACTAAGTTCCGCCTCGCCAAGGACTAAGCCTTTAATCAACGTGACGCCCTTACCTTTTCGTCCTTTGGTTTCCCTATGTAGGCGCACAATACCGTCGCCTTGGTCGGAAAGTATGGCGTGCTGACTTTTGCACACACAAGCGGCTTGAGGTCGCAGGCAGCCGGGGCAAATACGCTCATCAGTACTGAACACCAGATTCGACTTACCGGATTTATCTTTTTTAATTCGCATATTTGTCTCGCATAGAGCCAAGTATAACGAGGTTAGGGATTATGTGTTAACACAGCCAGTAAATCGCACAAAGATCAACTAATCCTAGTTACGCTGGGCAACAGCTAACTCAATTTATGCATGGGTGCTAGTCGCAGAAAACAACAGAATTAATGCTGTTATTGGACGGCGGTTGCGTTGATGTAACTTTGGTACTGGGTTGGTAGAGCGTCGTTATAAAACTGATATTAGGTCTATATTGGATTGATATTGGATTGATGTTGGATTGATACTAACAAGTATAAGTTAAAGACATACTCGCCTAACTAAATTGTTGGTTTCTACCTTTTTAGGACAATACGCGCTCATTAAACACGCAGCTAAAAAACTTAAAAAGAAGCGCCGCGACTCAGTGTCGCGACACCTCACACTCTAGATCTTGGCCCTATCTGCCAGCTGCTGCGTCTACTTTTTGCGCCTCAGCACGATCAATGTTGGCTCGGGAAATTATATACTGACGAATATTTTCAGCATCATCAACAGTCACAACATCAGCGAAGCTGGCCATGCCACCTGCAGCAAGTACCCCGCCACGCACAATTTCTTGGAAGATCTTATGCTTACCATCACCCATCATACGAAGATCAGGCAGAACACCGGCAGACCGGGCATTACCGCCGTGACAGCCACCACAGACTAGATTGTACTGCTGCTCACCGCGCAGCAACTGCGCCGCCGATGCGACCATAACCGGCTGCTTGGGTATTGAACGGTCGAGTATTCGCGGTTCTTCAAGGGCGAGGTTACCACCCAATTTGAATACCAACAATTTGCCAAAGTTTCCATATTTCATCGCAGCGGTTTCAGTGGTCACCAACCCAACAAAGTTTTCTACTGCGCCAGTACCCGCCAGAATAGCAACATATTGCACACCATCTACTTGGTAAGTTATGGGCGGAGCAAGCATTGATATAAAGGTGTTAAAGCTCCACAGTTTCTCACCTGAATCAGCGTCAAATGCGCTCAAATAACCAAGGCCGTCGCCTTGGAATACTAGGCCGCCAGCGGACGCCAGCACGCCCCCGTTCCAATAATGCACGTGATCTACCGACCAAAGCTCTTCGCCCGTTAACGGATTAAATGCTTTCAAATAGCCCTTTGCCTCACCAGGCGCATCCGCCGCCATTTCCTCGGCCAAAATAGAACTATTCTCAATATCTATGCCAAGGTTAGAGGTGCCCGGATTGCGCTTAAAGTAACCTGTTTCCTTAAATTCAGCGTTCAGCGAATAAATAAACGGAAAATCTTGGGCTGGCATATAAACGATGCCTTTAGATTCATCAAAAGCCATTGCCTGCCAGTCGTGGCCGCCCAATGGTCCAGGTAAAACCCACTTCGCCTCTTCACTGAAATCGGCTTCAGGATTTTCCACCGGCCGACCTGTTTGCATATCTACATGGGTTGCCCAAGTGGTTTTCACGTAAGGGTGCGCGCGCAGCAATTCGCCATCTTCGCGATCAAGCACATAGAAAAAACCATTCTTTGGCGCCTGCATAATCACTTTGCGCTGCTTACCGTCGACTTCCATTTCGGCCAAGGTCATGTCTTGTACGGCAGTGTAGTCCCAGTTATCGCCCGGCGTTGTTTGGTAATACCAGTTCATGGAGCCCGTATCGGCATCCACAGCAACAATGCTAGAAAGGAATAAATTGTCGCCACCACCCGGAGAGCGAATCACTCTGGTCCAAGGCGCGCCATTACCCACACCCAAATAGACTTGGTCAAACTCTGGGTCATATACGATTGAGTTCCAGACGGTGCCGCCGCCGCCCACTTCCCACCAACTGCCACCTTTCCATGTCGTTGCAGCCAATTCTAATTCTGGATGCTCAAAGGGTAGAGAAGGATCACCTGGCACCGTAAAGAATCGCCAAATCTGCTCTCCCGTTGCTGAGTCATAAGCAGTCACGTAACCGCGCACACCAAATTCTGCGCCGCCATTACCAATAAAAACCTTACCTTTTGCCGTTCTTGGCGCACCGGTGATGGTGTAGTACCGATCTCTATCGATCACCGTATCCACTTCCCAAACCTTTGCGCCACTGCCTGCATCCACTGCAACCAAGCGGCCGTCTAATGTGGCCACATAAACATTGCCCTCATAAACCGAAACACCGCGATTAATGGGCCCGCAGCAGGCTTTACGCACAAAGTCTCTTGGCACTTGAGGATCATATCGCCACAACTCTTCACCAGTTGACGCGTTCACTGCGTGGACAATGGAATAAGCTGAAGTAAAGAATAAGGTGTTGTCGACCATGATGGGGGTCGCTTCCAACGCTTTATTGGTACCCACATCAAGCTCAAAGGCTAAGCCTAAGTTCTTTACTGTATTGCGGTTAATTTGCGTTAGCGGCGAGAATCGCTGCTCTTTGTAGTCCAAACCATGCGCTAACCAGCTGCCCGGTTCACTCGCAGCGTTATTAATGCGTTGATCATTGATTTTGCCTTGAGGCGTTAGCTCGCTGGCGGCGGGTGCAGTACTTTTAGCTTGCTTCTCTTTGTTCTCTGCTGGTGAACACCCCATTATCAGCGCAACTACAAACAACGAAAAACCAATTTGTCGAATCTGTGAATTTATTATCATTATTATCTCCCTCTCTGCCCTAAGACTATGAAAAAAAAAGCATACCCGCCAGCATCTTTTTAGGTGGCTAAAACCAGCAAATTGCCTAGCAAATTAAACTAAAGCTTTAACACAAAGCGCGCCCACTTGGCAGCACTTATCGCCACTCATACCGAGCATCACTGCGCCACATTGCGGAAATTTTTAGCCACCTTGCGATGGGCAAACGCCCCCAGCGCAGCCTAAAGAAGTGAACAAAGAAGTGACGTTTGCGCAGGCGTTGATAGCACAGACAGGCTGACCTGGATCAAGTACTATCAAAGCAGAAAAAAAAGGAGAATCTAATGGCAAAAGCCTTTATGGCCTACCCAGAGCTTCGAAGCCCATTTGAAGCCACACAAATTCATCCTGAAGGCAGCGCAACCGTGCTGTATCAGGGCAAAACCATCACACTTTCCGAAACCGGCAGTGGCGACGGACTTTTGATTAACCCCAAAGATCTTGGGCAAATCAACGGTTTTGAAATTAAGCCGGAAGGTGCGTGTTTCAAAGACCTGTGCATCCCATTGAATGATCAATTATTAATTGAGCAAAATGGGCAGCAATGGTTCAACCTAACCGCCTTTGCAGACTTGTTAGACCAACCCTACGTTGCAGATCAAGCGGCAGGGGTTTGGAGTTTCGCGGAAATTCCAGCAAAACGTGCAAACATGATGGTGGACGCCATGGCGCCAGACATTGAACTCACCGACCGTAAAGGTGAAGTGGTTAGACTGGCTGACCTGAAGGGCAAAAAAGCGCTTATTGTTACTTGGTCCTCGTGGTGAGGATGCTTTCTTGACGTGCCCGTGTGGCAACGTATCTACGAAGAAATAAACGATCCCGACTTTGTCATTATTTGTGCAGCCCAAGACACCGGCGGTGAAGCGGCAGCCGGACCCATTTTTGATGCGGCCAATCCAACCTATATACAGGTAGTAGATGAAGACCACTTGGTCAGCAGCGCATTTAATTTTGTCAACGTGCCTTCAGCGGCGTGGATTGATGAAGAAGGCCGCATTGTCAGAATTGACGAAGGCACTTATTCAAAGGTGCACGAACTGGGCGTGGGTGACCAATCCATTTCCTTTGGCACTGATGTATACGAACCCGCGTTGAAAGATTGGGTGGCTAACGGTGCGCAGAGCAAGCATGTGCAATCTGCGGCAACAGTGGCTGGCAACATTCGCCAGCATACTGCGGACCAACAGAAAGCTGATGCAGCATTTTGCTTAGGTAACTTGTTCCGCAAGCACGGACAGGACAATAAGGCCGATGAGTTCTGGAATATGGCCAGTGCGCTAAACCCTGATAGCGTGAACTTTATTCGTCAGAATTTAACGTTGTCGGAAGAGGGTTCCGCAGGTGAGCAATTCAGAGCAATGCGGGATAACTTTGAGGCTACGGGAACCGATTACTATCGACCCATTGATATAGAGCACTAGCGCTGGTATGCGCGCTCGAATGAGCACTAGCGCTCGTATGAGCGCTGGCGCTAAAGAGTAAGAATAACGGCAGGTGTTCCCGCCGTTGTTCTTTCTCTTTTGAGTATTACTGATCTTTTCTCAGCCAGCTTCTGGCCACCTCTAACGACCTCTAACGACTTCTAACGACTTCTAACCACCTCGAGTTTGGCGTCTAAAACTCAATCACCATACGACCACGCGTACCGCCCTGCTCTAATCGCGTGTGGGCAACACTGGCGTTTTCTGGGGTCACAGAGTCCGCAACACGAAGGGTCAACACACCCGCCTCTACCTGCTGTCTGAGCACATCTAGCTTTTCGTATTCACCGTCGTAGCCGGTCACCCAAGTGGCGGTGAACTTAATGCCTCTTTGCTCTTCACCCTTGAAGCCGCGAATGGCGGTAAAGCTGCCGCCGTCCTTGACCGCGTCAATGGCAAGCTCATTGAGTAATGCACCATCGGCAAGGCCGTCTACGCCATCGGGAAAGTGCGCGCGAATTTTCTCTGCAAAACCATCGCCGCGGCTAATGAGAATATCTGCGCCAAGGGATTTGAGAAGCGCTTTGTCTGCATCAGCGCAATCTGCGATAACCTGTAATCCATCGGCCTTTGCCAGCTGTATCACATAGCCACCATAAGCACCGGGGCCACCTGTCACAGCAAGCACCTGACCCGGCTTAAGGTCCAGCAAGTCCAATGACATTCTTGCGGTAAGCGCATTCATCGGCAGCGTACAGGCTTCAATATGCGTGGTGCCCGCAGGCGCTGGGACTACCGCCATTTGATCTAACACAATCTGCTCGCGATAAGCGCCGTGAGTGGCATTAGGTACAACCATAGCCATAACCCGGTCGCCAACCTTGACCCCAGTGGTTACGCCCTCGCCCACCTGATCGACAATACCCGCAGCGTCCATACCTGGCACGTAAGGTGGCGGATCTTTCTTCTGTAATGCTGCGCGCATACCGTTTCTGCCCACCACATCTGTGGGGTTCACCGCAGCGGCATAATTGCGTATCCGAACCTGTCCCGGACCCGCGTGCACTTCAGGCACATCTACCACCTGTAAAACCTCAGGGCCGCCATGCTCCATTAATCCTACTGCTCGCATCATTTTCTCCGAATGCTAAATATTCAAATCATAATGCAGCGTTTATATGAGGCGGACAAGACTAGACAAACCCTAATCACCTTGCTGTCTGGCGGAGATTTACGTTATCCCTGCGCCCATCACTGAACGCCCATTGCAGCTGTAAAATAAATCAAGCCTGCGCACGTTTTGGCATACAAACCATTGATTGGTGGTTATCCTTACCCCACCCACCCTATGCATGACAAGTGAGGTAAACCCAGCAATGAAAACATTTATCAAAAAGCTACGAGCGCTGCAGACCCATTCGCTGCACGCTTTGATCAACAATAAGGTGGCCCTATGAGCGATTCAGAATCAGTCAACGAAGACGGCGCAGCGGCCTCGACTACACCACCACGCAAAGGCAATGGCTTGGCGCGCATTGTCATGCTGCTCATCACAGCTCTGTGTTTCGCCTATCTATATTACCGCCTCAATGGCGCTGCAATGCGCGAGGGCCTAACACTTGTGCAATACATGACACAGGTGTTCGCCAACGTCAGCTGGATTCCTTGGATATCACTGATGGTGACCTACTCTTTGTTCTACTTTGCCATTGATACCCTGGTGGTTGCGCGCGCATTGAACTGGTTTATCAAAGAGATCAAATACAAAGACATTCTGCCAATCCGCGCCAGCTCCTACATCATTTCAATCTTCAACGAGCAAATTGGTAAAGGCGCAATGGCCCTTTATCTGAACAAGCGCGATGGCGTGCCGGGCTGGGAAGTCGCCTCGGTGATGTTGTTCATTATGTTCTGCGAAGTCTTTTACCTGCTTGTGTGGGCCACCATTGGCTACATCATAGGTGGGGCCGCGCTGCCCGAAGTATTTGGTCTGATCCCTTACATCTCTGCCGGAGCCGGCATTTTTCTGGTGATGTGGATAGCCTATTTTCAGGGCATTTTGCTTCCCAAGAATACACTTCGAGACAAACAGGTATTCCATGCCTTCCGCCAAGCTAAGCCCTGGCACTATGGGGCGTTCTTTATGCTGCGCTCCCCGGCCCTTATCGCTGCCATTGTGGTTTATACAGCGGCGTTAAATCTATTCGGCGTGGAAGCTTCCTTTGCCACCCTATTCCCAATTCTACCGGTCATCTTCTTCGCAGCCGCAGTGCCAACGCCCATGCGCGCCGCAGCCATTACCTTTTGGGTTGTGCTGTTTCCCGACAACGAAGGCCAAATGGCAGCCTTCGGTTTTGTCCAGCACAATTTCTTTATTCTGTTTAACGCGGCCATAGGACTATTGTTTTTACCCCGCGCCAATCGGGAGTTGTTTGCAGGCCAGCAACAGTCGTCCAAGACTTAGCTGGTCTGGCAAGCACTTTTGCAGGGTTAGTTTTGCAAGGTTAGTAAGGGTCAGGTTAGCAAAGGGGCCAGCTCAGCAAAAGCGGTGGTCCCAACGCTAATTTTCATAGCACCTGCACTTGATAAAGCCTGCGATGCGCGCGCCAACGGCACCAGCATTTGGACAGGCACTGGATCTAAAAAGGCAAGGGCATTGCATACAAATGTCGTAGGGTAATAGTCTAGGTTGCTAATTCACTCCTTCAACTATGAGTTTTAACTATTTCCTTTAACTATTTCCTTTAACTATTTCCTTTAACTATGTCTTTTCACTCTACCCTTCAATTAAGCAATGGATTTTAACTATGGCGCGTTCACATTTGCCTTATCGACAGACCTCTTTTACCTCAAGGGCTGCCACAGTAGCCAAAACTCTCACGTTCGCAGGTGTACTCATCATGAATTCTGTTGCAAGTATTGCTCAAGTTAATCGTATAGATATCGTTCGCCCGGATGCGCCAAGCCTAGCGGCCTACGGCGAATATGACATTGGCGTGCGCACACTGACGCTAGTGGACCCGGGCCGAGTTGACATACTCAATACTCAGGTAGGCGCAGAAGCGGCGATCTACGACCGCAACTTAACGGTAGAAGTCTGGTACCCATCTCGCCTAAAACCCGGTCAGTCAAGGGGTGGAGAATATCAAGCAATTACGCGCAACCCTAAGATCACCGCCACACTTTATGGCCAAGCAGTGCGCGATGCCGCGCCCAACACACCCAAGGCAAACGAAGGCGCGTTCCCACTGGTGGTTATATCCCACGGCTATCCGGGTAACCGTTATCTACTGAGTCACCTAGGCGAGAACTTGGCAAGTAAAGGCTTCGTTGTAGTTTCTATTGACCACAAAGACAGCACCTATGATGACGCGCAAGCGTTCTCTAGCACGTTATATAACCGACCACTGGACCAACGCTTTGTGATCGAACGCATGGCCCAATTGTCCGCCAGTGCTAATAGCTTTCTCGCGGGCATGTTGGATGCCAACAACACCGGAGTCGTTGGTTATTCCATGGGCGGCTACGGACTGGTAAACAACCTCGGGGGCGGTTACAGCGACGCAGTAGTTCCTTCGTCTATGGCACCCCCCAACAATTTGCTTGCCCTGCATGCTGCCAGTAACCCTGCGTTCAGAGGAAACCTAGATTCACGGATCAAGGCAGGCTTTGCCATTGCACCATGGGGCATGGAGAGAGCGGTCTGGCGCGAGGAAGACTTAGCGGGTATCGAAGTGCCAACATTCTATCTCGCCGGCGACAACGACACGGTTTCGGGTTATGAGAACGGCGTTCGAGCTATTTACAAAGCCGCCACTAACAGCGACAGATATTTACTCACCTATAAGAACGCCAACCACAATGCTGGCGCGCCCTATCCCGTACCCCATGAAATTTTGGCTAGCGCAACCGGCGAAGGTGCAGATCACTACACTGATCCCGTGTGGGATAACGTGCGCATGAACAACGTAATGGATCATTTCGCCACGGCCTATTTTAATTATCACCTCAAGGGTGACACCTCCATGCTGGAATTTTTGGACGTCTACCCCGATGGAGCCGAAGCCACTTACTCAGTGCAAGACGGCGAACCGGACACCACGCATAATTATTGGCCAGGATTTGAGGAAGGTTCCGCCGTAGGTCTGAAGCTTGAAAAACTCCAGCGCGGCCAACGCTAACCCAACTTAGGATTGATCTGGCGGTTCGCGTCGGTCAACCCAACTCGACACTGGGCATTCACCTCTGCCATAAAAGCCCTATTGCAGAAGCTTCAGAGTCAGCAACGGAGCAAAGCACTGGGAAAGCGCGAGGAAGACGCTGGGGAAACATAGTGGTGGCACGGTCACGGCACCGTCACGGCGCAGTGGTGGCGCAGTGACGGCACAGTGATTCAGAGCTTGGCAGGAAGCCTAATAACATACGTTGGGTTACAAAATGCGGATTGCCTTTTTGCTGCGCTTTTATTCCGACAAGCGCCCGACTACCGCGGCGTTAACCTAAGCAGACGGCCCTGACTGTCGCCGCGCTCGTCTTCTACCACCCAGATCGCGCCATCTGGCCCTTCCAAAGTGCTGCGAATGCGGATACCCATATCGTAACGCTCAACCTCACGCGCTGTATCACCGTCAATGGCGATGCGCACTATAGCTTTCGAACCTAAACCCGAAGCCAATGCATTGCCCCGCCAAGCCTTGAAAAGCTTGCCCTGAACAAATGCCAAGTGCCCTGGCGAAATGGCTGGCACCCAACTGGTTTTCGGCGCCTCGAACTCTGGACGAGTATCGTGATCAGGTATTAACCGACCATCATAATGGTCACCGTTTGAGACCTCAGGATAACCGTAATTACGCCCCTTACGGATAAGGTTAAGCTCATCGCCGTGGCGCGGCCCCATCTCAATAACCCATAAGCGATACTCCAGATCCTGGCCAATGCCTAGAGGGTTACGATGGCCAAGCGACCAGATTTCAGCATAAATACCAACGCGGTCAACCAACGGATTCTCGGCAAAGTGGCCCACAAAGGGATTGTCCTTGGGCACCGTGCCATCGTCATTCAGCCGCAGCACCTTACCCAAGTTCGATTGCATGTCCTGTGCTGGCGTGAATTTTTGGCGATCCCCCGAGGCAATCCAAAGAAAGCCCTCATCATCAAAGAACAGACGGTGTCCGTAATGCCCATAGCCCAGCATTTTTGGGTATTGACGCCAGATCACTTGAAAATCCATCAGCGCCGGACGCTTGGCATCAAGGTCAATCCGTCCACGACCAACTGCGGCCCCTCGAGTTCCGTCGGCTACTGATTCAACGTAACTGATATAGACCATACCGTTGCTTGAGAAGTCAGGGTGTAAGGCGACATCACCCAATCCACCTTGACCGCCATAACCTACGTCGGGCAAGCCGCCTACCGAGGTCTTGTTGCCCGCAAAATCAACGATCAACAATCTGCCCTTTTTCTCCGTCACCAGCATACGATCGCCGGGCAGAAAAGCCATGGCCCAAGGCTCATCGAACTTTGTGATTGGCTCAATGTTGAAGGGTAAATCCTGCGCGGCGTGGGCACTCCAGCTGAATGAGAAAAGTAAGACTAAAGCAAAAAAGCGTAAAATCATTTTAGGAAGCTCTCCAAGCAAACAAAAAAGAAAAAAAAGACGAAAGAAAAAAGACGAATAAGAAATAATACCTAGTACCGCCCGCACTGTATGCAGTAAGACAAGCAACATTCAACTGATTATGCCACCTTGCGGAATTGGTAACTCACACCTAACAAGCAACGCCATTAGTAATCCATGCCGCTGCAAACCGCCCTCCCAAGCGAGTACATTGCAAGCGACTCCCCCTAATTGCTCTGGCCTGAAGGAAAACTCATTTCTTCGGTTTGAGCGCTGGCCTTCTATCTTGCTCTAGATGGGACGCTAAATCTGGCTCTAAATCTGGCTGTAAATCTGCATTTTTACCTAGTTTTAGTTTTGTTATTCAACGCCAGCGCTGCCATAACTAGCCGGCCGCTTTGCGCCTTTTCCAAAGCAAAGCACGCACAATGCGGCGATGGGTAAGCTCGTCCAGCGGATACAAGGAGATGAGTGCAATAGAGCCAAGTGAGCACACGGCCGGAATCAAAAATGCGGCCATGCGAATGCCTTGCAGCGCCTCCTCGCTCTGCACTTCATTGGCACTGTAACCAATGAAGCTGAGTAACAATCCAATCATGCCAACGCCTAAGCCGGAGCCTGCTTTGCTGACAAATTGGCAAAGGCCAAACAGAATGCCATCGTCGCGCACACCACTGCGCAATTCACCAAATTCCACGGTGTCTGGCAACATGGACCAAAACATCACTGCAACAGACCCGCCGCAAACGCCACTGAATATAGCCAGCGCCGATAACCCAGCGACGTTGGTCACTTCCAGAGCCAGAATTACGCAATTACCAATAACAGCGCCACCGCCGCCCATTATCCAAACAGCGCGTTTGGAGAGTTTGCGAGCGACCAAAGTCCACAGAGGGATAGCAATACAGGCACCTAAGATCCCCAGAGGCAAGATGGTGGAGACCGCTTGAGGCTGTCCGGCGTAGTAACTGATGTAATACACCAACGCCTTGCCGCCCATAGTTGAGCCAATGATGCCAACAAAGGAGGCAGCGCAAAGCACCCAAAAAGCTGTATTAGATTTTACAAAGGCCAGCGTCTGGGCCGTGGTGAGTTGCAGCTGGGTTGCGGCTATGGGTTTTTCGGAAGTGGTAAAAAAAACCACTGACATTACGAGAGTTGCAATCAGCGCATACAGCAGCCCTGCCATTACAAATCCTTCACGCAAGTTGCCGTCGCCAAAATAGCTGGCAAGTTCCAGCAGAGTAGCCGCAGTAACAACGCCACCTGCCATGGCACTCATTATTCTCACCGCCGCCATAGTGCCGCGCTCTTGACTGTCATAGGTGATCGCCGCCGCGAGAGAGGAATAAGGCACCGAGGCCACCGTGTACATAGTGCGGAAAAGTAAATGTGAAAGCAGACTGGCCACCACCACCTGATCTGGGAACCAAACCGGCGCGGCAAACATACCAACAAAACTTAGCCCCACAAATGGCGCGCTAAACAAAATATACGGACGGAATTTTCCTAGCCGCGTACGCGTGCGGGTAGCGATCCAACCCATCAAAGGGTCTGAGATACCGTCCCAAATCACCGGAATCATAAAGATAATGCCGGCAACCGCGGGGTCGATGCCCAGCACGTCGGTATAATAATAGAGAAGGTAAAGATTAAGGCCGGTGGCGTACAAGTTGAAACCGAAGTCACCACAACCATAGCCTGCAACAGTTCGCCGACTGACCTTCTCGCGAGGTTCTTCGGCTCGAGGAATAGATGGAGGCATAAGTGTGCTCACTGACAGTTTCCGTTAAGAACGGCAGAAATTCTTTTTATCACAATCGGTGAGCACTCCAATCTATCGAAAAAATCAAACCCTTCGCGAATGCTCGCCTCTCAACGAACATCTATCCACAGTCGTTCACAAACGCTCTTTAACGAAAACTCTTAAACGAACACCCTCTAACGAACACTCTTTAACGAACGGTCAGTGCTTGAGGTTATGAGTAACAACAAGGGTGGGTAATAGGACGCTTACCGAATCGGACTTTATCCTATAGCTTTATCCTATAGATTTATCCTATAGCCTTAGCTTTTGGCCATACGCCCATTAGCGTCCCGCGCCTTGGGTTTACCGCTGCGACTACCCGCAAACACAAGGACATAAACCTACCCTAAGTAGGTGTTTGTGCAATAGCAATTTGATCGAACGAACGCTTTGAAGCGCTTTTGACTTACGCTTGTATTTTGGTTTTCCTACTAAATAGTCGAGACGGGTGGCGCTCTTGGTCACTGGTCTTCATCATCCATTTTTAGCTGGACGCCTAGTCATACCGGCTAGCGGTCGTTAGTCGACTCTGAGTGTCGCCCGAGTAAGCCACCATATTGCCGGAATCTACTAGTCCCAGTTCGAGACCGACGGTAAAAAAACTGGTCACTGAAAATACAGAAATATCATTGGATGTATGCGCAATAGTAATGCCTTCGCAGAGCCTTGAGCAGGCGGCTTTAGTCACTTCCTGTAGTAACGCAAAATCACGAAAATAGTCGTTGAGCGGCGGATTGCCCTGGGCCGTTCGATGATGGTTCTTGAGCTTTAACTGCGCCTCAACTGCCGCTTCAATTCTGTTCGTAGAGCCCGGTAGATTGTTATTCAACTGATCCACCACCTCGGAGTACTTAAGCGCAAAAATCATCTCGTGGCGATCTGCATTGGGCCAGTGGTAGTGAGCAATGTGTTCATCGAGATATACCATAGCGCGCGGAATGCCTAATCGCTGGGCCACACGCGGGGTAATTGCAGAGATGCCGTTTGCCTCAAGCGGATCGCCCTGGGTCAAGATCAGCAGCGGTTTGCTGACCGGCTTGCGCGCCCAGTGTTGTGCTAGACGCTCCGCAACCTGCATGGCAACCGGGGCTGGGTCGCGCGGGTCGTACCCACCCATGCCTTCAATAACAACTGGATGATAATCTGTGAGTTTCAAACAATGACCTCTGAGCAGCCTAGGGGTGAGTAATGAATTATACGCATCTCTGTAAGATGCAGGCTTTGTTGCCTAAGCGCCTTTTAATGAGGGCCGCAGCTAATGAAGGCCGCAGCGCTCTGAAGTGCATCAGCGCCGAACAATTGTCTTAATTCCATTCACATCCCTTAAATCACAAAGTCTCTGGCTCATCATATCTTCTGTAACTAGAAAGTGAGGCCACTTCTTTTTCATTTTACGAACACGCAATGACCACGACAAAAAGAATCGAGGCAGAAAAACAAAGGTCGATTTTGACAGCGCTATAAACTGACCACCCAAAAGCTTCTCACCTTCTTGAGTGAATTTTTGTACGTCTTCATCATTGGCAAAATCTCGCAGCTCTTGCACAGCAGCTCTTGCTTAAAAGTATCAGTCCCAAATAGAATCCAAACTTTAAGGTCTACTTCACCCCAAATTGAGGTATCACACCCAAAAAGAACATGCGTTAGATCATGATCTTGAAAATATTTACCCTTGGCAACGGAAGGCTTACGCGCGATCTTTAAGTGCGCAAATGAAACTTCTCAAAAGCAAACGCTCATAGACGCTCATAGATCAGACGCTGGCAGGTAAGATTGAACATTATTCTAAAAGAAATCCTAGTCGTTACGCTGGGCTCCTGCGGCGACGGCAGCGACAGTGGCGACAGCGGCGGGTCGTCGCCCTCCAATGACTCAGGCTTAGGTCCAACCCCCAACGTAGCGGGTGAACTGGGCACTCATCTTTTTATTCAGGAGTTTTTTCATGGCATTGAGTAGCCAAGAAGGTTTATTACATACGAGGCTACCGATTGCCGCTATCTCAGATGAGAGGCGCTTGCTTTTTTCCACCTCGGAGGATCTCGATCGCGCTTGGGATTTAGGCATCTTCTATCTGAAGCTTCCTAGCAATATAGACATCAATGGCGCTCGTCGGTTCGGCCACGGGCTGATCGCCCCAGATAGCCCCTACCGGCAAATCCCAAAGTACGGAGCACTAGAGGGATTTATAGCCCTAGAAAACAATCAGCAAACCAAGTTAGCGCTGAGCCGTCAACACTGGGATCAGCATTACCCCCTAGAAATCGCTGAGTTTGGCCGCCATCTCGACGAAATTGGCATCACCATTCTCCGCGAGGTTTTGCGCCAATCGGGCATTCCTGAGGCATGTTGGGACAAGGCGTCAGGCGGTTACTCGACAGGCGCAGGAACGGCCTTTCTAAATTTCGTCCACTATGACACCCGCAATCCAGACCAGGGGCTGCGACCCCACACAGACTACGGATTAATAACAATACTAGATATCTCCGCCCCAGGGCTGCAGATCAAGGTGAACGGCAAATTCGAGGATGTGCCTGTTCTCCCTGATCATCTTGCGATCCATTTTGGCGAAGCGTTGAACTTTATCACCACTCACTCAGACCGCACCGTGGGCGCTATTGAGCACCAAGTTCTGAGCCAGAAACCGACGGATCCGGTCCGCCACGGGATCGTCTACTTTGCTAATCCCGACCTTGCTGGCGTGCTGTGGCAATTCGATGCGCAAGGAGGGGTTAAAGGCAGCTCGTCAGTGGCGGATCTGTTCGCACTGCTCGAAAAGAACCTCACCGAGCATCGCTAGCGTTCATTCACCCCATTGGCGATTACTTGGTATTCGCTGCGCCCTCGAAGAACGGGTAGTGCTGCATTTTTAGATACGTATATTCCGCCGCCTAAAAGAGCGTGTGATCTTTCCAGGTTGTAACCGTTGAGCGCAATAAAACGTTTACGGAGTCTCTGCGTAATCTAACGAATGCTGTATTCGGTAGAGGTTTGGCCACTAAGACTATGGTTGACAACGACTCAGCGAGTTAGCGCCTTGAGGTTATATAGGCATGGGGTCCAGCTAACGCAAAGACAGGGGCCACCAACAACAATCTCATAAAGAACGGCTTAGTCAAACAGCTTGGGAGCTCGCGAAACAAACTACTTTTCCTAAATCCACCCCTAATGTATCCCACTGGTAACTACAATTATTAGTGTAAGGCTGTAGATCCCCCCGTGAGTGCTTTAGATAGGCTGGCTTGGTTTAAAAGTTTCTTGTTTTTTGCTCATGCATATGTGATTTTTCCCTCAAGAGGACTATTTCCTTGTGAACTAAATACGTCAATAACGAGGTTATCAATGAGGCAAAAACAATACGTGTATGAGGATTTAAATAGCCTCGAAGATGAAAGTCTAGCTACTGTGCTATCCAACTGTCCCTACTGCTTACTGGCACTTGTGATGAAAGCAACGCCAGAGGCGATGAGAGAAAGAATGCTATGCTTTTTAGACGGAGATAAGAAACGATTGGTGTTAGAAAATTTTCAGCAGCTAGATTTTGGCAAGCTTGACGTGCCCAGCGTTTCCATCATTGCGGAAGTTGAAGCGGCGCAGCGCAGTATTATTAGAACTGCGAGAGTCCTTTTGGAGGACGGCCAAATTCAACTAGCAGGATAATGTGCCTGTATTCAAAGAGCACTTCGTACTGGTTTGGTTGATTAAACAGCTTTTGCCTGGCAGTTAAAACTTCAATAGGCGAAAAGCAAAGAGCATGAAACACATCATCACAGGCTTGTTTTTTCACTAATGAGTGCTGTTGATTAGGTGCGTCCTCCGGTACTGGATTCTTCGTATCGTCACAAGGTCAAATTGTTATTAACGGGCACGTTAGCAACGACTGCGTCGCCACTGACTTAAGCTTTGTTGTTCAAAAGCACAGCACCTTAGTACTGTCAGCATATAAAACAAATGACATTGCTCTGTTAAACCCTCATGAATTCAGCGACTTTGCGACTACGAAATGCTCAAGCTTGAATAATTGATTTTCCGGCAGAGTCCTGCCCACAGGAGTGAAATACAAAGAGTTGAGATCCTCCACGGTGACATTTTCCACTACTGAAAAACCATTTCGTGAAAGTAGACTAGCGATTTCTTCCGCCGTGTAAAAGGAGATCCAAGGTTCACCGACTTTTGCAGATAAGGTTTTTATTGTTTCAGCCCGCTTTGCTGCCTTTGGATAACCCTTGCCAAAGCATGCCTCAGGATCTTTATCGAGCAGTTCATCAACATAAGATATAAAAAAGGTCGAAGTGGTTGTTTGAACAAGCGCGGCCAGTTCTTCGATTGCTGAACTGACGGCCTCTTTCGTAATGTACTGTGAAACGCCCTCCAGGGTGAAAACAGTAGGTTTGCTTACATCAAAACCCGACGCTGTAAGTTGTTTGGATAATGACTGATGAGCGAAATCTACAGCCACATAAGTCACGTTTTCTGAGCTCTTAAGATTTTCGGGCAGCTTAGAGAGTTTCCGAGACTGTACTGCTGCCTGATCAACCTCGAAAATTCTCATCGAAGAAGAAAGGTCAAGCCGATGCGCGCGCAAGTCATAACCCGCGCCTAAAATCACGTATTGCTCGGCTCCAGTAGTCGCTGCCTTTTCGATTAGATCGTCGATGAAGCGCGTGCGAGAAATGAGATGTTCGTGAAAGCCAGGCGCCAACTTTTTACCCAACCAGACGCTAAACTTATGACCCATCAGTTTGATGAGGCCCGCACCAATTACAAATTTATCTGCGTAAGGGTCATTTATGATGCGTTTGCCAGATTCAGCCAGTGTTTCGATCAAACGCTGTTTGGCTACACCCTGAGCCGTGCCGTCTTTTCCAAAAATTGAATTACGCATAGCCCTCAAGCCCCTCTTGCAAGGCTAAAGATACACTGCCTTTTCGTACGTATACTCGGCTAACTTCAGTGCCTTTATCAAGCACTTTTAAGCCCACAGACCGTCTTAAGTACAAAAGCTAACAAGAGATACACCTGAGACCGGCACTCAACGGATTCAGCAAACATGAACTTCATCACAGGTTTGCTTATATTTTCTATTAGCTTTGCTAGCTGGGCGAATGGTTCTGGGCTTCTGAAGAGCCAAGGATATAGCTGCGTAATTGAGGAAACTTACTTATTAAAAAATTCAGGTAGCTTAGACGGAAGTGACTACGGGGCTGGTATGACTTTCACTATAGATCGTGGCACTGGTCGCACTATGCTTTAGGTGCTTCTAAACGGATGTTTTTGAAACCTATTATGACTGCTTATCTATTAACTACCTTCTGGTTACTACGCCTTAGCTGGACAGCCAATACAAGAGCTTCTTGGCACACTCACAAAGACAATAGATAAAGCAAAGCACTTACAAAACTGAATAATTGATAGGTATTTATAACCGCACTAAGAGCCTTGTTTTTCGCCACAAACTGGCCACAGTCAGCTTTACTAATGAGTCAAAAATACTTGAAAGGATTTTACTGAGGTTTAGCCTGACCCAACGCTTGGACAATCCCAAGAAACAGAGAAGGATTAGCTGAGAGGACTTCAAAGACTTTTAAAGTATTCAAAACTAACAATCACGCGAAAAATGGCGGAGCGGAAGGGACTCTCTGACCAACCACTTAAAGCCATATATGTATCGATATCAAGCCGCATCTAGGTGTAATTTGTAGGTGTAATGAACCAAACAAGCACCCTATTCCATGGCTAATCTTATCAAACGTGGTGACATCTACTACGCTGAGGTCAGAATACCTAATGACGTGAAAAGTATCTTCAGTAAGTCTGTCTTCAGACGCAGTACTGGATGCAAAGACCGCAGAAATGCAGAGCTAGAGGCCGCACCTTGGATCTCTAGCTGGTGGAAAGAAATCAAAGAAGCCCGTACTAATCCAGACCAAGCTCTAGAGAAGATAGCCGCCCTAATGGCTAGACATTATGAAGAAGATCTCAGGGGTGAGTACTGGGACTATGAGCATGAATACGTTAATGGAGTTCCTACTGGACGTAAGCAAGGTTATACGGATGCAGAGACTGTCCTAAGTGACTACATGGAGGATCTCAGGATTAAGCTGCCTCCTTCTGAATACGCTGTCTTCAGAGACATTTATTCTGGCGTAACAGGTATTCCTATTGGTCTTTTTGTAGACCGTTGGATCTCAGATGAGTACGCCACAAACACCCCTAGAACGCAGAAAGAAGCCAGTACTGCTATAAAAGCAGTTACTCAATACTTTCCAACTGTAAATGACTTCACAGTCCCTAACCGTCAGAAGTGGCTTAAGAATGAAACTAGGGCCAGAAAGACAGTTCAGAAAGAAATGGGCTACGTCAGAAGCTATTTCCTCTGGTTAAGAAACAACCAACACATAGGACAGTCTCAAGCCAACCCCTTTATCAAAGATGACATCACATGGCCTAAGCGGCTCAAAGAAAAACAGTCTTACATTCCCTTTGAGGTTTCTGAAGTATTACAACTTAGAGCCGCTGCATTGAGCAAAGGAGATACAACTCTAGTTAGGTTCATAGATATAGGGCAGTACACTGGCATGAGGCTTGCTGAGATAGCTCAAATATCTAAAGACTCAGTTGTAACCAAAGACAATATTCTGTGCTTGCAGGTAAAGGAGGACGCTAAGACTGACGCATCCAGCAATAGGCTTGTACCTATAGCAGCAACTTTGAATCAGCGGGTAGATTTAGCTGCCATCCCAGTACCAAATAAGGATGACGAAGGTCAGGCCGTTGGCAAACGCTTTGGTAGGCTCAAGTCAAAGCTAGGCTTTAGCAGTCTTAAGGTCTTCCATAGCATCAGAAAGACAGCTACTACGGTTTTTGAACAAGCTGGTGTAAGTGAAGGCACTACCGCAGACATTGTTGGACATGAGAAAGGAACTATTACATACGGCTTATACTCTGGTGGTACGTCTATAGATCAACGTAAGAGTGCTGTAGATGCGTTTGAAGCACTAATGCTTCGGAAGGAAGTTGAAGCTTCTAACTTTTAACCAAGCCGCCCCATCTAAAGCACCCCCCGGGGGATCTATACCTCTACACTAATAATAGTAGTAGGCAGTGGTATGCATTAGATGTGGATTTGAAAAAGTAGGGTTTGGGGAGTCTTAGGTAGGCTGCTAGAAATTTGTGGATGCTGTTATAGCTGGCCTTGTCTGTTTCTTGCTTAAAGACATTTTTCCATGCAAGGAGATTGAAAGTATTTGCTAGATGAAGTGTTGCTTGGCTTCAGATACTCTCAGGCTATTCTATGTTGCTACACTCCGGTGAAAAATATGCGGTTATTCTCTAGAATTGTCTGCTCGTTAACCGCGATTTGGTTAGGCGCAGCAGCGTTACTGCCTATAATTGGACTAAATTTTATAGCTTCAAGGCCTGATTTCGTTGCATTCGAGCCGGACGAGGATCTGCTCTATCTGTATATCTTGCGTTCAGCATGCTTTTCAACGATGTGTTTTTACGCGATTAACTTTCTTAGACGAAGGCGACCGCTATCTTCGGTATCGCCCTTGCTTACACTATGCGTCATGTTCGTGATTTTTGGTGGCACTTATATGCTGGTTTTTGATATTTATCGACTTTATTCCTGGATTTTCTTAGCTTTCATCGCTTGCCTAGGGGTTTTCTTTTATCGGGAAAATGAGCGCGAAAGTAAAGTGATATTCAAGGACTCCTGGTAACTCTGATAAAAAATTTAAGGCACGTCAGAAACCTCAAAAAACCTCCTAATCTGTACAAAGTTCTGTTTTAAACTCAGACGCAGTCCTACTCAAACAAGCCGGCCCATCTAAAGCACCCCCGGGGGGATCTATAGCCCTACACTAATAATTGTAGTTACCATTAGGATACATTGGATGTGGATTTATAAAAGTAGGTTTTAAGGGGGCATGGGCTAAGCGGTTGTGGTGCTTGTGAAGGCTTTGTTAATCTTCCGAGAACTATTGAAAGATAAGAAAGAAAAACGTTAAGGTTTAGCGTAAATCACACAGAGGAAGGGAAATGAGGATACTAGGTTTTACTACATGTCTTGCACTGATTATTTGGATAATGGACAACGCAGCCGGCATATCTGCATTTGTAGACAGTATTTGCCTAGCAATAGTTTTTGGTGGAGGCACTGCGTACGCGTTAGCTAAAGGTGGTATCAGTCAAAGTCGTGATCAAGCTCTTCTAAACTTTGCTGATGGAGCAGTTTATTGGGGCTGGCTAGGTGTATTTGTCGGCGGTATCGGGATGGCTACAGCCGCTGCGGGCCTTACTGAGGCTAAAGTTCTTGGGCCTGCTTTAGCAATTTTGTTTCTTCCTCTGTTATATGGCTACTTCACTAAGTGGATGATTATTGCAGCGGTAGATAGCACAGAAGGTTAAACGAAACGCAGGGGGTCCCTGCCTTAAAAGGCACGGGGGGATCTACACCCCCACACTAATAATAGTAGTAACCAGTGGTATACATTAGAGGTGGATTTAGGAAAAAGTAGGGGTTAGGGAGTCATGGGTATGCTGCTGTGATTCTTGTAGAAGCTTTAGTGACTCTGCTAGATACTTTAACTTTATTAAGAGTGAAGATACCTAATATTTAAGAGAATAGTAGGTCCTGCCAATCATTTCTCTGATGAAAAAACTAAACTGTCTCAGTGCGTGTGCTGAAGGAATAAAATCTAAAATTGTAAGCCTGCTTTCTGAACGCTGAAAGTCGACTGGGAAAGGAACAACTTGGAAGCCTGCGGCTTCAAAAACTAGCTGGGCTCTTGGCATGTGATAGGCTGAGGTCACTAAAGTAATAGTGGGTCTATCCGAGTTGATTAGTTTTCTTGTTGCCACCGCCTCTTGATCCGTGTTCTCTACCTTTTCAGTTAGTAGAATACTTTCTGGGGCAACCCCAAATTGGATAGCTACTTCTTGTAAATGCTCACCTTCTGGCTTTCCAGTTGACCAAGGCATTTGCCCCCGAGTTAAAATTAAAAACGGTGCTTTTTTGTTGATAGCCAAATCTATCCCGCCAAAAATCCTATCTGATGCTTCACCCCATTCGTAAACATAATTATCCCCATGGCTAATTGTCTTAACCATTCCACTTAAAACGACTATTGCCTCCGTTACCGCGACTTCTGAGATATCTATTGGCTCATAATCTCTTTCTAAATAGTTTATGGAATGTTGAGAGACTATAGGTAGCGAAGCGAAAATTAGAAGTGCTAGACCGCCAAGACCTAACTTCCTAGATCTAATAACTAGGCCGATTAAAATCAATAAGCCAGCAAAAAAAAGTGGGCTAACCAGCAGAGGTAAAATTTTATTTAGATAAATCATTTACGCGTGATCACAGACCGAGAATGTATAGCACAGTAAACTAACACGGATTTGATCTAGGATTAGCCCGCGTTCTTCAGTTGAAGTAGCCAATACATGAATACAGCAGTAAATCAGAGGTTTACAGCGAAGCTAGCGGAGATATACCAATCTAAACGCACACAGAGGCTCATACAGCCATTTTAGGGGCTGCTTGGTACATAGGTAGTGGGGGTGATTTTAACGTCTCAAATAGGCTGAAAGAAGCCTTGCTGAGCATAGCCAGTTTTTCATGGTTTGTCAACTTTTAGTCTTGGCTTAACATTGCAGCCAACTGCTTCAGTCCACAGACGCATCATGGTCTTCATAGCCCAGATTTGATGTGATCAAGTGTTGACGCTCTTTCTTCGGCAAGAGCAAACGTTGTAGACCTAAACCCTATCTGATGTAATCGCTCTATGGATCCTTTAGCACTTACTCCCTGCCCTGCATGCGAAAAACCAGTTAGCGTTAGAGCATCAGCCTGCCCCAACTGCGGCTATAAAAAACCCATCTCAGAAAAACTAGTCCATATAGTCAACAACAGCGAAATCATAAGCCGGATTATTAAAGCACGGGAAGAAATTACCAGAAGACTGCCATCAGTTGAGCAATTAACTGAATGGCTTATCCTTCCAATAGGATGGCTTCTATTTCGCTTTAGCAAATGGACGCAAAGCGACAAGATTAAGCAGGTTTTCGCGCGTGATGGCTGGACTGTTAAAAAGGCTTTTACATTCTTGTTGGTTTTAATCTACTTTTCATTTGGTCTGCTATGGGCGGTGGTTACAGGTTTAATATTTGTTACCGTCTTACTTTCAGCAGCCGCATGGCTGCTTGGGGAATTCTTCGGTGTTAGTTAACACCAAAATTCAGATCAAATTCTATTAATTCTGAGTCCAGAACTCTTATCACAGCTAACAGTCTCACACTCTTAGTTAATCATCCTGCAACACCACAACCACAACCTCCTTCTCCTTACCTTTAATGCTCCAGTCCATCCTTACTGATCTAATATCACCAGCACCTTTGAGCACATGTTGAAAAGCCCTAGCCAACATAAGTTCAATTGTTGGCTTAGCTGATACAGGAATAATTACTTCATCATGCACAGGCAACACTGGTATCCCTAGATCAGTCGCCATGCGGACAACATGCTGAATAATTGTGCTGTCTATAAGTTGTAATGAACCCCATTGAGCAGTGGATACGGCTGGTTCAAACATTGGATGTCTGAAGATAAAACTGTCTATGTACTTTAAGGCAGCCTTTAGCGGCGTTTCAGGAAACACTGGTTCTCCAGTTCTTATCTGCTGACCACCATAGGTCTGTATTACCTCGCAATCCTCAAAGACATTCCAGTACCTAGTGGCGGTCATGATCCTTCTTGCAGCTTTATCCTTAGTCTCAGCATTGAAAATAATGTTGATGAATTCTTTGTGTGCTGATCTAGGTAAGTCAGGATAGTCGGGCATTGCATACACATCACCCATAGCAAACAAGTTAGTTTCTTTGTCTTCGTGATGGATCAGCCTAAGGAGCAAAGTAGGATGCAGCTGGCTATAGTCTAAAGACCCTGCAGGCTCACCATCAAAAGTAATGCCTAACCTGTATTCTTTAGGCTGATTAACAAAGGATGAATAAAACCTACCTCCTTTATCTAAGTCTTCCTTAAACTTCCGCACATAGAACATGTGGCCTTGAGACAGAGGCTTACCATCTCCAGCTTGGACATTGCATTCACTCAGCAAGTTAAAGTGATTAGTAAGAGTAGTAACAGTCTCTTGATGGCTTGTGCTGTTGAGATAGCTTTTAGACAGTTCTCCCACAGAACCATCGGCAGTCTTCAGATCTACTCTAGGCAGACTAGTGTCTATCTCTATGTCTCTAGCCGTAACGTTGTGTAGAAGTGCGTGAAAAGCTTCAGTGGCTCTGTAGACAGCAGTTAATCCTTTAGCTTCAGAAGACTGCTGTTTGTTCTTTTTCATCCTGTGGGGTGCTACGGCTTTCTGCACTGTCTCAACAAAGCCTAAGTCACGCATAGCGTTGAACAAGGTCAAAGTCTTAGGTGTTAGCCATACCTGCTTGCGCTTAGAACCAGTGAAGTATTCTCTTTTGGTGCTGAATCTAAAGAGATTACCCTCATGCATGTATATGGAAGCTATAAGCTTCTTAGCTGCACTGAAGTAACCCCTATGACCTCTGATGCTCTTACCGTCCTTCTGTAACTCATCCAGTAAGACTAGAGCAGCTAGAGCGACATTAGGGTGATTAGAGTAATGCTGTATGTGTAGGAACATGACTTCAGATAGGTCTAATTCCTTAACGTTCCCATTACCCAATACAGTTGTTACATAACCATCATCATCATGACCATTACCTAGTTCCATCTATTGCTCCTTCTAATGTTCTATTACTTATTAATTAACCTTATTGGTATGCATAGGTTCATCTATAGACATAGCAATGCTTAAAGCTAATAGATAATTACCAATAGAGGATTAGAACAGTAGGGATCTTTAGGTGGGCTTAGTGCCACTTAGGATAGTTCTTAGGCACTTGGGAGAAGAAAACTTAGGTATTATACTGGTATGTGCACTTGTCTGTTGTCTTTAAGTGTATCTTTTTGTAATAACTATAAATGTACAACTGAGTAGCTGTATAAAGGGCTGTAGAGCTTATAAATATGTATTAAAAACAATAGCTTAAGTGTGCTTAAGGCCGCTATGTGGACTCACACACTGTAGATCTTTAGATCTAGGGCGTAATTAGCAACAGTAGGTGTAATAGGTAGGTGTAAAACGGGTGGTTATAGGTGTAAGTTTCCTATAGAAATAACGCCCTGATAGGCGTTTATAGAAATGGCGGAGCGGACGGGATTCGAACCCGCGACCCCCGGCGTGACAGGCCGGTATTCTAACCAGCTGAACTACCGCTCCGCAGCGACCAAGCTAACTACACAATTGTAGCTAACAGGACTTGGTGGGTGTTACAGGGGTCGAACCTGTGACCTACGGCTTGTAAGGCCGTCGCTCTACCAACTGAGCTAAACACCCGAGTATCAGCACTCTCTCGAGGGCGCGTATGTTACCTTTTCCAGCCCCCCTGTCAATTAGACTCGCACAAACTCGGCAGTTTTTTTTGCCTGTGCAGAGAGAGGCGACTACACAACAGCACCTTGAGTGTACTGCCCTTGCATCAACCTAGTCAGCAGGCAGCACGGTCGTTGCCCTTTTCTTTTCTTTTCTTTTCTTTTCTTTCCTACCGCATCTGCCATCGTCGCTGCTGAGTGACGCGCTAACGGCGTCAGAAGCTTCGTGACAACGATACTTGTAGCAGGTTAAACATCACGCCTTGCGTGTCTGTGAGGCTTTAAAAGCAGCGCTACAGTCTGCCGGGTGGACTACCTTGAGGCGCTTTAGATAAGTGGCGCCATCTTTTCGATCAACTTGGCCAGTTCTGGCTTGTGCTGGCGTATTTCATCGGCGCTTAGGCCATGCAGCTCGTGGGGGAACACCAACCACTCGTCTGTTTCGTGTAGGTAGTAATCTGGCGGGCTGCCTGTTTTGTTGTTTTTGGGCTTGTAGTAAGGGGTGGCAACACGGATCTCTGGGGTATTCTTTTTACACGCCGCTGCTAGGTCATCTATGGCTTGTTGGATGGATAGGCCGGTATCGTGCACATCGTCTACTATCAGCAACGAGTCCTCTGACTCTAGCTGGCGAATAATGTAGCTCAGGCCGTGTACCTTGACCTTTTTACTGCGCTCGCCAATGCCCGTATAGGAGGAGGTGCGAATGGCGATATGGTCTGATTCAATGCCTAGGACGTCCAAAAATTCCTGTACGGCAATGCCTATTGGTGCCCCGCCGCGCCATACACCAACTATATAGTTGGGACGGTAGCCGCTCTCGAACACCTGCCAAGCTAGGCTGAAGGAGTCTTCGAGTAACTGTTGGGCTTGAATATAACGCTTTTCCATTGATGATAAATCCGAGGTTGAATCTTGTAACGGGCGGCAATATTAGCTTAATCATTGGGTGCTAATATATGGCCGAACCAAGAACGAGGTAATTGCGGCTAATGGGCTTTAAGTCCCAAAAATGCCAAATCCAAATTAATCTAAATTAGTCTAAAAAGTGCCAGACAATAAAAACCCGGACCGTTGCCCGGGTTTTTGTTTGCTGCCAGCGGCCTAAAACTTGTGTTCTGGGCCGAGCTTGTGGCTTTAGAAATCCATAGCAAAGCGTGCCATGAACTGTCGTGGTCCAATCAGCTCATCGCCGGTTGCGCCCACGCCAAACACGTCTGTGAAACGAGCATTAATACCGTCTTCATCGGTGAGGTTCTTCGCGATGAACTCTACCCGCCAGTCTTTGCCTTCTGGGCGGAAACCAACAACTAGGTCGATTACGTCGTAGCTAGGCACTATGTCGGTCACGGCATTGTTAAAGATACGGTGCTTAAACTCGCCTCTGTAGGTGTACTGCAAGCTGCTGTTCACTTCACCCGCGGTGATGTTCTTGTTCCAGTTCAGTGCAATATTACCGGTGAACTCTGGTGTTTTAGCCAGCTCGTTACCGTTTACGTTTTGCACTGCTGCAGAGCGCGCTACCTGAATTTCGTCACTGAAAAGGTTGAAGCCTTGTCCAATTAACGCGTTACCTGCTGCTTCTGATTGCACATTATCTAGTGCCAGATGATCTGCTGTAATTTCTGTGTCTAACCAAGCCAGACGCACATCTAAAATCACCGAGTCTGACAAGAACGCTGAAAGTTCAATCTCTGCGCCCAAAATTTCTGACTCTGGAATGTTGCCCACACCACCTTGGAATACTTCTGGGTCAGTTGCCTGATACTGCAGACCTTCATAGTTGTAGAAGAAGGCTGCCGCGTTCAAACGTACGCGACCATCCGCCAAATCTGTCTTTAGACCAATTTCAAAAGCGTCAACAATTTCCTCGTCAAAGGTTGGCAATACAACAACAGGCGCTACAACGGATTCAAGTCCGTAAGTGAGGTTTGAACCACCGGGCTTAAAGCCGCGAGTGTAAGAGGCGAAGCCCATGGTGCTGTCGCTGAAGTCATGCTCTAAAACTAAACGACCGGTTACCTTTTCGCTGTCCATCTCAATAATATCGGTGCCGGTTCGGCCATAGAAGTTTGTCACTGCGCTATACACTTCGTCTTCGGTGTAACGTAGACCAAATACTGCACGCCACTCGTCGTTAAAGTTCCAAGTACCTTGACCATAGATCGAGGTTGAATCGCGCTCGGGCTTGGAGTCAGAGATAAAACCAATCTCAGCGGTGTCGTCAAAGGCAAAGACCTGAGCGAGGATAAATGGGTCAAAAGTGCCGTTGAAGTTAAAATCCAGCAATTCGCGAATACTGATCTCAACTTCGGTATCTAAATAAAACACACCTGCTACCCAGTCCATTTTGCCAAACAGTGGCGCACCTGAAATCAGGTTTATTTCTTGGGTAATGGTCTTCTGCTTGTTGGTCTCTGGCACGTACACGCTAGGCAGCTGTGCAAACGGCGCAAGTACCGCAAGGTCGTTGCGGTCGTTGTCGCGGTTAATCAGCACGTCATCGTTCTGGTAACTGGTCAGCGACTTGATTGAAAACGCCTCTAGGTCCCATTCCAAAACCACGCTGTAAAGCTCTGCAGTCAGCTCATAGTCAGCGCGAGAATCTTGGCGCAGTTCTCGGGCATTGGGCGTTGGATCTAGCAGACCTTTTTGCGCGGCACCGTTGCGGTCTTCGTCAAAAATTTGTGCGGTAAAGTTGGCGCGGAAATTATCTCGTGGTTCGTACAACACCCGAACACGAGCGGACGTGCTGTTGGCGTCGTCCAAATCTTGACCCAAAGTCAGGTTGTCTGTGAAGCCATCCCGGGTATTAGAAATAACCGATGCGCGCACAGCCAATGTGTCAGTTAACGGCAGGTTATACGCTGCACGGACTTTGACCAAGCCGTAATCGCCAAGGGTAAGGTCCGCTTTACCAAAAGAATCTTCCAGTGACGGCGCTTGGGTAATGACGTTAATCGCACCACCGGTCGAGTTTTGGCCAAATAGCGTGCCTTGAGGACCACGCAACACTTCGATGCGCTCTAAATCCAAAAAGTCGGTTTGCAAGCCGAACGGTGATGCCACATAAATGCCGTCTAAATGATAAGAAACTGACGGATTAGCAATGGCGTTTTGGTTGGCTTCGTTGCCCACGCCACGAATGGTAATGACCGTTTTAAAGCCTTCGTTCTTAGCGATGTTCACACCAGGAGCGATGGCGCTAAGGTCAACGAAGGAGCTGATCTGTTGAGTATCGAGGTCATCGCCATCCAGAACGGTAATCGCCTGGGACAAATCTTGGAGGCTTTCACTGCGCTTTTCAGCGGTGACCAACACCTCTTCAAACACAAGGTTGGAACTTTCGGCGGAGACGCCGCCAGTGAGGGTTGCGGCAATAGCAACAGAGAGCGCTGAGAACGCGGTACGCGAAAAATTCATGCAAGTCCTTATATATCGTTATTTATAGTTCTTTTTATAACTATGTAGCTGAAGATCATACTGGTCCGCAACGGGGCATAAATGGCCCAGCGAACGAAAAGCAAACAACTGAATGCACCATTGCGGCGCATCGAGGCGCGACATTTTACGTTTTACCGTGTGATCTGACAACGACGAATACAAAGCAATTACCTTGCCAGCTTAGCGGCGACCTTATGTCTAAATTTTCGCTGGTGTACCTATTGGAGTTTGCGGCGGCACCATGCTGGCCAAACTCCCCCCACTCGCCCATCGTTGCTTCTTTATCAGATTAGCCGGATTGGTCAGATTTGCTTAGGCCACTTGACCCTCTTTCTTAGCAAACCCGCTGAGCTCCTTGCTGATAGTGGTGAGCATATCCGTGCGAATAGCCGCTGGGCCAAGCGCGGAGAAAAATAAGCGACACCGCAATGAGAAAAGCAAAAATAGGAGCGCAAATGTTTAAGCCAAATAACTTCAACCTAGCTCATTCGCCAGACGAGGCTTTGTCGGTATGATAGCGCGCTTAAAGTTAACGGGTAGCTGGCGAATGCTCAGCAGGTATAGTCCAAAGGGACCTCTCCCTAACTTACCCACGCTTACCCTCACCTACCCACACTTACAAAAAAGGGAATGACATTAATGAACGAATTGCTGGACAGAATATTCAAACTGCAGGCCCATGGCACCACGGTAAGTACCGAGGTGATTGCCGGCATAACCACGTTCATTACCATGGTCTACATCATTTTTGTTAATCCCCAAATGATGGCTGCCAGCGGCATGGACCAAGGTGCCAGCTTTGTCGGCACTTGTTTAGCTGCGGCCCTTGCCTGCTATGTTATGGGGCTGTATGCCAACTGGCCCGTGGGTATGGCCCCAGGTATGGGACTCAATGCATTCTTTACTTATACCGTAGTTGGCGAAATGGGTTACAGCTGGCAGGTGGCTTTAGGCGCTGTGTTTTTGGCAGGCATTTTATTTGTCATCATGAGCGTCACGCGCATGCGACGTTGGATGCTAGACAGCATTCCCTTCAACATGCGCATTGCCATGGGCGTGGGTGTGGGTCTGTTTGTGGGATTCATTGGCCTTAAAACCGGCGGCATTATTGTGGCCAGTGACGCCACTTATTTGTCTTTGGGCGACCTGACCAAGCCCGAGACCTTTCTGGCCACCATCAGTTTTCTATCTATCGCTATTCTCTCCATGCGCAAAATCCCTGGTGCCATCATTATCGGCATTCTGGGCACTACGGTTATTGCAACGGTACTGGGTCTTGTGCAGTTTAACGGCCTAGTTTCTGCACCCCCCAGCCTTGCGCCTACCTTTATGCAGCTGGATATTCTCGGCGCACTGGATGTGGCCATGGCCAGCGTCATCATTGCCTTTTTATTCGTCAACTTATTTGATACCGCAGGCACACTTTTGGGCGTGGCCAACCGCGCGGGTTTAATTGATGAAAAGGGTGACGCAGAAAATATGGACCGCGCACTGAAAGCGGACAGTAGCTCTAGTGTCATGGGTGCGTTTTTTGGTTGCGCGCCAGTGACCAGCTATGTGGAAAGCTCAGCAGGTGTTGAAGCGGGCGGTCGCACGGGGCTTACGGCGGTAGTGGTGGGTTCGTTATTTCTTTTGGCCATCTTCTTCTCGCCGCTGGCAGCAATGGTGCCCGCTTACGCAACCGCAGGCGCGCTGATTTATGTAGCCATCCTTATGCTGGGCGGCATGGAGACCCTTGAGTGGTCAGACAGCACTGAAGTGCTACCCGCTTTGGTGACCATTATTTTGATCCCACTAACGTTTTCTATTGCTAACGGTATAGCAATGGGGTTTATCACCTATGTCGCCGTTAAACTATGCACGGGTAAGCGCGCTGAAATCACCGTGGGCGCGTGGTTTTTGGCAGCAATTTTTCTTGCCAAATTTGCCTTTATCTAAACGTCTTTATTTAGGTTTTAAACTCAACGTTGCTGTAGTTTTTTAGAGGCGTTTTTATCTGGGCGCCGGTGGGTGTCTAGGTTGTGGGGATTTGGTAGACAACCCCCAACCTGTCCTGCCTGTCCTGCCTGTCAAACTCACCCAGCCCAACTCTCCCCCCGCCCCCGCTTTAGTCTGTGAGGCTATAATGCTCTCGCTTCCAGAGGTGCGCTCAGTTAGCCGCTAACGTATGTAAAACTGACTTCTCGCTCCTGCGAAACTAAATTTTTGCTGTCTCTCAGAAGAATTTGCCCCGCAGTTAAGTGGCGGCTTTTTACGCAAACTTTTGTGTACACTGGTCCCTCAATCACTATCTACTCGGGAGCGGGATATGGGTTTTATTAAGTCGTTTTTTGCCGTCGTCATTAAGCTGATTATTTTAGTCGCACTCTGCACGGCGCTGTTTTTATATGGCATGAAGTTTGCAGATGGACCTTGGGAAGTGGTTCAAGGTGGGCCTTTCACCACTGGCGAACTTGTTAACGAAGCGCCGAATTGGTCCTTTGTTAAAGACAAAGACACAGTGGAGTTTCAGCTGCTTGAACCTGTTAGCTCAAGGACCACTTGGATCATGGAGCATGACGACCGCATATTTATCCCGTCAGGTTACATGCTCACCGACTACGGCAAGATCTGGAAGCAATGGCCCATTCATGCAGAAAAAGACGGGCGCGCCATTTTGCGGGTGGACGGCAAGCTTTATGAGCGCAACTTGGTGCGCATTAAAAACGATCCAATTTTGCCTTCAGTGCTGGCTGAACTGAGTCGTAAGTACGCGGCTGGCGCCGTCATGTCTGCGGATGATGTGACCAGCGGTTCACTGTGGATCTTTGAATTAGTAGAGCGGTAAATATGACTTCAGAACAACACGACCAGAAAGAAACACACAACGAGCGCCAAGCCCTTACCGGACTGCGTATTCTCGACTTTACCCAAGTCCTAGCCGGGCCATTTGCAACTCAGCAATTGGCGCAAATTGGTGCTCAGGTGATCAAGATTGAACAACCGGTTACTGGGGATATGACCCGTGGGCTGATGTCTGCTTCTAGCGACGGCATGTCGCCGTCGTTTTTAACCTGCAATTTAGGTAAGCGCAGTTTGGCCATAGACCTCAAGCACCCCAAGGCTAAAGAGGTGATCTTTAAACTGGTGAGCCAAGCAGACGCCGTGGTGGAGAACTTTAAGCCGGGCACCATTGCACGGCTAGGCTTTGGCTATGAAGCCATTAAAGCAGTGAAGCCGGACATTGTTTACGCCTCTATTTCTGGTTTTGGCCAAGAAGGACCTAGAGCAAGCCAACCAGCCTTTGACGGCGCCATTCAAGCGTTCTCCGGCATGATGAGTATCAGCGGCCACCCTGAAACGGGGCCTGCTCGCTCAGGCTATTTTTCCGTGGATATGAGCACCGCGCTGAACGCGGCGTTTTCTATTACTGCTGCGCTGTTTCGCCGCCATGTTACTGGCGAGGGACAGCGCGTAGACATTTCTATGCTCGATACCGCCATGATGATGCAGGCACCGCAAATGACCGCCTACACGGTCAATGGCGTATTGCCTGAACTGCTGGGTAATCAGTCGCCTACCAAACAGCCTACCTCGAATGTCTTTAAAAGCGCGGACGGTTACGTGCAAATCATTGCCATGAAAGAACCTCAAGTTGAGAAACTCTTTATGGTGCTTGGACACGAAGGGGCTTATGCAAAGTACGCAGACCCCAGTACACGGTTGAAGTGCACCGATGAGATTAACGCCCTATTGCATCCGATTATCGCAGGACAAACTACCGCCCACTGGCTGACAGTGTTCAACGAGGCAGGCTTACCTGTTTCGTCAATTCAGAATTTGGCCGAGGTTGCGGCAGAAGCGCAGTTTGATCACCGCCTGACCTTTACCGAGATAGATCGCCCAGGTGACCAAAAGGGCCAAGAGCGTCCAAACGGAAAAGACGAAAAAGACGGTAAAGACAAGGTTCGGGTAGTCAGCGCCAGCCATGTGGCGCACCCTGCGCCGCCAACGGTACAATCGCCGCCACCTACGCTGGGTGCAGACACCAAAGACATTTTGCTTGAGCTGGGTTACAGCGAAGGTGATATTCAGACTATGCAGAGCGAGCAACTGATCTGAACCAGCTCACTTTACCCGCGCCCTGTTAAGCCTCCCTGCAAGTCTTCGCCTAGCACTTCATTAGCCCCCCGCAAAGCAAAAAAAAAGCAGATCCAGCCTTACGGCTTGATCTGCTTTGCACAGCTAATGAGCACTCTTTTTGGCTTTCTTGGTTTTTGTTTAGCTCTCGTTTAACTCTTGGTTAAATCCGGCGCATGGTGCGCGGGGATTGCGCTTTGGGCGTTGGCTTCTTCAGCCATAGCGGCAACAGCGCGCTCATTACCCATAATTTTCGCCATGACCGCTTCACCGGCACGGTCAAAGACGCCGCGATTTTCAATGACAAATTTTTGCGACTCACGGTATTGATCTAACATGCCATTGATCTCTGGAATGACATATCGGGCAACCATATCCCAGCTTTCAAAGGTGTCGCGGCGATTGGCCCAATCATGCACAAAGCCCACTACGGTACCGTAGCCACCGGTTAACTGAATCATTTCTCGCAGCGCCGCAATTAAATCATCAGGCGTTCCAATAATGGATCCACTGCCTGGCTGGGAGGCCATTTCTATCGCTTCGTCAGGTGAGCCGTAAGCGTCTGCGCCAGGGCGCATCAGCGTGCCCACGGTGTATTCGTTATGCCAGCGGAACAAACCATTTTTGGCCTGCTCTTTGGCCTTGCCTTTAGTTTCAGCAATGTGCCAGTTCATCACCACACGCCAATCATCGCGATTCACCATGTTGCCATGCTTGGCTGCTGCGTCTTCGGCAAAGGCCCACTGAGTAGACAGCGCTTGCAACCCTGCCGTGGTAGTAGAACCAATGGACAGTACACCTGTGCCGTATTTACCGGCCAAGGTCATGCCAGAGGGGCTGATCATGGAGGCCACCGCTAAAGGTAGGTCTTTTTGCAGCGGCAGTAATTGCAGCGCTGCGTCATTCAATTCAAACCAATCTGACTTGTGGCTGAAACGCTCTTCACCGCGCAGCAGCTTTTGAATCACGCCAATGGCTTCATCTTGACGGTCGCGTTGCAGCATTGGGTCTATGCCTAGGGTATGTGCGTCCGAAGGCAACGCCCCGGGACCAGAACCAAAGATGGCACGGCCTTGGGTCATGTGATCTAACTGCACGATGCGCTGGGCCACGTTAAACGGATGGTGGTAAGGCAGTGAAATAACCCCTGTGCCTAGCTTAATGCGGTGGGTGCGCTGGCCTGCAGCGGCAAGAAACATTTCTGGGCTGGCGATCATTTCCCAACCTGTTGAGTGGTGTTCGCCACACCAAAATTCATCAAAGCCCAGCTTGTCCAAATGCTCGGCAAAATCTAAGTCACGTTGAAATTGCAGGGTTGGATGCTCACCGATGGGATGGTGGGGTGCGACAAAGGCACCAAATCGCATATTTGTCATAACGCTCTCACTTTTGTTTCAGCGCAAGAGTATAGACCATTTCGCCCAAAACTCGCCGCACCAGCAGTCGGCTATCGCTACCGCTCGTAACAAAAATTCAGCATCCCGTGAATTTATTGCAATTTCCGCATGGCACAGGGTTACCTCGCCTGACATATTGTCTAGAATGGCGCTGCTCGCAGCCACACCGCCGCTGCCGCAACGTTATTCACCAATTCGCCACGGGATACATATGGCTGATACGCAGCATCACAAACTCATCGTTTTGGGCTCTGGCCCTGCAGGCTACACAGCAGCCCTTTACGCAGCGCGAGCGAACCTCAAGCCAGCACTGATTACTGGCATTGAAGTAGGCGGTCAATTGACCACCACTACTGAAGTTGAAAACTGGCCCGGTGGCCATGCTGAACTGCAAGGCCCAGAGCTTATGCTAGAAATGGCCGCGCACGTGGAACGCTTTGACGCCATCACCATATCTGACCACATTCACACCACCACACTCAGCAAAGACGGATCCCTGCATACGCTGATTGGCGACCAAGCCACTTATACCTGTGAAGCTCTCATTATTTGCACCGGCGCATCTGCTCAGTATTTGGGCTTAGACAGCGAGGAGGCGTTTAAAGGCAAAGGCGTCAGCGCCTGCGCCACATGCGATGGTTTCTTTTATCGCAACCAAGACGTTGCCGTGGTGGGCGGTGGTAACACAGCCGTAGAAGAAGCCCTGTACTTGGCTAACATCGCCAAGACCGTTTACTTGGTGCACCGCCGCGACGAATTACGCTCCGAAAAAATTCTCCAAGATCGTTTATTCAATAAAGAGAACATTATTCCTGTTTGGAACCACCAGCTTGCTGAAGTGTTGGGCGACGACATGGGCGTTACCGGTATGCGCTTGAAGGGCAACGACGGCTCTGAACAAAGTATTGATTTAACCGGTGTGTTTATCGCCATTGGCCACATTCCAAATACCGATTTATTCAAAGAGCAGTTGGATATGGAGAACGGCTACATCAGCATAGCCAGTGGTTTGGCCGGTAACGCCACGGCCACCACAATCCCTGGCGTGTTTGCGGCAGGAGATGTGGCAGACCACATATATCGTCAGGCCATTACCAGCGCAGGCTTTGGCTGCATGGCGGCGTTAGACGCTGAGAAGTATTTGGATGCTAAGGGCTAAATCCCAAGCAAAATCTAACTAAAGCCGAAAGGCGCGGACTCCGTGCCGAAAAACTAAAAAACTAAAAAACTAAAAAGCTAAAAAAATAAAGACATGAAAATAAACCAGTTTGAACAATGAGCATTGCCAAGCTGGCGTTCAGTTTTTTGCACTAACTTTTTGCACTAACTTTTTGCCATAAGCGCTTCTGCAATAACCGCTTCTGCAATAAGTGTTATACCTGTTTTACCGCAATCTGCTCAGCTATCTTCTTCGACCAAATCTTTGGTCCCTCTATGTGCACAGACTCACCGGTGGAATCTACACTCACCGTCACCGGCATATCTTTCACTTCAAACTCGTAAATGGCTTCCATACCCAACTCTGGGAAAGCCAGCAGGGTAGATTTAGTAATGGCCTTAGCCACCAAGTAAGCGGCGCCGCCCACAGCGATCATTGAAACCGCCTTGTTATCACGAATGGCATCTATGGCAATCTGCCCACGTTCGGCCTTACCAATCATGCCGGCAAGACCGGCTTTTTCTAACATGGTGCGTGTGAACTTATCCATGCGCGTGGCGGTGGTTGGTCCCGCTGGGCCAACTACCTCTTCGCGGACTGGGTCTACTGGCCCAACGTAGTAAATAATTCGATTGGTAAAATCTACCGGCAATGGTTCGCCGCGATCGATCATGTCCACCAACTTTTTGTGCGCTGCATCACGTCCGGTGAGCATTTTGCCTGACAGCAACAGTGTATCCCCAGACTTCCAAGTGTGAGTCTCCTCTGGGGTCAGTGTGTCTAGGTTTACTTTCTTAACGTCACTGCCTAGTTCAAATTCAATCTCGGGCCACTCAGCCATGTCTGGGGGCGTGAACTCCGCTGGCCCTGAACCGTCTAGGGTGAAGTGAATGTGCCGAGTGGCCGAACAATTAGGAATAATTGCCACCGGCTTGTTCGCAGCGTGGGTTGGATAATCTTTTACTTTTACATCTAACACGGTAGTTAAGCCGCCTAAGCCTTGGGCACCAATACCAAGACCATTGACCTTCTCAAACAACTCCATACGCATCTCTTCAAGATGATTAGACGCGCCTCGTTCCTGTAGTTCGTGCATGTCCAAAGTTTCCATCAAGGACTCTTTGGCCATTAACATGGCTTTTTCAGGCGTGCCGCCAATGCCCACGCCGAGAATGCCCGGCGGGCACCAGCCAGCGCCCATTGTGGGTACAACACTGAGAATCCAATCCACCACGGAATCAGAGGGGTTGAGCATGGCAAACTTAGCTTTCGCTTCACTGCCGCCACCTTTGGCTGCCACTTCAATTTCTAACTTATCGCCGGGGACAATTTTGGTGTGAATGACCGCTGGCGTATTATCCTTGGTATTCGCCCGCGCGCCATCTGGCTCAACCAATACAGAGCCACGTAAAACGTTGTCTGGATGGGTATAACCGCGACGCACGCCTTCATTAATCATATCGTCTAAAGACAGCTCAGAGTCCCATTGCACGTCCATGCCCACAGACATCAGCACATTAACAATGCCGGTGTCTTGGCAAATAGGCCGTTTACCCAGCGCGCACATGCGCGAGTTCACCAACACTTGGGTAAGCGCGCCTTTGGCCGCAGGCGACTCTTCTCGCTCCCACGCACCGCGCATGGCTCGAATAAAATCAGTTGGGTGATAGTAAGAAATAAACTGCAAAGCATCTGCAATGCTTTGAATAAGGTCTTCTTGCTTAATAATGGTCATTGATTACTCCGTATGATCCATAAATAAATTGATGCCGGCACTATTTTCGCCCTTAATCTAATAAAGCCACTAGCCCCGGCACTTCACAAAATTGTTCTACATCTGCTTTTTTGCTGACATATTGGTTGCGGTTAGCACCGGCGCACCAACTGGGCATGACCATAGAGTAAAGCCCACTGCCGCCAGCCATGAGCAGCAGTATATCTTCTGGCTTGGTAAAGCACTGATAGGTGTCGCTTTTTATGCGCGCAGCAAAGTTGGCTGAAAAATAGCTCAGCTGCTCGGTTGGATAATGGGTCAACTCCCACAGCTTAGTAATAATTGCCTGCCGATCTAAACCGTTGTCATGCAAGATTTTTGCATGCTCTGGGTTCAATACCACCACTGCGCCACCACCCGTTAATACTGCGTTATTAGTGGCCATATTGGCCAAGCCAATAGCCAACACTTGCAACAATTTGTTTGCGTCTTCAGGGTCATCAGCGTCGCCACTGTACATGACTGAGTGAGGGGCTTCTGCGCCAATCACTGTGACCACCGTATCGTCTGGGGCAAAGCCTAAATCTGTATGCATAGGCGGAAAAGGCGAATGCTCTTCATCCTCGGCCAAGCAATAGGTGAACTTGCCGGGGTGACCCAGCAACGCCATGTCCGACTCTCCCGGACGCGCACCACCAATATTAATCATGCACAGGCGTAGCGCACGACCAATGCTGGCGTTGGCTCTATGCCCAGGACCCAGCGCACCAAAGCCCGAAGCCACTGGTCCACAACTGTGCCGACCGGGACCATTGACCAAAATCAGCGGCGCAGTGCAGTGGGTTGTAGATTGCATTTCGGCCAAATCGAAGAGCGGATCAAGTACTGCATTGACCGCGCCCATAACAATGGGCATGTGGTCGGGCAAACAACCCGCCATAACCGCAGCAGTGGCCACTTTGCCGACAGTGGCCGCGCCATTGCCAGGTCCCATGGTGCCCAGTTGCAAATCTGCGTCCAGCCCGGTGGCCAAGACCAAGGCTGCAACCCGTTCTGGGGTTGGAATAATCACGGGCAGACCATCCGTGCAGCCTGCCTCGTGCAACATTTCTAAGGCAGCGCTTTCATCCGCTGCGTGCATCAGTTCAGGCATTTTTAAGACCACCAATAATCGCTGCCAGCATAGATTCGGCCACGCTGCGCAAATGCGCGCTGCCGGTACCCGCCAATGGATGGGGCAGTTGTACTCTTGGGAATGAAGGCATGCCCAATGCTTGCGCAACAAAGTTGCCTTGGGGCCAAAAGTCTTCGGTCACTAGCGACACCGCGGGGATGCCTAGTCGAGCTGTATTAATGCCGTCACGCACGGTGCCGGTAGTACAGCTGCCTCAGTGCCCGTAGGCGGCAACCACCGCTTGGCAACTTTTACGGATGTCTTCCAACATGCTTTCTGGCGCTGGGATAGAGGCATTGCCTTTATTCCAAACCTTAATTTCAAGGCCCGGTAATTGTTCTTTGAAGACATCGCCAATGTGGCGCAAAAAATTCTCCGAATCTGGAAAACCATTGGCCAGCAAACCCAGTGTAATGCCCTTGCCTGCATTGGCGGTCACATCACAACTGAGTTCATAGGCCTCTTCACTTTGGGATTTCTCCCCTCTTGGATCATGAAAACTAAGCATAATTCGCCTCTCCCTTTAGCACTTATAAAAACTGTAGCACTTATACAAACATACATGGAACGCACAAGACCACAGCGGCAACAGCCTACCGGCTGAGAGGTCTTCTCACGGCTATGGCTGTGCATGCTCGTAGTCTACTCAAGCTGAAGCACTTTTGCTGCACAAACAGTACACTGGGCGCTATACGAACAGGCATTAGGCAGAGGATTAACCATGTACAGCAAAGTCATTTCTAGAGTCGTATCTAAAGTTCTGTGTGAACGGGTATGTGAACGGCTATGTGAACGGCTATCTGGGATTACAGCCAAGCTACCCACACAACCCTGGCCGGCCAAAGCACTCACAAGCATTGGCCTAGCGGCCTGCATTACTTTTTTAAGTGCTTGCGCTGAAGCGCCAAAAACCGGCGCAGAACTGGCACAATCTCTGCTTATTATCGACACCCACATTGACGTGCCCTACCGCCTGAAACAGTCTTGGGCAGACGTCAGCAGCGCCACGGAAGGCGGCGACTTTGACTACCCCCGAGCCATAGAGGGCGGTTTGAACGCTCCCTTTATGTCTATTTATATCCCAGCCTCAGTGGATGAAGCCGGTGGCGCATTCGCGCTCGCAGATGAGCTTATTGACGGCATGGAAAGTTTGGCTGCGTCAGCGCCAGACAAATTCGCCATAGCCACGTGCAGTGACGACCTACAAAGCCATTTCGAGAACAACCTCATTTCTCTGCCACTGGGCATGGAAAACGGCGGACCGGTGGCGCAATCAGAAGAAGCGCTGGCGCACTTTTTTAACCGAGGCATTCGCTACATTACCTTGGCCCACAGCAAGTCGAACAAAATCTCGGATTCGTCCTACGACACAAATGAAGCTTGGATGGGGCTTTCGCCTTATGGCAAAGAATTGATCACGCGTATGAATGACCTCGGCGTAATGATAGATGTCTCGCACATCTCCGACGCGGCCTTTGCACAAGTTATAGAAATCAGCAAAGCACCGGTTATTGCCTCGCACTCGTCACTGCGCCATTACACCCCCGGATTTGTGCGCAATATGAGCGACGAAATGGTCAAGACACTGGGCGCGGCAAATGGCGTGATTCAAATAAATTTCGGTACCAACTTCTTAACAAGTGAGGCGCAAATTTATTCCAAGCAACGACGTCAAGTAATAGCGGCTTACATCGCCAGCGAAGGCTTGGCACAAGATGACCCCGCAGTAAAAGCATTTGCCGAGCAATATAAAAAAGACAACCCCTACCCCTATGCCACCACCAATGACGTGCTAGACCATATTGACCGCGTGGTAGAGCTGGCAGGAATTGATGCCGTAGGTATTGGCTCAGACTACGACGGCGTAGGCGACTCGCTGCCCCAAGGGTTAAAAGATGTCAGCACCTATCCTCACCTCATCGATGGCTTGTTAGACCGTGGCTATAGCGAAGCAGACATAGCAAAAGTACTGGGCGGCAATGCGCTCAGAGTCTGGCGGGCAGTAGAAGCTTATGCCGTGAGTCAAGGTACTGCGACTCAGTGCAGAACCTAAAGAAAACACTGTAACGCAGCGCCTAACCCATAATTAGCGCGAGGCGCTTGGGTGGTTAGTCAGAGGCCAAGGGCAGATTGTTCACCGTTTTTTGGTAGGCCGGTATTGGTAAATTTGGGCGAGGGAGGCAGCGAGAGGGAGGCCGCAAGAGGGACGCAGCAAGAGGGAGGCAGCAAAGAGCGCTGACGTGAGACCAAGGAAACAGATGAACGAGAAAACTGCTAACGCTGGTTAGCCTAACCACACAGTGAAGAGCAAGCCTATTTTTGCAATTCAGACAAAAAAGTTCAGATAAACGGCGCTATTCAGCCTCAGCACTATTCAACCTCAGCACTATTCAACTTCTGCACTATTCAGCCTCAGCACTATTCAGCCTCAGCGCTATTCAGCCTTAGCACTGCCATCCACCACTACGCCTTGAGTCAGCAGCTCTTGGATGTACGCTTCTTCTAAGTTGAAGCTGCGCAGTACAGACAAACTGTCTGCACCAATATCCGGCGCGCGTTTGGGTGCTTTTTTGCTTTCGCCAGCTATATTAATAGGGCTGCCAATGGTCAGCTTATAGTCATCTGCGGCATCGCCTGTTTCAACAATGATGCCATTGGCGCGTAACTGCTCATCTTCCAGCACTTCGCTCATGGTTTGCACTGGGCCGTAGGTAATGCCCTGAGCATCTAAACGACTACTCGCCTGCAAATAGGTCAGCTTGCTAAACGCCGTGGCAATAGCAGCCTTAAACTCCACCCTATTGCGCATCGCCAAGCGCACGGATTCAAAGCGCGGATCAGACAACCAAGCCTCTGTGCCCAATGCCGCGCACAATTTGGGGTACTCGCGATCTGTATTAATCATGGTCAACACTAAGTAACGGCCATCTGCTGTTTCATAGCACCCCGCAAAAGGGTTAACCCAGCCAGTTTCCTGCCGGTGGGTTGCTAGGTCATTGCCTGCAATGACGCCTTGCAACGCCATGCCGTTGGCCCACACACCGTTAGCCGCTAACGAGGTAGACACTTTACTGCCCTTGCCCGTTTTCTCGCGCCGATATAAGCCACTCATAATGGCAGCGAATAACGCCGTGGCTGTTGAGTGATCGCCCATGCCCGGCGCAGGCGAAAGCGGGGTTTGGCCTGGTTCGCGCACAAATTCCATCATGCCCGAACGCGCCCACCAAGCGGTGACGTCAAATGCGCGGCGCTGACTCTCAAAGCCCTGATCGCCGTAGCCACTGATGTGGGCAAAAATCAGGCGCGGGTTAATTTCTTGCAGGCGTTCATATTCAAGCTGATAACGGCTTAACTGGTTTTCTAAAAAGTTGGTGGTCATCACGTCAGCGCCCGCAATCAGCTTGTGCATTAACGCTTGGCCGGCATCACGACTAAGGTCTAGGGCCAGACTTTGTTTATTGCGCGAGGTTAATTGCCAGTGGTATGGCACAGGATACCGGCCCACCAAACCGCGATAACCGTCACCTGAAGGGGGTTCAATTTTGATCACGTTAGCGCCGTAGTCCGCCATGATGGTGGCAGCGCCGGGGCCGGCCAAAAAGGTCGCTGCGTCTATGACGGTAATATCGTCTAAAAAGTAATCCATTGCTCTCTCCCCATTGTTCTCTCCCCTTTTACCTTTTGCCTTTTTCTCGTTCCGCGTGCACGTCACACGCTGCCCATACGCTCTTCTCAGTAAGGGTTATAACGTGTTATCTGTCGTTAAAACAAGCGTACGTGAGGTCTCCCAACCACACTCAAGCCTGGACGGCTTTAGGTATAAACGCTCGTTCAAGCGCATTCGCCTGCGCCGAGTCGACGCCCCATGGAGCCATCAAACTATCGAGCAATCGAGCAATCGCCAGCGACGTTTTAACAGTCGTTTTCGTGCATGGCCAGCACGCTGAAATTACCTTGGCCATCAATCTGGATAGTAAAGTTAATGGGCGCGCAGCAAACAAAGCAATCTTCTATATAGTTTTGCTCGCCGCCACTGGTGTCCACCACCAACTCGTAGGATTCGCCACAGTAAGGGCAAGTGATGTCGGTGGATTCAGTGTCAAAGTGCATTGGCGAACGCCTGAGTAAAAATGTGCTCGCAAGCTAACAAGAACTGGGCAAAGAGTAAAAGGGGCTTTATTTATTCAGACGAGGTTTCTTATTGCGCAGCAGCTAACGACAATACGCTGAATGACATAGATCACAAAAATGGTGCCAAATAAAGTCGCCCTAGTACTTATAGACCTGACTGTTTGCGTGCTAACGTTGCGCTCTTTTTTTCCGCGCACTTTTAAAGGCTCTGCTGTTCGATGCTTTTTTAAGAATGCCTTTTTATAGGTGCCTTGTTGTAGAGGCCTTCTCGTAGGCAGCGTTTAACTTTTAGAATTAGCAGGTTGTACTCATGTCCGAATTACCCTTTTGGTATAACACCGCAATGGCGGCACCCTCTGAATATGCAACGGTAAAAGTCGACGATATCGACATTGCGTACACGACTTGGGGCGAAATTGGTAAGCCCGGTGTTGTATTAATACACGGCAGTAATGCCCACATGGAATGGTGGCGCTTCACCGCCCCCTTCCTAGCGGACAACTTCCGCATTGCGGCCTTAGACCTGTCTGGCAATGGCAACAGTGGCTGGCGTGAGCGCTACAGTGGCGAGGCCTTTGCCAGAGAAGTCTGGGCCGTTTGCGAAGCTGCCGAACTGGGGCCTAAACCCATTGTTGTAGGACACAGTTTTGGCGGTTTTGCGGCATTGGAGGCCGCCCACTACTTTGGCGAGCAGATGACCGGCGTGCTGTTTATGGATTTTACCGTAGCACCCAAAGCCGAATACATAGAATGGGGTTTACGGGTTGAGCGCGAAGGCGTAGAAGCCGGCCGTAAACTGCGCGTATATGAAGAAAAAGAAACCGCCCTAGGCCGCTTTCGCTTTATTCCTGAACAACCCGGTGTGCACCCGGAGGTACTTCGGCATCTGGGTGACTACGGTCTCAAAGAAGTAGAAGGCGGATGGACGTGGAAATTTGACCCGGGTATATTCGACTATATTGAGATGGGTAGCGATCAAGAAGACAAGTTCCGTCAATTAACTTGCCGTACCGCGCTCATGCTCGGCGAGCAGAGCGAAGATGAGGGCGCATATTACGGCGAACAGATGCTGGCTATGACCGACGGCAAAATGCCGAGCATTACCGTACCGGGCACCTATCATCACCTGATGTTTGACCAACCCATTGCTGTGGCTATGGCGATGAAAATTCTCTTTCTCGAATGGGTCCGCTAACGACAGTCTAGCCGCATAGAGCGGCACTATGCTGTAATTTTAGAAAATGGTAGCGGTGTCTATGGCCCTAAATCTGTGCAGCCGTCACCACCTTAATGATCTGTGACCGGCGTTTGAGAACCATAACGCTCAGCCAGCTCCGCGCGCATCTGGGCGTGGGCCTCGCCGTCTATCTTATAAAGACGCGCCAGCAAAATCGTTGCCGCCATTAAGACTATTGGCACAATGGTCATTAAATTCAAAATCATTTCTAGGGTTTCCGCGGACTGAGGTTGGTTGGCCACATAACCCACTGCGGCGAGGGCTGTGGCCACACCTGCGCCACCCAATGCCTTGGCCAGCTTCTGAAAGAAACTGGACATAGAATAAACCGCGCCATCTGCGCGTTTACCAAAACGCCATTGGGCATAATCTACAGTGTCGGGAATCATCGCCCAGCCCAAAACTGCAATGGGCGCACCGCCTAAAGCCACAAGGCAACCCCAAAAAATCACCCACATAGGCGCATCTACTGGGGTGAAATAAAAGCCGATACTGGCAAGCACGGTAAACAGCGCACCGATCTGAATGGCCCCGGCTTTGCTAAAGCGCTCCGCCAACTTAGGCACGAAGACCAAGCCGACAAACATGGTCGCTAACGTGGCACCAAAAAAGGTGCCAATTAAATCTGACCGCCCCACATTGTAGGAAAAGTAATACACCGTCACCGTCTGCCTAACAGTAAAACTCAGCATGCCAAGCGTAAACAAAGCAATCACAATCATTAAGGGTGGATTATAAAAAACCGCACGAAAGCTGTCGTTGAGTGACAACTTCTCATCTACCGGCGGCTGAATAACCTCGCGGGTATTGAAAAAAGTAACTAACAACAACAGTGTCGCCACAACGGCAAATATAGTCATGACCACTGCGTAGCCTTCAGCGGGACTTGCAAACCCTTGCACTAACTCGGCCACCCCCACCGAAACAATCACCGCGCCGGTAAAGGCAAACGCCATGCGAAAAGTAGATAACTTTGTGCGCTCTTGATAGTCATCAGTTAAAGATGCCGTTAGCGCAGAATAAGGAATGGTGACAACGGTGTATAAAATGCCAAACAAGGTGTAAGTGACATAAGCCCAAATGACTTTGCCGCTCTCATCTAAATCCGGCACGGTAAAGGTCGCAACGGTAATAACACCTAATGGAATGGCGCCAAACAAAAGGTAGGGACGCAGACGCCCCCAACGCGTGCGGGTACGCTCGGCTATGGCGCCCATCAGCGGGTCAGTGACCGCGTCAACTAACCGCGCCACCAAGAAAACCCCTGCGGCAGCGGCGGCGCTGATACCCAGCACATCGGTGTAGAAGTACAAAAGATAAGTCAGCGTGGAAATAAAGTACAAGTTAATGCCTAAGTCGCCTACCGCGTAACCCAAACTGGCTTTTAGCTTCATTACCCAATGATTCCTTGCTGTTCTAACTGGTGAATTTCGTCATCACTGATACCTAACGATTGCAAAACCGAGCGCGAATCCGCCCCAGGATCTGGTGCGCCGTGATCTAATTGCGACGGATGCGGAAAGCTAGATAAATTGATCGGTGAGCGCACTAAACCTAAATCACCCATTTCAGGGTGCGGTGCGTTAACCGCCATAGCCAAGTGTTTTACCTGCTCATCTTCAAACCCATCCGCAATAGTGTTGATGGGGCCGCAGGGTACGCCCGCATCATTCAACCGATTAACTAATTCTGCCACCGAGAATTGCTGAGTGAGCAAATTCATATCCGCTTTAATCTGCTCCCTGTGCCGAGTTCGAGCACCCACGCTGGCATAATCTGGATGCGCAAATAGGGCTTGAGCATTGAGCGCATCACAAAACCTTTGCCACATTTGCGCACCAAAGGCGGCAATATTTACATGGCCGTCTTTGGCGGTAAAAGTACCCATAGGTACCTGCGTGGGATGATCGTTGCCTTGCTGGTCTGGCACCTCTCCACTCATGGTGTAGCGCGCGCCTTGGAAATCTAATTTCGACAGCATGGATTCAAGCAATGACGTATGCACCCACTGCCCTTCACCCGTGCGCTCTCGGTGCAGTAGCGCAAGCAAAATACCTTGGCCCAAAAACATACCTGCCGAGGTGTCAGAAATGGCCACACCCACACGCATGGGGCCGTGCCCCGGTTCGCCGGTAACAGACATCAGGCCGCTCATACCCTGAATAATTTGATCAACCCCGGGGCGCTTGCTGTAAGGGCCATCTTGACCAAAGCCAGAAATGCTGGCGTAAATGATTTTGCCATTAATGGCTTTTAAGGTTGCGTAATCTACGCCAAGCCGATACTTCACGTCGCTGCGAAAATTCTCCACCACCACGTCCGCATCTGCTGCAAGCCTGTGAAAGAGGCTTTTACCTGCATCGGATTTTAGATCAATGGCCAGTGAGCGTTTATTGCGATGCAAATTTTGCTCGTCGGGGCCACGGCGGCCACCAGTGACAGAACTACCCTGAGCGTCTTTACGCGGCGGCGGTTCTATTTTAATGACATCCGCGCCCCAATCGGCCAGCAGGCGCACTGCCATAGGACCTGCCCGTGCAATGGTTAAATCCAAAACTCTAATATGTTTAAGCGGTCCATCCATAGCTAACCATTATCCCCCAAATGTCCTACTTAACTCATTCTAAAAAGGTAAAGCCTAGGACTTACGAATCAGACGGCCAGGCAGTGCATCAGTGGCTTCGCCGCGTACATAGGTGACTTCACCTGACACTATAGTGGTCTCATAGCCGCGCGCCTTTTGTTGTAAGCGCGCACCACCCGCAGGTAGGTCGTTGACTATTTCTGGCAAGCCCGCATGCAGATTGTCAAAATCGATAATATTCAGGTCTGCCTTCATACCCACCTGTAACGTGCCCCGATCATATAATTCCACGGCCCTAGCAGTGTCTTGGGTCTGGCACTTAATCAGCGTAGGCAGGTCTATGCCCTCGCCCCTGCTGCGGTCGCGGCCCCAATGGGTAATCAGTGTGGTGATAAAGCTGGCATCGCAAATAGTGCCCACATGGGCACCGCCGTCGCCTAAGCCCATTACCGTGTCTTTGTGCAAAATCATGTCGCGGCAGCAATCCAAATTGTCTTCGGCATAGTTGGCAAAAGGCGTATACAGCAGATTGCTGCCGTTGTTTTGTAACAGCACATCATAAATATAGGACCAAGGGTCTAAGCCGCGCTGGGTAGCCTGGGCATACAAACTGTCCTTGGGGTCTGGCTCATAGTTAGGCGGATCGGTCATTAACCAAATCTTCCGCCCTTCATCCATTAAGTGATAAAGACGTGCAAAACCGCGGCCGGTTTCCTCAGCCAAAATATTCGCCTTGCGCACTGGATCTGCAAGAGCTAAACATCGCTCGGCCAAAGGCAGCTGACCCAATTCAGTAAATGACGGACGCGTAGTAAATGGCGCTAGCGTTGTAGTCAAACCCAACAATATACCAATTGGGCGCGGTGCAACTTGGCCACGCATCACTAAACCGCTGTCGCTGGCTTGTTCGATTTTACCTAGGATTTTGCGCCACCCATGCGGACTCAAGCCTTGCGCTAAGGAAATGGACATAGGCCTGCCAGAGGTGTCCACCATCTGCTTGAGCAGAGAGAATTCGCTTTCTAGGTCGTCAAAGTCGGAGATCATTTCCATTACCCCGCGCCCTGCAGTTTTTAGCGCGCTGGCCATACCTAACAATTCGTCCACTTCAGCTTGCAACGTGGGCGTAGGCTCGCCACGAGAGGTTCGGTGATTCAGCGTCCGCGAACTGGTAAAACCCAACGCGCCGGCGGCCATGGCTTCTACAGTGAGCTGGCGCATCTGGGCAATGTCTTCAGGAGTCGCCGGTTCACGATCAGCGCCGCGCTGGCCCATGACATAAACACGCAACGCCGCGTGAGGTATCTGGGCGCCCACATCCATATCAAACTGGCGCTTGGACAAATAGTCCATGTAATCCGGGAAGCTTTCCCAGTCCCAGCTCAAACCCTCGTTTAGGGCCACACCGGGAATGTCTTCTACCCCTTCCATCAGCTCAATCAGTAAGTCGTGATCTGTGGGCCGAACCGGGGCAAAGCCCACACCACAGTTACCCATCACCACACTGGTCACACCATGATGGCTAGAAGGCGACATGCGGTTAGACCAAGTGGCTTGGCCATCGTAATGGGTGTGAATATCAACAAAGCCAGGGGCGACAATTGCGCCATCTGCGGACAGCGTTTGCTTGGCTTGCGTGGTGATGGGTCCATTAGTGCTGATCTCGGCAATTTTGCCATCGCGCACGCCAATATCACCGGTAAACTCGCCATCGCCGGTGCCATCAATCACCCGGCCACCGCGCACAATTAGATCTAACTGACTCATATTTTTTCCCCTAACTCTTATGCCTTAGTTTTATCACACCTCCCGCGGGATAAACATGCAGTAGCGTGGCTAACTTTGAGGGCAAACACGGCAGACGTTTGCATAAACAACTGCAAACCAAAGGGTGTTAATGAGGCGCAATTTTGACCCGCTTGCATCAACAGATTGCGGGGCTGAAGCCTGCTAGCTGGAGCTAGACTGAAAATCCTTGGGGCGCGGCTGTGATTTTGCCCAAGAAGCTTGTATCTTTTCCGCGCCCATATTTTGCGTAAACTTGCTCAGCGTGGGCCGCTCTTTAACCAACTGCATTTCCGGCACCGCCCAGCCACAGGAAGTCTGCGCCACCTCAATGTCCATCACAAAGAACTGCCGCGCGCCCACCTGCTCTGGTATTAACACTGCATAGTCTGACCAAGCATCGTCACTGGGCAGCACACAGGTGGCGTTGCCATACACGCGTAAAATGAGAGGTTGTTTGGCGAATGAACACCACATAAGGGTCATGCGCGGAGTGCTCTGCAAGTGGGTATAAGTTTCGTTACCGCTGCCGGTGAGATTCATCCAAACCAGCTTATTACCCGCCAAAATCCGCAGGCTATCCATACCTTTGGGGGAGACATTGATAGGACTAGTGGCGTCCGCTGTGGCCACAAAGAAGATTGACTGAGCCTTTATAAAGGCCACGTGGTCTTGATTTAGCGCGGTAAAATACTCGGCCATAACTGCCTCTTTTATTTGTTTTTATTAATCTTTATTGGTCTTTATTGGTCTTTGCTTCACTCGGTTTTTATTCAACTACACTTTAACCCATATCTTGCTGCGGTAAGGGCCAAGGCAGTTGCTTAAAATCTTGCTCGCACGTTGGCTGCGCACTTTAGTTGTGCTCTTTAGTTGTGCTCTTTAGTTGTGCTCTTTAGCAGCGCGTTTTGCGCCATGCGCTTTATCTGCGCTCTTTTGCAGTACATTGATAAAGCACTCGAGACACTAGCCCGGCCATACGATGCACAATCACGCCTTGATAAGCTGGGCTATAAAACATATTCAGATAAGCCTTACGCGAGGGGTAGTTGACGATAATCACCTCATCCGCGTCTGCTGTTGCATCGCCCACAAATAGCAGCTCGCGGTCTTGTTGAAACGCAACGCTGCCCCCTAAGGCATAAATCAACGGACCGACGGTGTTCGTATACTGGGCATAAGCTTCACGACCAGTGCACGCGGGGCCGTCGTAGCCCTCAGGGTATATGGCCTGATCTTTATATTTAATAATATTGACCATAGTGAACGGTCCGTCGTCGCCACCTTGCGCCATGGTTTCAAGGGCCGCTAACTGGGCTTCAGAGGGTTCAGTACCGTGCATTTTTCGCCTGCCTTAATTCCTAACTTAACCCACATTAGACAAGTGGTTGCCGCCTATGTACATCTCTACGCATCCCAAGTTAACAAAGCCCGTGATCTTCGGCTAGAATACCGCCCTGCCTAATCACTCATTGACCAATGATTTAACGCAAATCTAGTTAATGTGCGGCCTAGCGCAAACAGTAAAACTTATAAATTGGTGTGCCGTGGGCGTCCGCCGACGACACCTAAATAACAGCTGGGGAGCGTTATTCATGAGTATTGAAGTGAAGCATTTCTTACCTTATTCACCTGCAACCATTTGGGCCATTGTGGGCTCGCCGGGCCGAGTAGATTGGGTACCGGGCGTTGCATCCTGCGAGTTCGATGGCGAAGTGAGACGCTTCAAAATGGAAGGCGCTGGTGGTTTAGCTGAACGCATTGTGAGTCATGATGATGCACAAATGTTTATGGAATATTCGGTAGTAGAGTCCATACCGCCGCTAAAGTCGCACTTGGCGTCAATCAAACTTAACCCGCAAGAGGGTGATACCGCACAAGGCACAGAATTTGTTTGGTGCACTGACGTTGCGCCTGTTGAAGTGGAGCCGTTTATAAAGAAAGGCATGCTCGGCTCGCTGGCACTGCTTGAACAAATATTGGCCGCTGAAAACTCAGCTTAGAATTCGCAGCTCTATGTAAACGAGACGTGCACAACAATAGGCGTTCTGCTTGTAACGGTTGTATGACCTGTCGAGTGTCGCCTATAACCTGCCGCCCATCACGAACAGGCGAACGAACTTTTGGCGAACAAGGCAAAATCACCCAACAACTGAAATGAAACTAACTAAAGGGCCACCGGTTCTAATTCATTGAGGCGCGCTACAAATTAGGTTTAAGCAAAGCATAACGCCCGGTGCAGGAACATTGAGAACACATACATGAAAGTAAAATTACCATTTTTTATCTATTTCTCAATTGGGCTTTTGGTATTTTCTGCCGGTTTCGCTCTTTATGAACGTCAATACCCTATAACTAAGAGCCTCAAGGCAGACACAGCCACTTTGCGCATGACCACTGCAGGCACTGTTTTAGGCTACATTGGCGACAAAGGCGCCTACACTTGGAAAGGTATTCCTTACGCTGAGGCACCGGTAGGGCCACTGCGCTGGCGCGCCCCCTTACCCGTACAACCCTCGAAAACCAACGGTGTTATAGAGGCATTGGCTTCAGGCTCTGCGTGCCCTCAATTCGCTTCATTACTCAGTGGCCAACCGGATGCGCCAGAAGGCAGCGTAGCTGGCAATGAGGACTGTCTTTACCTAAATATTTACGCCCCACCCAATGCCGAAGACCTACCAGTGATGTATTGGATACATGGCGGCGGCAATAGTATTGGCCAAGGCGGCAGCTACAACGGTTCAAACCTAGCCATGCAGCGCGACGTAGTAGTGGTCACCATCAACTATCGGCTGGGGGTATTCGGTTGGTTTACCCACCCGGCGCTGAGCACCGGTAACCCAGAAGACGATTCTGGCAACTACGGTACGTTAGACGCTATTCAAGGCCTTAAATGGGTGCGCGACAACATCGCACAATTTGGCGGCAACCCAGAAAACGTAACGATTTTTGGCGAATCTGCAGGGGCCAGAGACACGTTAGCAATGATGGCCTCGCCATTAGCTAAAGGCCTATTCCATAGAGCCATCGTGCAAAGCGGCGGGTATAGCACCAACAAACTTGCA
>JAOJBS010000019.1:0-46696 GCA_028228615.1 Pseudomonadales bacterium | reverse complement strand
GATCGCTTGCGCCCCAGCCAGCGAGGATCAGAGGGTTAACGACGTGCACACTAGGGCCCCTTTCAACCGGATACATTTTGAGTTGCTTTGTACTCTTTAAAAAAATCACTAACTTGTTCCACGGGATCGGTAACGGACAAACAATCTTTTTAGCCTCAAAGCTGTCGACTAGCTCTGCATATTCTCTGGACAATTTAGCTCCTCAACCCATATCTCTTAATAACTAAAGTGTAGCTACTGAAGAATCAACAGAGGAATATATTTTCGCGTACATTAAGTGATAACGTTTAACAGCTTGAGGCATTATTTGCCTTGATGACAAGGTCTAGGGCGACAAAGCTATGGAACCAAAAGACATACTTAATTTCGATGAACTCTGCGACCTGCTAGCAATTTGGGATGACCACCCAGAAGACTCTTATTGGATCCAATCCATGCAGGCAATGGACGGATATGGCGAGTGGTTAGATTGGATGGAGAAAAACCGCCCCGAGGCGCTTCCTTAAAACGATTGAAAACACTTCTGAACATTAATAATACTTAGCAATACTAGGAGTCCTTATTTCCGAAGTAGCGGTACCCTGTGGGCGGGGTCAGCGATCTTGAATTTCGGGGTTAACCATTCCTAAAGACGGTCGGTTTCTCATATGCTGACCAATCAGCCTCTTGTTGGTTGTCAAAGCTCTGTGCTTTACGCTCTTCACAGGTCATCTTAAAAACCTCGTAATGGACATCATCCATCACCGTACGCAGGTCAGCGTTGTTGACTATAAAAGTAGCTTTACCAGCATCTATGAAACCGTCTAATTTATTTTTAGCACCAGTATGGGCAGTAGAACCCGCATCATCTAACTCATAGGACTCTTTTAACAACGTTTGCAGCCTCGCAAGGTAGCGACGGCGATATTGATTCAACATTAATTCAGCTCCTGTAACGGTAGGTTTTTATGACCTTTACGATTTCCCAGCAGCGCACTTCCCCACCATGAATGTACCGAAATTAAAATCTCATTCCAATGAAACTTTTACGTCTAATGTTGGATAGCAAACCATAAATGTGAACATTAGATCGATTTTACTGGCAGGCTTAGGTGTTAATCTGGATTTAGCTGCGTGGTAATCGAGGGTGACGTCGAATACGTTAACTCTGTTTCCCGAAATTAGTAAAAGTGACACATCTAAATGCCCAATATAAAAAAGATGGTACGCCTACTAAAAGGCATCGGGGGGCTTACACCCCAGAAAATCCTAACCCTTATGAACTATCTCGATCTCGAGTGGATACGTTTCTCAAGTGCAAAGCTTGCTTCTGGCTGCAACAAGTCAAAGGCGTAAGTACGCCTGACATGCCATCTTTCACGATCAACATGACGACAGACATATTACTCAAACGTGAAGCTGACGCTGTAAGGGGGAAGTCTGCGCTTCCAATCTGGGAAAAGAACGGGACAGGGCGCTTGATACCCCTATCTAAAAAAGTAGAGGGCTAAAGATTGACCGTATTGTTCTATTTAGAAAGACAATTTAGCGCACCGTCATTTTTTGGATCGTTTTAATTTGGCTTGTAGAAATCGAGTGTAGACTCGCGTGTAAGAGGTGGCGCCGGATGACTTGATATCCAATATTATAAAGCTGCGAATTTGTGTGGCGTTTATGGGAGAGAAGGATCGAGCCGGCTGGTGGCCCAGTAGCTTTCTCTCTCGTTCAGGTGATGCGTTTCTAACACCGGTTTTCCCTAAGACTGCTGTGCTTGCCAGAGTAAATGGCGCATGTGGGGCGGCTCAAATTGTCCATGATAAATATATTGGCACGGGGAATGTATATCATCTGTTCAGGCTGCCTGAGAACCTTGAACAAGCAATATCAGAGGCCCTGATTGGTGATGCTTCGGTCTTAGACGTAATCGCGTCGGAAGAAACTGCACGAGCTGGGCTGAAAGCTCTTGCAGCCGGCGGAAACACCAATGGCGCAGGTCCACTTCTGCTTGGGAGTGAAATCAATGAAAATATTATTGGGCGCATGGCTGATGCTTACTTACATGGTTTTCAGGCTGAGGAGCAAGTTTTCCCCTACTATCGAGGGGATGTCTGATGGATCAACCCTTTTATACAACGCAGCTACAGGCAGGCTTAGGGCTTATTGAAGAAACTCAAACGCTGTTAGGCCAGTGGCAGCCAGGAATGAGTACTCAAGATTTGTTTAATGCCGCTCTAGAATCGGGCGAATTCCCAAATGTAACAGCCCGCCGCCTTCGCAATATAGTCGCCGAGTGTTTCGCCCCTCGATATCTAAATCCAGAACCTCAGCCTGCTAAATGGCTACTGGCCCTCAATCACAGTGTTTCAACTAGAGCCTTAAACCAACTGTTTTTTATCCATACTGCTCGGGCAAATCTCATCCTGCGAGATTTCGTTACCAATCTGTACTGGGAGCGCTACGCATCGGGTTACACGGAAATTAGCAGTGAAGACTCAACAGAGTTCGTTCAACGCGCCACCTATGACGGTAAAACTAAAAAGCTCTGGTCAGAAACAACCATCAAGCGTTTATCATCCTACCTATTGAGCACTTGTATCGACTACCAACTTTTGGAGCCACTGACGCGTGGGGCACGCCAGATAACCCCGGTACGTATTGATCCCTGTACGATTGTCATACTCGCTTATGACCTGCACCTGCAAGGCATAGCTGATAACAACTTAATCAACCATTCAGACTGGCAGCTTTTTGGCCTACAGTCAGAAGATGTACGAGACGAGTTAAAGCGGCTGAGTGTTCACAAACTTTGGATTATCCAAACCGCCGCCGATGTCGTCTCCATTAGCTGGGCTTACAAAACCATGGAGGAGGTCGTCGATGTCATCATTGAAACAAGACTTTGATGAGCTAGTTACCCGTATCCAACAAGGGCGGGAGTTTCAACATGCTAGCTTTGAGCCGATTTATTACTTGGTGTTTTCGCCCAAGCAGATCATCGAGGTTAAAAGACAAATTAAGGCATGGATTCAAATGCTGCAAAAGCAGGGTTTTAATGTGCATACCTTTTCTATTGCCGAACATGTCAATGACATACTGAAATCGGTGCCAGCTTTTCGTCGTGCGCTATGGTTAAAACAAGATGCGGAAGCGCCGCTTGAATGGGTAAAAACAAATGCGGCGCTTACCAATGCGGTTGATGGAGACGACAAAGCGTTACAGTCGCGATTAGAGAAAAAATTGCTAGAGCTAGGTAAAGATACGAAGGCATTGCTTTTAGTAACTGACCTAGAGGCTCTGCACCCGTATATGCGTATTGGCCCAATAGAAAGCCAACTGCAAGGTCACTTCAGTGTACCTACGGTATTTTTGTATCCTGGAGTTCGAACAGGCCAAACAACTTTAAAGTTCCTGGGCTTTTACCCGGAAGATGGGAACTACCGCTCCATGCATGTCGGCGGCTGAGCCAACGAAAGAGAACAATAGGGAATAGCTATGCAAATCAAACAACTCTTCGATCCAGCCAAAGGTATTGATCGAGCTATCGAGAAAGTAATCAGTTATGGCGCTGATGCTGAGAAGCGACTCAAGTCAGAAATATCAGAATATGTTGCTACCGATAGTATAGAAGAGCACTTCGAAGACCTTCTCTCTAAGATGCAATTGGCGATGGAGCAGGGTGGCGAAAACGAAGTGGGCGTATGGGTATCGGGTTTCTACGGCTCAGGTAAAAGCTCTTTTACCAAATATCTAGGCTTAGCTTTTGATGATTCTCTAGAAGTGGAAAGTCGCCCCTTTATAGATCATCTTAAAGATCGTCTTACCCGAGCACAAACCAAATCTTTATTGACAACGGTAGCCAAGCGTTTCCCTGCCGCAGTAGTGATGCTTGACCTGGCTTCGGAGCAAGTCGCCGGGGCCACCATGGAAGATGTAGCCACTGTACTCTACTACAAAGTTTTGCAATGGGCGGGCTATTCCCGAAACCTTAAAGTTGCGGCGTTCGAGCGCAAGCTCCAAAAAGACGGCCGTTATGAGGAATTCTTAGATCTTTTTAAAACCTATACCGAAGGTGAAGAATGGAAGAGTCTACAAAATGATGACTTGGTTGTAGATGGCCTGATCCCATCGATAGCTCACGAAATGTATCCACAACTGTTTAAAACTGAAAACTCATTTACTACAGAAGCCAGTGAAGTTATTCGCTTTGAAAATGACCGCGTTGCCGAAATGATCGACATTGCTAGACAGCATTCCGGAAAAGAAAATATTATCTTTATCGTCGATGAAGTCGGTCAATATGTTGGCTCCCGCGATAACTTAATTCTTAATCTAGATGGCTTAGCTAAAAATCTAAAAAACATCGGTGACGGCAAAGTCTGGTTGATTTGCACCGCACAGCAAACACTCACCGAAGATAATGAAAAAGCAGCGCTTAATTCTGCGCAACTGTACAAATTAAAAGATCGCTTTCCTATTCAGATAAATCTCGAATCCAGCGACATTAAAGAAATTTGTTACCGCAGGCTCTTAGGTAAGTCACCCGATGGTGTCGATCAACTAGATAAGCTCTTTGATCAAAATGGCCAGGCCTTACGTCATGCCACAAAACTAGAAGATGCTCGCGTCTACGAAGCAGACTTCGATAAAGAAAGCTTTGTAAATCTCTATCCATTTCTACCTGCACACTTTGAAGTTCTGTTAACGCTGTTAGGCCAACTTGCAAAGTCAACGGGGGGTATCGGCTTACGTTCAGCTATTAAGGTTATTCAGGATATCCTGGTAGAGGGCGCAAACGGCCAACCGATTGCCAATGAAAATGTGGGTATGCTGGCTAACACCGTCACACTCTACGATGCCCTTGAAAAAGATATCAAACGAGCATTCCCTACTAAGCACCAGGCAGTCGGTAAGGTGAAGAGTTCAAACTTCTATGATAGCGAGCTGCACAACAATATCGCCAAAACCGTAGCCGTATTAGAGATACTCACCAACTTGCCCGTTACCCGTCAAAACACCCTAGCACTGATGCAAGGTAGCATCACTCAAACCCAAGATGAAACCGCCTTTAACGCCGCGGTAGAGGAGTTAATCAACGAGGCCGCTATCCCTTTTAGCGAGCAAGATGGTTACTTGGGCTTTATCAGCGAAAAATTGACAGAGATACAACAAGCACGAAATGAGATCGGCCTAAAAACCATCGAGCTGCGAAAAATTCTTAGTGAAAATTTGAGGGGGTGTTTATCTCCGTTACCCAAAGTACAAGTCGAAGGTTCTTTGAGTGTTGAAACAGGCCTTAAATTGCAAAACACTAATGGTTTGCCGAGTGGCTTAGCTGGTGAGAGAAATTCTGTTCAAACGCTGATCGATTTTGTTGATCCAGCGGAGTATGACAATAATCTTTCAGAACTAGTGTCGGACTCACGAGAAAAGGCAAATCAGAGCACTATCTACCTTCTTGGTCGTAAGTCTCCCGATGTAGATGATCTGTTAGCGAATATTTACCGCTGCGAAGAGATTGCCCGTCGCCACCGCAATGATGCCGATAAAGAAGTCAAAGAATATTGTAATGCCGAAGTAGATCGCGCCCAAACCAAGCTGGTGCCAGAGCTGCAACGCATACTCAAGCGTGCATTGCAGGCGGGGTCATTTATCTTCCGGGGTACTAACACCGCAGTGGATACATTTTCCCAAGATCTACTTGATTCCAACAAAAAACATCTCAAAGACGTAGCTGATCGTGTTTACGAGCGCTACAGCGAAGCCCCACATCGTGCACAAACAGTATTGGCTGAAAAGTTTTTAAAGGCAGGCCTTAGTGGAGCAACCAGTGAAATCGATCCTCTGGGTCTAGTAATAAAAGATAGTAGTGGCAGTTTTACTATTGATGAAAATAATAAAGGCCTGGTCAGTATCCGTGACTATATCGAACGTAATGGCACAGTAGACGGTAAAAAAATCTGTGAAGATTTCAGCCGCCCTAAATTTGGCTGGGCGATAGATACCACCCGTTATATGTTGGCAGCCATGCTCAGTGCAGGCGAAATTAAACTTAAGGTCGCAGGCCGCGAGCTAACCAGCGTGGGGCAACAGGCGGTGGATGCTTTCAAGTCGAATAAATCCTTTGCCAATGTGGGTATCTCCCTGCGCGACGATAGGCCGTCCATTGAAATGTGCGCCCTGGCAGCAGAACGTATAGGTGAGGTGATTGCCGATGGCAATGTGATAAACCCTCTAGAAGAAGAGATCAGTAAAGCCGCACAAAAGAACTTTCCCGTTTTTCAGCAACAGTTCGGCGCGCTGGGTGAAAAGCTCAAGCGCCTTAATGTGCCAGGTGAAGGAAGAGTTGATGAGTTACAACAGGCGCTCCGTGATGTGCTCTTTAACGATTGTTCTGATGCCACCCAGCGAATGGGTGCGCAAGAGTCTCCCCTATATAGCAACCTAAAGTGGGCTGCGGAAGTTAAGGTCAGCCTTGATTACGGTCTTGAAACCACCTTGTCAGCTCTGGATGCTAAATCCAAAGGCATTAATGGCCTGCCAGATTCAGGTGTGCCCGGTGAGTTAATGAGTGAGCTGGCCGATGAATTAGAACAACTACAGCAGCGCCTCAGGCAAGAAGACTTTCATAAGCATCAAGCGGATCTTTCAACGATGCTTGGGAACATCGAAACCCGTGTGGCGGATGCTGCCAGTAAGATGAACCAAGACGTAGAGCAAAGTTTAAGGAATGCGCAAGAGGAGCTACCTAGAACTCCAGGCTGGGAAGAGCTAACAGCCGATGAGCGCAATAGTCTGCTTGGTCGACTAGAGCAGTTTGGTGGTGAGGCAGAGATAAATCTTAGTGGTATTCAAACACTGCTGAATCGGGATTTTGCAATCAACACATCTCTGCGCGACCTACAAAAATCAGTGAAACAGACCGCTGATAATCGCCGCCTACAACGTGAACAAGAAAAGCTCGAAAAGAAAAAGAAAGAAGAAGAAGAGGGTACCTACCAGCCTAAGGTTCTGCAGCGCAAAGTAGTTGCACCCAAAGCATTAAAGACTACTGAAGCGATTGATGGCGTAATTGACCAGCTCACAGCGTTGAAGCAAGAGTTACAAGACTATGATGAGCTTGATGTCAGCTTTGAACTATCGGATGGTAAATAAGGCGATTAGGAAAACTAATAATGGCATTTGATCAAGCAACCCGAAATCGCTTACAAAAATTTGTGGGTGATGCCCGCAAACTGCTTAGTGATGAGTTCACTCAGCAGTTACAGAATACCTATGGCTTAGATCCTGTTACAGGAGGTGTTGCCGCACGAAGTGATTTGCCCGCTCTAAGCCCCAGCGAGCAACAGACTGCCCAGCTATTGCGCGACACATTGGAACATTATCTGGCCGCCAGCCATAAGGCTGATCCACATAAAGATAAAGCCTTGGTTACTGCTGCCTTAGACCGTATCGTTCGAGAGCAGGCTTTTACTGTGCTTAATCGCCTTGCAGCATTACGCATGGCTGAAGCACGTTGGTTTGTAATGGAGTCCATTAGTCAGGGTTATCAATCCAAGGGTTTTCAGTTGTATCAGCGCATTGCTGGCAGCAGTCTGGGTGAAACAGGTCGAGCTTATCAACATTACCTTTTCAGTATTTTCGATGAGTTGAGTTTAGATTTAGCGGTATTGTTCGATCGTTATTCCAGTCAGGGTCGCTTGTTTCCTCGCGAAACCGTATTGCTAGAATTGCTTGATTTAATTAATCATGCCGAGTTGGAAATACTCTGGGTTGAAGATGAAACTGTTGGCTGGATTTACCAGTACTTCAACTCCAAAGAAGAGCGCAAGAAAATGCGCGATGAATCGCAAGCGCCGCGCAATAGTCGTGAGCTGGCCGTTCGTAACCAGTTTTTCACTCCAAGGTATGTAGTGGAGTTTCTTACCGATAACACTTTAGGACGAATTTGGTATGAAATGACAAAAGGTAACACGGCTTTAGTTGATAGTTGTCAGTACCTGGTACGACGACCAAATGAGATTTTCTTAAAGTCTGGCGAAGTATCACCAGAGCAAAATAAGCTGGAGCCCACAGAGTTAAGTCAAGAAGAATTACTGCAACACCCCGTCTTTATTCAGCATCGTCCAATAAAGGATCCTCGTGATATAAAAATGCTTGATCCCGCTTGTGGCTCGATGCACTTTGGTCTCTATGCTTTTGACCTATTTGAACAGATTTACTCGGAAGCTTGGGATATTGAGGAAGAAAAAGGTCGAGATTTTTTCTGGTGTGAAGAAGAGCATTTGCCAAAAGAAGCGCTTATGGATAGATATCCATCCAAAGATGAATTTCTTGCAGATGTGCCGCGTTTGGTTATTGAACACAATATTCACGGAGTGGATATTGATCCTCGAGCTGCGCAAATAGCCGGTCTTTCCCTTTGGCTGAGAGCGCACAGAACATGGTTATCTAGCGGTATTAAACCAAATGATCGCCCTCAAATTCAGCGCTCAAATATTGTCTGTGCAGAGCCAATGCCAGGGGAAAAAGCGCTGCTTAAAGAGTTTACTAGTCAAATTCAGCCTAAGGTTCTGGGGCAGTTAGTTGAAGAAATATTCGATAAGATGAAGCTAGCTGGTGAGGCGGGAACCCTTCTGAAAATCGAACAAGAAATTCAGGCCGCGATTGAAGAAGCAAAATCTCAGAAGAATGAGAGTGCACTTGAAGTTCAGGGTGGTCTATTTGGCGATGATAAGTGGGAGGTAAGGGAAGGTAAGCGTTATTATAATTTTGGTGATGTTAGTGAAGACTTTTGGGGGCAGGCAGAGCTTCTAATACTTTCACAATTAGAGAAATATGCAGAAACTGCAACTGGTGTGGTTTCTGGACAAAAGCGTTTGTTTGCGTCAGATGCAGCCAAAGGTTTCTCTTTTATTGAACTATGCCGTAAGCGATTTGATGTTGTACTAATGAATCCGCCATTTGGTGACTTTTCAAAGCAATGGAAGTCTGCGGCTAAGAATACTTATAAGGTAAGTGGGAACGATATCTTAGCCGCATTTGTTGATAGGGGTGTTCAAATGCAAAATTCCAAAGGGAAGTTAGGGGCTATAACTGCTCGGACATGTTTTTATTTAAAGACTTTTTCGGAATGGCGGGAACAAATTGTGCTAAGTAAATGTATGCCGGAGGTAGTGGCGGATTTAGGGCACGGTGTAATGGATGATGCCATGGTTGAGGTCTCTGCATATGTCTTGGGAAAACGGTTGTGACAATATTTTTTAGGCTAATGAATGTTGATGATAAAGAATCTGCTTTGAGGGCGTCTGTTAAACTGGATGGAAGTAATGAAAAAATATACGCGGTTGATGCGAAAGAGTTTTTCAACGTTCCAGGTGCCCCGTTTTCCTACTGGACAAGCTCGGCTGTCAGAAAGGTATTTGGAATTGATCGTCAATTAGAAAATGATTTCCGCACTGCGAAACAAGGCTTGGCCACCGCTGATGATTTCCGTTTCGTCAGGTTGTCGTGGGAGGTGGAATGTGCAGAGTGGGCCAACTTCGCAAAGGGCGGACAATATTCACCGTACTATTCTGATATTCATCTTAAAATAAATTGGAATAGAGATGGAGGTGAGCTAGATGCTTTTCAAGGCAGCGTGATTAGGAATAGATCATACTATTTGAGACCAGGATTGACTTGGCCACGAAGGACAACGAGCGGCCTTAGTATGCGGTTACTGCCTAGTGGGTGTATTTTTGCGGATAAAGGACCTGCAATTTTTGTCAAAAATGACGATGAGGGAAGCTTGTTAGCATTGCAAGCTATTGTCTCCTCGACAGCATTTTCATATTTACTTGGCCTTCAATTGGCCGCTGCTGATGCAGCAGCTAGATCCTATGAAGTTGGGTTGGTGCAAAAAACACCTATTCCTGCTTTGAGTGAAATTGATGCGCATTTTCTAGAAGAGCGTGCTAGAACAGCATGGTCCTTGAAAAGAGAGTTAGATATCGTAAATGAAACCTCTCATGCTTTTGTGCTGCCCTTTCATTTGTTGAGCAGCAAGTTTGGCCTAGATTTTTCCGAAATTCTAGACAATTACAATACGCAGGTCGAAGAACTTGATGACTATTGTTTTGAACTTTACGGCTTTACCCATTCTGACATGGGCGCCGCTATTGATATGCAAGGGTCAATTAAATTGAAATTGGATGACTTTATCCCCTCTGAAAAATCTTCTGTAGAAGATGTTTTAAGCTGGTCTGTCGGTGTGGCTTTTGGGCGTTTCGATATCTCACTCGCCCTCAAAGATAACCTCGCAACTGCTATTACTGATCCATTCACATCTTTGCCTCTACTGAGCCAAGGTATGCGTATTAGCGATGCTGATGAATTTGTTAAGCATAAGGGAGTTCTCGTTAGTGATGACAGCGAAGAGCTAAACTTGTCAGATATTATTTCAGAAGTCTTATCTAAAATAGATTTTGAAACTGAGGTTGATATTGAAAAGTATATACAGAAAGAGTTCTTTGACTCTCATTTTAAAAAATACTCAATGAGTAGGCGGAATGCGCCTATATACTGGCCTCTTCAAACTCCTTCTGGTAGTTATACGTTGTGGGTTTATTATCCATCTGTTAATGGCCAAACATTGTTTAATGCTGTTAATGATTTTGTTGACCCAAAAATTGATTTTGTAGTAGGGGAGCTTTATAAGCTTAACCCACGAACTCAACTGCAAGAAGCTGAGATCGAATCGCTTTCATTATTTTTAGGTGAGCTTCAAAGTTTTAGAGAGGATCTTCTTGCTGTTGCCAAATTTTGGACCCCTAATTTATCTGATGGTGTCAATATCAATGCCGCCCCTTTATATAAGCTTATTTCACACCCTAAATGGCGAAGCATTTTAAAAAAAATATGGGAAGAGTTAGAAGAAGGAGATTATCTTTGGTCAACGATGGCGTATTACCTTAATAAGGAGCGTGCTATTAGGTTTTGCCTTGAGGATAGGAGTGTCGCTATTGCACATGGAATTGATGCTGACCTTTGGGAAGAGGTTGAAGTTCCAGGTGTACGTGGTAAGTCTACCAAACTAGTTTGGCAGACTAAAAAAATGACAGAGATTGAACTTGAAGCCTACATTGAGAATAAGGTCGCTCAAGGATAAAGCGCTGATATGAATATTGAAAAATATATATCCGAACAAGTATTTAACAAGCGACTGGGTCAGCTTGTAGTCGTCATTTACGATAAGGCACGACGATATCAAGATATCTGCCTGTCTATGGCCTCAGAAATGTTATCTGTTGTGGATGCTTCAGAATCTAGTATCGAAACTCGAGAGGCAGCATCAGAATTGCTAACTGCATTTGGCCAAGGTGGCAACAAGCTTTTAATTTATGTGCCATCAGCTGCACCAGTAACAGATGAAGAAATGCAAAAAGATCCCTTCAGTATTTACGGTGCCTGTGGAGAGGTCTTTCCCAATGGGGATGGTGATAGTTATTTAAGTCTATGCTTAAAAGCTAAGCCCGATCATCAGACAGAAGTGCGTGAGGCCTTTGAGCAAGATCCAAATCCAAGTTTTGCAGTGATCAATGGCATTGGTGGTGGTTTGCAATGGCCTGCCTTACGGGCTCTTCTTCAAGTTGAATCTTCCCCCGAAATTGTTAGTGCTCTAATGGTGCCAGATGATAAGAAAAAAGCTGAGCTAAACGGCAGTGAAGCCTGGGTAGCTGAAGCCAAGCAGCTCTTTGAGCAGGTGTTGGGTTTAACACTCACCACCCGCGGCAAAAAATGGAAGAGCATCAGCGAAGAACTTTGGCGTTTTGTTTTGTTCAGTGAGTTTGTTTTCGATCTTCCCGGTGAATTACCCGCAAGTTTAGAAAATGTACCCAGAGCGAATCTTGCTGCGAAACCAATTATCGAAAGCCTGTGTGATGGATTGCGCCAAGATTTGCGAAAGCAGGAAGATTACATTCAGTATGCCGAGCAGGTCGAGCGAGATTTAAACCTTGAGCAGGTTTGTCAGTCGGTTGATGACTTTGGTGTGAGAGATACTTTCCCTTTTGAAGAGCGTACATTCTTACAAGTGGCGATCAAAGCAATTGAAAGCAACGACCTTTCAGTGCTCAACGATATTCTCTCACAGCGTAAGGCTTCTATATGGAGTAATCGCGGTGAGAATGAAACCCAATGGGATTTAGTCGCAGCCGCAAAGAGCTTGATTGAATCCTGCAATGATTTATTACGGGAGTTACCAGAGCACAGTGCCAGCCAATCAGCTTTGCTGGATTATTATCTTGCAAGTTTACGCGAGGCTGATCGTTTGCAGCGTGAGTTTGAGCAGGCGGTGACTGATTACTGGGATGCCCAGGGTTTACTAACACCCGTAATTGATAATGCTCGTCAGGAATACGGCAAGCTCGCTGAGAAAGTACAGATCCTCTTTACCAAACAATTGTCAGACACCGGCTGGCCACCCCAAGGGCGTTTGTACAATGCTGACGTATTTGATGAAGTGGTAGCTCCTAAACTACAAACCAGTGGTCAGCGCGTCGCTTATCTGATGGTGGATGCTTTACGTTTTGAATTAGGCCTTGAGCTAGAAAAGCAGCTCAAGGATGAATTCGAGATTACGCTAAAACCTGCTTACGCTTGCCTACCGAGTATCACCTTAGTGGGTATGGCCAGCCTTTTGCCTGGCGCAGGTAAAGAGCTGTCTATTAAAAAGAGTGACTCCGGCATGGTGCCTATGTTGGGGGATGTGCCAGTAGGAACAGTACCGCAGCGTATGGGTGTGTTCGAAAAGCGCTTTGGCAGCCGCTTTGCCGAAATGCGTGCGGATCACTTTATCGACAAGAACCATAAGTTTGAAAAGTCGGTAGAGCTGGCCGTATTGCGTAGCGTTGAGATTGATACCCAATTTGAAAACACGCCTAAAACCGCCCCCAGCGTTATTCTGCGTGAATTAAAAAACCTGCGCGTGGCGATCAGTATGTTGCAAAGCCAGGGCTTTAATCATGTGGTCATTGCCACTGACCATGGCTTCTTTATGAATCGTCAGGCAACAGACGGCGATGTGTGCCCGAAACCTGCCGGGGATTGGTACCTCACCCATGAGCGTATCGCGCTGGGTAGTGGGAATGCTGATCAACACCATTTTGTAATCCCTGCCATCAAGGCGGGCATTAAAGGGGATTACAGCCATTTGGCAGGCCCCAGCACCATGGCGGCTTATAGCAAAGGTAAGCTTTATTTCCATGGCGGTGCATCTTTGCAAGAATGTGTGGTCCCGGTGATGGAAGTTAAACTGAAAGCCCAGGTTAAAGCAGCTGAGAAAGCCGCAGTATTGCTGAGCTATAAGAGGGGCGCTAGAGCCATTACCACACGACGCCCGAGTATAGAGTTGTCCGTTAGCAGTGATGATCTATTCACCCAAACAGAGATCTTGCTAGAAGCACATAGCGACGCCGGTGAAGTAATTGGTGAGGCTAAGATTGGTGGCGTAGTTAATGCGGCGACACGTACGGTGAGCTTACAGCAGGGCGACAGTCAAAAAATCACCATCATTATGGATGAAGATTTTGAGGGTGCCTTCACGATTAAGGCGCTCAATCCAAACACTTTGATAGAACTTGCGCACATTAAACTCAAAACAAATTATTTGGATATGTAATTTATGGACGCACTAGACGAGAAGTTACTGGAGCACTTTGACGGTAAAGCCGTGCGGAAAGATCTTTTGCACCGCATTAAGAAGGGGACTAACGTCCCAACGTTTGTTTTGGAATTTCTTTTGGCGCGTTTTTGTGCAAGCGATGACGAGGATGAAATTCAAGAAGGATTAAGTGCTGTTCTTGAAACTCTCAACGATAACTATGTGCGGCCGGACGAAGCCAATGCAGCACAATCGAAAGTGGCTACCAAGGGTAAGCATAAGTTTATCGACAAAGTGCATGTGCGCTACGTTGAAAAAGAGAAGCGTCATTGGGCTGGTTTAGAAAATTTTAATTCTCAGCGAATTGCCATCGGGGAAAAGTTTTACAAGAACAATAAGAGGTTGCTTGAAGGTGGCATTTGGGCTGAGGTTACTCTTTGCCACAATGAGATTGAAGAAGACGATTATGCATTCTATATTGAAGATCTTCGCCCAATTCAACTCAGCCGGTTTGACTACGATGCCTACTGTGAAAAGCGTGCTGCATACAGCCGTGATGACTGGTTGGATATTGTTATGCGGTCAGTTGGCTTGGAGCCAACTAAATTAACTAAACGTGTAAAATTTCACTTCTTAGCTCGGTTGGCCTCCTTAGTAGAGGCAAACTATAACTTTATAGAGCTTGGGCCTAGGGGAACCGGTAAATCTTATTTTTATAGCGAATTCTCGCCTTACTCGACGCTTATTTCTGGCGGGCAAACCAGCAGTGCGACGTTATTTTATAATATGGCGCGCAGGAAAGTGGGTATGGTGGGCTATTGGGACACTATCGCATTTGATGAAGTTGGCAATATGCGTGTAAAAGATCCCGATACCATTCAAATCATGAAGGACTTCATGGCGAATGGCCGATTCTCAAGAGGAGCTGAGGTTATTGCTGATGCGAGCATGACTTTTATTGGCAACTTAGACTTGGGCGTTAAACAGGTGGTTAACTCTACCGAGTATGATTTATTTCAGCCGCTTCCCAAGGAGTTCGACCTAGCCATAATGGATCGCTTTTGCATGTATATGCCAGGCTGGGAAATGCCAAAAAATAGCTCCGACTTCCTAACAGACAATTATGGTTTTATTACTGACTATCTTGCAGAGGCGTTTCACTATCAATTGAAACATACTAATCGCTATGAGGAAGTCAGCCAACGAATCAATCTGGGAAAGTGCGTAGAAGGGCGAGATGAAAAAGGAATAAAGAAGACTGTCGCCGCGTTTTTGAAGATGTTACATCCTCACGGTGAATGCTCGGATGAGGATTTTGAAGAGTATGTGGTTTACGCTATTGAAGGGCGTCGTCGAGTTAAAGAGCAAATGAATAAGCGTAAGCCTGATGATGAATTTATCAATATTGGTTTATCTTTCTTCAATGCCGACGATAAAGAGATAGTAGTAAATTGTCCTGAAACCATCGGCGCAGAAGCAACGTTAAATCCCATAAAACCTGGTATCACTGCAGACGCACCAGAACAGGGTGAAAGTCATAACTCAGAGTCTACATCCGCTTCGCAATCGACAACTGAACAAAAAGATGCCGCAGTAATTGTTCCAGTAGTGGCTGAAGCCACATCACCTGAACTTAAAGAACAGCATTATACGATCACCTACGATTCTACCGGCTACAGCTATGAGTCAATTATCGTGCCTTACTTGACCGGTGCCACGTCAGTTGTACTCGAAGATCCCTATATCCGAGCGACTCACCAGGTACAAAACTTCATTCGTTTTTGTGAAGCAGTTTTAAAGCAGCCTACCGTAAAAAAAATCCAATTGATAACGAGTTATGACAACCAAACTAACGTTCAAGAATTGGCTGAGCGGCTTCAAGACGTAAAGCAAAGTCTTTTGGAACTGGATGTTGAGCTTGATATAAAAGTGAACGAAAACCTGCATGATCGGGAGATCCGCATAGACAATGACTGGATTGTGAAAATAGGCCGTGGGCTAGATTTTTTTCAGAGACCAGATAATTGGTTTAGTGTCGGAGCGAATGACTTAGGGTTACGAAAATGTTTAGAGACAAAAGTAGATATTTATAGGCGTAGTTGAGGTTAAGGGGGTGGAACTTTTCTAATACTAATAGCCTTTGTAGCGGCTGCTATTTCCCTCAAAAGCTATATATAAGAGTCGGGCACACGCTGATTACACTGAACACGACTTCTCCAAATAAGAAGGGTGGACGTTTTTGAAGAGTGATGCATTTCACGACCAATCTAGGTGCGGATGTGACTATATCTATAGAGATACAGGCTAAGAATTCTGATGGGTTCAATGAGGCTCTGCAGCGCTCTGTTTAGGAAAATTGTTACGTGCTGAATTTTAATACAGCTGAGTTTGATAGTGAGGTATAGACGTTGATTTATCGAAGTTGATTACAAGGTTCCGAAGCGGGTAGCAGAAACAAGGTTCAACAGATCAAATCCGCGGAAGGGTGGTTCTGACGGAGCACAAGGGAGATTGTGCGTTCGTTGGAAGCATTAAACCGTTGATATATATTGTTTAGATGAATTTTCGCTAAAAAAAATTTGCAGAATTTTTTGCTGAGACTGGTTGTGGTGCCGAGTCGGCCAGGCTTGCTGGTTACTCTGTTAAGGGAGCAAAGCAAGTAGCCTATCGACTTTTGCAAAACCCTGAGGTTTCCCGCCACGTGCAAACATATTCATGGCAAGAAAGCTTAAATGCTCGGTCAGCTAAAATAAACGCAACAAGAATGTTGCAGGAAGCTTTTGCTGTCGCGCCAACTGCTACTGCTAAGCGACTTGCTGTGGATTCAATCTGTCGGTTACGTGGGTTAATAACTTAATCATACGGTGGCTGCATGGAGGCTGTATATTCACCAGAATCGCTAGATGTTGGGGAAAGCATTTGTGCGATCGTTAGACCGCCCTGAGATTGAGGGGCCCCGCAGCTATCTGGTGATTTTTGCTGTGCATTTGGCTACAACCGACGACGCATTAAGCGTTTAAAAATCATTAGGTTCACAGCTTGATTATATCCTTCTGTAAGAGACCAATTAGGCTCTGATTGTGCTGGGCCGGGGCAATTTTTTTCGCTATTAGCTGAGTGCCATGTTAATTTACCCCGGCTTTGGCGGCACTTAGGTGCAGAACAGTGTTTCGCTGTTCAGACAAAATGTCCTCTTGGGGCATATATTTCTCCAGAGAATGACGATCTGCGATCATCATTCGACGTAGAAATGCTTTTAAGGCAAAGCATTCGGGCGGGCTCTCCGCCCGTCTTATTTTGTTTATGAGTAGGCTCATTACAAGTGTTCTGAAGTGTTATGGGGTTAATATGAATTCATTGTTTTGGTTTGTACTGGCACTGCTCTCACCTATCTTGGTTCCAATAGCACTAATTTGGCTAGTACTTAATTTTTTCCTTGAACTGTTTATTTCTCCTAATTCTTACAGTTATTCTAAACTTGTCTCCACAGATCTTGCGTTAAAGCGCGAAGAGCGCTTAATTAAAGCTCTGGGGGCATCCACTGCGGAGTTCTGGGATACGCAAATTCACTATCATGAGCACACGATACCGAAGAAAATCGGCGGTTTTAGAACGCTAAATATTCCTTCAAACGAGTTAAAGGTTCTGCAAAAAAAAGTCGCAGGACTAATTGAAAGATACCATGGTGGAAAGATTCATGGATGCGCTAATGCTTTTTATAAGGGGCGAAGTATTTTGACAAATGCACGTCCGCACCTCGGTTGTGAAGTGTTGATCAAATTAGATATCGTGGATTTTTTCCCATCTGTTAATCGAGAACACGCTAGAAATAGCCTGCGATTTAAAGGAATACCGCTCCAGGGCACTGCTGAAGCCCCCAACCGTCTTGAAAACAGGTTGCTCGATATTTTGTTTTTAGACCACGGGTTGCCCCAGGGCGCGCCATCAAGCCCCCTATTGTCTAATTTAGTGATGCGCGATATAGATTTGAATCTTAGCAGTTATGCTAAAAGGTACGGTGGCGTATATACCAGGTACGCCGACGACATATCCATTTCCTACAAGTCCGAAGATAAAGGAACCGTGCGTAAAACCATTGATACGGTTGACGATATATTGTCAAAAAAGGGTTTTCGGCTGAATAGAAAAAGGCAGAAACTCCATGTACTGAGGCGTCATCAAGCCCAGCGTATATGCGGCGTTACTATTAACAGTGGAAAAATGACGATAAGTCGTCATAAAAGGCGTGAGGTACGTGCAATTAAACATCGTCTTCAGGTAGGTAAAGAAGCCTCTATGCGCGAAACTCAAGTCGCAGGGTGGGATTGTTTCCTCGACATGGTCGCGAAAGCTAAGCACTGATAACTTGGATTGGTTATAGAGTTCAGTGGAAGCACGTACCCATGCCTACCCTCCAATAAAAAAGCCTATAGTAAAGCCCCAGCAGAAGTGCAGAACTATTTTCCATATTGGCAGTGCTTTCGGTTCCGCTTCCTTCAAACTATTTGTTTCTTCAACGTCGTTCATGAATAATCCTTTTTGTTTTCATAAATTGTAAGCTATCAGTTGACATTGTCAACTGGCAGTATACAGTATACAAATATTCTATTGAATTGAGGTGTATACGGATGAGTGAATTAGGATTTGGCGAAAGGGTTGCAGGGTTAAGGTCTGATAAGCAGATGGGGCTTCGCGAGCTAGGGCGGGCCGTCGATATTTCAGCGATGCACATATCGAACCTTGAGAAGGGTAAATCTATGCCTTCACCAGAACTGGTCACTAAGCTGGCCGCAGTTCTAGGCGGTGACCTTGACGAGTTGTTGCATTTGGCTGATCAAATAGACCCTGCCGTTGTGGAGGTGATTCAGAGTAACCCGCAAAGCGTGCCTAGCTTCTTGCGTTCAGCAAAAGATCTGACTCCGGAGCAGTGGCAAACCCTGCAGAAGCAGGTAGATAAGATGACTAAGCAGTCGTCCAAGAAAAAATAACAATGTCATCTTCAATTGAACTCGACTATCCAAAGCTCACCGACGACTTTATTGAGTCATCGGCTCGCGCGCTGTTGGATGCATTTTTGATGTGGAGCGACAACCACAACCCCGTGCCAGTTCGCGCTGAAGTAATTGCCGAGCAATTTCTCAATTATACAATCGATATTACCGATCAAGGCATTTTCAGTGACCCAGAGTGCTTAGGCGGAATAATTTTTGACGAAAATCTAATCAAGATAAACTCATCCGTGGAAAGTCACGAAGGTAGATACAACTTCACGATTGCCCATGAGATTGGTCATCATGTGTTACACAAAGATATGTATTTAGAGCAAAGAGTTAACGAAAATAACAGGATCATTTGTCGAGAGGCAGGCGATAAACCCTTAGTAGAACAACAGGCCGACCGCTTTGCGGCGGCCTTGTTGATGCCAAAGGACGCAGTAAGCGCAGCATTTGCGTTAGTAGATGAAGGGTCGCTCCCAACGTCTACACCCACTACCAAAGCGCTTCGTGCGCTTGCTAATAAAGTGGTGGTGATCGGTGGATTTTCCAACGTATCAAATACGGCAATGGTTAATCGGCTAATCGACCTGGGGCTAGTGAGTGGCGCCAAATACCAGACCGGTACGCCTCAGGATTTCCTACGTAAGTCACCTAGCTTTCGCTGGGTAACTAATAATCAACTTAGCAGGACGGCATACAAGCTGTTCTGTTGGGTTAGTGAGAAATTAAAATAAGGAGATCGTTATGATCAATGCAGGAGCTATCGGAATGCCACTCCATTTCGGCAAAGTACCAAGTTTTTTAACAGAACGGATGGGGGCGATGGGAGATGCTATCGTCGAATCTATAGTAGACAACTACGGCAAATCTGAAGTCTTAACAAGGATGTCAGATCCGAACTGGTTTCAGGCTTTAGGGGCAGTAATGGGAATGCATTGGAATTCCTCTGGGGTGACAGCTACCGTGCTGGGTTCTCTCAAGCGAAAAATAAATCCAAAAGCGCAGGATCTAGGCATCTATATTTTGGGGGGTAAGGGTAAATATGCAGGCAGCGCGCCCAAGCAGATAGCCAGAGTATCAGATCGCCATGGACTAGCCGTTGCTGATTTGGTGAACGCCTGTAAGTTAACGGGGAAGATTGATAATGGCGCTGTGCAAGATGGTTTTAATTTGTACCAGCAATACTTCATTCTATCCGACGAAGGAGAGTGGACAAGTATTTCTCAAGGTATGAATAAAAGTACTCGTCGCGCTAGGCGCTATCATTGGCACTCTCCTACAGTTCGCTCTTTTACTAATAACCCACACACAGGGATTGTTGGTATAGAAAATCAGAAAGTTCTAAATTTAGTGGACGGTGACGCTGAAACTTTACGATCAAATATCGTATCTCTGACGAAGCAGCGACCAAAGGAAATTCTGGAAGCTGTGCGAGAGGCTGAGTTGCCAGACAGACACGATGTGCAGAAGGGTGATGTGAACATGTCGCGCTTAGGTTCAGTGCTTAATTTGGCGTACAACCGCGATATTGAAAAGTTTGACGACTTAGTAATGATGCACGGAGTAGGCCCAAGAACTTTAAAAGCCCTAGCAATGGCTAGCGAAGTGATTCACGGAGACGCTACTAGATTCGATGACCCTGCGAGATTCTCTTTTGCAGTTGGCGGTAAAGACGGTCGGCCACATCCTATAGATGAAAAGTCTTTTGATGAGACTGTGGAAATGCTGCAGCACAGTGTGGATCGGTCAAAACTAGGGAATAAAGACAAATCGTCAGCCTTGAAACGCCTGCACAAAATTGCAGTCAAAGGTGAGTCCGTCGGAACGCCCCTAGATTTTCTGAGTGACCTCATAGAACACGAATGGAATCATGCAGAAAACTCTGGCGGTAAAACCTTCATGGGAACAGTCGTCAAAGGTGTTACTCGAAAGATAATGGATACACAAAATGGGTTGCTCTATGGCAAGCGTGGAAAATAGCCAAGGGTATGATCCAATTGCTCTCGCGGCGGCTACTGAAAAAGTAGTCGTCGACGGGAACAAGCGGAAGTATGTCCAACTTGGTAGGCCTTTACGCTTTTATGGTGGTACATCTAGTGCTACTGAAGTTGGCTGTAACCTCAGGTGCAAGTTTTGCTTTAGCGACAAGCCAGTTTGGAAGCCTAAGAGCACTGGAAGGTTCTACTCACCACATCAAGTCTTCGACGGACTAGTTAAGTCTGCTCGAAAGCACGGTCACAACCTAATATCAGCTTCAGCATCAGAAGGTACCCTTGGTCGGCAGCATCTTTTTGAGTTGTTAGATCTAGTAGAGGAAACAAATTATGTTTACATACTAGAGACTAATGGTATGACTTTAGGTGATGACCCAGAGTTCGTAGAGCAGTTGGCAAAGTACAATCAACTACATGTTCGTGTGTCGATTAAAGGGACTGATGAAGACCTGTTTCACGAGTTAACTGGTGCGCACAGAGACTCCTTTGAGTTGCCCTTTAGAGCGCTGAAGTCCCTAGTTGCTCGCGGTGTATCGTGTAACGCCTGTGTAATGGTTTCGTTTTCCGATAAGGCTGGTGTGCACACTGTGAAGCAGAGGCTGTTTGAATCGCATCCCGGTCTATTGAAATCACTGGAATTAGAAAGCATCACGATGTTTCCAAAAGTGGCGGAGCGGTTAGCACGTAGTAATCTAAAGCCGTCTTCGATTCGTGCAGGTGGCAAGATCATAATGACCGATCGTCTTTGATTGTTTTTATGCACCATTGGCTGTTAGGCTTTTTCATCAGTCTTGTTGGTAGTAGTCATGAAGTCAAAGATGACCTTGATTCGTATCGGTTATGCGGTTGTTTTAGTAATACTTGTATTTCTAGAGGAACAGTTGAGTATTTATCCAGCCTTAGTTTGGGGGCTTGGTTTTCCAACTGTAATCATAGCTATGAATTGGCGTGCTCTAAAATATACAAAGCGACGCGGCATTTCTCCAGAGCAGATTGAAAAGAATTTCGCAAAAGGCTTCGTTGAAAAAGAGGGTAAGGAAGCTGAGTAATTTGAAGTCTAAAACCTAATTCTAATGCTCTACGCGATATAAATTGATACATTTTTTGAATCTAGTGCTGTCATGAGACCTCAGTTTGTTTACCGTCTTAGCAGGGCTTTATCTTCAGTGATGCGCAGTCTGGCCGGTGATCGCGATTGCTTGTTTTTTTATTCAGTTTTTTAAATTTACTTTAATTGTTTTCTTGCCGGTCAGGCCGGCCACATTCATGGGCGCGGCCTAGCCACTTAATACCTCCTAATTGACTGTAAAAGCCATTATTCAGTGTCCGGCCAGTCAATCGCATGACCAATGAATTGCTCATACTGGCGCCTGCATTCTTCTAGCGTGGGTAAAGTGATACCTCGCTGGCGGCTGCCATTCACCTGTTTACGCCCCGGTTCGGCCATACACAACCGCTTTAGGGATGAAGCCAGTTGTTGACCATTGATGACCTTTCCATGGCCGTGTCGGTCATTTTTGGCGAATATCAGGTAACCATCGAGCAAATGCTGAGATGTGTTGAAAGCATTGAAAGAGCAGGGAGGGTAGGGACTATAATCCAGTTGCTTAAATCCGCCCTCCATTAGGCGGTCTAACCACCACGTTGCTACTGAGTCTTGGCTCAGGAGTTTCTGTTCTAACAGTCCTTTAGTCTTGGGTACTTGCCTTACGTTAAATGATCTGATGTCTCGGTCGAGAAGGTACCGTAAAAGCGCCGCCGTACCTCCGTTAGACATTTCAGATTTCAAGGCGGTAAAGTAACTAGTATCCTGAATATGATCGTTATTGACCTTGAGCACGCACCACCGGCGTTCTTTTTCACCTGTTGGTACGGCCCATGCTTCGTTTGTAGCGAAGATTAATCGCAGATAAGAAGGCAGAGTGATTGGATTTTGAAACTTACCCTCGACTAATCGGTCGTGTTCTGTCACCAATCCTTTGAGTGCGCCCTCGTCTTTTTTATTGCCTCCCCAGACGATCTCGTCGCAAAACACTAATAATGCGTTTGCCATGTGCATGTTGAAGCGACCTAAGACTTTGTCCATTTGGGTGGCGTGTTGATAGTGTTGGCCAATTATATGCCCGAGCGGTTCAACGAAAGAACCTTTGCCCGTGCCTTGGTCGCCGATCAGCACGAGAGCAACACCAGGAAGTTCGGCCGGTTTTTGAATCAGGTGTGCTAACCAATTGATTACATAATTGTATAGAGCAGTATCGCCGTTGCAGACGCAATTTAGGATATGGTCCAGATACAGCGAGCAATTGCCCTGCTGTGGTGAGATGGCAAAGCCTCGCCAAAGATTGAATTGGTATGTTAGATGGTTGTTGCTGGGGTCAAAGACTACATCGTCGTAAGTGCGGTGGGGTCTAGCGAGCCACTCTTGTGAAAGCTGGCGAACCTTGCCACTTACGTCACTGATTTGGTATTGACGGTGTCGCAGGTGAAAGTCTCTTTCGCTTAGAAAGCATAGAGTTGGGGTTTCCCTAAGAATTTTTGTACTTCCGTTCAATACCACGACTGCGTAGTTCTGATCGAGATCTTCAATTGATAACCCAGCGGTAGAATGATTTCGGGAGTGGGTAGTTTTGATGCTTTGGTAGGTTGTCTGGATTTTTTCAGCCTCCAGTGGTGGAGTGTTCAGAGCGTTCCAAGCAAACAACTTAGCTAGTGCGAGTGAATCATCGATATTTTGCGATATAAGTTTGCCCGCTAGATGAGTTAGTGCATGAGTTCGTTGCCCGTCAGGCAATCCCTTTTTAAGACTCAAAGACACTACATCTGCAGCTTTGGTTACATCATTTGTAATGGGCTTTGTGGCGTCATTATCTAGCGCTGCTTGAACTTGGTTCAGCGTGTAACGGTCTCTTTCAGTTTTTGTAATAATTTTTGACTGAAAGGGCTGGCCTTTGAGATGCCATGTTCCTGGAAGCCTCATGATTCGTGGCAGATCACAAACAGAGGGGTCGCTGCCAACTATCTCTGCCAAGCGTTTTTGTATTTTGGTAAACACACTCAAAGGTACGTCTCTGACGAACCAGTAGACGTGGAATTTAGCTGGGCTAGTTTCAACCACTAAGTGTGGCGACAACTTGATTCTATCAACGTGCTTTAGCGGTGTGCCGTCTAGATCAACGAAAAGGGCCCTTACACACACTATGTTTTCTTTGCTCTGGCCTTTGCCGTCTGATCTGTTGATCTGCACAAAGATCTGGTCTGAATCTTTGCTACCGCTTGCTAGTAAGCATTCAAGTTCATCTAACTGCCCGTCAATTTTTTGTGCGTTACCGTTACCTTTAAGTATCCGGAAAGAGTATTGCTTTGCGCTTGGGTCGAGGTATTCCAAGAAAGTTTGTGCATCGTTATCGTTTAGGTCGAAGTTATGCATTTTCGCTTTCCTCCATGCGCTGAGTAATAAAGTCGTAGATATCAAAAGCGCGCCACGCTACGCGGCGTGCGCTGAGGCGAATTCGTTTTGGGAACCTGCCTATTACCTCGAGGCGGTATATCGTTGATTTGGAAAGCCGTGTTAATTGGCATACTTGTTTGAGATCGAGTAGTAGGTGCTCGTGGTCTTGCGACAGATGTTTCATAGAACGTCTCTGTAATAAGTGAGAGGTTATGAAATCGCTGGCCAATCGCATCACTGTCTCGCCGCTAAGTGTTTGAACGTAAAAAATAGATTCGCCTACTAAAATTAGGACTGTTTTGTTTAGAAGTTAAGCAGGACGGCGCTGTATATGGTTGGTACGGAGGTTACTTATGTTTGCGGCTGACTGCTTTCCTAGGAATATCGGATTAAGCGGTTGAGCCTATATTTTTGCTGTCTTTAAACTGGGCTACGCTTTTTTCAGGATCCGCAGTATTCGCCGCAGAGACTGCTCAGAAATCGACTTCGAAACCTGGCCGCTTTCGCCTTTAGCCGTATAAATAATGACAAGACGCCCAGTCCCAGGCTCTTCTCTTGCGTGTAAATTTTGTCCCCATTCCTCGTCATCGGCCAATTCGATTGCTCGCCTGGCAACTTTTGGATAGAACTCGGCAGCACTCATGCCGTTTTGGATACCCAAATCTTTGATGACAGCCATCAGGAATGTAGTGTGCAGCTGGCGAGTGGGTTTTGTAGCTATATCTTTATCTTGGTATTCGGATGGTTTCCTTTGTAGCGCAGCGAACTCTGCTGGTCGCAAAGATCCGAGCAAGAAGTTTCGTATTCCTGCCGCCGCGTCGAAGCTACAGTGTCTGTCAAACCAGCCGCAAAACGATGCAGTCAAATCACCGTCTTGATTGCGAATGCCAATCTCAATAATTTGTTCCATGCTTCCGTTGAACCATGCGCTCGCTTCTTCGGTGTTTTTGAGTAGGTTGCTCAACTCCGCTGAGGTAGGGGTGACCATCTTCACGCAGGCGTTCCAGAAGCCGTCGATTGACTCGAAGTGCTGCAGCAATTCTAGGCCCGTCACTTGCTCCACACGTCCAGCCCGGTCGAGTTGAAGTGCGATGAGATCTAAATTTTCTCTGGTCAGAATGGAAGTCATTCCATATGGCTCTTAAATTCAATGTCGGAGTCTAATGTATCATTAAGGACCAGGAATGCACTTAGAGGGTCTGTTCTGTGAGGGGCTCAAAGAGGGTCTGGGTGGATAATAAAAATAAAAACATATATAAAACAGTAGCTTAAAATATTTATTGGCGGAAGAGGTAGGAGTCGACAGATATAGAAAAACTATATAAAACAGAATGTTGCATCGATAGCGATCTACGACAGCTTGCTGGTATCCAAACTAGTACCCAACTAAAATGATAAAGTTGCTCCGTAAAGATGAGAACATCGGCTTGCTGGCGAGGTTTGTTCAAAATAAGCATGCTCGTTTCTTCGAGGCTTTATCAAAGCGTAGCCTACTTGGGTCCCTGGTCACCCACACCCAAAAAATTCATGGCTTGTACGAGCTTCGGCACCCCACTAAACGCCTATGCGTGTCAGGTTACGCTTATATGTGAAGTTCGCCTCGCACGACGTTGTCCCAAGGCTACTCAGCCTAACCCCCTCCTGCAGACAGCCAAATTACAAAAAAGACATTAGCCTATGAATGATCCTGCCCAAACACCCATTAGATGCGGCGCTAAGACACGCTCAGGCACACCCTGCGCCAAGTATCCGATTGCAGGCAAAATGCGATGTCGACTTCACGGAGGCGCCTCCACAGGCCCTCGAACCCCTGAAGGCAGAGCAAGGATTGCTGCGGCAAATACTAAACATGGGCGCTTTGTCGGCTGGCGCGCTCATCGAGAAAGAGAGAAATACTATTTCGCTGAGATCCGAAGATTAATGGCTGAGGCGAAGGCAGCAGGATTGCTGGAGGGCAAGTGATCAGCGCGGGATCCTTGGGACCTTTCCAACCTTTTCAGGGTGCCTTGCGGTGTCACAAACCGAAAAACTGGGGAAACTGGAAAACTGGATTGAGTTCAAGCGGGTGATGGAGCAAGGCGAGGGAGGCTGGTCTGTTGCCCGGGGCACTTTGAGCAGTCATCGCCAAATCAACTCTCCTTAGCGAATCTCCTTACGCTAGAGGGTTGTTAAATCCTGAGTATGCTTGGAATTAGCGAGTTGAAGAAAAACCCCGTGCTTGAGATCCAACTGCTGCTAGTGTTTGCCGAGCAGCGTGCAAGGGCGACTCGACTTTGGGGCTGTCTCCGTTCCCCTGTCTAATTGTTTGGCTTTGCCAGAACCTTCATGGCTTCAAGCAGCCACCGCGCATTCTCGTTTCCGTAGGGCGAGTTAACTGTTGGCTCAACCGTGAATTCTGGGCAAGTAACTTGATTTTCGAGAAAGTCTTTTATCTCGAATAGCGTTGGTTCAACCCAACTTGTCTCAGCCTCATAGGGAATGATGTTCGTAGCAAATTCCATCCATGCGATAGATGGATCATCGCTACTGAGCATACCAGTCCTGTTTTTGTGCAACGCATTCACATAGACGAAGTAGCTGGTATTTGAAACGTCAAACCCCTTCTGACGGGCTACCCAAACATAAATGTCCATTTGATGCTTGTACGCAATCTTATGAGGCGAATCCAACGAAGAAGGCTTGGGAGTAAAGTCTGAACCCGCATCCGTCCCCTGAGCTTCGCTCTTGTAATCAACGATGTGAAGCTGTCCTGTCTCGATATTCTGAAAAACATCGTCTAGTCCGCCACCGACTCTCATGTTTGTGGGTTCGTGAACCACGCTGAAAAAGTCGTCGCTTTGACCGAATTGCTTGGACTTCGTCCAGTTTTCGAGATGTTCATGTTTGTAAGGAATCATGTGTCCCAGACCATGCGACTCCCAAAGCGGCAAAGTTCCTTTTCCGCGAACATGATCAGCGTCGCGTTTGAGCAGAATGTCCGTAGTTGTGTTCAATGTGAAGCTAGGCATCTGGGGCGATTTTATTCCTTTGACCTGTTCCAGCCAGAACAAACCTTTGCATTTCAAAAAATTCTCAATACGCGCGCGAGACAGCTCGTATGGCTTTGGATGGCCCGACGAGTAGGCTCCTTGATGCCGAGCCGACCAAGATCCATCCTTCAAAATGTGCCTTGGATTAAATGGTTTAGTCGACATGGCTTTAAGATCTCCAGCTTGGCGACGTGATTATAGCTTGTTGTGGAAATCGTTTCTTCTGCCGTTTCATATTCGTTAGATGTTGTCTAACCTGAACGAACAAATAAGCCAACTTAAGAAGTGCTTTGATTTCTACTGATAACGCGGCGACTACTCCGAAGGCATCCCAATTCGCAGGCCTTCTTCTACGAAATACTAATTGGTCATACGAGCGCTGCAGAGGCGCATTAGGTCGCCGTAATATCTTGGTAAATACTTATCGATCTCGCTTGATATCTTGTGGTCGTTAGGGACTGTGGGATAGGTCACCGTTACAATTGTCCTATCTAGCTCTAGGATACCTTTAATGGAATATTTGGTGAAAGTAGCCGGGACTCTGCAAAACAGATGTCTACAGGTTAGTCGCTCCTTAAGCGAGAAACTCTCTTCCGCCACAGCTTCTGATCCGAAAAGGGAATCGTATTACGAGAGTGCAAAGGGACTCCTCTCCGAGCGGTCTTTTCTTGACATTAATAAAACCTGTGCCATGTTGGTGGGTAAAATCTGAAAAGCAAACCCCGTGGTGAAAAGACCGCTGGGCGTAAGGCGGAATAAAAGACATTGAAATTTACGCTCGTGTTTAGCGGTGACGAAGGGTTCGATTGCACCGTAGGGTGTGTTTTCGCCTCTAGCCTCGTATGGAAGGTAGGTAACCGGACTGTTTTTACGCCGCACCCCGAGCAGCCGCTCTATCAAAGGCAGGATTTGCAAAATTTGATTGAACAGACCAGAGTAGGGCAAAAGATACAAAGCTCGAAGAAAAAGATGTGTTTAGTGGTTCATGATTTTGGCCATGGCAGCGATGCTTGTCTCCTCGCGCTTGAACGGGATCTTGTTGACTGCGGATTTGAGCCAACAATTCAGCGCATCTGACGCGTAGGAGTGCATGTGACCATAGACCAGGGGCGGCGAAGCGACTCGACAGCGACCCTCGATGAAATCTATATTCGAGAAATACGAAGCTGCGAGGAATTATTGTCAATGCTTGAGGAAATAGTTGGCAACCAGGCATTCGGCGAAATCACCGAAGCTATTTTCAAGCTAACTTACAAGCACATACCCTTTGAAATTTGCAGCGAGACCAAAAAATTAGAGAGACTTGAAGAATTGGATTGCATCGCCCGAGAGATTGAATCGGAGATCGCCAAGATTGTTTCAGACGAAAAGCTTTACGAAGAGTGGCTTTCGCACTATCCAATACTATCCAAGTTTTCCCAAAGACAGCATTCTGACAAAAAAAAGATTCTCATCACCTGAGTAGTTACACAAGGAGTACTAAGATGTCTAACACTAACTTTTTTGAGCAATTCGAAGAAGCCATATTCGCTGGTGACATTGAAGCAATAAAAAAAATCGTTTCAGAGGGTGGAGACATAAACGAAGCAAGCGATAATGACCAAAATCCCCATACACTGTTATCTTTAGCCGAAGAATATGCTCCTGGAATCGTTGAGGAAATGGTTCAACTCGGTGCTGATGTCAACAAAACACTCGATTACCTAACGCTTTTCTATGGAAATGAAGCGTTGCACGTCGCGATCAATATGCGCTGGGAGCTTAGCGCAAGACTCCTGACCGAGGCGACAACCAAGGAAGACGTGGACCGACTCCAAGAACCGTTTCGAAACACACCTTTAATCTGTGCGACACAAGCCGTGAAGAAAGCACCTGAGTTCGCGTTGAACATAATGAAACTACTTCTGGAAAAGGGAGCGGATCCCTCGACGAAAAACGCGAACGGTGATTCAGCGATAGATAAAGCTAAAAGCCATATAGAGTTCGAACGGTGGACCCCAGAAATAGGCAAAGAGGTTCTCGATCTATTCAGTGCCTCTAGTTAAGAGAATTGGCGGATGATCGGTCGTCTGGCTACTCATTTAAGAAGTTTTCTGCCTCTCCATATATTGATGTTTGGATCTTAATTGCCATCCACGACTCTCTGTAAAAGGGAGCGTCCAGTATAAGCCGCTGTGTGATAGGTTGGTAAAACGATCGGGACACAATCGCAAACGAAACTATGTCCAATGAAGGGATTTTGGGGTTCGAATAATGAAGTATTCGTGGGACGAGAGGCGGAATGCCATTCAAGAAATCAAGAAAGAGCTCGAGGCTGAATTAGACTGCGCGTTCATGATTGAGGGCAGTGAACATTCGAAGAATGATAGGCGAGGAACTCGGGTGTATGTAAACCTGCGCAAAAAACACGCGAAGAACATCGAAGTCATCGTCGACCAATACCTAAATGCATACCTTGGTATAGAGATAAAAAACAGCGATCGAGGCTTAAAGAGAGAAAGCCAACTAGTTATTTCGCTTATGGAGGGAGGCGGTTTCAAACTGTATCGTAATCAAACGAACCCCCGTTTTTATTACTCGAAAGAAGCCTTTGTCGACGCGTATGAACTTTTGACTACGTCGGACTCGTTGGCGGACGCGAATGAGAGGCGGATCTCGCGGACGTTGTTCGAAAGACGTTACGATCCTTTTTTGATTGCCAGTCGCTACGAACATGCAATTGAGAATAAAGATCAACTCATGCTCGACTATTGCAGGTTTTTGTTGAGTGCAGACGCTTTTGATAAGGATATTTCAGTAAATAAAAAAACTGACGAGCTTGATTATCGCGAACACTTGGTTCCTTGTGTCTGTCTTCACAACAGATTGATAGAGGTGTTCCAGGCAAACCAAAAAGTAGAGGAGCTCGTTGACATCATTGAGAGGTACCTAATGATTGCTTATATCCGAACTGATGATGCTCATAGGCTTGACTACGATTTAGGTTTGAAAGTCAAAATGCCAGAAAATTGGAAATGGGGCGATAGCCCTTTCGCTCGTCTTGAGATTGCGAACATCGTTGTAGATTCTAAAGACACCCCTTAGGGAGCGATAATTCTCCCTAGATATTCTCGTTGACGAGCGCCGCAGCTAGTGCTGGACATCATCCTCCCCCTTCCATTCTCGAAATGCCGTATTCCACAAATTCTTTTGAGAGATTAAGGTACTCAGCGGGAATACCCCTGTTTGTAAGATCATCTTCGGTGAGTGACTCATTGACCTCACACATTATGCTGATCTGGAGAGCGGTTAATTCGCCGTCCTCAAATAGTTCGTGAGGATCATCCGTTGGTGAGCACTCTCTGTAAATCGCATCCATAAAGTCATCAGCGATTGTTTCGCCATAGTCCAATATTTGTGGGCCAACGGTCTCACTTGCGGGCACTCCTCCACCAACAACAAACTCATTGAAGCAATCTAATATAAAAGCTTTCGTTACGTCATTTTCCATTTTTATCAGTACTCTTTGACAAGTCGAAGAACCATAGCATATGGATACAAAGCGTTCTATTTGGATAGCCAACGTTTTCAGCCCTCACGCCGTGGAGTTTTGCCTGCCCTTCGCGGTCGGAGAGGCAGCCTGCTAGGGAGGGTGCTCGCCAGCTTGGAGTCACTATCCGCAACACCTGCAACAGTACCTCCCTTATCGACGTATAGACACGCGCGCGTATAACGCCGATAACAGGAGAAGTGTTGCAGGTGTTGCAGATTCAATACCCCACTTGTTAATGCTTCGAAGTAGGGGTTAACCGAAGTCCGCGCCAGAAGCGCCCACCCTTGGATGTTGAACTGCCTCGCGTGAATCCTGCTTTTTCTAACCGCTGTCTGAACTCCCTATCTGATCCTGTAGGCTCGTTTATTTCTTCGGTATAGCTCTTAAACGAATTGAACAAATTGGTTGGGTTTTCATATGCATTAGCGCCAAGTTCACAGCATGCTGCCAACCACTCATTAAAGAAGTCTTCAGATTCGAAGTAGGTATTCGTTGCCTCTTGGACAATTAAGGGAGGCTTCAGTCCTTCATTCTCATATGCTATCGCCCCTTCTACAATCCATTGAAGAATGCCCTCATATTCATGCGTCAGTGTCTCAGCAAGGTGTGGGTCACGGTCTTTACCTTTGAAGGTCTGGGTAAATGGCAGCAGATAAAGGCGCCTGCGCATAGCTTCGTCTACGTTCTTAAGCTTAGGCATATGGTTGCCGGATATCAGCAGCTTGAATTTGGGAACGAAGGTGAAAAAATCCTGGCGCATAAAGCGTGCAGTTATGGGATCGCCACCAGTCAATGATTTAATCTTGCTCTCTGCCCATGCTCTTCCGCTTTTTGTCTCTTGGGCAAAGACCATTCTGGCGCCCTGCAGCATGGCCATATCAGTTGGATGCCGGTCGTTTTTTGAATCCGTAAAAGTTTCCATCGATGCGACTGTTGCATAGTCACCCATGACTGCCTGAATCGTATTCAAAAAGATGCCTTTGCCATTGCCTCCGGGTCCATACAAAAAGAACATCGCGTGTTCGTGTGTGAACCCGCTCGCAGCGTAGCCAATAAATCGTTGCAGAAACGCTTGATACTCACGATCACCATCCGTGACTTGGTCAAGAAAAGCGAGCCAGCGTGGCGCTTTGCCTGTAGGCGCGACGATTGTGCTTTTGGACATGTACAAGGCCGGATCTGATTCCTGCGGGATTCCATCCCTCAGGTTCACCGCTCCATTCGGAGTATTTAAAAGGTAGTCATCTTTGTCCCACTGATCGACTGTGGCGGCATACCGTCGGTCTGCCCGGGCGAGTTTTTCTATTGCGGACACGCTGGTGGCTTTGAGAAATTGCTTTTCTGTGGGGACCTCGGAGCGAACGTGTTGTCGGATCAGATCGAAAGTCTCCAGAGTGCTATCAGGTGTCCACCTATAGTTCTCCCAGCCCAGCCATTGGTTCCACAGAGCAACATATCTGAGGTGCGGCTCACGTCGAACGAAGCTAAGAGCTAAGGAATCCTCCGTTTGGTCGAGTGCCCCCCCGCCGGTAGAACCTGATATTTGAGGATATCGGCTTATAGACTCGACAACGGAACGTACCTCGCTTGCATCAAGAGGAGGCAGATTTCGCTCTGTATTGAAGTTCAGGGCAAGCGCCAGCATTCGCTCTTTTGATGCGCCTTTCGCCCAGACAGACCCGCAGTAGCTTGTCAGAGAGTCATTGCGACTGCCTTCTTCAATTTGATTGCTAGCAGATGTTGGATGACCCCTAGGAGCTCCAGAGCTCTGAACCAATGCGTCCACCAGCCACGAAGGAGGTTCGGTGAGGTCTGTCAAATCGCCACTGCCGCCCAGCCCATGAGCTGGCCACCAAATTAGATATCCGCCTTCGCCCCGAGTGTCTATGCCTGCATGAATTTTGCCCACCGTATTGGTTTTCACGCCTTTCAAAGCATCAGGAAACTCGTATAAAAAATGTTTTCCGCGACGCGTCTCATGTACGCGCTCGCACAGCATCTGATCTTGGTTCTCTTTGAGCCAGTCCATGCCGTCGGGATCGACGTCTACCACAAACAGGTTGGTATCTGACCCAGTTTTCACCGCAAGCAAGAAGTCGGTGTTTGAAAACCACCTCGTGATTTGGGCTGCGTCATTTGTCGCGGCATCGGGCCACCCTTTGATAGCGGGTTTTTTTACTCGGTTGCACGGAAAGACTCGGTAGCCAAGCTCGGCTAATCTAAGTGCTTCTCCAACAGTTTGGCTAATCACTTTCATAGCGGCTACCTGGCTGCGCGGTTTCAGCGGTCAGTTTCGCAGCATTGAGTTTTGCTATGATCCATTCGTCAATAGCTTCGCTTGACCAGCCTGTCGCTCTTGCGGTGATCTTGGTCCCTTTTGGGAAGTTTCCCAATCGTATTTGCTTGTAGATAGAAGAAGGCGACAGCGCAGTTCTCTTCGCGACCTCTGTAATTCTCAGGATTTCCATATTTATTACTCCCTATGAAGCTCAGTAAAGTAATAGAAATGGGCCAATCAAGGTTGGGCTTAAGACGTACCTATTTTTTTAACTGCCTCGATTGCGCGAGTTAGCACCAAGATTTCATTTATTAGATAAGGGTAAAGACGCTTTCTCACCGAGGAGTCATCTCCGCTTTCTGGGTAGAGATCTGGGCGTTTTTGGGAAAGAGTGTTGCTGAATTTTGATGCTGAAACTAAAAAGTCGTCTTCGGGATGCAATGGTTTGGGTCCGGTCTCATCAAGGTATTGAGGAATCACCCATGCCGCCACTTCATCTCGCCATTCTTCAAATTTATAGCGCATATGCAGCCCACGACCTATTTCTGGGCATGTTTTGTCCCTGACCTCTATCGTCCATCCATCGATAACGATGCTTTCAATCGGGGGTAGCTGCACTTGCTTTTTTCTAGGCATGGCGAGTTCCCGGTATTTTGGCTTAACGGCCTGAGCTTGATTTAGTCGGATCGCTGCACCAACCTGCATACCAACTCATCATCTCAACTCGTTCTTCCCAGAAATCGGTTCTCAAGTAGGCTCGTCTCACCTGACTTTGCTCTTGGTGATCTAGTTGTCGCTCCACCGCGTCCCTATTAAAAGCGGCTTCATTTAAGACATCGGTCATCAAGGATCGAAAGCCGTGCACCGTGCCCGAGAAACCCAGGCGATGCAGAGCTAGCCTTAAGGTGTTTTCGGCCAGGTATCCAGACTTGGTTTTCGCCGAAAATATAAAGCTATTCTCGTTACGCAAGGTGAGTGGCTTTAGCCTTTTCAGTGCCTCTAATCCCTGTTTAGGCAACGGTATGCGATGGTCTTTGCGTCCCTTCATCCTGCACCCAGGAACTAGCCAAGATCGCTCTTGAAAGTCCACCTCCTTCCATTGAGCTCCTCTAACAGAGTGGTCTCTCAAGCCAGAGTAGAGCGCCAAAAGTAAAGCGCACGCGGTTTGCGGCATCAATCGCTGTTCGATTCCAGTCTTGTTGAGATCCCTCACAAGCCTGGGAACGTCCTCTTGAGGTAACGCCGCAAGGTGTTTCACGATAGGTTTTTTGAAATATGAATTGCCTGCCATATCTTTTGCAGGATTTTGGCTGCACCGATGGGTATCTTTGGCAAACGAAAATATGGCTGCTGCGATGCTTCTGCTCCGCCGAGCCGATTCCTTTTTTCCGTCATCATAAACGGGTTTCAAAATGGCGAAGAGGTAGCTCTCTTCGATCTCTTGGATTGGCAATCTGCCAAGGTCAGGGAGGAGATATAGCCTCAACAAGCCTTCATTTCGAGTTAAGTGTTTCTCGCTCCAGTCAGCACGATTATGCGCAATCCATTCGTTAGCAATTGATCCGAATGTATAAGTCTCTTGATCGATCAGTTTTGTTCTATTGATTTTTCGTTCCAGCGATGGATTTCTTCCTTGCTCTATCGTCTCTCTGCACTCAGCAGCTTTTGATCTGGCCACAGATAATGTGATCTTTGGGTAGGATCCAAGCCCTGTGTTCCGCTCTTTGGCGTTGAAACGGTAGCGAAAAATCCAATTCCTACTGCCATTAGGGCGAATACGTAACCGTAAACCACCTCCATCACCGAGGTAATAAACAGATTCTTTGGCTTTTGCCGCTCTACAAGCGGATTCGGTAAGAAGTTTTTCGCCGGCCATTTTTTTCTCTGGTACCCAATCTGGTACCCAAAATAGTAGTAGCTTTTAGTGAAGAGTTATATAGTTCTGTGAACTAAAAAGTACCCAAAAATATGGGCTTATGGATCTATCGTGGCTCTCGGTAGCTGTAGGTGAAGGGTGATATGGCGGAAGAGGTAGGAGTCGAACCCACCAGGCACGTATTCGCACCTCAACGGCTTTGAAGGCCGCGCACCCCACCGGGAGCGACGCTCTTCCATCTGAGATTGTACGCGTAACCGCTAACCTCTGGCTATGTTCATCTTTTAGAAATGCCCTCCATCTTAACAAATGCTTGCTTGCAGGTGCTTGTCCAAAGCCTGCTCAAAATGGGTAATATTTGTCGCCGCTAAATTATCGCCTTAGCTAAAGCCAGCTCTACGCGGGCGGTATAGGTTTGGGTCGTATTGTCTATACTGGGATTCGCGTGCCAGAAGCATTGGTGCTCACAGGGTTTTGTACCACGTGGGGGAATATTTCCTTGAACAGGCTCAACATGTTTTGCGTTGAACGCCTGTCTGCCGCCTCATGTAGCCGTCCTGGTGGTCCTAGCCTTGGCGGCAGCGCAAAGCCATGTGGGGTTTTAGCGTGGTGATGGAAACTCCAATCTACCCCTGCCTCATCCATTTCAGCGAAGAAACGCTGCTTGCTCTCATCGGATACCAAGTGATCGTCTGCGCCGTTTTCAATGACGATAATGGTACCTGTATTGTAGTTATTTGGGCTTAACTTGAGGGCGGGTCGCTCCGCGCCATAGTGGCCGGGGTTTGGGTCTTCGCCGGTTTGTAGTAGCCCGTGGAAGGACACGACACCAGATAAGTTGAGTCCGCCGCGAACCCCTTCAATAACCGCCATGCCGCCAAAGCAATAGCCAATGGCCGCGGGCGCTGTATGGGACTCCACCGCGTCCTCGGCCAGGCCTGCGTCGATCCAAGCGCCTAGCAACCCACGGAAGTATTCGTGGTCGTGGTCTAGCCGCACCATGGCTCTGAAGCATTTGTTTTGAAAACCTTGAATTTTTTCTGGGTCGGTTGGGAAATCGCGCTCACCGTCTGGTACATCTGTGCCATACATATCGATGGCTAGGCCAACAAAGCCTACTCTGGCTAAGTATTCGGCCACGTCTACATCGAAAGACTTAAGTCCTTGATAATTGTGGATCACAATGACCATTGGGCGTGGTCCGAGTTCAGCCGCAGGCGCTACCAGATTTGCTGAGTAGTCATTGCCGCGAAAGTTAATGCTCATGGATTTTCGTTGCAGGCTTAAGTCTTCTTCCCACAGTTGTGTGTCAGTCATTGCGTGTCTCCTTGGGTCTTTTTCAAATTTGGTGCGCGCCGTTAGGGGTAGGTGCCTAGAACAATGCGTTGGTTTTCTTGTCTGCGCGTAAAGCCTTTACCGTCAAAATATTCCAGTACGTCTATGGCTACATTTCTGCCAATGCCGGTGTGGTCGCGAAATTCTCTAACCGTGAAGGCCTTGGTCGCTGGCTTGTCAGCGGCTAACGACTTGATGTCTTCAGCAATGTCTACCAACTGTTGGGGTAGATAGTAGCGGTGGCTGGCTATGTTTACTAATAGGCCGCGCTTAACCAATTCGTTCATACTTCGCTCTAACTCTTGCTGAGGCTTGCGCATGGTTTTTGAGAGGTCGCCGGTGCTGGGGGGCTGTTTGGCGTCTAGAACCCTCTCTAATCGCTCCCATAAATTGAGTAGCGGGGCGGGTAGGTCTATTTTTGCGCCTTGTAATTTATATACGCCGCCGGTGTATTCTAGTGCTTTTTCGTTGACCAATTCGTTTAAAAGCATTTGCCTAAAAAGGCTGGGCACTTCAACGAATTCATTTTCTTTCAGCCCTTGTTCGCTTTTTGCATTGCTCGCGAAGTCTACAACACTAGTTTTAAGCTGTAGCCAGTGAGTTTCCATGAGGGCGATTTCGCCGCTCTGTCGCAGAGTTTTTGCGTCGGTTATTGCTTGGAATTTTTCGTCACCCAAATGCCAGAAACTGGCAAACTCTGCCAAATTGGTGGGGCCTTCAGCGAGTAATTGATCCAGACATTGTTCTGGGCTGTTGGCTGTATGTGCTTTGAGTTTGCTTAGACGCTTTGCATCATTTCTACGGCTTTGATTGTCGTTGTCTGCGTAGATAACTTCTCCGCCACCTAAGGTTAAATCCAAACTTTGATCGCGCAGTACAATTCTGTCCCCTTGGTGGCAGGGCAGCGCTTCGTCACAAAGGATGTCTGCAATGAGCGTAGTGGAGTCTAGCTTATGCAGGGTGGCCAATCTCCCTGTGCTGTGACTGGTGGCATGATAGATGTGTATTGGGGTCCAATTCTTTATTGCCCGAGGGAAGTCTTTGTTGGCCTCCAATTTTATCGTTAGGGTTTTATAACCTTGACTGGGTTGTTGGATGATCCAATCGCCACGCTCAACCGCTTCAATGCCGGTAATGTTCAGCGCGCATCTATCCCCTGAGGTCGATTGCGGCACTGCTTTGTCTTGCGCGCGAATGCCGCGAATGCGTATTTTTTTGCCGCTTGGGTAGTGAATTAGCTGTTGGTCAATTGCAACTGTGCCGGCATGTACGGTACCTGTGACCACTAGCCCTGCGCCTTTTACGGTAAAGGAGCGGTCTATTGCTAACCTGAATGGTTTTTGGTTTTGCTTAGCGCAATTGGGATTGGCTCGGCTGCGCAGATGAGACAACAGATTTTCTGTGCTTACAGGATTTTCAGTAGAGGTTTGAAACACTTTAGCGTTTTCTAAGAAGCTCGCGCCCACCAAATTTTTTATTTCGTCTAGGCAATCTGCAATGCGTGCCTCATCTACCCGATCGCACTTGGTTAGCGCAATGGTGCCTTCATTAACGCCGATTAAACGCAGTATTTCTAGGTGTTCACGGCTTTGCGGCATAGGCCCATCATCAGCGGCGATCACCATTAGCGCATGTTGGTGGCTGGCAACACCGGCAACCATATTGTGGATAAACTTGTGGTGGCCGGGCACATCAACGAAACCAATGTCGCCTTCGTCGATATAGGCAAAGCCAAGATCAATAGTAAGTCCGCGTTTTTTCTCTTCAACAAGGCGATCAGTTTCTACCCCGGTAAGTGCTTTGACTAATGAGGTTTTACCGTGATCGACATGGCCTGCTAGGGTGATGATCATGATGCAAGATTGCCCAACTGGGCGCACAGTTCGTCAATGTGATCGGCGCCTCGCATATCTAACAGAACGCTGTCGTCGCGTATTCTACCGACTACGGGAACATCTAAATCCCGCATTGCTTTGGCAACGCTGTCTGGACTGATGCTTGGGTGGGTGATCTGCACTGCCAAACTTTCGATGGTTTGGTCGGGTAGCGCACCACTGCCAATCTGTACTTCGCTGGCGACGACTGTGCTTTGATAAGTGTCTGGCAGGCTTGCACTGACTTGTTCTGCTCTAGCAGTCAGTTCGTGCTGTGTCAGTTGCAGTGTACGCAGCAGTGGCAGATGTTTGTGCAGTGACTCTGGGTTTTCATAAAGTTTCAGTGTCGCTTCTAGAACTGCCAGAGTGATTTTGTCTGCGCGCATGGCTCGCTTCATGGGGTTTTTACGAATTTGTTCAATGAGTTCGCGTTTGCCCGCAATGATGCCGGACTGCACGCCGCCTAACAATTTGTCCCCGCTGAAAGTTACTAGATCTATACCTTCCGCTAACACCTGCTGTGGTGTGGGTTCTGCGGGGAGACCCCAATGGGTGAGGTCGACTAAACTGCCGCTGCCTAAGTCTATGCAGCTGGGTAGGCCGCTGGCTTTAGACATTCTGGCTAAATCCGCAGGGCCAACGGATTCGCTAAAGCCTTGTATGTAAAAGTTGCTTGGGTGGATTTTCAGTAGCATTGCGGCGCGGTCAAGCACCTCTTCAAAATCTGACGGCCTAGTGCGGTTGGTGGTGCCAATTTCCAGCAGCGTGCAGCCTGAACGACTCATCAGTTCTGGTAGGCGAAAGCTGCCACCAATTTCTACCAGTTCGCCGCGGGATACAGGGACTTCTTTGTTTAGGGCGAAGGTGTTGAGCACAATCATTAGCGCAGCGGCATTGTTGTTAACAATTGTCGCGGCTTCGCAGCCGGTTAAGCTGCAAATGCGTTGTTCAACAATGGCATCTCTGTCACCACGGCGTCCTGCGGTAATGTCGTATTCTAAATTCATGGGCCGTGTAACCAATGGCTCTATGTCTCGCCACAGTTCGCGGCTCAATAGCGCCCGGCCCAAGTTGGTGTGAATGATGGTGCCGGTGAGATTGAAGATAGGCGTGTAGCCAACTTTGCCCAACTGGTCTTTGATCGCCTGATCGTAGCCAATAGGGGTCACAGCCCAGTCCGGGACGCTTTTATTTTTGCGCATGTTTTGCTGCAGTTCGCGGATGGCGTTTTTGACAGTTTGCAGTCCGTACTGGTTAAGTAGGTTTGTTAATTCTGGCGCTTGGAGCAAGCTATCTACCGCCGGTAGATCTCGAAGTTCAGGCATGCTGGTACTCAAATATTTCCAATTACTTTAGGGCCTACTATACGTCGATTTTTCTTCTGGCGTTTAGATTCATTCTGCCTTGTTTTCGCTCAAATGAGATTTTGAGCTTTGGCTTATCAGTTGGTTTAGTCGGTTTAGTAGGTTTTGAGGGCGCGCTAGTGCACTGCCGGGTTTCCTGTTCGGTTACGTCTTCGTGGTGGATAGTTTATGGTTACTGTTCCAAATTTATAGAGGAGTAGGGCTATGGCACAACAAAAAGGGCAGGTCGCTTTTATTGGCCTAGGTGTGATGGGGTATCCAATGGCGGGGCACCTGGTTAAGCAGGGATATTCTGTCAGTGTTTACAACCGCACTGGGTCGAAGGCCGAGTCGTGGTGCTCTGAATATGCCGAGTTGGCCGCAGCGCAGAACCTTAAATTGCAGGCGTTTAAAACTCCGGCTGATGCAGCCAAAGGCGCTGATGCAGTGTTTGTTTGTGTGGGTAACGATGACGATGTTCGCCAAGTGACCATGGACGAGCAGGGTGTGCTCAGTGGTATGGATGCGGGGACCGTATTGGTGGATCACACCACTGCGTCGCAGGGCCTGGCCTTAGAACTCAATGCGGCTTGTGCGCAGCGCGGTTTGGGCTTTCTTGATGCACCTGTGTCCGGTGGTCAAGCGGGCGCTGAAAATGGCGCCCTTACGGTTATGGTGGGTGGCAGTGATGACGACTTTGCCAGAGCCAGTGACTACTTTGAAGCCTATGCCAAAAAGTATGCGTTGATGGGCGCGGCTGGGGCAGGGCAGTTAACTAAAATGGTCAATCAGATTTGTATCGCCGGTGTGCTGCAGGGTTTGTCTGAAGGGGTGCACTTTGCCCAGCAGGCAGGGTTAGATGTGGGCAAGGTGGTGGATGTTATCGCTCAAGGGGCAGCTCAGTCGTGGCAGATGAATAACCGTGCTAGCACCATGGCAGAGGACGAATACGAGTTTGGGTTCGCGGTAGATTGGATGCGTAAAGACTTGTCTATTGCGTTGGCTACTGGCCGATCTTTAGATGCACGACTACCAATGACTGCGTTGGTGGATCAATTTTATGCTGACGTTCAGCAAATGGGCGGAGGACGTTGGGATACTTCTAGTTTGCTGCGCAGATTGTCCGTAAAAACGTAGGTCCCTTCTTTGCAAAACAGTTTGAGGTGAGCGCGTTAAAAATCCTGGGAACCCAAGCCTCGACGCTATGATGCTACAAGATGGCAGGGCGATGAAGCGGCTGGCGTCAGCCGCTCACGCGGTTTAGTCTGCGCGGTTTAGCGCTTGTCTACTTCAACAAAATCTCGCTTGGGGCTGCCTGTATACAGCTGACGAGGACGTCCAATCTTGTAAGGGCTGCCAATCATTTCGTTCCAGTGTGCAATCCAACCGGGTGTTCTGCCGGTGGCAAAGATCACGGTGAACATTTCTACTGGAATGCCGATGGCCTTCAAGATAATGCCTGAGTAGAAGTCTACATTTGGGTACAAGCGCTTTTCTACAAAGTACTCGTCTTCAAGGGCAATGCGCTCTAACTCGCGAGCCATAGCCAGAATAGGATCGTTTTCTACGCCGAGTTCTTCCAATACTTCGTGGCAGGTTTGCTGCATTACGGTGGCGCGAGGGTCGTAGTTCTTATAAACCCTGTGACCAAAGCCCATGATTCGGAATGGGTCATTCTTATCTTTCGCTTTGCGGATGTACTCAGGAATGTTGTCCACGCTGCCAATTTCGTCGAGCATGTTGAGTACAGCTTCGTTAGCGCCACCGTGGGAGGGGCCCCAAAGTGCTGCGATGCCTGCCGCAACACTTGCGAAAGGGTTGGCGCCAGTAGAGCCTGCCAAGCGTACGGTAGAGGTGGAAGCGTTTTGTTCGTGGTCAGCGTGCAACAGGAAGATGCGGTCCATTGCGCGAGCAAGGGTTGGGCTGACTTTGTATTCTTCGCAAGGTGTGGCAAACATCATGTGCAGGAAGTTCTCTGCATAGCCCATGTCATTGCGTGGGTAGATGAACGGCTGGCCTTGGGAGTGCTTGTAGCTCATTGCTGCCAGAGTAGGCATTTTAGCGATAAGGCGATGGGCTGTGATTTTACGATGTTCTTCATCGTCGATGTCTAGTGAGTCGTGGTAGAAGGCAGACAGTGCGCCAACCACACCACACATAATGGCCATTGGGTGAGCGTCTGGGCGGAAGCCTTGGAAGAAGGTGCGTAGCTGCTCGTTAACCATGGTGTGGTTTTTGATGGTGCTGACAAACTCATCTTTAGCAGTGCCTGAAGGCAGTTCGCCGTTTAAAAGCAGGTAGCAAAGCTCTAGGTAGTCTGATTTTTCTGCCAGCTGATCGATAGGGTAGCCTCTGTGCAATAGAACACCTTGGTCGCCGTCAATGTAGGTGATGCCAGATTCACAAGCTGCAGTAGAAACAAAGCCTGGATCGTAGGTGAAGTAGCCTTGGCCCGTAAGCTTGCCAACGTCAATGACGTCTGGTCCTAGGCTACCGGAGTAGATGGGTAGTTCGATTGGTGCGTCTACCCCGTCGATAGCGAGTGTTGCGTGTTTGCTTGTCTGATCAGCCATTGTTCTTCCCATTTGTTGCTCTGCATGAGGTGGCGGAGCTATTTCTAATTGTTGGTCCACACAATACTGGTTGTATTATGGATGCGCGGTTGTGAGCATATACGTTTAGTACGGGGTTGCTCTATTTTTTGTGCAGGTCAAAAAACTGCAGGGCGCAATGATTGACGAAACTGAGTTAATTTTCCAGTTTGACAAACCACTAGTTAGCGCTTTTGGTGGAATTTCTTAGACTTTATTTGCTCTCGGCAGCATTGGATCTAGATTTTAGCGGGTTCCGGTGTCACCTTAAGGTTAATGATTTTTACGGGGCGGCGGCAGCGAGCGCTCCACAGCGAGAAAAAAGCGCAGAATGTTGCTACTTTCTTGTGACATAGCTTGGCTTTGACGGCCCAGGCTACTAAAATATTGCGCCTGCTGCAGTCCAGTGGCAGATGGGAGCCTCCGTCAGCTTCGGCAGCTGCTCAATGCACTTGTTTCGATTACTAATTTTGGGATAGAGAGAATGAAGACAGATAGACCTGTCAACTTGAACCTGCTTGTGTTCAGTTTTCCGTTGGCCGCAATCGTGTCCATCACACACCGTATTACTGGGGTTATGCTGTTTGTGGGTGTGGCGTTTGCCCTCTACGCTCTCGGTTTAGCAACGTCCTCAGAGCAAGGGTTTGCCGAGGCGAAAGTGCTGGTTGCTCAACCTTTAGGCATGTTCATACTGCTGGGCCTCATTGCGACACTGACCTTTCACATCATTGCTGGGCTAAAGCACCTGCTTATGGATTTTCACGTTGGTGACACAGTGGGCGCAGCATACTTTGGCTCTATCGCGGTGATCGTTCTCACCCTCATCGTTACAGGCGCAATAGGAGTTGTATTATGGTAACTCAAGTACTTAACCTGACACGCAGTGGCCTTTCTGATTACGTCGTTCAGCGCGCTACGGCGGTGATTTTAACCGTCTACACGGTTTGGGTCATGGGGTTCTTTTTGCTCACGCCTGAGATGTCCTACCAAATCTTGGTTGGCTTTTTCTCCAGTGCTCCCATGCAAATAGCCAGCACGCTCGCGGTTTTGTCTACTGTTGCCCATGCCTGGATCGGCATGTGGACCATCGGCACAGATTATCTGCTCGAAGCACACGTTGGCAGTTACTCCACGGTTATTCGCTTTGCGTACCAAGCAGGGTGCTTGCTGGCGCTATTTATTTATCTGGTCTGGGCATTCCGTCTGGTCTGGCAATTTTAGGAAGTTTTAATGTCTCAAATTCGTAAAATGGAGTTCGACGGTCTTATCGTCGGCGGTGGTGGTTCCGGGTTGCGTGCATCACTACAACTGGCTCAATCAGGGTTGAAGACTGCTGTAATCAGTAAAGTATTCCCCACTCGGTCGCACACAGTGTCTGCCCAAGGCGGTATTACCTGCGCTATTGCCAGTGATGATCCCAATGATGATTGGCGCTGGCATATGTATGACACCGTCAAAGGGTCAGACTACATCGGCGACCAAGATGCTATTGAATACATGTGCTCAGAAGGGCCACAAGCGGTCTTCGAACTAGAGCACATGGGTTTGCCTTTCTCCCGTACTGAGGAAGGGCGTATTTATCAGCGACCTTTTGGTGGTCAGTCGAAAGGTCCCGATGATCCGACTCAGGCTGCTCGTACTTGCGCTGCAGCTGACCGTACCGGTCACGCATTGCTCCACACTTTATTCCAAGCCAATGTTAAGGCCAACACAACCTTTCTGAACGAGTGGTTTGCCGTTGACATGATAAAAAATCAAGATGGCGTAATCGTTGGTGTCATTGCGATCTGCATCGAAACGGGTGAACTTGTTCACGTCAGCTCTCGCGCAACTGTCGTTGCAACCGGTGGTGCAGGGCGTATTTACGCGTCGACTACCAACGCATTGATGTGTACGGGCGACGGCATTGGTATGGCTCTGCGTGCAGGCGTCCCCGTACAAGATATGGAAATGTGGCAGTTCCACCCAACCGGGATTGCTGGTGCGGGTACTTTGGTCACAGAAGGCTGTCGGGGTGAAGGTGGCTACCTCATCAATAAGGATGGCGAGAGATTTATGGAGCGCTATGCGCCAACAGCGAAGGACCTTGCAGGTCGTGATGTGGTTGCACGCTCTATGGTCATTGAAATTCTCGAAGGTCGTGGTTGTGGTCCGGATGGCGACCATGTGATGTTGAAGCTCGATCACCTTGGTGAAGATGTCTTGAACAGTCGTTTGCCAGGTATTCTTGAACTATCAAGAACATTTGCCCACGTAGACCCAGTGAAAGAGCCAATTCCTGTCGTGCCTACTTGCCACTACATGATGGGCGGTATTCCAACTCAGGTCAGCGGCCAAGCGCTGACACAAAATGCTCAGGGCGAAGACGTCTCTGTGGAAGGCCTATACGCAGCAGGCGAAGCCGCTTGTGTATCTGTCCACGGTGCTAACCGCCTAGGTGGTAACTCGCTGTTAGATTTGGTGGTCTTTGGGCGTGCTGCAGGTATGCACATCGAAGAGGTTATGCGCCAAGGTGTAAGCTATAGAGAAGCCAGTGAGTCCGATGTTGAAGCTTCTATGGAACGCTTGAACCGTTGGAACGAATCTACCGGCGGCGAGTCTATCTTCGATCTGAAGAAAGAACTGCAAACCACCATGCAAAATAGCTTTGGTGTTTTCCGTACTGAAAAGAACATGCAAGAGGGCATGAAGTCGCTTTCTGATCTGCGTGAGCGTATTGGACAAGCACACCTGACCGATAAGTCCTCTGCCTTTAATACCGCGCGTTTAGAAGCACTAGAGCTAGACAACTTGCTTGAAGTCGCCGAAGCAACCGCAGTTGCGGCAGAACACCGCAAGGAAAGCCGTGGTGCGCATGCGCGTGACGACTTCCAAGAACGCGATGACGAGAACTGGTTGCATCACTCTATGTATTACGCAGAGGGTAAGCGCGTAAATAAGCGTGACGTAAACTTTTCTCCAAACACGATGGAAGCCTTTGAGCCTAAAGCCCGGGTTTACTAAAGAAATCGTCAGTCAGAACATAATTTTAAAGATTAGGTAATAAACAATGAAAGTAAGTGTTTATCGTTATAACCCCGATATCGACGAAGTGCCGGTAATGCGGGATGTTGAAGTGGATCTACCAGAAGGTAAGGACCTGATGGTTTTGGATGTACTTCATTTAATGAAGGATTTGGATCCAACTTTGAGCTTCCGCCGCAGCTGCCGTGAAGGGGTATGCGGATCGGATGGCATTAATATGAATGGCAAGAACGGCTTGGCGTGCATTACCCCAGTTTCTGAGGTGGTGAAGCGCAACAAGCTGGTACTGCGCCCACTGCCTGGTTTGCCGGTTGTGCGTGACCTAGTAGTAGATATGACGCAGTTCTACGATCAGTACGCTAAAGTACAACCGTACCTGGTGAACAAAGAGCCAGCACCGTCCATGGAGCGTTTGCAGTCTCCAGAGGACAGAGAAAAGCTAGATGGTCTATATGAGTGTATCCTGTGCGCTTGTTGTTCTACCTCTTGCCCTTCGTTTTGGTGGAATCCTGACAAGTTCATTGGCCCAGCAGGACTGTTGCAGGCTTATCGCTTCTTGGCGGATACGCGAGATACTGCCACTGAAGAGCGTCTGGCGAATTTGGACGACCCCTTTAGTGTGTTCAGGTGCCGTGGCATCATGAACTGCGTAAGCGTTTGTCCGAAAGGCTTAAATCCTACCCGAGCAATTGGTAAGATCCGCACAATGTTGATGCAGCACGGTACCTAGTTCAATTTAGGCAGGGTTCTGAACCGATAGAACCTGCCGAATAGGGCATTGTAGAGAAAGCGCTGGATGGAGCTAACCAGCGCTGCGTAAGCAAAGAAAAGAAGCCAAAAAACCAAAAAACCAAAAAACCAAGAAAGAAAGAAAGAAAGAAGCGCACAAAGAAGCTAAGAAAGAAAAATACTGAAGGCCAAAGCAAAAGTCAGAAAGTCAGAAAGTAAAAAGTAATAAGTAATAAGTAAAAAGGCAGAAAGTAAAACAAAAGTAAAAAGAGAAACACAAAGAAGCTTTACTAACCTGAGCTCCACTTTCAGCACATATCAAAATGTGCGAAGGCCAGACAATTTGATGATTTCGCACACAGAATTTTGGCAAGCTGAGGGGTTTGGTTAGAGTCCTCGATCTTGTGATTATAGTCTCGCAATCCACTATGGCGCCTATGGAAGGTGCAGAAGAGGAAGAAATTGACCGAAGGATTCATGCAGCGCATGTTGCGTAGTTCACATTTAGGTGGACAAAATGCAGCCTATATTGAAGGCTTGTACGAAAATTATCTTGAAGATCCCAGCTCCGTACCAGAGATGTGGCGTAGCTATTTTGATACGTTGCCAATGCTCGATGGCACGATTGGTCCAGATACCCCTCATTCCACAGTGGTTCAGCATTTCGAGCGATTAGGTCGTAATAGACTCAAAGCCCGCCCAGAAAAAGTCTCCACGCAAATTTCCAATGAACATGAAACACGCCAAATGCGCGTGCAAGATCTCATTGCCGCTTACCGCCATCGCGGACACAAAAGAGCCAATATAGATCCACTGGGTATGATGGAACGTCCACCTGCGCCGATGTTGGAATTGGGCTATCACCATCTTTCTCCAGCGCATTTAGATGAAATTTATCAGACCGGGTCCTTTCACTACGGTGATGGCAGCGCTAAGTTGCGCGACTTAGTTGACGCGCTTGAGCAAACCTACTGCGGTTCTATCGGCGCAGAATATATGCATATTGTGGATGCCGCAGAGCAACTTTG
>JAOJBS010000018.1:0-49723 GCA_028228615.1 Pseudomonadales bacterium | reverse complement strand
AATGTCCATGATCCGTACCACTGCCTAATAAATATGTCGTGCAATGCATTATTCACATATTTACCACCACTAACAGCGCTTAGATAGACCTTTTAGCTATTTGTATACTCAAAAATGCATATTACGACAAAATCAAAAGCCTGCGACCATGCCCTCTTTTCTATGGTCAGACCCACCCACATAACCGTCGGCGAGCTTTTGAATAAGTTGGGCGCCACCAAATGTGCTTTCTTTATCGTCGTAGCGTACCTCATGCCCGCGATCTTTAAGGTCTTGGGCGACCGATTCGGGTATCCCCGCCTCTAATCCCACACTCATATCTGGATAAACATGCCATCGTGGCGCATCACTGGCAGCCTGAGGATTTTGCCCGTGGTCGCAAATTCTATTGACCATTTGCACATGCCCCTGATGCTGCATATGTCCTCCCATCACACCGAAACTGAGCAATGGTGCGCCGTCCTTTGTTACAAAGCCGGGAATGATCGTATGGAAAGGTCGCTTATTGGGCCCCACACAGTTGGGGTGCTCAGCATCAAGCACGAACCCAGAACCCCTGTTTTGCATGGCAATGCCCGTGCCCGGCACCACAATGCCCGAACCAAAGGCACGAAAGTTAGATTGGATAAAAGACACCATCATGCCCGAGCTGTCAGCGCAGGTGAGGTACACGGTGTCGTGACTCACCGGCAGCGTCATTGGTGGCAAGCCTTGGGCCTTATCGGTAATGCTTTTAGCTGCCGCCTCTAGCGAGCCCTTTTCCAATAGGTCTTCTGGACTTAAATACATCGCCCCAGCATCAGCAAAATGCTCCTGCGAGGCATGCACGGCAATTTTCATCGCCTCAATTTGGAGATGCATCTGGGCCGCAGTATCTAATTCGCCCACTGGCAAATGCTGCAAAATGCCCAACGCAATCTGCGCGGCCAACCCCTGACCATTGGGCGGTATTTCATGCAAATCCACACCGCGATAATGCTGGGCAATAGGTGCCACCCAATCCGCCTGATGACTCAGCATATCTGCCATATTTAAAGCGCCACCACCGGCAAGTGATGCTGCAGTGATGGCTTGAGCTAGCTCGCCCTGATAAAACTCTTGGCCATGACTTTGTGCAATAAGACGTAGGCTTTTAGCCAAATCAGGTCGACGGAAGCGCTCGCCAGACTTCGGGGCGGGTAAAAAGTGCTCGCCAAAGTCAGGAAAATCATCGTAATAGCGCGCCAACATCTGCCAGTAATAGGCGGACTTTGGCCCCACCAAAAAGCCCTCTTGCGCATAATGAATAGCCCACTTAAACAAATCTGGAAAATCCAATTTGCCATAGCGGTCGCTCAACGCCACCCAACTGCTCACCGCACCGGGGACTGTGACGCTGTCCCAACCCAGTTCCGGCATGCTCTTCAGACCCTGAAAACGCTCAAGACTCCAATCCATCGGTGCTCGACCCGAAGCATTTAGGCCCACCACTTCACTGCCATCCCAAAGCAAACAAAACGCATCGCTGCCAAGACCGTTATTATTTGGCTCAACCACTGTCAGAGTAATAGCCGCAGCCAGCGCCGCATCCACAGCATTACCCCCACACCGCAGGGCATCTAGACCTGCCTGTACGGCCAGCGGCTGAGAGGTTGCGACCAAATTATCAGCCGCCACCGGCGAGCGGTTAGATGAATAGGGTTGGTTGGGACTATACATAGCGCCTCGCTAAATTCGGTTAATCAGAGCGTTGGCCTATTCAATGACCAACAATATTAGGGTTAAGAATGTGCCAACACCTTATAAAATAGCAAGGTGCTTGAAACACGCACACGAAGGACACTGAATGGCGTTTAGCCGAACATCTATTGCCACTACAAAACCTCAGCCAGCGCTAGGCAAAACAACAAATCTTTGCGACCCTAACCGCCATCAAATTCATTGGATATATTGTGAGCCACGCAGAACCTACTTCGGAACCCATCTCAGCTGAAATCAAACAAGCTGCTCAAGCGTTACTGACGCAGCTCACTTTGGAGGAGAAAGCGAAGCTCTGTTCCGGCAAGGATTTCTGGCACCTAGAAGGTATTGAGCGCCTAGGACTCGCTCCAGTTATGGTCACAGACGGTCCCCATGGCCTGCGCAAACAAGGCCCAGCCGCAGATCATTTGGGTGCAAACAAAAGCATTCCAGCCACCTGCTTCCCCACCGCATCTAGCCTGGCCAGCTCTTGGGACCGCGAACTGATGCATGACGTTGGTGCAGCACTTGGTGAACATTGTGTGGAAGAAAACGTCACCGTTTTGCTCGGCCCGGGCATGAACATAAAACGCCACCCCTTATGCGGTAGAAATTTTGAATACTTTTCTGAAGACCCCCTGATTTCCGGCGAAATTGCAGCAGCACTGGTATCGGGCATTCAAAGCCAAGGCGTGGGCGCCTGCCTAAAGCACTTTGCGGTGAACAACCAAGAATTTGGGCGTATGTATATGGATGCCATAGTAGACCCGCGCACCTTGCGCGAAATTTATTTAAAGGGTTTTGAAATAGCGGTTAAAAAATCTGCACCTTGGATGGTCATGTGTGCCTACAACCGCTTGAACGGCGAGTATTGCAGCGAGCACAACTGGCTATTAAACGAGGTTCTACGCGACGAATGGGGCTTTGATGGCGCCGTGGTAACGGACTGGGGCGCAGCCAATGATCGCGTATTAGGCGTCCAGTCAGGCCTCGACCTAGAGATGCCCAGCAGCGGCGGCATTAACGATAAGTTAGTGCTGAACGCAGTAGAAAACGGTGAACTGAGTGAAGCGGACTTAAACAACACCGTGCTTAGAAACCTTTGCATCAGTTTAGCGGGTGCTCAACTACCAGTGCGCGACCCGAATATTGACCTTGCCGCGCACCACCAACTTGCGCGCAGAGCAGCCACTGAGTCCTGCGTGTTACTTAAAAATTCATCTAATCTTTTGCCCATCAACCACAGCGAAAGTGTGGCGCTCATTGGCGCGTTCGCGAAGAAACCAAGGTTTCAGGGCGCTGGCAGCTCGCAGGTTCGGCCCACCCAAGTAGACACCCTGTTTAACGCGCTTAGCGAGAGTTTCGACAACCTAGTCTACGCCGAGGGCTTTGACGCCAAGTACAGCGAGTTAGATCAGGGGTTAATTGATGAAGCCGTTGCTGCGGCCAAGGCATGCAGCGTGGCCATAGTTTATGCTGGCTTACCCGGCATTTATGAGTCTGAAGGGTTCGACCGCGAACACATGCAACTGCCGGAGCAACACAACCGCCTCATTCAAGCCGTTGTTCAAGCAAACCCAAGAACCGTCGTGGTACTGGCTAACGGCGCGCCGGTAGAAATGCCTTGGATAGACCAAGTACCTGCGGTTTTGGAAGGTTATCTAGCAGGCCAAGCCAGCGGCAGCGCCATTGCTGATATTCTAATAGGTCTAGCGAATCCAAGCGGTAAATTGACAGAAACGTTTCCGCTCAGCCTTGAAGATATACCGTCAAACGCATGGTTTCCAGGCGAGAGGCGACAAATTCAATACAGGGAAGGTTTGTACGTTGGCTACCGATATTTCGACAGTGCCAATCGCCCCGTCTTATTCCCCTTCGGTCACGGCCTAAGCTACAGTAGCTTTGCCTATAGCGATGCTCAAATCAGCACAAGCACAATGTCCGCAGACGTGTCCGCCGACCCAGCCAACCCAACGACAATACAGGTATCTGTTGCAGTGAAAAACACTGGCGCGATGGCCGGGGCCGAATGCGTACAGGTTTATCGCCATGCGTTGAACAGCAAAGTTTATCGTCCAGACCAAGAGCTAGTAGGTTTTGCCAAGGTATTTTTACAGCCCGGCGAACAGAGCACTGTGACTATTCAAATCAGCTCCGCGGACTTTGCTTATTTCGACCAAGGAATGAATCAACCCAACATAGAAGCGGGCCAATATGCGCTGCGCATTGGTGCGTCTAGCCGTGATATCAGGCAAACACTTGAATTAACTATAGGAGATCCAAGCCACCAGAAAACTGCGCAACCCAGCCCCCAGGCGCTAAACTGCCTTGGCCCCCAACTGGATCAAACAGCTATCCAAGTAGCGGATGAAACCTTTGCGCAAATGCTCGGCAAGGCTGCGCCAAAAGGAGAATCGCCACACCCTTTCCACGCCAACTCATCGCTAGCGGAAATCGGTGAAACTTGGCTGGGTGCCAAAATAAAAGCAAAAGCTGTAGAGGGATTTCTAAAGGGCATGGGTCTTGGCAACAACGATGCAACCATTCGCAAGATGTTTGAAGAAATGGCCAACAACATGCCTCTGCGTGGCATAGTTTTATTTCAGCAAGGCAAACTCAGTTACCGCAAAATGCACCTGTTGCTGGCCGTCTTGAACAAGCAACCGTTACGCGCAATTAAACTTTATTTCACTAAAGACGACTAATTTCGCCTAAGCCCAGACCAGACCAGACCAGCAAGAGAGCACCAAAAAAATCAGCGACTGATATAGGCCTGGTAGCGTCGAGCGCGTTCCAGGTCTGCTGTTTCGCGAGTAATACTCAAACCTAATTGCACCAGTTGGTTGGCGCTCAGCTCCGCATCTATGGCCGCATCCACTACCGCCAACGCCTTGGCTGTGTCGCCATTGGAATGCAGAGCTACTGCGTAAATATAATTCAGCGAAGACACTGACTGGGCATTATAGCCCTGGGCCAACAAACCAATAGCCCGAGTTCGGTCACCCTGGCGAACCCACCAAAGCGCCTTGGCCAGCAACACATCCGGCGCAGAAGGCGTTAATTCTAAAGCAGTATCTAGCAAAGTGACCCCTTGCTCATCGCGCCCGGTGGCCCGATAAATGTCGGCCAAATTAATTAATGCTGGCACCCACTGAGCATTCAACTTCAGCGCCCGCTTGAGCGTGCGCTCAGCCCGGACCATATCGCCCATATTCAGATACATGGAAGCAATATTCGACAAAGATTCTGCCCGGTCGGCACTGACCAACTGAACATCAATATAGGCTTCAATAGAATCCTTGAGCACTGCCTGCTCCGGCGGCGGTAGCGCCGGATACAAATCGGCCAGCGCAGCGACAACTTCTAGACGCACAGCGAGCAGCGGATCGTCCAGTAAAGGCTTGAGGGCCCGCCATTGACGCTGCCCCGGCCAGCGCTCGGAACCTCTAATGGCCCCCATACGCACCAAAGGGTCAGCCGACTTAAGACCCACTTCTATAGCACGGGAACCACTAGTTAACGCATAACCGCCAAGCAGTGATAACGCGGTGCCACGCACAATGCCAGGCATCTGCGAATCTACTGCCACAGCAACCAATCCTGTTTCGGCTGTTTTTTGACCCCGCCTTGCTGCGAACAATGCCTCGCCAAAATGCTCAGGCTTTGGCGGCTTTTGAGCATGCTTGAAATGATCAGCGATGACCTCTGCCGCCCACCGATTCACATTAGGTCCCTGCTCCACCTCGTGGCAACCGGCGCATGCATTAGGCACACCAATTTTTTCGCTTAAATCTGGTCTTGGTATACGAAAGCTGTGGTCATGCCGCTCATCAATACCCATATAAGTTTGACTCGTCATGTGGCAGTCCACGCAAGCTGCGCCACTGTTAGCGACACTTTTGACCGCATTATGAAAATGATGGCTGGGTGAGTCATATAACGCTTTAGTCAGTGTCGGAAACTCCTCGCGCCCTGCGGGGTTATGGCACTGAGTGCATAGCGCGTCACCTTGAAACTTCAGCTGAGCCGAATGAGCGTCGTGGCAATTGCTGCAAGTAACCCCTTGCGCGTGCATTTTGCTCTGAGCGAATGACCCGTAAACATAAACCTCGTCCAAGATTTGGCCGTCTGGGTGATAAAGGCCTTGCACTAAAAATGCTGGCTGGTAGTGATCTAAAAATGCTTGCTGTGGGGTAAAACCTTCAGCCAGTTGCGCACGTCGACTATGACAAGTCGCGCAGGTATTTTGCTCGGCAAGCGCAGCGCTGTTTTCTGACGAGCGCATTGGATAGGGTTGCGTTGGCGAATCACGATGGCTTGAGCCAGGCCCATGACAAGCCTCGCAGCCCACACTGATTTCAGCAAACTGAGTATTGAAGGTGTCAGTAGCCGCGTCATAACCTTTAGTCACTGCGGTGGAATGACAGTCTGCACACATATGGTTCCAATTTTGCCCGCCCCTGGTCCAATGGGTTGGGGCATCTGCCGCGCCCGCGCTTTGGGGTGCGAGATGGTACCAACGTTGGTTTGGGCTTGAGTTGGGGTTTAAGCTTTGGACATCGGCACCTCGCGCATCCCACACCAACGGCAACGCTTGGAGGCGGCCACTCCCTACATCCACTAAATATTGCTGAAGCGGCGAAATACCAAACGTGTAACGCACGGCATATTCAGTGAGTTTGTTTTCCGCGCCGTCGGTGACCACGCTGTAGACACCGTTCTGGTTTAGAAATTTGGAAGTAACAGAGCCGGCAACATGAGTTTGATCAGCAAAGTCGCCGATTACAGTTTTTGCTGTAGGCTCAGCCATTGCTAATTGATGATGGGAACCCAGCCAAGATGTATAAGCTTGAGTATGACAGCCGCCACAAGTCTCTGAACCAATGTAGCGCTCGAGTGCGCCTTGGGGATTAATACCAACATGCTTGGATAAGGCAAATTTGCGAGGAGCGGTAATAGACGCCGCATCATGCGGGTCAGCGGCTTGGACTAATGCGGGATCTGGATCGCTTGATTGATCTACACAACCAAGGAAAAGCAAGCAGACAAGGGCAAACCCACAACGACCCAATAATAACCGCCTACGCCAAAGTCTTTTGGTTAAAGATCTTTGCATCAAAGTATTTTGCATCTGAGGGCGCTCTTACCCAAACCTATGCGGCTTGAGCAGTTGACGCTGACTTGGGATCAAGACAGCGCCAACAAAAAGTTTTTCTCGCGCCCCCGCCATTGGGTGCAGCTTACGCTACTTGCCGTAGTGAGCAGCCAATGCAGCAATATCTTCATCGCTCAAGTCTTTGGCCATGCCGTTCATGATGGCATTAACACGCTTGCCAGATCTGTATGCAGTCAACTGCAAACGCAGGTAAGTTTCATACTGACCATTTAGGTGAGGATAGATTGGAGCAATCGCGCCGCCCTTTTCACCGTGACAAGCAACACAGCCTTTCTCTGCAACCAATGCTGCGCCGTCTGGGGCTTCAGTACCACAGGCAGCGAAGGCCATGACAAAAGAAAGCGCAATCCATTTAGAAATCATCAAAGTTGTTTTCATTTGCCTAGACCTCAGTTGGATTGACGACTGAAGTAATCAGCCAAAAGTTCAATTGTCTCATCGCTCAGAGGAGCCGCTTGAGCATTCATTTGATTGCCGGGTTCTACACCATCACGAAAGTACTTTAGTCGGCTGACTAAGTAGATGCTGTTTTGACCCGCTAGATTGGGGTACCTCTGTGTATTAGATTTACCGGTATCACCATGACACGTTGTGCAATGGTACTTCCAAGCAAGCTCCGCGCCTTCATCTGCCGCCATTGTTGCTGGAGTCATTAGCGCCGTTCCCAAAAGGAGGCATAGACCCGATAGTATTCGTCTTCCCAGGACTCTTTTAAGCATTTCCCGCTTTCCTTTAACCACTCGATTTTTGTTACTGCGAGTTAAGACGCCGACTGATGCTAAGCAGCATTCGAGTGACGCGCTGCCAAGTCACGCAAGAATCTGTGCGGGTAAGCGCTGATTGAAGCGCCAGGCCCTTGGTTATCTGCCAATTGCCGGTAACCCACATGTTCAAAGTAACTTGAAGAAAAACGTTCTGCCCTGACATAAATGCCAGAAAAATTGCGCTTTTCAGCTCTCAGATGAACCTCATCGAGAAGCAATTTGCCAACCCCCTGCTGTTGATGTTGTTGATCAACATACAAACCATGCAAGAGAGCAACCGAAGAAGTATCCCGTGTAAAACTGACATTCTCTGGCTCCCATACGGCAACGCCTAAACAAGCGTGCGCTTTATAACACAACAGGAATTCAAAATCTTGAACATCCGTACTTGTATAGTGCAGAGCAGTAAGTGCTAGGCGCTTTAACCGATCCGAAGCAGGCCAACTTTGCACCGCTGTGGTAATCACTTGATTCACCGTAGGGAGATCTGCAGCAATACCTCGAATCATTATTGGCGAATCAAAGCGGGAGTCTCGACTGATCATTGGCGTTTACCGTGAAGGGACGTTATGTCTAAGGGCATTCATGTTAAAGGGAAGAGAAGCGCCTGCCCCAACCAAGGGAGGAGAGGGGAGAAGAGAGGCAGGCGCTCGAGGGACCATTACAAACCTAATACCAAAATGTAGAAGGCTGTTGAAACAGCAACTAAAACAAGGGTCAGCCTGTTCAAGGAAGGGACTAGCTCCATTCTTTGCACTCTGGACATTGCTATCGCTCGCTGCTTGCTTTCTTGTTGTTGCTCTGTTGCTTTCATGGACTGTACGATAGTGCGCACCCCCCGCTCCGTCAACATAATATCCATGTACAATCTCTACAAATCATAGACATTACAATATATTTGATCTTTTTTGACGAATTTCAATAAAAAGGCAATAATTTGTCACACTTGTCCGAGCAAGAATTGGACAAACCCAGAAGGTATTCGCAAACCAATACGCCGCAAAGCATACTTTCCGCAACCTAATACCCCATTGAGGATCAATCCTTGCAGCGCACCTTGAACCCTATTGAAGATCAGAAAATCGCCATTATTGGCGCAGGCATCAGCGGCCTACGCTGCGCGAACCTCTTATTGGAGCAAGGGGCTACCTGCGCCCTCTTTGACAAAAGCCGCGGCTTCGGGGGCCGCACCTCAACTCGCCGCAAAGACAACTGGCGCTTTGATCACGGCACGGGGTATTTCTCGGGCACGGACCCAGACTTCTTAGACCAGATAAAAACCCTGCAACCTTGGCACCCCACCGGCGCGCAACCTCAGGAGCAATTTTATGTCGGTGCCACTGGCAATAACGAGCTGGCGAAAAATATTGCAGCAGCTATCACTGCGCACTCACCTGATACCCTCAGCAATCACCTAGGCACGACCATCACCCGCGTTACCCCAGCCAAAACAGAGGGTTGGCAGCTTTCCAGCAATGAGGGCGAGACCTTTGGTCCGTTTGACCTAGTGATTAGCACCGCGCCACCGCCCCAGGCCGTGAACATTCTCGCGGACATAAAAAGCTCCGTCACCCAAAGTCTGAGCAACCTGCACACCTACTGCACGTGGGCGTTAATGTTGGTGACCGAGAAAAAATTGAAAGCATTGGACTTGGAGCACGCACCTAGCAAAGCAATTGCTCGAATCGTTGCTGAACACAGCAAACCGCAACGTCAAACTCTAGGCCAAGGCCAATATGTGGTGCAAGCCAGCCTCGCATTTAGTCAGGCCCACATTGAGGCAACGCCGGAAGAAATGACTCAACACATGTTTGCTGAATTACACGCCCTGTACGGACCATTGCCCGAGGTAGTGCATAGCCAAGCACACAGATGGTTGCATGCGGGAATTCAAGCACCATTGGGCAAAGCCTATCTGCTGGACCGCAGCCAAGGCCTAGCCGCAGCCGGCGATTGGTGCACAGGCACTCGTGCTGAAGATGCGTTTATAAGTGGGTCGAATTTAGCCAGAGCCATTATTGAAGATGGGTGATTTGGTCTGCTCAGTTGGGCATTCTAGTGCTGACGACAACCTTACAGCGACAGCCTCTTGGCCTTAGTAGCTGAAAGTCTCTGAGCCTCTAAATCTCAGGGCCTTTGGGCGCCTATTCTTCGGCGTCAGCAGTCCTTTGCTGATTTTGCGCCGCTAGGGTAAACATTGAAACATTACAAAATGTCTGCAATTCAACCGTTAGCCGGTCGGAAGCGACCCAGCCAAATACCACCACGCAGGCGGCCAATGTTTCCTCATAAAAGTGATCGTCTACTAAAGCGATGACTCTCGACGAATTGGCGTAGGCCATGACTGCCAGAAAAAGCACCAAGCCAACGAACCCACCAAGTGCTTTTATCCACCCTGATCGCAGCAAAGACTTCTTTGCTGTTAAGCCATTGGCTGCCGACATACTCAATCCTTCGTTAAACGCCACGTGATTTCGTCGGCGAGCGTAAACAGTAACCGTTCAAACAAAATACTCAAGTCCAACCATGCAGCAAAATCACGGAAGTGACTGCAAGATATCCGTGGCAGCCCGCCTGCCATCCACTTAAACCGCCCTTGCACTCACTCAACAGAACTCATCATAAGCGGACAGGCGGTGAGATTTTTCTGACACTTTGCTCTACGATACGTTAACCAAAAGTTATCAACACCAACTGAGGCACCTTCTCTTGCTTAAGAATCACCGCGGCATCGCATTAGTGGGCATTTGGGTGCTCAGCACGTTAACAGCCTGCGGTGGAGGTGGAGGCGGTGGCGGTGGCGGTGGCAGCGACGAAGCAAGCTCAACAGCCGCTGATACAACTCCAGCCAGCGGAACCCCCGCACAAGCCGCAGCCAGCAGTTTTTCCTACAGCAAAATTTTGGGTGAATACTCTGCCCAGCAGTGGGACGCCATAGCGCTCGCTAAAATTGTCGCTAGCGGGTCCTCATTGAACGCCGAGTACATTCAAAGCATGACCACTTCATTCACCGAAGATGGACAAAGCTACGCAATTTCCGCCGCAGGCCAAAGTAATGGCAACATCACACTAGACTACAGTTGGACCGTGAACACAGACGGCACCGACACTAGTGCGGCCCTTTATGACCCTACCGGCTTCCAAGTCGCCAATAGCTACCAGCAAGCACTCGCTGGCGCAGAGTTAAACGTCACCACCTATGACAGCACCTGGCTGGCTTCTCAAGGCGTAGAGTACGTCGACGGCGCGGCTGCGCAAGTTATCTATACTGGCCGCGACCCCGTGCACACCCTGCCCATAATCTACGGTGACTTCACAGAAAACGGTGACGTGAAAACCACAACCAATCAAGATTTTGCACTACTACCCGACATGCTTTTTCAGTACTGGGACAACGACAGAAACACGTCGACCACACTGGTTGCTAAAGGCAGTGGTAACATCACCGTGAATTATGCAAGCAATACCGTTACCGGCACCGTGGTCTTAGATAAGTTCTACAACTACGCAGATGTCTTCAACAGCAACACCAGCTATGCGCTGGTTGCGGGCATACCCAATATCACCATGACACTAGTCAACGGCACATTGGTCGACGGACAAATAACGGCCACGCTGGATGCTTCAATAGTAGTTACAGCCAACGGCACCCTAAGCGGCGAAGGTTACCTAAAAGGCGCATTGTTCGGGCCAGAAGGCAACGAATTGGGCGCAACACTGTTCTTGTTACAAGACAGCGAAGACACTCACAGCTACTTCTACTGGGACAGTACAGGGATCGTGCTAGGGCAATAGTCGACAACCTAGTGACCGCTGCTACGCCCCGCTATTCCCCGCGTTGTGCGCCCCACCACCACTCTTCACCCCACTCTTCACTCCACTCCTCAACCCCATAAGTAACCCATTTGGCATCTCAGCCCCAACTAGGGAAAATCAAAACAAAGACCACAATAGAGTAACGCTGGACGACCTATATCGACAAAACCTGAGAAAAGTAAACCCTCTGGGTTTTATCAATCGCTTTTAGTCGATAGCTATTAACCCATGGCTTTTAAGCGGTGACTCTTAAGCGGTAGCGTGCAGCCATGACCTGTGCCGATGACCCGTGTCATGACCTGTGCCAATGACCTGTGCCGCCAGATTTTTCGCGCCCACCCTAACCGGCCCTCCAACAAAACCGCACATCGCTTATGAGGACCATCAACATAGGCTCACACGCGCATCCCATTCAGATGAGAGACTTACCCTTGCAATGCAAGTTCGATAGCCATCGCCTAATACCAAGCTTAGGCTCAGAATCAAGAGTAGGTCTATGCGCTGTTGAATGCGGGCTTAAAGAAAGCTTTGGGTGAGCGGCCTAATATGGATACACGTGTAGAAATATGTGCGAACATACGTGTGAATATATATGTATTTTTACGTGTAATATTGGTTAACTATGTGTGTGGACTTGTATGTTAAAGTATGTGTAAACTGAAAAGGAAATCATTAAACGTAATATGAAAATTATGGCTACAAACTTGGCGTTGGATGACCGCTTGCTGGAAACAGCGCTAAAAATAGGCGGTCTAAAAACTAAAAAAGATACCGTAAATGCGGCCTTGAAAGAATTTGTCGAGCGCAGAAAGCAGAAGGAGATTATCGCTCTCTTTGGCTCTATGCCCAATGATGACGATTACGATTACAAAAAAGCACGCGCATAGCACCGATGCTAATTGATACGTGTATTTGGTCGTTGGCTCTGCGTGGCAAGACACCAAGAGATAAAGCCATAACGGCAAAATTGACTGCCGTTATTCACGCAGGAAGCGCACAACTAATTGGTCCCATACGGCAAGAGCTGCTCTCTGGATATAGCGACCGCAATCAGTTTTTAAAACTAAAAGCGCAGCTAGAGCACTTTCCTGAAGAGTCCGTGGTGGGCGAGGATTATATTGCAGCAGCAGAGTTCTCTAACCACTGCCGCATTAACGGCGTACAAGGCTCACATACAGATTTTTTGATCTGCGCAGTGGCTGCGCGACTTGAAGTTGAAATTTTCACGACAGATAAAGATTTCGAACGCTACGCGCTTCATTTGCCCATTGAACTGTATGGTAACTAGTGTCCAATTGCTTGGCATCGCCAGAGGGTTTTTGGCTTTCGTTCCCCATGGTCTTGGGTATTTGATAAAGGCCTTGAAAAAAAGGGTTTCGAACGATAAAGGCCTTCAGATAGAGGCCGCCGGATAAAGGCCTTTGAATAAAAAAGGGCTTTGGATACAAACACTAACTGACACGGTCCTGTCTTTTCAGGCCAATTCTAAACAGACCGCGTTAAGGCCTGTTTAGAATCTGTTTGCGGTCTCTTCAGGGTCTCTTCAGGGTCTTAGTCAAATCCAGCAACGGAGTCATCGGCGACTTCGGTCACAGCCTCTTCCACAGCTACCCCATCGGGTGTATCACCCTCGTAACGCAGCGTGGTAAAGCCAAAGAACATCTCGTGCATGGTTTGCAGACCAAAGAACACCGGCTTTGTTGGATCTGGGTTGCCTGGATTACGATCTGAATTATCCATCGCACCAGTGGCAATCAACTTACTCCCCGCAGGCAAAAATAGAGGCTCTTCCAAGCGATAGTTGAACTGCCAGTTGAAATCGTACTTAGGCACAGACAACAACTGCTCAGTTTTGCCATCAGGGTACTCAACACTGTAGCTCATGTGCTTACCACGAAAGTGCATGTGCGGTGTCATCTCATAAAGATAAGCGTCCCGCTCTACCAATTGCTCGCCACGCAGCATGTGTTCCTTGGCACCGGGAGGCACTAGGAAACGGCGTTGACCAGCCACACCACCAGACATTACAAACGCTGGCGGCTTGTCATAAATGAACAAACCTACTTCGGTTTCATCTACAGTCTCGCGACCAGAAGTGGTGTAGTGCATTTGCAACAACAAATTAGAACCCTTGGGAATAAAGCGGCCACTGTTATCGCGAAACTCATCTGGCTGTCGACCTGGCGCAAAACCACCAATGTTATCGCCACGCTCAGCTGCTTTGTTCTGCTCACTGCCAGACTTATCCGCCGGGCTAGATAAATAGGTAATGACGTGGTGCAGAACTGCGCGGTCCCCGGGCACAAACTCCATAGCGCGAATCCACACATCGCGATCTAAGTTCAACTCAACTGGCACATAGCGATAATCGACTATGCCCGTTGCTGGAATACTTTGAGCAGGCACCTTGAACACCATATCTGGTTCACCCAAGCTGAATTTGCCTTCGGTAAAAGTCATCAATGGCAACGGATCAACACCGTCGTCCATGGGTGCACCAGCATCTATCCAGTGCACAAGTTTTTGCTTTTCTGCAATGGTGAGGCCAGCAACTTCCGCGATTTTCTTGCCGACATGACCGTCAATCTGGCCAGGCGGCATACGACGAGTCATCACCACTTCGCGCATCATTGGCGACCAACCTCGTACCATGGCATGGCTAGACATTGACCAAGGACCGATAGCTCCGTCGTGATGGCAAGAAACGCAGTTCTCTTGAAGAATGGGAACAATGTCCTTTGTATACGAGACAGCCGTTTGCTGGTGGGCGGTTTTGGCTGCAAAGTCGATCAGCTGACCTGTAGGCTGGGCACTGGCAACCTCTGCACCCTCCTGTGCGAGCAGACTGGGCAACACTTGCGCAATTGACGTTGTATCGCCTCTGTATAGCACGGTCATAGTATCGGCATTGATGATCACCGACTCTCCTAGGCGAGTGACGCCGAGGGTTTCAGCCACAAGCTGAGACTGGTCCAGCAAGATCGCAATATCAAGATCTAGCTCCTTGGCTTTTGCCGCCACCGCATCCCGCGCATCTTTAGGCTGAGAATTAAGCATAAAAAACTTAACGTTCTGCTCGCCAACCGCGCGCTTCACGGCGCTAAGGTTAGCCGCATCCTCTGCAAGTCCAGATCCACTCAACCCTTGGGTCGCAACAACCACGGCTTTATAGTCGCCGTAGTAACTTAGCTGATGAAACTTTCCACTGTGGTCTAACAGCGCAAAGTCGCCAACCTTGCTGGCGCTGGAGGCAAAAACACCACCCGCACAAAACACCAAAGAAAGCACCAAAGAGCGACTCAAAATAAGCCTTGAAAAGGCGCCGCGACCGGCATGCGCAAAAGGTTTTATAATTTTCATTTTTTTACCATGTGTAAATAACGTCCGACTGCCGTAGCATACCTCTCAATTAAGAATAATTCGTCGGCTGTCCAAAAAAAAATGAAAATTATCCTCGATCTGCTGCTAGAAAAGCGCAACTTTTTAGCGTTCGTCACTTTGGCCTTGAGCATCTGCGTCGCTGTTGGCTTGGGTTCCGTCCGAATGGTTGCCACCAGCGAATCACTACTCAGCGATAACGACCCCTTCAAATTAGAAGTTGAGATGGCCCAGGAAGACTTCCCGCCTACTACAGGGGTACTGTTCGCCTTCGAAGCCGAGGACATTTTTGCCTTAGAGTCACTGCAAGCAATGGAGGCATTGACCCAGCGTTACTCTGAAGTGAAATCGGCCATTGCCGTAAGGTCGCTGTTAAATGAGCGCTTGAGCGACTCTGATCAAAAAACCTATGGCCGAGACTACCTAGTACCTGAACTCACGGGGCTCACCGACAGCGATACGGCGGCGATCCGCGAGATTGCGTTAAACGACGACGACATCGTGAAAAACTCACTGTCCAAAGCCGGTGATATGGCGTTAGCTAACATTCGCTACAAAAATGCTGAAGATGACCAAGAAACGCGTTTAGAAATTGCGCGTTCGGTAGTCGCCTTAAGAGACTCCTTGCGCGAAGAATTCCCAAACGTAGACATATACGTGCTTGGCAGGCTGCTGTTTGAACTAGACGGTATCAATGCGCGGCAGAAGGACAACCAAGTACTGCTGCCGTTAGTGCTCGTAGTTGGGACGTTACTGCTGTGGTTTTGCCTACGTTCACTGCCCTTTTCTATCACCCTAATGACCATGGCAGCGCTGTCATTTGCCGCAACAATGGGCACCTACGGCTGGCTAGATATTCCTCTCAATCAAATCTCCACACTTGGTCCACTGGTGGTTATTGTTATAGCCATAGCCGATGGTATTCACGTGTTGTCTATTTATGCCCAAGGCCTGCACAAAGGTCTTGCCAAAATGGATGCCATGTGGGAGAGCTTGCGAGTCAACATCCAGCCTATTACCTTGGCAACAGTAACCACAGCTATGGGTTTTCTCAGCCTCAACTACAGTTCTTCTCCGGGCATTTACGGATTCGGTAACATCATTGCCATTGGCGTGGTTTGGGCTTACGTCGTGACGCTGGCAATTCTTCCAGCAATAGTTTTAATGCTGCCAACCAACAAAGTACCTAAACCGTTGGGTATTGCAGGATTCATCCGCGCCGTAATTAAAGTTGTCACAACACGGGGCAACATACTTTTTTGGGGCAGCGCAGTAATCATTGTGGTGACACTGGGTTTACTGCCGCTTAATAAGTTGGATTTCAGTCGTTTCACCTTTATCGATGAAGATTCAGATGCTCACTATGTGCTGACGGCACTCAGCGAAAAGATTGGCAACGACCAAGCACTCGCCTACAGCATAGACAGCGGCGAATATTATGGCATCACTAATCCAAAATTTTTACAACAAGTGGAAGCCTTATCTATCTGGTTGGAAGCACAACCAGAAGCGAGCTTCGTGACCAGTTATACAGACTACTTACGTGCTCGCAACAAGTCAGATAATGACGATAACGAGGCTTACGATGTACTGCCCGTAGACCAGCTGCAAATAATCGACTATCTGGTGGGTTATCAACTGATACAGGAAATTGAGCCCAGCCTACAGCCCATCTTCAACGCTGACTACTCGGCGGTGAGACTGGTCATCGCAACATCTAACCTCTCCAACAAACAATTACTCGACTTCAATGATCGTATTGATGCGTGGATCGCTAACAATGTAAAGAAGGAATATAAAGTCCTTCACGGCGACAACAGTATCCTCTACGTGCGCCTCGATAGGCGCATTACGCAGGAGCTGGTACAAGGCTTTATGCTGAGCTTTTTACTCATCACCATTACCATGATCATTGGCTTAAGAAGTTTGCGTTATGGGCTATTGAGCATCATGCCCAACCTTTTCCCAGCCACCGTTGTGTTTGGTGTTTGGGGCCTATTTGTGGGCGAGCTGAGCCCCTACATTTTAATGTTATTCTCCATCAGCATTGGCTTGGTCGTGGACGACTCAGTGCACATACTAAGTAAATACATCAGTGGCAAAGAAGAAGGCATGTCTTCTGAAAACGCTGCCGTATACTCCCTCGACAGAGCAGGTTCAGCAATTACCATCACCACGCTAAGCCTTGCCCTCGGCACCTTTATTCTGGTTTTTTCCTCCACACCCTATTTTCAAAGCGTAGCGTCACTGCTCACACCAATCATTGTGGTTGCATGGGCCCTAGACTTATTCTTTTTGCCGCCACTGTTGATCAAATTCGACCGGTGGATGGACCGCAACAAAGTTCCTATAGCCGCAGCAGAGCGCTAGCCCTCGACATGAATAGTTCCGCAGCTAAGCCGTTGAAGCGCAGACAAAACAGCAACCGGCACAGCATTTGACACAACAACTCGCACGACAGCTGCCACAACAGCTGGCATCGCCAAGGACTCAGCTAAAGACATAGAAAAGGACAATGCGAAAGACAGTGGTAGACTGGGCTTTTGCACGGAGCCTGTGTCATGACTAAGCCGCATACAACCTCTCGCCCTAACCCACAGCCGACACCCGCAGCACATTGGCCAACGCCTCCCACGCCACCCGCTGGCAGCCCAAACATTGTCCTAATGATGCTGGACGATGTGGGATTCGCAGACTTTGGTTGCTACGGCTCCGAAATAGACACCCCAACAATTGATGCCGTGGCTAACGCAGGCGTTCGTTACAGCGGCTTTCACACAACAGCCATGTGCTCCACCACTCGCGCAGCCCTGCTCACAGGCCGCAACCATCACGCAGTTGGCGTCGGTTGTTTGGCTAACTTCGACAGCGGCTACCCCGGCTATCGCGGCAAAATCTCTGCCGCTGCACCAACCCTCGCCGAAACATTACGAGGTGTAGGCTACCGCAATTACATGGTCGGCAAATGGCATGTCACCCCACTCACAGAAACGGGACCCACGGGACCGTTTGACGGCTGGCCGTTAGGCCGTGGCTTCGACCGCTTCTACGGATTTTTAGACGCCGAAACCGACCAATACTCGCCAGAACTGGTGCGCGACAACAGCCATATTACAGCCCCCGGCAACTACGAAAGCGGTTACCACCTGACCGAAGATCTATTCGACCAAGCGATTGGCTATGTCAAAGGGCACATTGCGGTGTCGCCGCAAATTCCATGGTTCATGATGGTTACCCCAGGCGCATGCCATGCCCCGCACCAAGCGCCCAAAGACTTGATTGACAAGTACGACAAAATTTTTGCCAAAGGTTGGGACGCCACACGAGCAGATCGACTGGCACAACAAATTGAGATGGGCATAGTACCTAAAGGCACAGTGCTGCCACCGCGAAACGATTCAGTCAGCGCTTGGGACGAACACAGCGACGACGAGCGCAGAGTGTTTTCTCGCTTGGCCGGAGCATACGGCGCCATGCTCGAGCATACTGATCAGCAGCTGGGCCGCCTGATGGCTTTTCTAGAACAAGCCGATTTACTCGACAACACACTGGTACTGCTGTTGTCGGATAACGGCGCAAGCCAAGAGGGCGGACCCAACGGTTTTATCAACGCAATGGGCCCCTACAATCTACAACCCGAATCAATGGCGCAAAAACTTGCGCGCTTGGATGATATTGGCGGCCCGGACACTCACAGCAACTTTCCCTGGGGCTGGGCAATGGCCTCCAACACCCCGCTCAAACGCTATAAGCAAAACACTCACGGCGGCGGCATACGCGACCCGTTAGTTATGTCTTGGCCCGCCAAAATCCCCACCGACGGCAGCATTCGCACCCAGTTCTGCCATGTCAGTGACCTCAATCCCACCATCCTTGATTTGATTAATGTCAAAGTAGCTAAGGCAGAAGGCGTTGGCACTCAGGGCACAAGCTTCGCAGCCAGCTTGACCGACCCAAGCGCAGATACAGGTAAAACCACCCAATATTTTGAAATGTTTGGCCACCGCGGCATAGTACATAACAGCTGGAAGGCAGTGGCCTACCACCCACCGGGCAGCGCCTTCGTTGATGACGTGTGGGAGTTATATAACCTTGATGAGGACTTTAACGAAACCCACGACTTAGCCAATGCCCACCCGGAACGGTTAGCCGAGATGCAGGCAATTTGGTGGCAAGAGGCCGAAGCCAACCAAGTACTGCCACTGGACGATCGTTTCGCACCAAGGTTTGCAGAAAATGCCGAACGGCATCGCGGCGGACGCACCCACTACACCTTTTGGCCCGGCATGGGCCACCTACCCAGCGAGGTAGCCCCAGACCTGCGCAGCCGCAGCTACACCATTAAGGCAACAGTAGACTTGGCATCAGCCACCGAACAAGGTGTACTTATTGCACATGGCGACGCCACTGGCGGTTACTCACTGTACCTAGAAAATGGCTACCTTATGCACGACCTCAATATTGGTGGCAACCATCAACTATTGAAATCAGCACAACCCTTAAGCCGCGGACACCATGAACTGTCCTTGCGCATGCGGCGCAGTAAAAATACTGACAACAGCGTGAGCGGCACCGCAACCCTATTGGTAGACGGCGAAGAGGCTGCATCTATGCAAACGGACTATATTTTCTCGCTGATGATTTCTTGGTCAGGGCTAGATGTCGGTTTTGACCGAGGCACAACAGTGGGCAACTACGCCTCACCGTTCAGCTTCACTGGCTCTTTAATCAAGATCACAGTAGACCTAGACGACGACCAAGATCTAGATCATGAAGCAGTCGGCCATATCGAAATGGCGAAAGAGTAAGTTTGGTTTTGCTCAAAGAAGACAGGCGCAAACGGCGAGCAAGAAACGACAAGCACAAAAAAGCCCGCAAATTGCGGGCTTTTTAACACGTAAAGCCATTCCTTTAAAATATAGCCAACGGATTCAACGGCGAGCCACTGGCACCCGCCACACTAAGTGGCGCAGCCACCAGCATAAACACAGGACGCTTTTCCTTATTCACTTGAGCAGTCAAAGCGGCAAGATCCAAGTTATCGAAGATCGGCATACCTAAGCCAATAATTAACAGTTCGTGAGTTGGATTAAAACGTTGCCCTACACCAGAAGGCATAACGTCGGTAACTCCATCACAGCCAATCACCGCTACATCTCGCTCTTTAAGAAATTTGGCTGTTGATGCGTGCAAGCCTGCGGCGGCTTCTACAAAGTTCCATGGTTCTCTATCTTCCACGGCTTCCCAACGTCCGGTACGCACAATCAACGCATCCCCAGAACCTATTTTGACGCCGCTAGCCTTCTCCCAAGCCAAGAAGTCTTCCGTAGTAATCACCCTACCCGGCTGCAAATAGTCCACGCCAAAGAATGCGGGAAAATCTACCAACACCCCTCTGGTAACAATGCCTTCACGCGCAATATTCTCTATACCCAGATTAGCAAAGCCGTTTTCATCTTGCTCAAAAACAAAGCCGTTATACATTTTGCCTTGGTAGGCGAAGTGATTAATAGCGTCCAAATGCGAGTGAGCAAAACCATGGTAGTCAATCTCAAACACATCCCCCGCGGCTTGAGGCATTGCCGAAGGGTCGATCCCAAACACGGGTTCTGAAGGAAAAATAAACGGCGTATGTTTAAACGGTTTTTCGTTTACATGATCGCCAACCTTGTTCATTGGCAATGCGAGAGAGATAGAAACACCTGAGCGAACCAATGCAGCAGCCTGAGCTTTCTTTGCCGCAGTGATCAGATTCAATGTACCCAGCTGATCTGCCTCACCCCAACGCCCCCAATTTGAAATCTCTTTCATCATGCTATCGAAACCGGTAGCATCTATCGACGTCACACCTTTGTGATCATCAGCATGTGACAATATCGACGGCAACAACAACGACACTGCCAAGCAAAGAAATGTTTGGAAATTTTTCATGGTGACCCCTCTTATATTTTTAGAGTTTTAGATTTTTGTTATTTTTTTCGGCCTTTATGCCAATCCAATTTTAATCTTCAGGGCTAGCGCGGTGCAAACCTTTGCCCAGCGTCCACTCTGACGGTAGAACCGTTCATCATTGGACACTCAACAATCGCCATCGCCATAGTGGCGAATTCGTTAGGCTTACCCATACGCCGAGGAAAAGCGGCATCTTTGGTTAACTGATTTGCACCCGCTTCTGGAATACCGGCGGTAATACCCGTGTCAAACAAGCTTGGTGCAATGGTCATGCAGCGAATACCCAAGTTGCCTAGGTCACGGGCCATCGTCAAAGTCATAGCTGAAATACCCCCCTTAGCCGCGCTGTAAGCTACCTGTCCAACTTGGCCTTCAAATGCAGCGATTGAAGAAGTATTAATCATGACACCGCGTTCGCCATCTTCATTAGGCTCGTTATTCGCCATAAACTGACCGGCAATGGTGTTGATGTTAAAAGAGGCAACAATATTCAGCTCCAGTACTTTGGCGAATATGTCTGTTGGGTGACGCGAACCGTCTTTACCCACTGTTCTTTGCGCCTTGCCACCCACTGCACCAGAGCCACCGCCCGCCGTATTAACCACCACATGCAAGCCGCCCATATCGCCTACTGCCTGAGTAATGGCCTCGTCCATCAAAGTGTAATTAGTCACATCACAAGGGTAAAAGTTACCGTTAAGTGCTTTGGCTACTTCGGCGCCATTGGAGGACGCCAGATCTAGAATGGCCACCGTGCCGCCCTTACTGGCAAATTGCTCCGCGCTGGCGCGACACATACCTGAACTGCCTCCAACAAAAATTCCCTTACTGCCTGATATTTCCATTATCCCGATCCCTTTCATTAAACTTTAAATAACTGCCCATCGCTGATCAGCACAGGACACTCAGAAAGATACACCACATACGGCCTTGGTCGAACGAATATTTGCCTCGACCATATTGGGTACTTTGCACCCAACCTAGAACTCATTCCCAGATTTGCGAGCAGAAGACTGACGCCCGATGCACTGCCTGTAACTAGAATATCGGGGATAAATAAAGCAATGCCAGTTGTTACCGGTGCAAAAAGAAAATCGGCAAGACACCAAATGCCGCATCCATACCCTAGCGGCAGCCCAAGCTAGCGAGTATCTTCAACAAATCTAAATAGAACAGCTCTTAATGCTGCGGAGCAAAGCCTCTTTGAAGATTTTACCCAACCCCGCGCCTTTGTTTTCCTCGCAAAAAGTGCTAATCAACTTTGTGATTTTGGTGCTGTGCGCACAATTTGCTTTTTCTGTGCTCGCTATGAAAGGCGCATTGCTGCCGCAGATGTTGGAATTGTGGCAAATTTCCAAAACTCAGTTCGGTGTGCTGATGTCTATTTACGGCATTGTTCACAACATTTTTTATGTCGCTCTGGCTTGGGCTCAAGACCGTTTCTCGCCCCGTGTGCTTATTCCAGTAAATATGGTCCTTGGCGGTATCACCACTTTCTTTCTTGGCAAAACCACCGACTTCGCCACTTTGTGCTTTCTCTTTGTGATGCTGTCACTCTGGTGCGAAGGCGCATTCTGGCCAGCGGTGCTTTCCGCCGTGCGCAAATCTACAACCGACGACAATCAAGGCAAAATCTTTGGTTTGTTGGAAGGCGGCAGAGGTGGCGTGGAGTTACTACAAAACCTAATGGTTGTGGGTCTATACACCGCATTAGGCTACAGCCTATTTGGTCTTGAGTTAGCGTTTATGTTCAACGCCGCCATCATGATCATACTGGGCGTTGTGACCTGGTTTAGTCTACCAAGGCAAACACTATTGAAGTCTGGCGACGACACTACTTCCGCCAACCGTGAAGTGCTTGCCGGCATGCGAGTGACACTGCGCCTACCGGAAATTTGGCTCGCCGGGGCCGTAGGTTTTTGCGTTTACATGATTTACACCGCGCTGCCGTTTTTCCTCACCTATCTGAATGAGGTTTACGCGCTGCCGGTACTTGCGGTTTCTATATTTGGCATCGCCTCCACCTCCGGGGGGCGTATTGCCATTGCCCTACCCTCTGGATTTATCGCCCAACGTTTTTTCGGCGGACCTACCGGCGGTATGGGGTTTGGCATGACCTTAGTCGCCCTGTTCGCACTGAGCATGATGGCGCTGCCAATTGGACCCACCACCATGTGGCCAGCAATGACATTGATGCTACTCATCACCTTCACCGTTTTTTTTATGCGCCCCCTGTACTTTGCGCCGTTTGGCGAAATGGGGCTGCCGCCCAGATTCTCAGGCTCAGTTATTGCCATAGCCGCCTTCATTATTTATCTGCCCACCTCTTTTGCCTACCTCTTGTGGGGTGTGTTGTTAGACAGCAACGAGGGCGCAACGGGCTACCGCTACATGTTTGCTCTAATGGCTATGGTGGCAGTTGTTGGCTGGTTTCTCGCACGCAGCCTAAACAAACGTATACGCAACGGGGCCGCGGCGCGCATCGCAGAGAAAATCCAAGCTATGGATACCGAACTGGGACTACAGGGCGAGGAGAAAACCCTCAGCCAGCTGATAGACAAATAGCTCGCAAAGCCCTGCGCCACTTCAACAAAATCGCCAAATTCGCCTAACGGTTCTAAAGCGGTGGCAGTAAATAGGCATCCAGCACGCCTAATGGCCCTAGCTTGGCTTCTACTAACGCCCGATCCTGCCGCGACAGATTTTCGATCTCACGCCTAATATGCAAACGGGAAACCTCGCTGTATTTCAGCGAACGCATTTTTATTGGCCCCTCACCTAGGTCCACCTCACACCACTTCTCCCCAGCGGCAAGGGCTTGGCGAGAAACTTTAAGAAACTCATGATAGGTATCACGCATATGTGCAAAGAAAGGCGTTAGCGTCGGGGGTAGCGCATCATCTGCTAGATAGTCACTGTCATCACTGCGTGCTTGAAAGGCGCGGTCCATGTAATTAAGCATTTGCGGCGCGCAACCTTCAATCCAACTGCGAGGCTCTGGGTCGGCGGCAATATGCGCTTTGAAGAGACCCGCGAAAGTAAAGTCGCCCAAAGAGGCACGTTTACCCAACAAAAAATTATAGCGACTATAATGCGCTTCTGCGTGGACCATTAACTGCTCGAAATCTCGCCGCACTGTCGCAGCCTGATCCGGGCCACAGCCACGGTTAGCACAAGCCTTAAGCCCAAAATTATCTCGCACTGAGTCGATCATGGCCGCAGCCGCAGCATCCTCTTCTGCGGTTAAACCTTCATCCATGTACTTACCAATATTGTTGGCATAAAAACTTCTAGCGACAAACTGAATATTGTGCGGATAACACCAGCGACTACTTATGGCGTAACGGCCAAACCACTCATCCGCCCAATCCTCCAACAAGAGGGCGGCAATACGCTGTACGGGCGTACTGGGCACAATGGCTCGATCCGGGTACTTCTCATTCAGCATTAAGCCTATGGGCGTGGTGTCGTGAATAAACCAACCCTCCGGCGTTTGCAGACCGGGGATGAAATGGGTGCCCAGCCGCGCTTCCATTTCTGCGCCACTGACTCTGGTCTTAAGTTTAAATTCGTAGTCCAGACCTTGATAATTAAGCATGGCTTCAAGCTTGCGCGTAAATAAACTGTGCTCGCCACCCCACATGACATAGTGCCCATCAAACATACCGCTCTCCCCTCAGTGTTGTTCTAAATTTTTGATTATGGCTATCAACATCGGGAGAGAAAAAAGTTCACCCTTTGCCTTGACCCGAATCATTGGTTTTATAAAGCGGAAACGTCGCCTTCACCCTTTGAAGCTGATCAAAGGCCAGCATCGATCAGAAAGGGGAGCATTCGGCTGTACAAACCATCGTCTTTTACCAATATAATGGTCTTCATTATTTTAATCTAGCAACCCGACCCGTAAACTCCGATTAGTCTGAGCCATGCAAGAAATTCCCAAGAAAAACTTCCCCATTGACTGCCAAGCACTACATAGCGAAATAATAGACTTGGATACCGGCACCGTATGGCAATCTCACCTACCTATGTCCCGGGACATCTACGACAACCTAGAACTACCGCCCGCATTACGCAAAGTTGGCATAGGCCGAGGCGTTATGGATGAGCATTACTTCCGGCGCTCGCCCCAGGCATCAGTTGACGGCCCAGTCACTGCGAAAGTCATAGCGGGCCATGCGTTTTTTCATTGCGCTAACCCACCAGCTGACGGGGCCGAAATGCCTATCCCGGGTGGCCCCGCCCTGCTACGAGTAGACAAACACCATTCGCTCGTTTTCCACGCTGGAGGTGAACTGCAACTCGTCATCACGGAGCCGGGCAAAACATTTATCCAAGTTACCGCGGCCGCACCAAGTGGCGGAGGTATTATGCAAAAAGGTTCGACAGACCATGTTGTATCGTTGCCCGATGGTTGGCAGGCAAGCAGCCAGACCGTTAGCACAACTACGGTGATTCACTTACCAAACCCAACACAGGCGTGGTTCTTTGCTGACGGCGCCAGCTTCCAAGGTCCAATAGATATTCCTGCGTAGCTTACAAGACTGGGCAAGACTGGATTAGCGATCACACCAACCCGCGCTCACCAATACCCACAGGCGCGCTAACACCACCTGCACGCGCCTTACCCACCACCTCTCTTAAGGTGTAGGTCGCATTTAGCTCCGCTTCCGATGAGTTCGGACCTAACTCGCCAACACGATGATACTTGCCTTGGTCATCGGCCAAACGAAAATCTACAGTGGCACCCGCCGCCTCACCGGGTAGACCTCTAGCGCCAAAACCATGACCCTCATTAGTTTGCGTGCCAGTGGTGGCTTGATAACCCATTCTGTGCAGTAGTTTCTCACTTGCCCGCTGCAATACTTCAGGGCGCACGGAGAGCATCCAATTCTCTTGCTGGCGCAGCCACGGCTGCTGCATACCATTAAGCATAACAATACGCGGATTATCAGTATGGTTAATGCCGGTACCGTGCAATAACCGACCATCAGTGATGACCATGGTACCCGCCTTAGCGTCTAGATTAATTGCCGGCGGCAACTTACCAACGGGTTTACCCTGGCGAACCGCCTCGGATAAAACCAAATGACTGCCAGGAATGATCAGTGTCCCCCCTGTAGTTTCATCTACATCAGTAATGGCGGTTAAAATGTTAATGGTCATTGGGCTGCGAGAGTCCAGCGCATTACCTTGGTCTTGGTGCAGCGCTTGCGGCACGCCGCCTTTGAGCGAAATCGCTGCGATCAATGATGTGCAAACCCAACCAGGTCCCAGGGCTTCAGTAACCAGTTGCTCAACTAATGGGCCACCCTGCGCGATACTTGGATGCTGCTCAACAAATAGCTCAAAGCAGCGACCCTTGTTCACACAACAGTTAATGTTTTGACCACTGGGCGTTCGCTGCGCTATGCCCGCCAGCCTTTCGCCTTCGGCTTGATCCAGTACACGCTGCCGAATAGTCGCCACCTGCTCTGCTGACATGCCATCTTCCACTTTGCAGTAGCCCCAGCGCAGCATGTCGCTGCGCAGCCGCGCTATGTCTTTACTGGGCTTAGGCAAATCTTCTTCGCGCCAGTAGTCATGCTTCGAGCCGATGGTGGTGTCGTAGTAAGCGCCAGGCTTGAACGCCCAATTACCCCAATCTTTGCGACTCTTCGGCGTTACAAAGTAAATTTCCGGATTATTTTTCAGCACCGAGGCCATAGGCTCTTTGGAGCTGACCTCAGCGCGGTACATATGCTGATCACTTGCCGATTGCTCAGCAATAAAACTTGGCTCGAATTCTTTTGGAATATTACTCATTTCGCTCTCCTCTCTTTCCCAGCGCTCTTAAACTATAGCTGCGCACTGAGCAATTCAATAGTCCATTTAGACAGGAGTTAGTCGAATGTCTTGAGTTTTACATTACCGGCAGTGACCGGAGGCGTACGCTAATCTAGGCCAAGTTTGAAGTCTAAAACTTTACCGTTGGAAGAGTAGTATTATCGACAGGTTACTCAGCAATAAGGCCCTAACATGCTCACCAAAACACGACAAAATTTGATTGCGCAAATTCGCGGTTACTTGGCAAATGGGACTACCGCCATGTCGGATGCGGTGTTTACCAACCCCGTTGCGGCCTACGCCAGCTCAGCTCGGCTGCAATTAGAAAAGCAGACACTTTTCCGCGACTACCCAATATTAATGGCCATGTCATGCCAGTTGGCAAACCCCGGAGATTATTTAGCCGAGGACTTTAGCGGCACACCCCTGTTGCTGGTGCGCCAAAAAAATGGTGATTTGTCTGGTTTCATTAACGCCTGCGCCCACCGGGGCGCGCCAGTGGCTCAAGGTACCGGCACCCGTGGTTCAGGCTTCACCTGCCCCTACCACGCATGGGGCTACGAACTGAATGGCCGTTTGCGCAACATTCCAGGAGAAGAGGGTTTTAACAGCATTGACCGCAACGATTACGGTTTAAAGCCAATTCCAGTTATTGAAAAATATGGCATGGTCTGGGCGATCCCTAACCCAGCAAAAAACGCTGCGCCTGTAGACATAGACACCTACCTAGGTGACTTAGCTCCTGAATACGCAAGCTATGAATTTTCTGGCTACCACCACTTCGCAACGCAAATACTAGAGCCGAAGATCAATTGGAAAATGGGCGTAGATGGATTCTTGGAGAGCTATCACTTGAGTGTGCTGCACCCCAAGACTGTGTCGCCCCTTTACTTCTCCAATCGCAGTACTGCCGACGGTTTTGGCCTGAATCATCGCATGGTCGCGGTGCGCAAATCTTTTGCTAAGGCCAACGACGATGCAGAGCTAGAAAGAGATTTTTTGTTGCACACCAATATTCTCTACACGCTTTTCCCTAACACAATGTTTGTCTATCAAAGGGACCACCTAGAAATTTGGCGCATGTTTCCAGATGGCGATGAACCCAGTCGCAGCAAAATGGTGTTGTCTATGTACACACCAGAACCCGTCACTAGCGAAAGTGCGCAACGCCACTGGGAAAACAATTTACGCTTGGCACTAGACACGGTTGAGGCAGAAGACCTAATGCTGGGAGAAAAAATTCAGCGGGGATATCAAAGCGGCGCGCAGGCATTTGTTACCTATGGGCGCAACGAACCTGCGCTGGCCCATTTTCACGCAAGCTTGGACAAAGCTTTAAGTGTTAAAGACAAGATTGAGATCAAGCAAGGCTAAACCATCACCAAGCGCGGCATCAATGCCAGGCCTCTGTTTTTCGAGGACAAGATTGCGATGGCAAAAATTTGTCTGAATACGCAGCCCACATTGCGTATATTGCCGCAGCAACGAGCATCCCTGTTTGATTAATCAACGGAGCAGTAAAAATGGGACGACTACAAAGAGACTATGCAGGCGCTGTTGCGCCGGTCTCTACATTCCTACACGTACTGTATCGCCACGGACTAACCATGGGCCTCTTTGCCTGCTCAACAGCGTGGCTCCTTTCAACTCCCGCCGTTTTCCGGGACACAACCGCTGAATTTCTGGCCAACCCGGCACAATACGCCATAGCTTTATTGGCAATTCTTGGCTTTTTCTACGTGGTTCTGAAGCGCAGAGGATTAACGTTAAATTCAATCCAGGGTTTTTGGATTGCCTACCTTCTCTACATATCTATTGTAGAAGAACTGGCGTTCCGTCTTTTTCTGCCTCTTATACTAGAACCGTCCACAGGCCTTATTGCAGCCGTTGTACTGAGCAATGTGCTCTTCGCTGGACTGCACTACTTTACGCTGCGCTGGAAATGGCAAAACTGCTTGTTTGCCTGTTTAGGCGGCATAGGTTTAAGTCGACTGCTGGATAATTCGGGAGACTTAGCACTGGTCATATTGGTGCACTTTGTCGCCACATTTCTGAACACCCCGTCCCAGCCGCGCGCGGTGAGGAACGAGACCTAATACCCCAGCAACCATCCGCAACAACCATCTGCAACAACCATCCTCAACAACCATCCTCAACAACAAAGGCGCACCCAAAATCCACTAAGCGATCGCCTAACTTTTGCCTGAAAGCCCAGCCCCAACTTAATCTTATAGTCTTACGCGCATAGGCAATACCACGGCTCTATTTATGCTCAATTTTATGCTCTATCGTTCTATCAATATACGCACAACCTACAGTGACTTTCATATTTAAAGTCATTACTATGCTTTTTAACATAACTATAAGAACTTGAATATGGATCCACGCACTCAACACCTGCTTACCGCCCCGCCCCTTCCTTTACTGGCACGCATGGCTACGCCCAGTACGCTGGCGTTTCTGATCCAAGGCGTGGTGAGTCTGGCCGAGGTCTGGTTTATTGGTCAGCTAGGTTCCATTTCATTAGCGGCCATTGCCTTAGCATTTCCACTGCTGATGCTGACGCAGACTCTTTCTGGTGGCGCCATGGGTGGTGCGGTGGCATCAGCTATTGCTAGGGCGCTGGGCGCAGGCGACGTGGCTCGGGCAGAGACCTTGGTTTGGCACGCGCTGGCTATGGGCGTTATGGGTGCCTTGGCTTTATTTATCATTTTTCTCTTTGGCGGCGAAGCATTCATCGTGCTGCTGGGCGGCCGTGGCGAAGTGTTAGAACAATCCTATACCTATGCGTTGGTCCTGCTCTCGGGCGGTGTATTTGTGTGGATGCTGGGCATCACCAGCGCCATATTCCGCGGCATGGGTAACATGCAGTATCCTGCATTGGCAATGATGCTCGGCTCAATCATACAAGTCCCCCTCTCCGGCTGCCTGATTCTGGGCCTCTACGGATTTCCTCAATTGGGCATCGTTGGCGCAGCTGTATCTGCCATAACATCCGGGTTGTTGGTAAGCCTAGTGATGTTGCGCCACCTTGCCACCAGCGACGGCATTGTCAAATTGCGTCTATCTGCGCTGTCCTTCGCCAAAACTCATTTCGACGATATTTTGCAGGTAGCACTGCCCGCATCATTGTCACCCATTTTGACCATTGCCACGGTACTTATGCTCACCGCATTCGTTGGTCGTTTTGGCGAGGCAGCATTGGCGGGCTATGGTATTGGCTCACGCATCGAGTTTTTGATTATTCCCTTAGTGTTTGGTCTTGGTTCATCAATGACCTCATTGGTTGGCATGGGTATAGGTGCAGGCGACATCGACCGCGCTGAGCGGGTAGGTTGGATTGGTGGCCTGAGCGCTGGGATCATTGCAGGGGCGCTAGGCATAGTGCTGGCCATTTTTCCCGACGGTTGGATAGCGTTGTTTACCCTAGACCCACTGGTGCATGCTTCAGCCAAAGACTTTATTCAAATTGCCGGACCCTGCTTTTTCTTCCAAGGTTTAGGCTTGTCTTTGTACTTCGCCTCCCAAGGCGCCAACGCAATGCTATGGCCAGTGTTAGCAACCGTTTTGCGGGTTGCGGTGGCGGGTTGTGTTTCTTTCTCATTAGGGTTTATCTTTGATATTGGTCTAGTGGGCATCTATTACGGCGCGGCACTGAGCATGATTAGTTATGCAATTATCATTGCCGCCGCGCTGAAACTTGGCGCATGGCGACCCTCTGCAAAGTGACTGGGTAAGTTATGGAAAAGCACACAGACAGCACCTCTAAAAGGGAATCTGAGAAGGCATCTAGAAAGGCATCTAGAGAGGCATCGAAGAAAACCTCGACACGACCTTCAAGCCCAACTCCACAAAAAGGTTCAAAACAGGTCTCAAAAACAGCTCAAGCTGCGCCGCGCATCAAGCGCTCGGACTGCGGTATTGCAAGCGCCTTGGATCTGATCGGCGACAAGTGGACGTTGTTGATTATGCGCGACGCGCTGTTTTTTGACTGCCGAACTTTTGCCGACTTTTCCGACCGACCAGAGCGCATTCCCACCAATTTGCTATCCGAACGGCTTAAGCGACTGGTGACTTTTGGCGCATTAGAAAAAGTTGCCTACCAAAGCAGGCCCCAGCGATTTGAATATGTGCCGACAAAACTGGGCAACGAAATGAAACCTCTGCTGAAAGAACTCCGCGCTTTTGGGGATGCCAATCTGTAGCACAAAAACAGACGTTACAATCTGCAAATAGCCGCCTCTGCATCTACGCCAAAACTCATATAAGTAATGTAAGAAACGCATACTTGGTGAATGGCCGTGAGAAAATCTGCGCAAAAAAAAAGCCACATATAAAGTATGTGGCCCCTTATCTTCACCCTTGGGTGTTTGCTATTGAAGCAAAAGGCGCTATCGCGCCATATTGATCATCTTCAACTGAGTAAACTCTTTCAGGCCTTCCATACCCAACTCATTACCTAAGCCAGACTGCTTGGAACCACCAAAAGGTATACCCGGATCTAGTTCAGCATGCTTGTTGATCCATACGGTACCGGTATTCATTTGATTAGCTACATCATACGCACGATCAAGGTCACTAGACCAAACCGAACCACCCAAGCCGTAGTCTGAGTTATTAGCACGGGCGATAGCATCGCTTTCGTCGCTGAAACGAATAACCGGTAGCACAGGGCCAAACTGCTCTTCGTCAACAATACGACTGCCTTCAGTAACATCGCGCACAATTGTAGGACGAATAAAGTAACCAGACTGATCAGGCACTTCGCCGCCGGCAACAATATTGCCATCCTGACGTGCTGACTCAATGAGCTCTTTCACTTTTTCATACTGCATTTTGTTTTGCAGCGGTCCAAGTTTGGTGCCCTGCTCAAGGCCGTCACCAATAATGGTGTCGTTAGCAATGCTTGCCAGTTCATCAACCACTTCGTCGTAAATTGAGTCGTGAACATACAGACGTTTCATAGCAATACATACCTGCCCGCTGTTTTGGAACGCGCTATCAAACAACTGCTGCGCCACTTTCTTAGGCTCTACGTCGTCTAAAACGATACCTGCATCGTTGCCGCCTAGCTCAAGGGTAATGCGCTTAATTAAGCCCGCAGCACCGGCCATAACCTTGGCGCCTGTTGCGGTAGAACCCGTGAAGGAAATTTTGTTCACGTCTGGATGAGCCGTTAATGGCGCGCCCAGATCGTTGGCATCAGTGACAATATTCAAAACGCCTGCAGGCACAATGTCTTTAATCAACTGACCCAAACGCAGGGAGGTTAGAGGCGTGGTAGGCGACGGCTTCAGTACAACGGTATTACCCGCGATCAATGCAGGCGGCACTTTGAACGCCATCAAAATCATGGGGAAGTTCCACGGCACAATGGCGCCAATAACACCCAGTGGCTTACGGTGCGCTTCAACCTTACGGTTTTCACTGTCTTCAAGCACTTCAATCGGCAAATCTAGCGCGGTGAAATAGCGGAAGAACGCAGCGGTGCCATAAACTTCACCGGTCGCATCAGCCAGCGGCTTGCCTTGTTCCTGGGTCAACAGCTGAGCCAGCTCAGCACCATTGGCTTCAATAACATCGGCAATTTGCGAAATAACCGCTTTACGCTCATCGATGGTGGTTTTACTCCAACTGTCGAACGCAGCTTTAGCAGCGGCAACCGCCTCATTCAGCTGGCCTTCGTCTGCACGTGGGCAATCAGCCAAGGTCTCTTCAGTGGCAGGATTCACCACGGCCATTGTTGTTGCACCGTCGACCATTTGGCCGTTAATCAATAATTGATAGTCACTCAAAGCACTCTCCCCAAAATTATTTTAATAGACGTTTATCCGCTTGGCTCTAGCCAGCACGGTAAATCGTGACCTTTGAATAAACCACGTTTTACACCTTGGGGCAATCTGCAAAACTTAGATAGCACCTGCCTCAAGAACGGCCAATAAGTGCTTGCCAAGCACTGCTATCACGCAATAGCACGGAGCAACTGCGCCGGCACTTCGTGTTAGGCTCATATCTGCACAATTGAGTACTACTCAGTAAAGAACAAAGGGAGGACTAAGTTGAAAATTATCAAGTGGTCGCTGGGCATGCTTGGCGTACTCATCGCCTTAGCTGGCGTTTTTCTATTCAAGGGCGACCTACCCGCAGCAGTAGTGGACGCCAAATACACCAATGCACACTCTCAATTTCTGACCATGGATAATGGCAGCCGCGTACATTATCGCGACCAAGGCAATAGAGACGGCTTACCCGTTGTGCTGATACATGGGGCTATGGCATCTCTGCACACTTGGGAGCCATGGGTGGCTATCCTCGGCCAACAATACAGGGTGATCACCCTAGACCTGCCCGCCCACGGACTCACCGGAACCGTACCAAGCGCAGAGTATGGTATTGATGCCTTCACCCAAACCATCCACGCGGTGACCAACAACCTGGGGTTAGAGCAATTTGTACTGGGCGGCAATTCAATGGGCGGCGGCGCAACATGGCAATATACCCTAGCCCACCCAGAGCGCGTATTAGCCATGGTGCTGGTGGACTCGGTTCCTCCGGGCAACTGGCAGCGGCCCAGTGAGGAAGAAAGCGAAGGCAGTGGAGGCGGTGAAAAAGACAAGAAACCCTCAGTAGCCGGCTTTAGCCTACTGCGCCAAGACTGGTTCCGCGCTATGGCCCGCTATTTCGACCCCAAACTCCTCATCGGCCAAGGCCTGCGCGCAGCGTACAACGACTCACCGGTAGTGGACGAAAAACTCATCGACCGCTACTACGAACTGATGATGCGACAAGGCACCCGTGGCGCGATACTCAGCCGCACCCGCTCATACGGTGACGCGGCATCCCAAACACCCGATCTAAGCGCTCTCACCCAACCCACCCTGGTTATGTGGGGTGCACAAGATGCAGTGATACCGGTATCCGTAGTACCGCTGTTTGAGCAAAGATTGCCCAACACCACCACGGTGATTTATGAGGATTTGGGGCATATACCGATGGAGGAAGATCCAGCACGTACGGCTAGAGATGTGCTGGCGTTTTTGGAGGGGGTGGAAGCTCTGGAGTAAGCGACGTCTATGCGGGTAGGCGTAAAAAGCGAGAAGGAAAAAAGCCTACTTGAGAGCTGCAAAAGCAACCCTCCTGCCTTCCGCCCCGCGCGCTCTAGTCGTTGATTGCGCCGTAAATAATGTTCTTCAACTGGCCTCTGAAGTTAAAGGTCCCCGACGGCATAAGTTGAGTCATAAATACAACGTAGAGGTCTTCTACTGGGTCCACCCAAAATATGGTGGAGGCTGCGCCGCCCCAGTAATAATCCCCGGCGCCAATGGTGCCTGAAGACACTTCATCTAATGTACTGGCAAACCCCAACCCAAAGCCTACGCCGTCATAGGCGGTTTCTGAAAACGAGCCTATTGCGGCTTGGCCTAAGTCTCGGCCCTCAGTGATGTGATTTTTGGTCATCAATACCAGCGTTCTGCTACCAATCATCTCTTTGCCGTTATAGCTACCCTTCTGCCTGAGCATTTCGCAAAACTTTGCGTAATCTTGCGTGGTGCTGACTAAGCCGCCGCCCCCTGAGGGAAAGCTGGGTGCTTTGCCGTATTTGCTGGTTTGTGGGTCATCCAACAGCTTTAACGACTTGTCTCTCCCGCGGCCGTAGTTAGCGGCAAACCGGTCGAGCTTGTCTTCTGGTACCCAGAATGCGGTGTCTTGCATATCTAGCGGATCGAAGATGCGCTCTTTGAGGAAGTCTTCGAATTTCTGGCCGGAGATAAATTCTACCAAGCAGCCGCATACATCTGTCGCCAATGAATACAGCCACTGTGAACCGGGGTCATAGCGCAGTGGTACTTGGGAGAGTTTTTCCGCAAAGCTGCTAACGGTTTCTCCCTCGCCTCGGTTGACCCCGAGCTTTTGATAAACTTCGTCTACTGGCTGGGAGTCGCCAGGCAGCAATCCGCCATAGGACAACCCCGATGTATGAGACAGCACATGACGCATGGTCATAACTGTTTGCGGTGCGCGGGTTTGCATAGTGTCCCCACGCCCTGCTACCCACACTTGCTGCCCTTTCCACGACGGTATAAATCGAGACACGGGATCGTTGAGCTGAAATTTACCTTCCTCGAACAGCATCATTAACGCGATTGAGGTAATGGGTTTGCTCATGGAGTAGATACGATAAATGGTGTCGTCCCGAACAGGCTTGCTGCGCTCTCGGTCCATGTCGCCAAAGGATTTAAAATACGCGGGAATACCGCGCCTTGAGACCATGACCTAGCAGCCGGTGATTTTGCCAGCATCCAAATAATTTTCGTTTAAATGCTGTTCTATACGCTCTAGCTTCTTGGCGGAAAAACCTGCCGCCGTCGGATTCAAATCCATCATTATCCCCTTCTATTCTTGCAGCTGAGTTTTGCTCTAGAACTCAGCTGCCAAATCAATCGTCTAATATACTGACTAGCGCTTTAAGGTTTCTAAATCAAAAACCGCCAGTAGGTCTGTTGCCTTCTTGGTATCCTCTATTGAGAGGTCATTCATACCACTTAACACTTCTGATAAGCCCATTTTTCCGCCTAACAATTTGGCCCAAGCGGCTTTGGTCATAGACAGTTTTAAATCGCATTGGTCAAAGTCCACTACCGCTGCCACCTGATTACGGATCATCAGTCCCGCAGAGCCGCCATCGTCAAATTTAAATCCAATGCTGCCCTGTACTGACTCAGCTAATAGTGGATCAAGCAAAACCCGCAAAATGGATACCCAGCGATCTGCTGGCCCAGCAAGCACTTCTTGCTCGCGGAAGCGGTGTATCTTGAAACGGGAGAGATCAATGCTGCCATCTAACTCTAGTGCCTGGGTTAAACACCAGTTGCGAATGTTTGCAGCGCTTGAGCAATAGGCCACTGCGCGCAGGGCCGAAGCCAGACGTAATTTGTCTTCAGTGGCATCAATTGGGTCTTGGTGGAACACTAGGTAGCTACCCACTTCCAAAGCCCAACGGTAGTCTTCTTCCTTTAAGGCGGTGTCGAATAAAGCGCGTGCTGCCTCTCTGCCGCCGAATGCGGCAATCATTTTGCCCGCTCGTTCTGGCTGGGGGGTTGGAAACAGTTTACTGGGGTCTTCGTCAAACCAGCCGAATAAACCGGTGTACACCTGCCTAACGTGGTGCTCAACCACGCCGTAAAGCTGCTGGGTTCTAAAGTCGTCTTCATGATTCAGCGGCAATTTTATCCGCTCAATGGCTTGGTCTATGGTCAGGCCTTGATTGGCCGCGCGCACCGTTTGGTCCCAAATAAACTGAATGGAATCTCGGTAACGCAGAATAGACGCTTTAACCTCAATACGCCCTGACATTGGCGGCCCGTGGGCACCGATTTGGTGCTCTACATTGAGTTCTGCCAATGCATCTAGTCCTTGCAGTAGTACTCGAGGGTCGCGGTACTCTTCGCCGCGAATGGCAAAAATATTAAACAGCGTGGGCCAGAATATATTGTTTACAGCCAAGTCTAGCTGGGGGAAACAGATGTTCACTGAGTCTGTGGCATCCGAAGGTGCGGGATAAAAAATCACATCAAGACCCGCAATGGAGACCTGATTTTGCTCGGTAAAGGTATGGGTGGCTGGCATGTGGCCCGGTGTATAGGGCGCGTGGGAGGGGTTGCGGTAAAAGCGCCCCAGCCCGATATTCACAATGGCATCTGGACCAGATTGCGGCAGCATCATGGCGAATTGGTGCACCATGCCTCTTGAACCTCTGGGGCCTACCTCACCGCCAAAGCGGGTGAGATTTGCGGCAATGCCGTCATGTCCGTAGATCGGGAAATTGGCATCCCCACGGTCTTCGACAATGGCCGTTGTGCCGGCCACGTAATGAAAATGTGTGTAAATACAGGCAACTATGGGCGCGTCAGTTTGTTCGCGAAGCTTGGCAATGGCGTCGCGCATCTCTTCCTGACACTCGCCGGTATCAATGGCAATGATGCCCTCTGGGCCTTGAATAAACGTTTGGTTAGATAGGCCGTTGCCGACATAACACCAAGCGCTGTCGCCTATTTTGTAAAAGGTTTCTTTTAAACGTTCTGAATGCGCTAGATGCTGTGGGTGGGCAGTCTGCCCCTCCGCACCAGTGGCGACTTCCCCTACTCTGAACGGCTGTGTTGAACGACTCATAGCAACATACTCCCAAATTTTTCAACACCTTAACCCAGTTGCTCGCCGTGAAAAAGCGCAGACGGCGGCCTGATAGAGGCAAGGCAAGGCAAGGCAAGGCAAGGCAAGGCAAGGGCGAGATATTTGGCCTGCAGCACATGGGCTTCAAGACGATCCAAAAACAACCGCAATTATCGCCTACGGCACAAGCCATAGTTGACGACCCTTCTAGCGTTCCAGCGGACGTGTTGATTGCAGGCGTGGCGGAAGGAGAGCGGCATATTGTTGGCCTTAATCAAGCGGACAACGTAAGTAAAAACGGATGGAGTACTGGTCGCAGCGCCATTGGTTTTGGCACAGATATAGTGCGCCGAGCAGCAGGTGCCAAATTTGGCCTGGGTGGTCACCAAGCCATAGAAAACAGATCTTATGTGGCGCAGCATGACTCTGAGCAAGAAAAACTCGACGGCACTCGCCCATTGCAACTCAGATTTGCAGCCAACGCCATGCCACCATGCAGCGCATTCTGGTCGTTAACAGCTTACGGCAGTGACATGTATTTAGTAGAAAACGAAATAGATCGCTGGTCTATTAGCGACCGCACACCGGGACTTGTTTATGACGCTGACGGCAGCCTAACCCTTACCTTGAGTGCAGAGCGGCCTTTGGAGATTGCTAATTGGCTGCCAGTACCCAGCGGACCTTATTTACTGGGCATGCGCGTTTATGAGGGACACGAAGAGGTGAGCAGCTGCGATTGGTTCCCGCCTCAACTGAGCAGAACGGCAAGCTGACGGACTGAACACCAGCGCAGATACTATTTGCATAACGACTCAGCGAATGGTCCTAGGCTATCTGCGTGCTTGTAGCCAATCTATCTCGAAGTTGAAGTCTCCGTCACGGCCATCGGCGATCATAATACCCACTTGTTCAATATTCGCTGGATCAATGGACGGCTCGTTAAGTTTACGACCACGCCAACTGGCCTGAAACTGCTCAATAGGCAATACAACTTCCTGCCATTGGCCTGGTTGAGTTAGAAAATCCATACGGTAAGAGATGCGCTGGTTTTTTGGCCGCAGCAGTAAGGTGTACGCGCGACCATCCGTGCGCACACGCAAGGCGAACTGGGTGAACCCAGCTAAGCCAAAGTCCATCAAGGCACTACGAATGGAGGCGAAGCCACCACCATTGGTATTGGTCACACCACTGAAGGTGAGTACACCGTCAGCAAGGTTAAAGTCGCTGCTTGAGCGGCCACCCATCACGCCATCGTTGACCACGCGCCAAGCTAAATCCGCAGATTGCGTGTCGAATGAGGTGAGCAGAATTTCTTTTGTCGTATTGGCTACAGCGCCTGCGGGGGTGGTTACAAGCATAGACATAATGAGCAACATTTTTGTGATTTTCATCACAGCAACATACACAGGCCTTTGTGAAAGCGGCGTTTAGAGAAGTTTAATGAATTTTAAGATCTGCGCAGACAGCCTGCGCAGATTGACCTTTTATTTACACACTTAGTTAGGACCCTAACTCAGCTCTAGGCCTTTCAAATCACCTTTACTGCGCCACTTTTTCATCAGCCCAAAAAACTCAATAGGGCCACCGCCATACATATTGTTTTGCGGCTTGGCGTTGCCTTTACCTTCATTGTTATAATACCCGGGCGTGCACTTTTCTTGAAAGTCCGCGGTGAGTCGCGCTTTTTCAATAATCGTTTGCACCCACGCTTTCTCTGCGGCTTCACTGGCTTCAATGCGCTTGGCGCCCTTTTCCCTAGCCATGGTCAAAATATGCGCAAGATGCACACTCTGCTCATCTAACGAATAGGTGTAGGTTGCAGTGAACCCTGACTGCGCAGGCCCAAAGAAAAACGCGTTAGGGAATCCTTTGGTGTGCATGCCATGAAAAGTGGACAGACCGTCCGCCCATTTTTCCGAAATAGACTGCCCGGCAACACCGTTGATCTGATATCCGGCTCTGCGCGCATAGTCCGTACCCACCTCGAAACCGGTGGCAAAAATAATGCAATCTACCTTGTACTCCTCACCGTTAAAGATGATGCCGTCTGCGGTAATTTGATCTACCCCTTTACCGTCTGTATTCACCAGCGATACATTGGGTAAGTTGAATGTGGGCAAGTATTCGTCGTGGAAGCAGGGGCGCTTACAGAACTGACGATAGTATGGCTTTAATGCCTCTGCGGTTTGCTTGTCTTCAACCACTTGGTCGGCACGCGCACGCACGCCTTCCATTTTTTGGTAGTCGGCCAACTCCATTTCTCTCGCCAGGTCCATGTAGTCGGTGACCTTCTTGGTCATGTACGGCTTAAAACCCTGCTTGTAGCGCTCAACTGACGCCACCGAGGTCAACGCCCAAAGTGCCATGCGCGCTTTTGAAGGCGCCTTGTCTTGCAAATTGCCAAAGAGCAGACGAAACGCTTCAGTCCAGCCGTCTGATACAAGGTCTTCTTTCACCGGTGCGCCAACCATAATGGATTCAAAATTGCGCCGTCTTTCATCGTGCCAGCCTGGGGCTTGCTCCTGTATCCAGTTGGGGTCAGTAGGCTTGTTATTGCGCACGTCGATAGACGATGGCGTGCGCTGGAATACGTACAGGTGCTCGGCGGATGCGCCCACGTGAGGCACGCATTGCACGGCGGTTGCGCCGGTGCCGATCACCGCCACGCGCTTGTCTGCTAGACCGGTCAGGCCGCCATGGGCGTCTCCACCGGTGTAAGCATAGTCCCATCTACTGGTGTGAAAGGTGTGGCCTTTAAAGTCGCTGATGCCTTTTATGGCTGGCAGCTTGGGTCTGTTCAGCGGACCGTTGGAGTGCACGACAAAGCGCGCTTTGAGGGTGTCTTGTCGGTCGGTGGATACAATCCAGCGGCCCTGAGACTCATCCCAGTCTGTGGAGGTGACCAATGTTTGCAGGAGCGCGCCATCGTGCAGCGCGTATTTTTTGGCAATCACGTGGCAGTACTCTAGGGTTTCCGGCGCGTTGGTATATTTTTGCTTTGGCACAAACCCGGTGTTTTCTAACAGCGGGAAATACACGTAAGACTCGATGTCGCAGGACGCACCTGGATAGCGGTTCCAATACCAAGTACCGCCAAAGTCGCCGCCTTTTTCGATGATTCTAAAGTCATCAATGCCCGCTTCGCGCAGTCTGGCTGCGGCAAGCATGCCGCCAAAACCACCACCAATAATGACCACTTCTACCTCTTCCTCAATGGCCTCGCGCTTAAGCTCACTCTTGATGTAGGGGTCTTCAACAAAGTAGGCAAACTCACCCGTCACCTCTTGGTATTGGTCGTTGCCATCTACCCTAACTCGCTTGTCTCTCTCTTCTTGGTATTTACGGCCCAATGCCTCTGGATCAAAGTTAAAGCTGCTGGCGTTCATGAAGTCCCCTAAATTTTGGAATTTTTCAAAGTACGAAAGGTATCTAAAAAAGCGCTTTGCGCCAACCCTGCTGCCTATCCAAAAAGCAGACCGCTAAATTACAGCATTGCTCATCAGGCGGGTGACAACACGGCGCGGAGAATTTTGTGTATCCGCAAATTTGAGCACGTCTTCTGCAACCCGCTGTTTGCCCTCTGCTGAATTATAAAATTTATTGCGTAAGTCGTATTCGCTTTCGAAGCAGCAAAGGGCCAAGCCGTTCCAATCAGCGCCTGTAAATCTATGTATAACTGTTAGCTGATAATAATGGGTCATGGCAGAATGCACCTCTAATGCGAGGGGTCCATGGTGCTCATGCCAATGCTTGTCCGCCGCCTTGGGGCCAATTTGAGGACTGGCGACCATTGGAAAGACACCCACACTGCCCGGCAACTGGTCTGGATTGAGGGTGCTCAGAGGCTGATTTTTTAGGGTGCGCTCGCTGACTAGGAATAAACCCACATCTGCGCGCGCCTGAAAATCCATAAGTTTTGGAGAAGCGCCGAGCACAAGCGCCGCAAAGGGTAAGTGCTGGGTGTCATCAACGGCTGCCTCAAACATAAGACTTTGGCTTAAACCGGCCACTTCTGCTGCTACTGCTTTATCTGAAAAAACTGCTGCTATTTTTAATACAGACATGTGAATTCTCCTTAAGCTGTTTTGTCTCCGGGCGCACGGATCACGTAGCGCGGTTTGGTCTCGCTCAATCTGATCCAACTTTTACCGCTCTCTCTTTCCGTCATTAGCTCAATCACATCCAAGGCTAACGCCTCGGGGGACATGAAACGAGCGTCTTCTGTTTTTTGCGCATGGGGGATAATTGCGGTATCCACTGCGCCAGGGCATAGGGCGTGAATGTTGATACCGCGCGTTGCTAGCTCTGGCGCTAGGCTGCGCACCAAGCCCACTATCGCGTGCTTACTCATGGCGTACAGTGGATCTATGGAATAAGGGGTGACACCGGCAAGGGATGCGGTCACAACAATGGCCGCGCCAGGCGACAAGAGCGGTAGAAGTGACTGCAAACCAAACACCACGCCGTCCACATTAACGCTCATCATGCGCCTGTAGCGCTCTAGAGTTACCGCTTCTAATTGATATTCAGACAGGGGCGCGGTTGGGGGGGCAATCTGAATGCCTGCATTCAAATGGATATGTGTTGGGGCTCCGAACTCTGTCTTAGCAGCGTTGAGATATTCAACCAACTGCTGCCACTGCGCCATATCACTGATGTCACAGCGCCTGAACAGCGCGCCGGTCTCACTGGCTAGGGCTAAGCCTTTAGCTTCGTCTACATCTAGGGCAAGTACATTGACGCCAGTGTGTCTTGCAGCTCTGACAACCGCCGCGCCGATACCCGACGCCGCACCTGTGACTATCCAAAAAGCTGTGTTTTCGCTTGTGCTCATACTTAGATCTCCCCGAATTTGGTGTTTGGCGAAAGCTACTTAACAGCTACCTAAAAACTTCTTACAGGCTTCTTAAAAACTATTTACTGGCGCTTTCTTTATAACGCTTGCCGCGCTGCGCCGCCAAGCTATAAGCCGCTGCGGTTTCAGCTTCTACTTCCTCGCGCTGCTGTTCACTCAACTCTTTAAACTCTTCCACCCACCAGCGACGCGTCACCTGTGGGAAAGTGCCCATTCTATTCACACAGGCATTAGCGCCGCGATCACGCCCTGCCTTGTAACCCGCCGCTCCCTCAACAGAAACCTTAGATTTGCCGAAGGGTATTAGGTCGCCTTCCATCTTTGGTAGCAGGAAGTAAGGCATAGACACCCGCGTCTCCCCTTTGGGAATGAGCGTGGTGTTGACCCGGTGCAGGGTGGCGGAGTAGCGCCCTTCGCTTAAATGCATCAGCGTACCGCCGGTGTTAACAATCACAGATCCAGGAATGACCGGCACGGAATAGTCACCAACTGCCGTACGGCAAGTGACAGGCGCATCCATCCAACGGCCCTCTCCCGCCACCACCTGTAAACCGGGGCGGTCATTAATCAGCAAGGCGACAAACGGTGGGCCATCTATATGTGCGCCAACAGTTTTGCTGTCGAACTGCTCGCATGAGGTACGGACTTGTTCTTGCGCTTCTTCTGTAAACACATCCATGCTGAAGTTATGGTTTAGGCTGGCCGCAAGGTCTGGGTCATCAAAGTCAAAATACTCGCGAAACTGCGCAGGATCTTCGCCCAGTGACTCAACAATCAGCTCTCCCAACTGGTGGGTCAAACGGTGATAGGTAAGATTCAGATCTTCTATCAGCGGTTGAAAGCCCGGCATCAAATCGGACTTAGGCCAAGTGTTAGGTCCACGAAACAAACGTTTATGAATGGGTTGCGAGGTATCATCATGAGCGCACACAGGTTGCTGCTCAAAACCGTATTGAAAATTTTCTATCACCTGGCCATGACCACGATCTGCTGGTGTGGGCAAGGTATAGCCGCGAAAATAAGGCGTATTGGAAATATGCGCCGTCTTTTTAATGTCCATAAGCGCATCAAAAAAACCGCGCACTTCTTTAAAAGCGCGTTGCTGAAAAGCATCGTTTAGTCCGGGCGCATTGGTCAGAACCAAAAAACCGCACTCCGAAAGCGCGTAGCGCAGGTCTTGCATGAACTTGTTGCGATTGCTTTCTAGATCTTGCCAATTAACGGTGGGAATCTCGTGTAGATCACCGGATTGATCGGCCTTTGCTTCAGGTTGGTGCTCTGTTTTATTTTCCGCTGTATTTTCTGCGTGCGCCAAACCGCTTATCTCCCCTTGATTTACCACGAAGCTATTACAGGGTTAATAAAATAGCAAAGATTTAGACCGCCAAAAACCAAGGGTCAGGGTAGCCTATGCACCGGACATCAGCTCTAACATATTGCCGTAGTAGAATTTATCCATTACCTCTTGATCGCAGTTGGGCATGCTGCGCTCAAACCTTTTGATGGGATCAGACGTACCTTCCGGATGCGGATAATCTGATGCAAACACCAACATGTCTGGACCAATACTGTCTATGATCCAGCCCACAGGCTCCCCTGAGAACGGTGAAAACTTAAGATGGCGTTTAGCAGTTTCAGACGGTTTCTCAACAAACTTACGAAAATGCTTAAACGTATTTGCGGTGAAATCCATTTGCTGCAACCAACCTGGCACCCAAGATGCGCCGTGTTCCATGCTCAGTACCCGTAGATTTGGATGGCGAGCAAATACCTCGTCAAAGATCATTGCTGACAAAAATAATTGCGCACTGGCGCCAATATTCAATAGCCCAAGTTCGCCAAATGGCGCATCACCGCCCAGCGCAATCGGCGTCCTCCCGTTATTTCTGAAACTAGGCGATACCGCGTTGTAATCGCCATTTGCCGCCGTGTGCAACGCCACGGGTACACCCTGCTCTGCAAAACCTGCCCAAATAGGATCAAAGTCTGGATGCGTGTAGGAGCGTTGCTCTGCAGATGGCTCATTGGTCGGCACTAAAAAGGTGTAACAGCCGTCTGCAAAGCCGTGGTCTAAAATTTGTTTCGCCACCTCTGGGCCAAGGTTCATTGGCAGATAACCAATACTTTTTAGGCGCGAGTCATGGGCACAAAAATCGGCCATGGCTTTGTTCAATGTCATGGCCGTTGCAGCCAAGGCTTCATCTGTGGCGGCATGGAGCGTTTGGTGTAACGTGTAAGTAGGCAGCACCATCTGCTGCTCGAAGCCAAGCAAATCTAGCGTGTGAGAGCGCTCTTGCGGGTCAAAAGCACCTATACGAGACCAACCGCTCTTGGTGTTATCCATCATTGAAGCTACAAACTTGGCCATTGTTTCAGGCTCTTGTTGCCTACGCGCAAGCAGGGCACGACCTTTCTCCAAGCCTTTTTTGTGAACCGGCAAGCTCTTTTGGTCATGCATAGACGGCACTAAATCTCGGTGTTCTGGGCGCGCAGCGTTGTGTAAAAAATCGTCCAACTCCATTAGGTGCGAGTCTGCGTCAATAATACGGCGGTGCTGGGCATAGGTCTTCATGATGACTGTCCAAATAGCTTATTTTAGACTGCCTAAAGTAAACTCGCTATTTAAGACTGTCAATAATAAAGATAAACTCCACCCATGACACAAATCCACATCCAAACGAAAGCGAACGCAAACGCGAACGCGAACGCGAACGCGAAAATAAGAACAAGGCTCTCGCCCCAAGCTCGGCATGATCAATTGCTTGATACCGCCAGGTCTATGGTCCTTGATCAGGGTTTGCAGGCATTCACCATGGAGGGGTTAGCAAAGCTTGCAGGGGTCTCCGCGCCACTGGTCTACAACTATTTTGCAAATCGCCCGGCATTGCTGCAAGCGCTACTGCAACGCGAGTACCGCAATTTTGTTGACGCATCCAACGCAGCGGCGCTGGAAGCAAAGACTTTTGAAGACATTGTGCGCATTTCTGTGACCAGTAATTTTGACCATCAAGCACCAGGGAACATCCTACCGCTACTGCTTTCGCAACCCGAGATTGCGCTCGCCATAAAAGATCAAGAAGACAAACACCGACGGCGCAGCGCACGTTTTTTGGTGGACATGGCAGCTACGCAATATCAACTGGATCAGCGCCAAGCACAGTTAGTTATCCGCATGTCCTCCGGGGCTTCAATAGCTGCCGCAGACCTCACCGCTCAAGCAGGCCTAGATAAAGAAGAGACCATTGAGCTTGCTGTGCGCTATATTTTGTCGGGCATTGAGCGCATAGCGCGCGCAAAAAAGTGACAAAAGACCTGCTCAAAATAGAACAACAAATCGACCTAGTGCGAGCGTCGCAAAAACCAAAGTCTAAGAACTAAGACTGAATCCAAAGCGGCGAGGCATCTTTCATGAGTCTGTCCATCTTGGTCATGCGCGCCAGTTTTTCGCCAGACACTGGGTCACTCAACCACGCGGTGTACCAAACAATTTCAGTCTTCGGGCTATCAGAGAGCGCAACAACGTGACCGTGTACTGCGTAGTCCCGCCCTGATACAACCGGCGCACCAAGGTACTGGACCTCGATAGCCCCAAATAGCCCAACATAAGGCCCGCGGATAGGAATAATGTCCTCCTCCACGCCTCGAAACGAATGAATGCACTCTGCCATTGGCACAACTCTGCCCCCATAGAGGGTGGCATCTGTATAGCAGTCCATAGATTCCGTAATCACCCCAAGCCGTTTATCAATACTCTCTTCAGAAACGCACACAGTGCCTTGGGGCGACGGCGCGCCGATGACCACATCTGCCATCATGCGCAGATCAGTAGCTTGCCGGTTGGCGGCAATACGCCTACTCACTTCGGAATCTGGATCATCGCCCAACGATGCTGAGCCTTCCATGACGACAGCGCCGGCTTCGTTCTCCATCCAGATACGCGCTTTGATTTCACTAATAGGTTCAAGCAGGCAACGCACTGGCTCGCGATCAATTGTGGCCTCTTTAAAATACAGGGAGATGCCGCCATTGGACCACCAGGCATCGCCAAAGTAATCCACCAGCATGGGTGGGAATTGTTCCATGTGGATAGAGCCGGCGATGGTGCCGCCTTCAAAGCCTAAGCCTTGTGCGGTGTCATCATCATGTATACCCCCCTTCTCATCGGCTGAGGTATTTTTTGGCCGACGCCACGGCCCCCTAATTGTAGAAGCATCCGTTGAAGACATTGCTACCCCTTCCCTATAAAAATTTGCGCGCCGCGAGCACTAACATGCGCGGCAGATAACCTAGCTCGCGCCGCTGAGCTGAACCAAACAGTCCTACTCGCTATAAGGCTGACCGTGCAGCGAGGCATCTAAGCCCGCGCCCATTAGATCAATGAAATTATCACGATAAAAACGCTGCTTTTTCTCGAAAGAAGTATCGGCCAAAGCCGTTTCGAATCGTTTTAGCGGATTTCGTCCACCTTCAACGTGGGGAAAATCAGAGGAGAACAAGCAAACGTCTGGGCCTGTATTCTCAATAATCCAATCTGTTGGCTCATGAGGGTAAGGCGTTACACGGAACTGACGTTGAGCAATTTCACTGGGTTTAGCCGAAAGATTCTTTAACCGGTCTTCGCCTTTCTTAAAAGCTTCTGCGCCAGAATCCAGATAGCGCATCCAACCAGGCACCCAGCTCGCGCCCAGTTCAATGGCGCCAAATTTAAGTTTTTCATGGCGATCAAATACACCGTCGACAATTAAAACAGACAGTGTTTGCCAAAGGGCCAAAGGAATCGTCATGTAACTTGTGGAGGTGAAATTCTCTGCACCCCCATGGAAATCAAGTACTGGACCTTGGCCTGTTTCATGGTAGTCCGGGTTCATCTTATGCTCGCCGCCCACATGAAACAGAATGGGGACACCTGCTTCTTCCGCCAGCGACCATAAAGGTTCTAAACCAATGTGACTGGGGCTGTGGCCCGGAGGACAACGCGACGGAATGACCAAACCCTTACAACCCATTTCCAGTGCTTCTTTGGCAATCTTAGGTGCTTGCTCAATATCCACCAGCGGCACATAGCCCGTGGCCAGCAAGCGTTTATCGACACTGCAAAAATCTGCCATCATACGGTTGTGCGCACGCGCCACTTCACAGGCTAAGGCATTACTTTGGCCTGTTTCTAAGCCATAATTATCTAGGGCGTCTGAGGTGAACATTAATTGACTGGCAAATCCGAGGTAGTCTAATGTTTTGGAACGATCTTCCTTGCGGAACGCGCCAAGGGCCTCGTGCCCGCGCCGAGTCATAATCTCTGCTTCAGCACCGGCTTTGAACTCAGGGTCGTCATGCAACGCCGTTGTTTCGTCTACCCAACTTTGATCTCGGCTTCTGATATGCGGCTTAAAATCTGCCTTAAACTTGTCTGATATGTATTCAACAATCTTTTCTGGAAACTCCATCACGTGCGCATCCGCATCATGAATTGTTCGGTTTTCTACATAAGCCATTATATTTCCCCTGTATTCCTTGAGTACACAGTATGTGTGTGCATAAGTTGCAGCGCGTACCCGCTCTCCCAAACGGGCGCATTGATACTGGCACCAGATAGCACTTTCAGCAACCACCACACGAAGCACTCGCCTGGCCTTTGGCGTAGGGACTGATTCAGAACCACCCAATAGGGGTCTAAAAAGTACGCGCCTCACATTTACAAAAGCAAGCTGACCGAACCCTCTGTCGACGCCAGCCTAATCCAGCAGAAGAGTGTCACGCGAAACTTTCTGTTGAGGTAACATTGTCTCCCTGCGGTGGCCGAGTGGCTCCGCATACCCACGCGCACTAAATTCGTGAATTCAAACAATCAAAACAGGTTCCCTATTTGCTTATGCATTACTTTCGCCCCTTATACCTATTCATAAGTGGATGGGTATTACTGCTGGTTAGCGCAACCTTTTCGTTTTTAGGCCTGGTCAACGGCTTGGCACAACTGGTGCTGTTCGCTCTGGTGGTTTGCATTCCCATTTGGCGCACGGGACGCATGAACTACGTGGACATCGGTTGGCCCTGGGGCTTGGTTTTGCTGGGCGTACTCAGCTACTGGTTCAGCGACGGCTATTGGTTACGCTCACTCAGCGTCAGCGCTGTAGTTATTTTGGTTGGACTGCGCATGGGCATAGGCGCGCTAAACTTATGGCGTTTGGGGCTTTTGCAAAGAGAGTTTCCTCGCTACGAATATCAACATATCCGCTTTGCCGAAGAAGGTAAAACCAACACGGCATTGGCCCTACAAGTAGAAGCCTTGTCCCAGGGCTTGGCTAACGCCTCTTTTTTAGCGCTACCCATTTTACTCATAGCTTCCAATACGAACCCGCAGTTCTCGCCACTTGAGTTAGTTGGCCTAGCCATTTGGTTTATAGCCTTCACCTTGGAGAGTGTGGCTGATTTTCAGAAGGTCAGCTTTTTGGCCAAGATGAAGCGCGAGGGCAAAACCCGACAAGTCTGCGATGTGGGTTTGTGGCGCTACTGCCGCCACCCAAACTACTTCTATGAGTGGATGGTTTGGAATGGTATTGCGATAGCCGCAATACCTTCATGGCTTGCGCTGCAAGGTAGTGAGAATGTCGTAGTGTGGCTGTTGCTTGGAGTCGGTCTACTCCTGACCTCTAGAGCCATGTACAGCACATTGGTGCATACAACCGGGGCTGTGCCGTCTGAGCATTTTTCTATGCAAAAAAGGCCTGATTACATGCAATACCAAGCGCGCACTAACCGCTTTTTCCCCGGCCCGCGGCGCTAGGTAAATAAAGCGGGTTTAAGTCTGCGCAGGTAAGAAATACAAAATAGCTGCCAACTAGAAATTTCTAGCTAAGCAGCTAGGACGTACACAATGCCTACAGTAGTCAACGCTGACAGTTAACTGCCCATGTCGTCCACCGTGCAAAACTTCGACTCAAGGTCGAGTACCGTCAGCACCCTACCAAAACCAATAAATTGCCCAATCATCATACCCAGCTCCAACACCTGCGGGTCACTGTAGTGGTCTTTCAGCCGAGCGAAGAAGTCATCGTCCATGTTGTGATGGTCAGTGGCCAACCTATCTGCGTACTCCAACGCCAACTGCTCGTCTTGTGTAAAAGCATCTAAGCTTTTATCAAGATCAAGTTGCGCAATTTTTTCTTCAGTCAGATCTCCTGCAGACTGCAGGAGGCGCACATTGAGTCAGGTAAAACAATCATTGTGTCTAGCGATTCTAAGCCGAACCATTTCAATAAGACTCTCAGGCAGCGAGTGCCCCTTACGCGCCGGGTAATAGAACTGGTTGTATAAGTTAAAGAAATCCTGACTATTTGCCAAACCCCGCAGCGTAGAGGTGTCTAGCCCTCTAGCTTCCATGGCTTGTGCATTAGCCCGAGTTGTTTCATCCAACTCCTCATCGGGTAACAATCTTATTCTGGCCATATCCTTTCCTTTTCTTTTCTTTTCATTTCTTTTATTGCTCGCGGCTCGTGGCTCGTGCTCATTTTGTCAATCTTCGGTTACACGGCATTGGTGGGACCCATTTACTATACAGACTGTGTCTCGTTAACTCGCCAAACGTCGCAGTGCTTCAATCACCTCGGCGCCTAAAGCCACTTCTTCTTCTGGGTGTTCTGCACAGACTTTTAAGTTAAACAGTCTGCACCCGGACTCGATGTAAGGTGCCAGTTGCTCTGCTACTTCAGCAGGGGTACCCGAGGGGGTATAGCGCTCGAACTTGGAAAAGGGGATTTGGTAAAAAGCTTCCATGCCTTCCTTAACTGCTTTATGTGCCTTTGCGGAATCATTTCTGTCCACACCAATCCAAGGCTGGTAGCCATGGCACCAGTTAACATCACCTCGACCTAACTCTTTGGCCTCGTTGGCAACAGTCGTGACAGCTTCAGAAAATCTGCGCGCAGAACACCAAACACCAATCCAACCCTGACCAAAACGCGCGGTACGAGTGAGCGCCGCATCCGATCGCCCGCCCACTATAATGGGTATTGGCATCTTGGGCGTCGGTTTAATAATAGCGTCGGTCACAGTAAATTCGAGACCCGAAAA
>JAOJBS010000017.1:0-50395 GCA_028228615.1 Pseudomonadales bacterium | reverse complement strand
TTCTTGCAACACTTGATGTATCCAAGGCATTCGCTGCGTCCCCAAGGTTGGTGGAAAACTTGGCAGCAACCGGCAAATCATCTTCTACATCATAGGCGTTCCCTTTGATGGGTTGTCCGGGATCGAGGTTTTGCCGAATACCTTCTAAAGCGGCGCTGAGCATGGCCGCTGCCGCAAGGTAAGGGTTGCCATCGGCACCACCCACCCGGCATTCAATGCGCTGACTACCGCTATCACCGGGAATAACCCTAATGGCCGTTGTACGATTTTCAATACCCCAGGTTGCCGCGGTAGGCGCCCAAGCACCTTTAACTAGGCGTGTGTAACTATTAATAGTAGGAGCTAGCAGCGATAAGAATTCAGGGAGATAGCGCTGCAGGCCTGCAACTGCCTGACGCTGCAATAATGACATGCCCCGCTCACCATTAGGGTCAAAGAATGGGTTAGCGCCCTGACCATCAGCAACGCTGAAATGGAAATGTCCGCTCTGACCCGGATAGTCCATAGACCACTTTGCCATAAATGTGGCCATAAGCTCTTGGCGTTGGAAAAACACCTTGGTGAAGGTTTTGAACAGGGCCGCTCGGTCCGCTGCCTGAATACCCACTTTAGACTTAAGCGCCGCCTCCCAAACACCGGGGCCGGTTTCGCAATGCAATCCTTCAATATCGCACTCAAGCGCACGACAGTAATCTAGCAGTGCGTTAAAGCGCTGGGACTCTACCGAGGAGCGCAATACTGAGTAGCCAAAATTACCGGGGGTCAATGGGGTGAGTCCGCGATAGCCTTTATCGCGCACGCTATGGGGCGTTTCAGCGAAGACAAAAAATTCGTATTCAAAGCCGGAGCGAACGCTGAGTCCCATAGCTGCATATTCAGCCAGCACATTGTTTAGCCGAGTACGGGGACACAAAGGGTGGTCACTGCCATCGGGGCCGACAAACTCGCCAATAAAATAGGGACAATTTTCATCAGGCAACCAACGCTCAGTTTCCACTAATAGGCGAAAACTTGTGTCGGGAAATCCGGTATGCCAACCGGTATAGGCACCCGCATCGTAGAGTTGGTCATCTACATCCCAACCAAAGATGCAGTCACAAAACCCGCCCTGTTTTTTCAGCAGGCTAATAAACTTGTCGATGCCTACGTATTTGCCACGAATCACGCCATCTATGTCGGTCAGGCCTAACTTGATCTGACTAACCCCGCGGTCGGCGTAATGGGCAATTTTTTGCTGCAAGGTCTCGGCATCAATATTGCCTGTTTCTGAACTTGTGTCTGACATCAGCCTACATCCTCCTATTGCGTTTCATTAACCCTCCGCACGCTATTCAGCGACGTTCATTGATAATGCCTAAAACCTACGACAAATGCGTATTTCTCGGTTGTTTTTCTTACAAAATCCAGTTTTTGATTTTCTATTGGCCAGAGGGGCCTTCGGAGCAAATGTGCGAGATTTCTTGCAAAAGTCCCGAGATGTTACCAAGCGACCCACAGGGCGTTAAACCCTTGCTATATAGCCGCTTTTTTATCCACGCGCCCTGTGGATAAGTTTGAGGATAACTTGTGGCATTAACCTGTATATCGAGTGCCAATTATCCGGGTTGAATTTCAATTCCATCAAAAAAATACAGTAAAAACCATTAAATTCAATTAGTTAAGAGCGGATTATATTATTTGAATTGAACGTTCGCCGCCATGTTATGACTTATCATAGTTTTGTTTTCTCATGTGCATAAAGCAATCCGTTTGCATGTAAGTAGTTACTAACCCGCAAAGCCCTACCGGCAATAAACTTCCTCTAATTCAACCTGACTTATCACGAAATAAAGGCGTTAGAGATATGGCAACAAATACTTTATGCGGCGTAGATATTCGCCGATTTAACGTTTTTTAACTAGATCCCAGTCAATTATTGCTAGAGGCGTTTAAAGCCGCAAAATTGCCCTGAAAAGGCACAAAGGAGGCTCAAAAGAGGCACAAAAAAAGGGCAAATAAAGTTCGGTAAGAGCCCCAAAAACAGAGGCCAATTAGTGCATTAGATTAAACATCTTGCGGCGGTACTTGCCAGCGATCTCATTACCCTTGCCCAACATGTTAAACACACGAATCATTGTCAGCCGGCCTATGTCTTCGCGGAATTCACGATCACCGCGCAAAATTTCCATGCAGCTGTCCAAGCCCTCCTCGTAACGCTCGGCAACAATGAGTTGAATTGCGAGCTGGTACAGAGTTTCAAGATCATCGGGGGCATTGCCAATTGCTTGTTCAAGCACCTCTAGCGTGTCCATTGCAGCCACTTCCTCGAAAAACTCCAACCTGTTCTGGGGCCGCTCGCGATCAGCGGTGCCGTCTGGAATAGAAGCCAATACGGTGCGTGCATCATCTAAGTCGCCTTTACGCACCAGCACATCGGCTAGCTCTACCCGCAACGTTTGATTTTTGGGTTCCTCTTGAATGCTCTCCTGCAACACGGCAGCTGCAGCAGCGAAATCGCCACTCGCGAGCATAGAATCTAGATCGCCTTTAATGGCATCAGCCGCAGACTCGGTGAGCCCATCCAAAATAGTACGCAGCTGCGTTTCATCGGCGGGACCGTCGATTTGCTCGGCCATTTGCCCTAGGTGGATTATGCGAATGCTGGGCAAGCCTTGTACCTGCAGCCGCTGAGCCAAATTCTGATCAATGGCCACATCGGATAATGCCAACACAAACTTGCCCTGATATTCGGCAAGCAACTGTTCTAGTAATGCCCTGCCCTGAACTGATAGGGGAATTTGCTCGGCCCAAAATAGTACGACAACGGGCATAGATTGCGATTTGTCGATCACGTCGGTTTGGAACGATTCAACGGTAACGTGGATTGGCGCGTTAACTTCCATGAATAATGAGTCCTTTTATTGGATCACGATTTCTGCGCGATCTGTTGATGAGTAATGTGTTTATGAATTCGCGGATTTGGCTAATTAATTTGCGTTGGCACAATTGTTTTTCAGCTATCCAAAATTCCAGAGAATAATGAGCGTGACCGCTCAAATCACTTTGTCGAAGGAAATCTGCCGTGTGAGTGGTTTTTTACCGATCCAGTCAAAGCCTTCGTTTTGCGTGGCAACAACCAAACTCGCCACCTGATCCTGCAACTGCGCAAATATCTCGTCGACCAAATTAACCGCATTGTTCTGAGCGCTTACATGGCCAATGACCACGTGCAGGTCTTTGTGCGCTAACAGTTGCAATAGGTCTCGCGCCTGAGCGTTAGAAAGGTGTCCGTGATCTGCCGCCACCCGGCGTTTCAGCGCTGGCGGGTAGGCTCCGGCAAACAGCATATTACGGTCGTGATTCGCCTCTAGGAGTAAATGCGTGCAGTGTTCGAATTGCTTCACCACGTGTGGCGTTACACTACCAAGGTCTGACAACACACCGATTTTGCTATCGCCCTTAGACAAGACAAATTGCGTGGGTTCTCGTGCGTCATGAGGCACACGGACCGGGTTAATCAAAACCCCTTCAACTTCGAAGGACGCGTCGCCATCAAAGGCATTGCAATGAAAATCTTGCGGGCTGTTTTTCAATGTGCCGTGAGAGGCATAAACGGGAATGGCATAGCGATGAGACAAACCTGCCACACCGGCAATATGGTCACTGTGCTCATGGCTGACCAGAATGGCGGTGATGTCGCCGGGGCTCATTTCTAGCCGCGCTAAGCGTTGCTCGGCTTGCTTGCGGTTAAAGCCGCAGTCGACCAAAAAAATGGCGTCGCCAATAGCAACCAACGTACCGTTGCCACGACTGCCACTGCCAAGGGAAGCAAAACCTCCCATTAGGTGGCGAATTCTCTAATCAATACGAGGATCTGCTGGGCTTTATCGGCATCGCTCATAGGCGCGCCGTTTTGTACGACGATGACATTAAAGCCAGTGTCGGCATCTTCCGTCATCTGAATCAGCGCGTTTATACGTCTGGATTCGCTGTTACAAGAAAAGGTGATTCTGCATAAAACGCCGTTACTTGCTTCGCCAGAAAATAACGCGGTAGCAATGGTCACATCGTACTCACCGGCGTCGCTGTTTTGTTCGTTTACCTCTATCTCGGCATTCTTCATGGCTTGACCCAATGTCGCCCATGCTCGGTTACGGTCAAGATACAGCTTCAGCACTGGCACACCGTCGGCATTGCGCGACAAATCAGTCTTTGCGCTGGCGCCTATTTGCAGAGCCACTTTTGAAACAGTTGTCTCAGCAACACGCGCGGCAATATAGCCACCAATTTCGTTCAGCAGGCTGCGCTCAGCGGCGGCTAAATTTGACTGCAAAGCATTTAAGGAAACCACATCATCTGCAGCGATTTCGCCTTGCGCATCGTTCTCGTGGCGGATGTGAACTTCGGTAGACTGGGGCTGCAAGCCCTGCTCTACGCGAATGAGGAACCTATCTTTACCTATGCTGGCTTCGGGGTCAGCCTCTTCACCCCGTCTGTTATTGCGCAGCAGGGTACGCACCACGTCACGATAATCTTTATCCTCTACGGTTAGCCATGCGGTATTAAGGCGTCCTACTTCGGGTCTATCCGACTCTAAAACAATGCCGTTATCAGCAAAAAACTGCTTCATCTTGGGCCAGGCTGTAGTGGCAGGCTCAGGCACCACCAACCAATTACGTCCGCCTAAAGCTTGCAAACGCACCTCATCGCGGTTGTCACTGGCGTAGAGTGCATCGGGTAGCGGTGGTCTATTCGGATAAAACGAAGCATTGCGTTGCTCTGGAATCACCGGAACCGGAATAGGATTCTTCACAATGCTGTTATCAAGATCGCTGGGAATTTGTAGCGGCGGCAGCGGCTTGGTGTCGATATAGGATTCTTCCTTCTCGCCACCACCAAACCATCCACAACTTGTGCTTAAACTGGCAAGCAACAATATCGTCATTAATCTCATTTAGCAGCTCCGGCTGTAGTTACTGCGTCACGCACTGTCTCATGATGCTGGGCACTCAATGGAATGAGGGGTAAACGAATACCACCTTGCATGCGGCCTAATTCACTGAGTATCCATTTTGTAGGGGTTGGCGATGATTCTACGAACAGTGCATCGTGCACTGGTTGCAGTCGTGTATCTAACTTGCGCGCATGTTCATGATCACCCTTCAGGTAACTGGTGCAAAATTCCGACATCAATTCTGGCAGCACATTAGCGGTCACCGAAATTGTGCCAGCTGCGCCTAAGGTCATCATTTCCAGCGTTTGCGCATCTTCACCTGAAAGCAGGAAGAAGTCGTCTTGGGCTGGCCCAGTTAACACGCTCTTAATGGCCGTGATTCTCTTAGCATCGCCACACGCGTCTTTAATGCCAACGATATTAGAAAAATTCGCCAGCCTTGCTACGGTCTCTGCGTGCATATCGCACCCGGTTCTAGGTGGCACGTTATACAAAACAATAGGCACCGTGGTGGCTTCAGATATCGCTTTGTAATGCTGGTACAAACCCTCTTGAGTTGGACGATTGTAATAAGGGGTTACCAACAAGCAGGCATCTGCACCCAATGCTTGGGCTTCCTGAGTTTGGTGAATGGCTTCGGCTGTAGAGTTGCTGCCGGTGCCGGCAATGACCGGAATACGCTTGGCGACTACTTCAATAGTGCGTTTAATTACCTGCAAGTGCTCATCAGTGTCTAATGTCGCTGATTCACCCGTAGTGCCCATGGGTACAATACCGTGAGTACCACTCTCAATATGCCACTCTATAAGGCTGTCCAAAGCCACCCAATCGATGTCGCCGTTGTCGCGCATTGGGGTAACTAGGGCAACAATACTCCCTGTCAGCATAAGGTTCGCCTATGTGGTTTATTTAGGGGCGAAATGGTACGCAGGCATGGTGTAGGTAACAAGCTTTGAGTCACCGTAGCACCACATATCGCACACATTTACGCCATTTTCTTAGAATCTATTGTCACTTTCTTTGTTCAGCCGCCCATCAGTGTTCAATGAGCAAACTCTTGCGCAATAGGCGGTCGAGGTGTCTGACATGAGCTTGCGTGGAGGCATTCAAACCTGCCATCGACCGCGCGCTGGCTTTGGCCTTCATGCTCGCTGCCAAATTCTCTAATAGCACCAGTACCGCCGAGCGCGCCAGCGCGTCAAATTTATCCCCACCACCATTAAGTATTTTCGCTAAGCGGGTGACCAGTTCAATTTGTAAATATTGACGAAAGCTACTGACGTCTCCGCCCATATCGGCGGCAAAAACACCCTGGGTAAGATCGCCCATCATTTGCCCGAGCTGATATTCATTGCCATAAGCACTTGAGTCAGTAATACGTTGCAAGGTTTTGGGGTGCAGTAAATGCGCCAGTACATTTTTTTGCACGGCCAAAAACATTTGATGAATTTTAGGGTCTTCAGGATCGTCATAGAAGTCAAAGCCCCTGCGCTGCTGTTGCAACTGGCTAAACAGCGGTTGCGATTGCGCCAACACATTTGGCGCAAAAATGTAGTCGTTGAGCACTTTCATTGCGCGCCGCTGCTGCTCGGCAGAAACCGGTTCATAAGGGGAAAGCTCTGAACTGCCTGGCGGCAAACGGTTAATGTGCACGCCGCCAATGTAACGCGAAACCACCCCTGAGGAGCGCTTAAACTGATTCATCAGCACCACGTAATTGTTGTACAGCTTTTGATAGCTCTCGCCTTGGTAAGACTCTGCCAGCTGCACTTGTACAGTTTGCAAATGTTCCAAACGCTGCTGAGCGTAGCCAATGGCATCGCTGCTCAGGTCGTAGATATTAATATGTGGGTCGATACCGCGCCCGGGTCGGCGCATGTCATCCGCGTCGTTACCGTAAGTCAGCTGAGGCTCGCTGGCCCTGGCCAAAATTTCATCAAGGCGCTGGGCTTCATCAACACCGGCAAATTCAGAGTAGGCATATGTGATGGCCCAATCATCGTAAGGGCCCGGGCGATTTTGATAAAACAGTGTTTGCGGCTTGTTACTCGGCGCAACATTCACCGCTTCATAGTCCATAACCGACGCAGAAAGGCCTTTTTCAGCCACCGCCACAGGATCAAAAACATCGGGCAAAAGCTGACTGGCGCGCATGTTGTGGGTTAAGCCTAAGGTGTGACCAATTTCATGCAGCGTCAGCATATAGATGCTGTCTTTTATCAGCTGTTCGCGCAGCGCATCTGGCGCGCTACTCATAAGCAACGCTTGATCTGCAAACAAAAAGTCCGCCTGCATCTGATAACCCAAATCACAATACTTGCCGTGCTTCTCCGCTTGTTGAGCACTGCTTGGAGAGGGCTGTAACAAGTCCTTAATCTTCAGTCGGCTGGTCAGATAAGCGAATTCCAACATTATGTCAGCGCCAATAATTTGGCCTGTGCGCGGATTTGAAAAAGACGGTCCGTAACCTCCAAAAGGCGGTGTGGGTGACGAGGTCCAGCGCAACACGTTGTAGCGAATGTCTCCGGCGTCCCATGTGGCGTCATCAGGTTGCACTTTTATTTGAATGGCATTGCTAAACCCTGCCTTCTCGAAAGCACTGTTCCAGCTCAGACCTGCGGTTTTGATGAGGTCACGGAACTCATAAGGCGTGGTGTTTTCAATCCACCAAGTTATGGGTTCAACGGGATCGGAAATTTTTGCTGTTGGGTCTTTTTTCACCAAATGCCAGCGATTCACCACATCTTTGTAGGGCGCGGCTTCGCGGCTGGTCAGGTCAGTAATACGATCGGTAAAATAGCCAACCCGGTAATCGTCTCTGCGCGGCTGGTACTGGTTTGCTGGCATAGCAATAAAATTGTGCTGAATAATGGCGCTGACATAACGGCTATCGGTAACGTCTTCACCCCCGCGCACTTTAGGCGCTTGGTCTTCATAAACCAGATCAGTAACCACCAAAGTATTATCAGGATAACTGGCAAGTTTAATTATTTTCGAGCGATCCTTATTCAGCTTGCCTAGCGTGAAAGCTTTGCCCGGTTTTTCGTCGGGGCGAGGTGAGGCCTTAATTTGGCTCAAGGCTTCGCCGAGAAATACGCCACCTACATCGACCAAAATATCACCGCTGGCTTTATCTTCAGCGACCACTTTTGCCACAGCTAAAACAGCGTCTGGCACATTGGCATCTTGCGCACGACTTAATGGACTTTCTGGGTCCAAGTAAAACAGAGTATTGGCTTGCACAAATTCAACGCGATTAAAGTGCCGGGTAATTTTGAGTACTTTGTTGTCTCTGTATTGGCCACGAAAGTGCCCACCTTCCACCACGCCGTCGCCTAATGTGACGGTATGAATAAATTCTTTACCTAACTGGTCTGGCTTAATGCGAAGGTGAACTGAGCCGTCACTGGGCTTTCGATACAAGGTGAAAAAACCAGCAATGACTTCGTTATCTTTGATAACCGCTTCTATAGTTTTAATTGCATCCTTGTCTGCTGCCGCGCCTGCCTTTGCAGATGCATCAGCTTTGTCCTCACCGCACCCCACCAAGGCCGTAGCCACGCAAAGACTTAGAACGAAACTTTGCGTCAAAAATCTGTGTAATGGTCTCATCGCACCAGTCCTGTTTTACTAATTTTTAAAATGGTTTTTTGGCAGTTTACTTAACCCTAATTTGGGCCTTGATTTGGGCCTTGATTTGGGACTTGATTCAAGCCTTCATCGGGGCTTTCTTCCAGGTCAGGCCAAGCTGAATAAATAGCCTTAATCAGTGTCGCCAAGGGAATAGCAAAGAAGACCCCCCAGATGCCACCAATACCGCCGAAGGCCAGCACCGCAATAATAATTGTGATGGGGTGCAGATCCACTGCTTCAGAAAATAATAGCGGCACCAAAACATTGCCATCTAAAAACTGAATAAACATGTACGCCAACATGATCCACCCCAAATCTAGTGACCAACCGAACTGCAAAACTGCCACTGCAAATACAGGCAAGGTCACTACGGCTGCGCCAACAAAGGGAATGAGTACCGATACGCCAACAATTACTGCCAGCAACGCGGCGTAATTTAGGCCAAACAGAATAAAAGTGACAAAGGTGACCCCACCAACGATCAAAATCTCCAACACTTTTCCGCGCACGTAGTTGCCCAGCTGGGCGTTCATCTCTAAGCCAACAGAATCTAGCAGCGGGCGTTTCTTAGGCAGAATGGACGCCACCCACTGCATGAGCGCGTTCTTATCTTTGAGCAGAAAAAATACCGAAATAGGCACCAAGACCAGGTAGATCAACAGGCCAAAAACAGAAAAAACTTGAGAAAACGCACTCTCAAGAATGGCGCCACTGACGTTACCTAATTCACGCGCGCCTTGTTCCACGATGGCCGCCACCTGAGCTTGGGTTACATATTCAGGAAAGCGCTCGGCTAAATTAAGCAAGCCCTCTTGTAGGCGCGTGATCAATGTGGGCACCAAACGCCCCAAACTCTGCATTTGTTGCCAGAGCAGTGGCACGATAAGAAAAACAATGGCCATCACTGAACTGACGAACAGCAACACGGAGATATTCACCGCCAAAATTCGCGGCATACGCATATTTTGCAGTCGGGTCACTAGGCCTTCTAACAAAAAAGCGATGACAAGCCCTGTCAGCACGGGTGCCAATGCACCGCCAAGGGTGTATAGCAAAACCAAGATCAAACTCAGGGCCACCACTAGATAAACGGCGTCTTCCTGAGAGAAGTAACGGTTCATCCAGCCACTGATTATGTTTAGAAAGTTCATGCTTTTTTCTGTATTAAGTAAACGAAGGTGCCGTCCTCTTCAGTGGACGAGAGCAGTATATGACCGCTTTGGGACGCAAACACTGAAAAGTCCCTAACAGAGCCTGGGTCTGTGGCCTGCACACGCAATATTTGCAGGGGCTGCAGCTCATTCAGAGCTTTTTTTGCCTTCAATAACGGCATAGGGCACATCAAACCTTTGAGGTCTAAGTCGGTGTCTATATTGGTCAGCGTATTTTCCTCTGTGTTTATACCGGGCGATCCGCCGGTTGGGTCAGCATTGCTCATATTTTCCATCTCATTCATGGGCGAAATGTACCACAGGCTAATGAATTTAGCCCACTGGGCCTCAATTCTGGACTTTTTTTGTTCCATAACTTTCCTAGCAAGTCAGATAGCGTAGTATCAGGCCATGAACGCACCCAGCACGCCCTCACACCGCAGCCTATTTCAACGCCTAGTTCGGCGCCCTCTTGCTCGCATTCTGGAAAGAGCTGCCCTTGCCGCGTTTTTACTCATTCCAACGCTCAGTGCGTCCTCGCCTAACGACCTGCCCAGCCTTGGCGACAGCGCTTCACGCATTGTTTCACCGCAAATGGAGCAGCAAATTGGTGAGATATTTTTAAAGCAACTGCACGCGGCACTGCCCCTTTCAAAAGATGTGCTAATTCAGTATTACGTTGAACAACACATGTCCACGCTGGCTCAATACTCCAGTCTGCAATCTGCCTTGAACACCGTTGTGGTGGTTGATAACCCAAACATCAATGCGTTTGCCGCACCTGGCGGCATTATCGGCATAAACCTAGGCCTCCTTATTTATGCGCAAGACAGTGATGAGTATTCCTCGGTTATGGCCCATGAAATGGCCCACCTCAGCCAGCGACATTTCGCTCGCGGCATTGAAGCGCGACAAACCTCAGCCATTCCAAATTTAGTCGGTCTGCTTGCCGCAGTGCTCGTTGGCGCTGCCGGTGGCTCGGATGCAGGGCTCGCCGCTTTAACAACTTTTCAAGCTGCTGGTCAGTCAAAGCAACTGCGCTTTAGCCGCGACCGCGAACAAGAGGCTGACCGCATTGGGCTGAATACACTGGCCAGGGCCAACCGCGACCCAGAGGCTATGTCGCGTATGTTCGAGCGAATGCAACGGGCCTACAGATTCACCAGACGCCCGCCAGAATTTTTGCTCACCCACCCGCTGTCAGAAACCAGAATAAGTGATGCTAAGAACCAGGCACGCCAGTACGCAGACCAAGTGAGGTTGGCAAACAATTTAGCGAACCAACGAGATGCTTTTGACTATCAACTGATACGCGCTAGGGCCAGGGAACACTACGTCACCAAGCCCGGTGCCGAAATTGAAACCTACCGAGACAAGCTTGAGGACGACCCAAGCGACCTGACTATCCAATATGCGTTGGCGCTTTCTTTGAGCAAGAACAAAGAACACAATGAAGCCATAGAACTGGTTGAGAATCTGTATCGACAAAACCCACGCAGTGTTCTGTACACCGGGGCATTGGCTGAGGTGCTGATTAACGCTGAACGACATGCTGAGGCCCAGCGCTTGCTCAAAGCGACACTGCAGCTATACCCAGCGAATTTCCCTCTAGAAATGCTGCTGGCGCAGAGCAAAATTGCCACTGAAGATTTTATGGACGCTGAGGTGCTGCTAGAAAGCCAAGCCAAACGACGGCCCAAAGATGTCAATGTATGGTATGAACTGGCGGAGACATCAGGCTTAGCGGGCAATGTCACAGGGGTGCATTTAGCCCGAGCAGAGTACTTTTATTTGAACGGTGCATTCCACAGAGCCATTCAACATTTGGAGTACGCTCAACGCTTAGTAGATGACAAAAATTTTCAGCTGGAAGCTAAGTTGACGCAAAAGATTCAAGACCTGCGCACTGAAATCCGCCGAGCTAACAGCTAGCCGACTGAACGCCACAACAGGCTTACCCTCAGGTTGAGATTAAGCCTGAAAGGCCAACATACGATCCAACGGCATTTTTGCCCGCACACCCAACTCCGGGTCAACGAGAATCTCATTAGATGAGCGATAAGCGGCGTCTGTGAGTAGTCGATTTAAATTGCGCAGTTCATTCATCGCCATCCAAGGGCAATGGGCGCAGGAGCGACAGGTAGCGCCATCACCGGCAGTGGGCGCTTCAATAAACGTTTTGCCCGGATTTTCTCGGCGCAGTTTGTGAAAAATGCCTCGGTCAGTGGCGACAATAAAGGTCTCATTAGGCAATTCTTTTGCAGCCTTAATAATGGCACTGGTGGAACCCACGGCATCGGCAATATCAATCACTGAGGCCGGTGACTCAGGGTGTACAAGTACCCCCGCCTCTGGGTAGACCCGCAGCAAATCTGTCAACGCCTTGGCTTTGAATTCTTCGTGGACCACACACGCGCCGCTCCAGAGCAACATGTCCGCCTGAGTCTGAGTTTGAATATACGCACCCAAATGTTTATCTGGCGCCCAGAGGATTTTTTCGCCATTGGCTTTCAAACTTTCAACTATCTCCAGCGCGCAGCTACTGGTCACCACCCAATCTGCCAGCGCCTTTACCTTGGCCGACGTATTGGCGTACACCACTACCGTATGATCAGGGTGGGCTTGAATAAACTGGGCAAAATCTTCCGGCGGGCAACCCAGGTCTAGCGAGCACTCGGCCTGCAACGTGGGCATAAATACGCGTTTTTCTGGCGAGAGTATCTTGGCGGTTTCGCCCATAAAGCGCACCCCAGCCACGATCAAGTTATCAGCCTTATGATCGCGTCCAAAACGCGCCATTTCCAATGAGTCGGAAACAAAGCCACCGGTCTGCTCGGCAAGGTCTTGAATATCGCCATCTACATAATAATGTGCAATCAACACCGCACCCTGCGCTTCTAGCTTTTCCGATATTTGCGCCTTTAACTGACTGCGCTCTGCGTCATCCAACGCTAAGCTGCCCACCAAAGGAACTTGTTCAGGCGAAAGACTGTAGTCTGGGAGGCTCTGATTGGGCATATTGCGATTCATCATTGGTTAGTTAAGAAACAAAATTCTAGGTCCAAACGACATCAAATGCGAACACCTATATTGCACCTACCTATAGACGCGCTTAGAAGACACTCTACACTCGCACAAAAGTGAGTTGAAACAACCCATAGTCAGCGACTCATCAAACCTACAGGCCAGCCAGCGCGCAGCATCGGCGTAATTGGAAACCGCACAAGCAGATGAAAAAACACACATGACAGCGAAAAAAATTATTTTTCTCATCACGCCCCCAGCAACCCACTCTCTGGATGAATCTCTGACTAAATCTGAGGCTAACTCAATAACTGAAGAGAGCGCAGAGGAAAATCATCTACTGCTGCCCAAGGCGTTTGAGCGGTGCGGATGGTCTGTTACCTGCGCCACCCACAGCGAACTCAGCCTGGGACCACGAGGTATCGAGATCACTGGCAACCCTGCATCCGACTACGATCTTATCTGGCCGGTGGGATTTGGCCCCAAAAACGGCTTCTTAGATAGAAGCGCACTACTCGCAAGCATTGAATCTAGCCGACTCATCAGCCCCATCTCTAAACAAATTTTGCATCACGGCAAAAGCGCCTGGGTTGAACATTGCCCAGAAACTCATATATCCAACAACCCTAACACCCTGCTTAAGGTGTTGTCAGCTGCAAAAGGGGCTTGGGTACTCAAACCTATGGCAGGCAGTTTTGGTCGAGGCGTACAAATAATCAGGGCTGAACAGGGTTCACTGCTGGAAAAAATGTTTGCTCAAGCCCCCGGCATGTACTTTTGCCTGCAGCGCTTTCTACCGGAAATCACCCAAGGCGAAATACGCACATTGGTCGTTGGCGGAGAAATTATTGGCAGCTATCTGCGCAAACCTGCAGACGGGTTGCGCGCCAATTTGGCACAAATGGCCAATGCAGAAAAAACCACTCTTGAGGGAGCGGCGGCAAAATTGGTTGCGACCATCCAGCAAGACCTCATAGATAACCGCATTGGCTTTGCAGCCATAGACACCGTGGGCCAGTGGCTGATGGAAGTAAACATTGCCAACCCAGGCGGGTTGGGCACACTGAACCGCTTATTTGATGCAGACGTTGGGCCAAAGGTTGTGCAGGCTGTTGAGCACTTTTTCGACTAAAAATGCTCAAGCCATTTTTACGCAGAATCAATCAGCGCTAACTAAAAAACTCTGCCTTTCCGCTTAACTAAATAAAAGTCGCGCTAATTCAAGGGCTAAAAAATTATACAGAGCCGCCATCTACCCTAATTACCGTGCCTGTGGTGAAGCTCGCAGAGCTGCTGGCCAGATACAATGCCGCCCCAACTATTTCATCAGGTCTGCCACCGCGACCTAGGGCTTGAGTGGATTTCGCTCTACGCTCGAAGGCGGGCATGTCCCAGGCTTTAGAAATATCCGTCAGAAATGGCCCTGCAGCAATACAGTTAACCCGGACATTTGGCCCAAGGGCAAAAGCAAATGATCGCGTTAACGCATTCAAGCCTGATTTCGCAGCACCATAAGGTTCAGATGCCGGCGATGGAGAGAGAGATGCAACACTACTGATATTGATAATACTGCCGCCCTCGCCTTCTGCCATGCGTTCACCCACGGTGGCCATAAGACGAAACGGGCCTTTTAAATTGACCCCAATGACTTTATCGAACAATTCTTCGCTGACTGAAGACAGTTTGTCATACAAGGGCGACATGCCTGCGTTATTGATCAGTATGTCGATGCGCCCAAAGCGCTCGTACGCGGCCTCAACTAGGGCGTCAATCTCATCCCAGTGACCAACGTGACAGCCGTAGGCCATGGCTTGCCGCCCCAAGGCCTCAATCTCTGCGGCCACACTGGCGCATGCGTCAGCCTTACGGCTAGTGATCACAACATCTGCACCGCGAGCGGCCAACGCCAAGGCCATTTCTCGACCTAGCCCTCGGCTACCGCCCGTTACTAAAGCCACCTTACCGGTAAAATCAAACAGCTCATCCATGTGCACGCTCTCCCAAGCTCTTTATCAATCTAGTCAGTGAAAATCTGTAAGCATCAGTTTTAGCACCAAATGCCGGCTAGGTTAAGGCCTGTCTGCGGCTGTTTACTGCCAGGGTTAACACCTTTGTGAAAAAATAGGCGGCCTAGAGTACTGAGTGATTTGCAGGCGAGGATAAGGGTGCAGCGCAACATTCTACTTTGGCTTTTTTCAATGCTAATATCTGGGGCGATAAATGGCATTGCCATCAATTTATTGGGCTTATTTAGGAGTGGGGACTAGCGGCAACATAACCGCCACTCACCAAGCGCCAAAAATATTTGCGCCGAGTCACCGCTGCACAGACGACCGCTTTGCCATTACAGGCAACCCTATCAGAGCGGCTACTTATCGGATGAAGCAAAAATTAAGGTCAACGCGAAATTTGCGCTTTTCATAGCACTTTGATTTGCGTTGCAAGTTACACAAGAAAGAGATTATTTAACGGGAGAAAAATATGGGAATGCTAGACGGCAAAGTTGCACTGGTCACTGGTGCAGGGGGCGGCTTGGGTCGCGCCCACGCCATTCTACTGGCCAAAGAGGGCGCTAAAGTGGTGGTGAATGATTTGGGCGGTGCTCGAGATGGCACCGGGGCCAGCGCTTCAATGGCAGACGGCGTGGTTGAGGAAATTAACGCAGCAGGCGGCGAAGCCGTTGCGCACTACGGATCTGTAACTTCCAGAGAAGACGCTGAAGGCATGGTCAAAGCAGCCATAGACAACTTTGGTAAAATCGACATTCTGATCGCTAACGCAGGCATTCTGCGCGATAAGTCTTTCAAAAATATGACCGACGATATGTGGGATGTGGTTATGGACGTGCACCTGCGCGGCACCTACTTAGTCACTAAAGTCGCATACGATGTGATGATTGAGCAAGGTACCGGCGGGCGCATCATTATGACCAGTTCCACCTCAGGCTTGCTGGGCAACTTTGGCCAAACCAATTATGGTGCAGCCAAAGCCGGCATTGCTGGCTTTATGCGCTGCTTGTGGCTAGAAGGAATGAAATACGGCATTACGGTAAATGTCTTGGCGCCCACCGCCACTTCACGCCTAACAACTGACATCTTGCCTGAAGACATCCAAGAGGACTTCCCACCCGAAGCAGTTTCGCCTCCTGTGGTTTGGCTGTGCACGGACGAAGCCAAAGATGTCAGCGGTAGACAGTGGCTGGTAGCAGGCAACAATGTCTCGCTACTGAGCTGGCAGGTCACCCCTATTGCCCAGCGCAGCGCCAGTGGCGATGTATGGGACGTGGCAGAAATTGGTGAGAAAATTCTCGCCAGCAAAGAAAATTGGCCACCGGTCAATCCATTACGCGGCGCTTAAAGCCGCCCTTCACTTTTATAGAGCGAAAAAATATGAACTTTGGTTTTACAGAAGAACAAAGCCTGCTCAGAGATCAAGTTGAGCGGTTTATTAAAGAGGCATGTCCAATGCCTAAGGTGCGAGAAATCGCCGCCAGCGAAAGCCGTTTCGACAGCACACTGTGGCAGCAAGTGGCAGATTTGGGTTGGTTAGGCTTAACTATTCCAGAAGCACACGGCGGCCTAGGCTTAAAATGGATTGACCTCACTGTGGTACTTGAAGCAGCGGCGGAAGGCCTCTGTCCATTGCCCATTGCGTCACAGGCATTGGCCAGCGCAGCTGTGCTGACTTGTGGCAATGACAAACAGAAAAGCGAATGGCTTCCGGCTATGGCTTCTGGCTCCGCCATTTGCACCATTGGCTTGTACGACGAAGCCAACTGGATTGATCCTAAGGCTATAACAGCGCAAGCCCACGCCAGCGAAGATGGCTACGTACTGAAAGGCACGAAGCCGTTTGTTAACGATGCCGCAGCTGCGGACTACCTACTTTTAGCCGTCAACGCGCCTAACGGTTTAGCTTTAGCCGCAGTAGCAAAAGACAGCGTTAAGATTACGCATCAGCCAACAATGGATACCACTAAGCCAATGGCCAGTGTTGACTTAGACGGTGTGAATATCAGCGCAGATTTCTTGCTGCCAATGAGCGAAGACCAGTTAGCGTTTTTAACCGACTGTGGCGCAGTGGCCACCACAGCGGAAATGGTAGGCGCTGGCGCAGCCATTTTGGAAATGACCAGCAACTACGCCAAAGAGCGCATTCAGTTTGGTAAGCCCATTGGCCAATACCAAGGGGTTAAGCATCGTTTGGCTGATATGTATGTAGATTTAGAGAGCTATCGCTCGCTAAGTTACTACGCCGCATGGTCAGTAGATGATGACATTGAAGGCCTAGCAAAAGCCGTGTCTTTGGCTAAAGGCTATGCTTCAGATGCCTTTGCACAAATTGGCATCGACGGTGTTGGTCTGCATGGCGCCATTGGCTTCACGGCAGAATACGACGCACAACTTTATTTAAAGAGATCTAAATGGGCTCGTCCAATGTACGGCGACTCTGATTATCACATGGACCGAATCGCAACCTTAGGAGGTTTGTAATGGATTTTGATTACACCGCAAGCGAACAATCTTTTCGCGAAGAAGTACGCAGTTTTATCAGCGAAAACCTGCCACCCAAAAAAGAACGTGACAAAAACTTTCTCGCCAACTGGCTAGAAAAAGTCCGCGCCAAAGGTTGGGTTGGCTTTGCATGGCCGAAGGAATTTGGCGGCAGCGAAGGCGGCCTTATAGAACAAACTATTCTGCGTGAAGAAATGGCGCTGGCTAAAGCGCCACCACTGGGCACCTCAATGATGGGCCTTGCTTGGGTGGGACCAGGCATTATGCAATACGGTACTGAAGAGCAAAAACGCAAATTCATCCCAGACATTTTGGACAGCAAAGTCACATGGTGTACGGGTTATTCCGAGCCGAATCACGGTTCTGACCTAGCGGCTATTCAGTGCAAGGCAGAGCTTAACGGTGACCATTATGTGGTTAACGGACAAAAAATTTGGACCACAGGCGCGCCTTGGTCTCAGTGGATCATTTTGCTCACGCGCACCCAATTCGATGTGGAATCTAAGCACGACGGCATTACCTGTTTCTTAGTACCCATGGACGCACCGGGTGTAGAAGTTCGCCCCATACAAAATATGGCTGGCGACAAGCACTTTGCAGAAATTTTCTTCACCGACGTTCAAGTACCGGTAGAAAACAGACTGGGCGCTGAAGGCGAAGGCTGGAATGTAACCGTGTCTGCACTGGCTAACGAACGCTCTAGCATTGGTGAAGTAACGCAAATGTTTGAGAAGCTCGAGAACTTGAAAGAGTTGGTTAAAACCACAACCAAGCAGGGCCAACCCGCCAGCAAAGACCCAAAAGTCAGACGCACAATTGCACGCTTTGAAATGAAAGTTGCGGCCATGAAGTTTAACGGCCTGCGCTATCTGACAAAGCAAATTAAAGGCGAACCGCTGACATCGGAAACTTCAGTGAACAAGCTGCACCGTGCGAGTTTAGAAATTGAGATTGATGATTTTGCGGTACAGCTCATGGGACAGGCAGGCTTACAGCTACGTGGCGGCGAAAGTGCTGTAGATGGCGGCACATGGTCGAAGTCGGCTTTGAACTGGCCAAATGTTGTCATTGGCGGCGGCACACCGAATATTCAGCGCAATATTATTGCTGAACGTTTGTTGGGCCAGCCTAAAGACTAGCAGTGAGTATTTGTTAGATGGCCATTGGGCGCAAGTCTGGACCTCTCTAGATTTGCGCCTTGATCCTTGCCTTAGCCTTGGCTGCTTAACAACGCTTTCTATCTACACTTTGATCTCTTCTTGAAAAGAGTTCAAAAAACTTGAAACCAGCCTCAGTTCTTAACTCGCAAAGCGCCAGCCAAAGACTTTTTGCCATGCACCTCGGTGAAGTGCTCGCCCTGCCAAACACACTCACCGCCAACAAAGACTCCGCCCACTACACCATCTGACCTATTAACCAGTTGATGACAGTCAAAGACGTCTCGATATTGATACTGAACATTGGCCTCGCCATCGTACTTAACCAAATTGGTGGGATCAAACAACGCCATGTCCGCACGCCCACCTACTTCCAAGCGTCCCACGTCTAAGCCAAAAAACTCTGCTGGCTCTTGAGTAAGGCGGCTCAGCATGTGGCTGAACACTTCTTCTGAATCTTGCAAGCCAATTTGTAGTGCGCGCAAGTTACCATCAAAGAAGGCCATATTAGTCACGTGAGCGCCACTGTCATTGAATCCAGGCAGCAGTTTGGGGTGTAGTAGCAATTGTTTGATCACTTCCGGATCTTTGTTTGCAGCCACGTAATGCCAATGCAGATCGCGATCAAAATGATGCAGCAGAGCCAAAAAGAACTCAGCCTCATCAGCAATGTCTTTACCCATGGCGTGGAATGCGCGCAACTCCTCGGCGTCTTCAATGATCTCGGCCATGCCCAACCAAGCAACATAACGTTGGTAGATCCAAGCCATAGATTTATCTAACCATGGGGTCACTACGGATCTATATATAACCATATCGTTAAGTTCGCGGGTGAGGAATTCGTTTTCTATGCGCAAAATACGACGCAGGTGGGCTAGGTTAAACCCGCTCTTGCCGCGCATCCACATTTCACGAAAAGCTTCCACGAACTCTGGCTCGCTGAGAATTTCGCGACGTTTAGCAACATCCTCGAGCTCTGTCGCAATCAAACGGCGCAGCAAAGGGTCGGCCTCAGCGAGCGGACTGACTGCACCCTCAGAATAAATACGGAACGGTGCGCTCAATGCCTGCATGCGGAAATTACCCTGCAAAAAATCGGCATTAAGCATATTTGCAAAAAGCAGCGCACGAGATTTATTCATGCGGTTATTCACACTGTCGATGGCAGCAAGCGCGGTCACTTTAAGCGGCTTGCCGTAAATTCTGCCGCTACTGAGCATGAACAATCGAGAAGTCAGCAAACCATTGTCTGTAGCCGGCGTCATTTGCCACACCCGGTCGTGCTTACGCAGCACGTCAGTGAGCGCCTTGTACTCGGCAAAACTGGCATATTGAGTAGGTATGCGCTTTTCGAGATTAGGCTCGTTCGCCAAAAAGTGTAACGGCAGGCCATCAGTAGACATGCCCATATAACCGTCTTCTAGCGCCTCCTCTAGAATACCCGTCATGCGCAATAATTCGGTACCGGTGGGCTGGCGACTGATGCTGTCTTGCAGCCCCATAACCTCAATGCGCAGCATGGAGTGGGGCAAAAACGGCGCCATATTAGCCGATAACGGCAGTTCGTCTAAGTGCTCTAAATATTCCTTGGGCTTGGTCCACACCGCTTTATCCGCAGTTTTTGCTAACACCGATTTAGGTATATTTTCCACCCGGGCAAAGCAGTCAACTATAGGGTCTTGGCGTTCATTACGCTGGGCACCGAAAGCCAGTCCAATACTGCAATTGCCGACAACAACGCTGGTGGTGCCGTGACGTACAACCTCCGGCAATCCTGGATCTAACTCCGCTTCGAGATCTTCGTGGGTGTGGATATCTAGCAAACCGGGGGTCAACCACAGGCCGTCTGCGTCATGTATTGTCTTGGTCTCACTGGTGGGTAAGCGCCCACCCAAGGCCGCGATTTTGCCGTTTTTAACAGCAATATCACCCTGACGTCCGGGCCGTCCAGAGCCGTCAAACACCTTGGCGTTGCGAACAATTAAATCCCACTGCATTGAGGAAACCTCTCCATAAAAAACAAGTTTACGGTCTTTCGCCGTAATAAACTGAACCCTGTAAGCGCAAAGTCCAGACTAAAGATAGACAAGCCAAACGGTCGTTGCCGTTTTTTATACTGTATCTCAGCTATGCGTCGGCTATGTTTAGCCTATGTTTAGCCTATGTTTAGCCTATGTTTAGCCTATGTTTAGCCTATGTTTACTACCCTATGTTTCGTCGAGCTATGCGCTAGCAGGTGCTTTAGTTAGCCCTCTGACAGAACGTAAACATATAAAACTGAGTATCGTCAGCAGTACAAAGACACAGCCACTGACCATGAGCGCACTCCCTACGCCGTACACTTCTGCCACCCAACTGATAGGAAATACCCCAAGCGGCATTAACCCATGTGACATCATATCGATACTCATAATACGCCCACGCATGTGGTCGTCCACCGTCATCTGCAACATGCCCCGATTCAAAGACATATTCCAACTACTGAGCAGCCCAATGAAGGCGATAACAGACAGGGCCGCGATAGAACTTTGGGTTAATCCAAACAAGGCGGTTAACACCCCCCACACGCCACAACTCAACAGCAACCACAGCCCTTTGCGGCGCAGCTCACCCATGCCCGCCATCAAAATAGACCCGATGATTGCCCCTGCTCCCATGGCAGAGATCAGCAAACCTAGACTGTCGGCATGACCGCCCAACACATCTTCGTTGAAAGCGGGCAGCAGTGTGTTCAGTGGCATACCAAACAGAAACGGCACAATGGACAAAACAATAAGCGCGAAAACTTTAGGGTGTTGGCCCACATAAAGTAGACCCTCGCGCATTTCGTTAAAGGTACCTGTCTTACCTTGTTGGGAGGCTAATCCCGGGCGGTCCACCCGCAACACGGTCACCGCTGACATAAAGTAAAGAAAGGCAATGACCAAATAAACAATGCCCACACCATAAGACGAAGTTTTGTCGCCCCCGGCGAGCCAAGCGATGAGTAATCCCGCCAGAGCAGGACCAATAATTCGCGACAAATTCCAACCCGTAGTATTCAGCGCCATAGCTGTGAATATCAATTTTTCAGGAATGAGTTCTGGGACGAAGGCGTGGCGAGAAGGCATGGACAACGCCAGAATTGTGCCGTTAAAGAAGCCGAACCAAATAAAATCCCAAAAAGTGACCGCCTCGGAAAAGATAATGACCGCCATAATCAAGGTGGCTAGACAGTTCAGAGATTGCGCGCAGACAATGACTTTGCGCTTTGACAGACGGTCAGCCAGAACACCACCGTATAACGAGAATAAAACCGAGGGCAGCATGAAGGATAAGGTGACCCAAGCTAGGTCCATGGCCGAAGACGTGAGGCTGTACACCAACCAACCTCGAGCAATGATCTGCATATTCATAGCGAAAGAGGAGCCGAGGCTGCCTATCCACAACCAGCGAAAATTAGGCACTGCCAGTGCGCTGAATATGTCTTTGCTGGCCAAATCATTTCCCTCTTAGACCGGTATCATAGCAGAGTGCTGCTCGCGCAGTTCATCTACCGCGACTACTGCTGCTGAAAATATTTTTGTGCGATATTTTCATGCGATATATTCATGGTATGAAGAGAATATTGCGGGGACATCAAAAGCCTAGGGGATTAAACTCACCCTCACCAAACTAAAACTTTCAGAATGGGAAGCAAGCTTCAGCACCGATTGTCAGTTACCAATAAACTGAAGCAGCTTTTAGTAAAACAGCTTTTGTAAAAAAGAGTTAAACCGAGTTAAAGAATGAATTTACTTAATATGTGGAAAACACTGCGTGATCAGCGCAGCGAAACCATGGTAGTGCTGGTGGCTTTGACCGCACTGGGCATTGTTTCACACCTTGTACCGCACAGCGCCGGTCTGTCCACAGTGGGCGCAATTGGCATGATGGCCGCAGCACTATTGCCTCGGCACCTGCTACCGGTACCGGTTTTATTCACAGTCGTTGCCTTCGACCTGATACACGGCACCTACCAGATTGCAGCTATGGCTTTTGTCTACCTGGCTCACTTAGCCGCTGCTTGGTCGCTGACACCAGTACTTTCTCCAGTTAAAAAGAAAATTTCAGTACCCACCTTTGGCTGTGCCGCAGTACTCAGCGCGGTGGTTTTTTACATCGTATCTAACGCCACCCCAATAGCACTTGGATTTTATCCAAATACCCTTGAGGGCTGGGTGACCTGCTACATGGCCGGTCTGCCGTTCTTACTGAAAGGTATTTTGGCCAACGTAATCTTTGGCGGCATAGGCTTCGCAGGCATCTGGCTGGCACGAAAAGCCGCAAATGGTGACTTGGCTCGATTAAGAAACAGCTAGAGATGCTTCATTGAGGACAGCGCCGGGCTGTCCTTGCCTCTCTTTCTTTCGCAGCTTTCTTTCGCTGCTTTCTTTCGCTGCTCTGTATCGCCGTTATCTTTCGCTGCGCTCTTTCACCTTGTGTCTCTACCCTTGGATGGCGACTGAACCCTCGGCTAAAAAGCTGACTTAATAATCCAAACGGTAATCCACGCCAGCTTTACCTTCATTACTATCTGCCCAAGCCTGTTCTGGCAAATTCTCTTTCTCTTTTGTGTTTAGGGTATCTTGCTCCGCAACAATATAGCCCGCCGTTGGCGCAGCAAAATGTGTGCCTATTATAAGAACCGGACGGTCTGAATATTTGGCTAAAAACACATCCCGCGTAGTTGCAGAATCAGTTTGATTCTCGTCCGCAGTAGAGGACCAATCAGGATGAGCTATCTGGCACGGGTGATGAATCATGTCGCCAGTGATTACCGCCTCGATGCCATTGGAGGTAATGTGCACGCTGACATGGCCCGGCGTATGACCAGGCGTGGGTTCCAATTGAACTTCAGCGCAAACCTGATGATTAGACGCCACCAACTTCGCCAAACCCGCAGCAAATATCGGCTCTACCGAATCTTCTATAACTGGTCCGTATTCCTGCTCTTCGGTGCGCCAGTAAGCCCACTCCTCTTCGGCAAATAGATAATCCGCATTGGGAAAAGTAGGCACCCAAATCCCATCTACCAAGCGAGTATTCCAACCCACGTGATCTACATGCATATGGGTGCACAACACCGCGTCTATTTTCTCCGGTGCAAACCCCGCCGCCTTAAAGCGCTGCAGGAAATCTCCCTGCATCATATTCCAGCGGGGGTAACTGCGAACTTTGTCGTTACCAATACAAGTGTCCACAACAATTGTACGACTGGGTGTTTCGATCACCAGCGCATGCATGCTCAAAATAATACGCCCCTTTTCGTCAATGAAAGGGGCCAGCCAAGGCACAGCTTGCATTCGCTCTGGGGTCGCCTGAGGTAATAAATGCGGGCCTAACGAGGCTGTGGTCAGTTCTACAATTTGCGTTACCGTTACATCGCCAATCTGCCACTTCAACATACTCTCTCCCTCATATTCTCTCACCCATGTCTATTACACAGTTTTGATGAGCCTTCAGCGTTGCAAATTCCCGGTTTATGGTCAAACATCTTCATCTGACGAAAATTACGAAATATTGGGGAGTGAGCATGAGCGAAGCAATGAACTACGAAGGTATCGGCATCAGTATTGAAAACTATGTTGCTGTGGTTGAAATTCAGAAAGGCCCCAATAACTTTTTCGACACCCAAATGATTAAAGATTTAGCCGACGCCTTCGAGAAAATGGACGCCAGCAATGACGTTAGAGCCATTGTCTTGTGCTCGGAAGGCAAACACTTTTGTGCCGGCAACAATTTTGGCAGCGCTTCGCGCAATGAAGAACGCGCCGACCGCAAAATCGAAGACGGCAATCCGCTTTATGCCGCAGCGGTAAAATTATTCGACACAAAAACCCCAGTGGTTGGCGCAATACAAGGTGCGGCAGTAGGCGGCGGTTTTGGACTGGCGGTGATGCCAGACTTCCGCGTGGTTTGCCCGGAAGCGCGGTTCACCGCGAACTTTGTGAAACTAGGCTTTCACCCAGGCTTTGGTTTGACCCACACATTGCCACGCCTTATTGGCCAGCAAAAAGCCAGCATGTTGTTTTTAACTGGACGCAGAATCAGTGGCCAAGAAGCTTTTGATATGGGTTTAGCAGATGTCATTACAGACAAAGAAAATCTTCGCGCCGAGGCCATTAAGTTAGCTGCCGAGATCGCAGAAAATGCACCGTTAGCCGTGGTTTCTGTACGCACAACTATGCGCGAAGGCATTGCAGAGGCAGTGAAGAAACAAACAGACCATGAAGGTTTGGAACAACACCGACTGCAACAAACCGCTGACCACCGCGAAGGCGTTAAGGCAGTGGGCGAGCGCCGCCCTGGTAACTTTATTGGCGCGTAGCGGTAAAAGCGCACTCAGCTGAGCGCTGAGTGCGTCTAGTTAGACTGGCGCAGACTCAGACGAGCGCGACAACGCCCTTTCATCTAAATCTGCGCGGATCTCTTGGTAGGCTTTTTCATCGAGCTTAAAGCGGCTAAATAGTATTGCGCCAACAACATAGCAAACTAACGGAAATAGTCCGTACAGCCCAACCATCACCAACTGCACTTCCATTGTCTGCTCCTGATTTGGCACAAAGCCTGAAAACTCTAGCGCAAAACCGGTCATCAAAAGCATGATGCCCAAGGCGCTTTTGTAAACAAAATTCCACGCAGCGAAATAAGAGCCTTCTTTGCGCTCGCCAGTGACGTGCTCGTCGTAGTCAATTACGTCGCCCTGCACAGAGGGTCCAATGGTGCCGCCGCAACCAGCAGCGAGCCCTGCAAATGCAGTCATAATCATAATCAGCCACAGGCGCTCCCCTACCGTGTCGAGGAAGGGTAAAAAGAACATACCGCCAAATGAAACGCCGGTAAGCAACATGCCAAAAATCCATACGCGAATTTTGCCAAAGCGCTTAGAGAGCGGTAGCCACAAAGGCACCGACAAACTTGAAGGCACCATATAGGCCAAGATAACGAGCGGCGCCCAAGTTGGCGCGCCCACCACATATTGCGTTACATATAATGTTAGAGCGGCAATAGCCGCAGACCCAACATGTTCGATAAATGTCACCACGATCAATAAACGTGCATGGGGGTTGTGCCAGATATCGCGAAAGGCCTGAATAGGACTGCCCTGCACTCTATTTTGAAATTCCGGCCGCTCACGTAATTGGGTCACCGCATAGATGACCAACACACTCATGACCAAAACGGCTACTAATGCGTAGTCCTCGGCCAAAGCGCGCACATCACCATCGGGTTTGAACTCTTCGGTAATCAGAAAGTACATGGTGCCTAGGGAGATAATTGAGCCTATGGTGTAAAACAAATGGCGCATACCAAAAAGCCGGCTGCGCTCATGGTAGTCAGTGGTCAGCTCAGCACCCAGCGCCATATGCGGAACAAAAAACAGAGTCATAGCCGAGTAGAAAAATATAATTGCCACCGCCATCCACCAGGTCAATGCGGCAGTGTCGAAAGACATAGGCGGTGCAAACACCATATAAAAGCCTAGGGAAATGGGCAGACAACTGGCTAAGATCCAAGTGCGCCTACGGCCTAGGCGACTCGACGTGCGGTCACTGAAATAACCCACCAGTGGGTCAGATATAGCGTCCCAAATGCGCGACAGGCTATAGATAGCACCCATTACCCCAGGGGCGATCAACAACACATCCGTGGAAAACTTCATAACGTATAAGCTGAGCAGCAAATACATATAGCCAGCCCCCACAGCTGGGGCGCCGAAAGCCAAGGTGGTTGACCACGAAACTTTATTGTTAGGTAGATTGCTGCTAGGAATGGAGACTGTCATATAAATTTCTTGTCCGTTATTTACCTAATAAATCTTAGCTTCAAGCAATTGAGAGGCACAAAGTATTGAACGAGTGCGGCACCAGTTTATGCATTCTTAATGGTCAACCCGCCATCTACTGGTAGAGCAACACCGGTCATAAAGCTTGCCGAAGGCAAAGCAAAATTAAGGGTGCCATGGGCCACCTCTTCCGGTTCTGCGTAACGCTTCAATGCCACACGGCGGCGCGCGTAGACGGCCTTTTGATCATCGGGAATAGCTTGAGTCATGCCGGTGTTAATAGGCCCAGGACAAATACAGTTCACGGTAATGCCCTCACCACCCAACTCAACTGCAAGAGAGCGAGTTAGACCGATTACGCCGTGTTTCGCTGCCGTGTACGGGCTGCCGAACTTAGTCGCACCCAGACCTTCAGTGGAAGCAATGTTGATGATTCGCGGGTTATTGGACTGTCGCAAATGTGGCAAGGCCGCACGGATAGTACGAGTTTGCGCCGTTAACAGAACTGCAAATGTTTTATCCCAAGCGTTGTCATAATCCTCACCATCAATAGGCGTAAAAATAGAAATACCCGCATTGTTGATCAAAATATCTATACCGCCGAAGTGGGCGGCCACTTCGCCTATGACCCGATCTATGGCAGCGCCATCAGATAAATCTAGCGTCCAACCATGAGCGGTTTTACCCGCCCCATTGATCTCGTCAACCACAGCAGCAAGCCCGTCCTGATTAATGTCTACAGCTGCAACTTTGGCGCCTTGAGCGGCAAATAGCTTTGCGGTTGCTGCCCCCATGCCTGAGCTTGCACCGGTGACAATGGCCACCATACCTTCAATTGAACGACTTAATTCTGTCAACGCCATGTTACTGCCTTACCAAAACGGAAATTTCTAATTATTTGCTCACCCTACCTTTGCCCGACCAACGCAAGCAAACGCTTTAACAGGTCACCGAGCTCGAAGGCTAATTAAGGGTGCTACCAAGGGTGTACCTGTACGGGCATGGTGGCGTATCCGCGGACAAAACTTGATTGCACGCGTTCAATATCACCCACCACTTCAATTTTCTTAAAGCGCTTCATGATTTCTTCCCAAAGCACACGCAACTGCATTTCAGCCAAACGATTGCCCATGCAGCGGTGAACACCAAAACCAAAGGCTAAATGGTGACGTGCATTGGGTCGATCAATCCAAAAACGATCTGGCTGGTCTATGACCTCGCCGTCACGATTGCCTGAGACATACCACATAGCGATCTTGTCGCCCTTCTTCATTTGCTGGCCACCAAACTCAACGTCGCGCAATGCTGTGCGACGCATATAAGCCAGTGGCGTCTGCCAACGAATGATTTCAGAAACCATGTTTGGAATTATTGAGGTATCGGCGCGGAGTTTGTCGTACTCACCCGGGTTTTGATTAAGCGCAAGCACGCCGCCAGAAATGGAATTTCTTGTGGTGTCATTGCCACCGACGATGAGCAAAATCAGATTACCCAAAAATTCCATTGCCGGCATATTCTGCGTGTCTTTGCCGTGAGCCAGCATGGAAAGTAGATCCGCTTTGGCAGGTTGAGCAATGCGCTCGTCTCGAAGTTTGGTGAAGTATTCTAGGCATTCCAATAATGCGGCTCGGCGCTCGGGCTCAGGTGTAGGGCCACCAGCTAATTCACCGGATGTGGCCATATCTGACCAATAAGTGAGCTTGTGCCGTTCGGCAAACGGAAAGTCGAATATGGTTGCCAACATTTGCGTAGTCAGCTCTACCGAGACTAGATCAACCCAATTGAATGTTTCGCCAATAGGCAGCGAATCTAGAATGGTCTCGGCGCGACTTCTAATGGTGCCTTCTAGCTTGGCCAAATTCATTGGCGCCACAACACCTTGTACGGTCTTTCTTTGCACATCGTGCTTGGGCGGGTCCATACCAATGAAATTTGCTGTTTCAAAATCTGCGGGGCGATCACTCAACACAATCCCAGAGTCAGAAGAAAAATCTTGGAAATTTTTCTCCATGGCCATGATGTCGTTAAACCGGGTCAGCGACCAATAAGGACCAAAAAGGCTGTCCTTACAATAATGTACTGGCGCCTCTTTACGTAGCCTGGCGAAATATTCCCAGTGCGTATCTGACTGAAATAGGTCTGCTCTACTAACATCTATATCCTCTAAGGGAATATCTGCTACCGATGCATAATCTTGTGCAATTGACTCCGACATTTTGATCTCCTCGTTTTCCTCTGAGCAGACAATACACCCTGAGAGAATTTCGTGCGAGTGGCTAAAATCGCACTTAAATTCTCGTTTTAGATCTTGGCAAAGGGTAATCTGCGTGCATGAAATCACTTAACTTCGATAACCAGTTCACCGCCCAAATGCCGGCGGACGCTGACACTGGCTCCCAGCGCAAGCAACTTAAAAATGCCCTCTTTGCTAGGGTTGATCCAACACCGGTCTGCGCACCAACGTTGATTCACTACTCTGAAGACGCGGCCCAGCTACTGGGTTTAAGCGCTGAAGAGTGCACAAGCGATGAGTTTTTGCAGGTCTTTGCTGGAAATAAGCAAATTGCGGGTATGGACGCACACGCGACCTGCTATGGCGGTCATCAGTTTGGCAATTGGGCTGGACAGCTAGGCGACGGCCGCGCCATCAACTTAGGTGAAGTTGAATTAGGCGGCACCCACCTCATGCTGCAGCTAAAAGGCGCAGGACCGACGCCGTTTTCTCGAACAGCCGATGGCTTGGCGGTATTGCGCTCGTCACTGCGAGAATACCTCTGCTCAGAAGCCATGTATTACCTGGGCGTGCCCACAACTCGAGCTCTGTCCCTGATCACCACAGGTGAAGACGTGGTTCGAGACATGCTGTATGACGGCAATGCGGCGCCCGAGAAAGGCGCTGTAGTGTGCAGATTAAGCAGTTCATTTGTACGCTTCGGTCATTTTCAAATGCTTGCGGCGCGCCAAGAGTTGGACCTGCTAAAAGCGTTCACAGATTTCGTTATTCAAAGAGAGTTTCCAGAGTTAGATAATCTAGCTGCGGATGCCAAAGGCACTTACATCACTTGGTTTGAGGAAGTATGCAATCGCACGGCAGACCTTATGGTGCACTGGATGCGCGTGGGGTTTGTTCACGGGGTAATGAATACCGACAATATGTCCATCATTGGCGAGACCATCGACTACGGCCCTTACGGTTGGCTAGAAGGCTTTGACCCCAACTGGACACCCAACACTACCGATGCAGGCCAGCGCCGCTACCGTTACAGGCAGCAACCGGCCATCGGTCAATGGAATTTGATGCAGTTGGCTAACGCAATACTGCCGTTAATAGAAGACCCGAAACCTCTAGAGGATGCGCTAACCGCCTATGTGACTCGATACGAAGCTGGCTGGCAAAAAACCATGACTGCCAAGCTAGGCCTAAAGGATTACGACAAGGGCCTTACTGATCGTTTGCTGACTTTATTAACGGTCAGCGAAACCGATATGACATTGTTCTTTCGCGCACTGGCGGTCATTACCGAGGAGACACAGCAACCCTTTACTGCACTGGCGCACTGTTACTACACGCCGGAGCTTTTGACTGATGGCGATAAGGCTCGAGTTAAAACTTGGCTGGCGGATTACCTAAAGGCGGCTAAGGCTCAGGGCCAGAGTGATGAGGATAGGGCGGTTTTGATGAATCAAACCAATCCTAAATATGTATTGCGCAACTACCTGTCCCAGATAGCCATCGATAGTGCGGAGAACGGCGACTATTCAAAAGTAGATGAATTGCTCAATGCGCTGAAAAAGCCTTACGACGAACAACCTGAATACGAGCACCTGGCTGAGAAGAGACCCGAGTGGGCGCGCAACAAGGCAGGCTGTTCAATGCTTTCTTGTAGTTCCTAGCCAGTAGTTCCTAGTCAGTGGTTCATAGCAAGTAGTTCATAAAAAGTAGCGCGTAAGATTTCCTTCGAAATGAGTAGTTCGTGTTTTGCTGCGCTTATTTTGCAGCAATTTGCGCCAAAACAGCCTCTACAAAAACCCAGCGACACCTTGCTGAAATAAGTCGACATAAACTGCGATAACCTGCATTAAAAAAGCCCCGGCGTCTCCGCCGAGGCTTTAATGGAAGACTTCAATAGAAGCTTTAACAAAAGTATTGAGAAGAAGGTTTGCAAAACCACTTGAATGGTTGGTGTTGGCGCTAGCCATTATCTAATTGAAAGACCATCCGGGTTTGTACCCCATGCACCCAAGTCGCCTTGCCATCAAATACCTTAGGTTTGTATTTGTAACGCAACACCGCGTCTATCGCAGCCTTACTAAAACCGCCAGTCGGCTGAGCATCTATAACTCGTGGGTTTTGCACCCGACCTAGTTGGTCCACAGAAAACTCCAACAGAACCCAACCCTCTATACTCCTTGCTGCCATTCGGCGCGGATAAGTCGGTGCCACAGTCACTACAGGCAAAATACCACCATCGGTGACGCCTACTGTGACTTGGTGTGAGAATGGTGGAGGGACATCCCGCGGGCCTATTTCATCGTAGCGCCCACCGGGAGAAACTGGTATCACCAGCTTTGTCGCAGGCTGAACCTCAGGCACAGGTGGTGGCTCCAGTTTCGGATCGTCAACAATGACATCACGATCCTCAACCAATCGTACAAAGGTCAAATTCGCAGCAGCTGTAGGCTCAGTGACTTCTATGTCGGAGCCGGAGATCAAAGACTGCATTAGAAAAAACAAAGATGCGGTGACCAGCAAACCGGTTAACAAAGCACAACAGTAGCGCTTTGTAGATTCCCCAAGTTTTTCACCTATTAAGAACCAGAAGTCCCCAATTAGATTTCGATTTAAAAACATACTCGCCATAGCTATTTCCTCTCATTACTGAGCCTCATAACCATTAGAAATGTCACTGTTAAAGTATCCTAACGGTTATTTAGCTTGCTTAGACAAATCCAGAAATACGCCGATAAAAAATATATTCACTGAGAAAATAGACAAGAGGTAGTTTTTCTAGACTAGCCGGTTAATGCCCTTTCGAGCTAGTTTTGCTTCCGCACCAGAATACTTTGGCAAGCGCGCAATAAACGTCGTCATCGCGAAGCACTCATTTAACTCAGAACTTTACCGAGACAACCCCAATGGAGAGCAACAACGCATAGGTAAGGAAAGCTGGAACCCAAGCGATGGAAACAATCCGCAAAGACTTTTTGTCGTCCAATAGGATTCGCCGAAGATGAGAGATCAAACTATAGGAGTGAAACCAAAGATAAGCGAAACAAAAGAATGGTGGGTCGTCTGGGGTTCGAACCCAGGACCAACGGATTAAAAGTCCGGTGCTCTACCAGCTGAGCTAACGACCCTTAGATTCGCGAGCGACGCGCATTGTAGACAGCCATGGACATTGAAACAAGTATTCCGACGCGATCTAGTGAAAAACATTTAGTAAATTTGTATTCCACCAGATCCCCCACTGCGAACTAGCTGTGTTTAGCCTAAAAGTGCCCTAAAACTGTGCTTACAAAAAGCACTAAGGAAAAGTGCCCTCTGAACAATTTTTGCAGATAAATCCAATTGCCCAGCAGTTTAGGCGTAGAACTTGTAGATTGACCTTAGGCATAGACCTTACACATAGAGCTTACGCGAAGAACTTAGGCATAGATGGTTGGATCAGCCACGTTGGCGGCAACAAACCCTTGCTTACGAATGTGGCAGCTGTCACATAAACCACAGGCCGCACCAGATACTTGAGCTGCATAACAGGAAACCGTTAAGCCGTAATCAACACCCAATTGCGCACCTACTTGTATGATTTCGTCTTTAGTAAGGTCAATTAGTGGCGCATGTACCGTTAAGTGATTACCCTCAACCCCCGCCTTGGTGGCCAAATTTGCCATATTTTGGAAGGCTTCAATGTATTCGCCACGACAATCTGGATAGCCAGAATAATCCACGGCATTCACACCCACGAATATGTCCCGTGCATCCAATACCTCACTCCAAGCCAGCGCTAAAGACAGAAAAACGGTATTTCGCGCAGGCACATACGTAATAGGAATTTCTTCACTGGGTTCAGTCTGAGCCTGTACGCCTTCGGCAAATTCGCTCTGTGGTACTGCAATATCATGATCGGTAAGCGCTGAACCCCCAAATTGCCCAAGGTCAATTGTTAAGATTCTGTGTTCTGCGACGCCAGCCGCTGCTGCGACCTTTTTTGCGCCATTGAGTTCAGCACTACTGCGCTGACCGTAGTCGAAGGACAGTGCATAACAGCTAAAATCTGCATCCATTGCCATGGCTAATGTAGTGGCCGAATCTAGCCCACCCGATAACAACACCACAGCTCGTTTTGTTTTTTGCTTCATCTTATCCAATCACTTAGAGCAATATGAATGATCGCTCGGAGTCTTTAACTAGCGCCCGGGGACATCGCCCCAGAGCAATTTATGCAGTTGAACCTGCATACGCACAGGCAGGCGGTCGGCAACAATCCAATCTGCTAAGTCTCGAGAGGCCAACTGATGATGGCTCGGGGAAAAAAGCACATCGGCCACCTGGGCATAGAGATTGTGCTCGTCGCAGCGCATCCGCGCCCAATCATAATCAGCCCGATCGCAGACCACGAACTTGATTTGATCATGAGCATTCAGGTGGCGCATGTTTGCCCATAAGTTGCGTTGCACTTCACCAGAACCGGGTGTTTTGAGATCTATGACCTTCACCACTCGCGGATCTACCTCAGCAACACTCAACGCGCCACTGGTCTCAATAGATACCGACAGACCGGCATCGGCTAAAGCGACCATTAACGACAAGGCCCCTGGCTGAGCCAAAGGCTCGCCACCGGTAACAGTGACATGCTGTACGCCAAAGCCTTTAACCGTATTAAGAATGTCTGCCTCTTCAATGAGCTCACCACCAGAAAAGGCGTAAGCACTGTCACAGTAGTGGCAGCGCAGCGGGCAGCCTGTGAGACGAACAAACACCGTAGGTTTGCCCACAGTGTTCGCCTCGCCTTGTAAGGATAGAAAAATTTCAGTAATACGCAGTGCGCTCATTGTATTGGCCGAGAATTAGATAGAAAGGACATGGGGTTAACTCAGGAACTCTAATTATAAAGAGGGTCAAACGCCTGGAAAGAGCTAGTTCATCGCTTGGGCGTATTTACTCGCCAGCTTGGCAGCCGAGCTTTGTGGAAATTCAGCCTGCACTTTATCTAGGTAGGTTTTTGCTTGCTTGTCATCACCCAGCCCATGATAGAGCACACCCAGTTTATAAAGCGCACCTGGCACCTTTTGATGATCAGGATAAAGGCGTACCACTTGAACAAAATTCTGCCGCGCCCTCTCAGATTCGGTCTGAGCAAGATACAACTCACCTAACCAATAAAAAGCATTTGGCGTATACTTACCGTTAGGGAAGTTTACAATAAGGCCTTCAAAGCCCGCTATTGATGATGCAAAGTCCTTTGCGCGCATCAACTCTATTGCAGCGCCGTAGGCTTCGCGTTCGGTGGTCCAGGTTTTTTCCGCAGCTTGCGAGGGCGTTTCGCCTGCGCCTGAGATGCCTTGGCTCGTGCTGCCCGGTGGCGGCGCTGGTCGGTTAGCAGCGAGCGCAGCTACTCGGCCGTCTAGATCTACATACTGTTCTTTCTGGTCTCTGCGCAGGTTGTCTATAAGGTACTGTTGTTCTTCTACTTTACCTCGAAGTATTTGTACCTCTTGTTGCAACACCTGCATCTGATAAAACATTTGGGCAAGGGAGCCATCTTGCAAGCCAGCTCCAGAAGCATTGGTTGCTGATCTAGGCCCGCCTGCTGAGTCACTTCTGCCCCACAAGTCATCATCGAACCCATCATCAGTCGCCGTCGGCTCAATTGTTCTAAACCCGCTGGATCTATCTGTGGAGGAGCTTGAAGAAAATCTGTCTCTTGTCTGGGTAGCTGTTTGGGAGATGGACTGGGAAGACGTATTGTTGTTGCCTTGCCGGGACTCTTCAACCGGCACGGCTGCGCTCGCAGCTTGGCTAGCTAAGCTAGCCAATAAAAGCGCACTGACGCAGACCTTTGCGGAGGCAAGGCGCACGCATGTAGATTTAGACAACATTACGGTCCTTACCATATTCTGCGTCCAGTTACTGCGTTGGTCAGCTATCTGTACTCAAGAACCGCGCGTCTGTTTTCCGCCCATGCGCCACTGTTGTGGGCTGGGTTTTGCGGGCGTTCTTCACCGTAGCTAACCACTTCAATTTGTCTTGAGCCAACGCCTGCAGAACGTAGGAAACTGCTGATCGCGGCTGCACGGCGTTCGCCTAACGCCAGGTTGTATTCGCGAGTACCGCGCTCATCGCAGTGTCCCTGAACAACTACGCTGCGATCTGAATTTCTAACCAAGATTTGCGCATGCACTTCTAACGTCGCTAAATCACTAGGGTTCAAGATCGCTTTGTCATATTCGAAATAAAAGGTTCTGGAGATAGGTTGTCCAGACTCATCAACCGGCGTGGTGTCATCTTCAGCAAAATCCGACACTACTTCCACGACTTCAGGCGCAACAACCTCGGGCGCTTGTTCTACAGGTTCTTGTTGGTCTACTGGTTCAGTCGCAGTACTAGAGCACCCTGCAATGAAAAGTGCCGCTAATACTGAAAGGGCTAATCTAGATAGTCGTGACTGTGTTTGCATGATTTGTTCCTCATGTTTCGGGTTGTTTGGCAGGGTTATGGGGCCGTGTATTAACATCAGTACTGGCAACGAACCTCGCCTCAACGATTATTAGCAATCCGAAAATTGCTTGTTCTTTGCGACAATTTCTTTATGAAACTTCTATTTATGGAATTTCTATATGGAACTTCTAGATGAAATTTCTACATAGAACTTCTTTGTAAATACTTGTTTCGTAATGCTTGAATTCTACACAGGTAAGGAAAGTAGTCTACTTAACACTGCACTTTATCTGCGCTGTGATGTGTTTTAATGGCCTTTTAATGGCATATATCTGCCTGTTTTTAATTAGCAGAGAGCACATCGGGCAAAAATGGCGACCAAGCGGGTTCACGAACGTCTCCCGCTGAGGATGGCAATCTGTACTTCACACGCCCATCAATGGAAACAACGGCCAAAATGCCTCTGTCTTGATCTTGAGTCGCATACATCAACATTGCGCCATTGGGTGCCAAAGAAGGGGATTCATCCAAATCCGTCGCCGTTAACACCAAGAGGCTGTCCTTTTCCAAATCTTGCCAAGCAATGTGAAAGACACCATTGCGCCTGTGAACAAATACTAGGTGTTTGCCGTCCGGCAACAGCCGCGCGCGCGCGTTGTAATCACCGACAAATGTCAGACGCTCGAGAAAATTAGTCGCTAATTCAACCTGGTAAATCTGTGGCCGCCCCCCTCTGTCAGAGGTAAAAACAATAGATTTACCGTCTGGGGACCAAGACGGTTCGGTATCGATACCGTGGTGCCTAGTAATGCGTCGGAGTTTTCTGCTGGCAATATTCATCACAAATATTTCTGGATCGCCGCCACGAGAGAGCACCATAGCTATATTTTTACCGTCAGGCGAAAACACTGGCGAGCTGTTGATGCCCTTAAAATTGGTTAACCGCTCTCTATACGGACCATCAACATCTTGCAGAATAATACTGGGTCTACCGGTTTCGAAGGAGACATAGGCAACTCGTTTACCGTCCGGGGACCAACTGGCAGACAAAATAGGCTCAGAAGATGAATATAAGGTGCGCGCGCGAGCCCCGTCAGCATCGGCCACTTCTAACTGAAAGCGCGCATCCCTTGAACCGGCATCTTTAGCCAATACATATAAAATTTTGGTCGAAAATGCGCCCTGTACTCCGGTGATTTTCGCATACACCAAGTCAGCGATTTTGTGGCCTACGTCGCGCCATTGGCTTCTATCAATAGTGAAATCGCGAGATTCCAAAAGCCGCTCTGCAGCCACGTCATAAAGTTCAAACTCGACAAAAACCTTGTCACTTTCAGGCAGCGGTTGCGCGCGCCCAATCACTAGGTAGGCGCTTTTTAGAATGCGCCAGTCGCGAAAAAATACTGCTTGTCTTGTGCTTGGGTAGGAGAGCATGTTTTCGCTGGCTAAAGGGTCAAACTGACCACTTCTAGCAAGGTCAAATGCCACAATATTGGCCAGGTTAGCCACGTCGCTAAGCGCTTCGGGCGCAGCAAACGGCACAATAGAAATTCGGATAGGTTCGTCAACACCGCGATCAATAATAATGGTGTCTAGCGAACTTGCGGCTTGAATGCTTGGGGCGAAAGACAGCAGCAAACAAACCAGCCCTAAAATCTGCCAAAGATAATTTATGAGCGAACGCTTCAGTCCAGATAATTGCGCAGATAGTCGCAAAAACGCGCTGCTCGCCGAAATAAAATCTGTCGAATAACTCATGCTAATTCCTGCACTGTAGAATTGCGTACCGCCACAAAGTGGGCTATTTGCACCTTTAACTTAACGTAAAAGATCGCTGGGTTGGAAAAGAAAATAAAAGCGCCTGAAATATTTTTCAAACACTGAATTTTCTGTCGGCACATCAAAGCGCCGAACTTGTCTAATGGCCTGCTCCGCAGACTGATCAAATGCGGAATTACCCGAACTGTCAACCAAGGTCACCGAAATCACATCGCCGGTGGGTATGAGCTCTACAAGTAACAGCGCCTGCATACCATTGCGCGCGCTGGGTGGCCGACTCCAATTTTTTCGCACTTGCTCGTAGATAGCCGCCCTAAATGATTGAGCAGCTTCATCATTCTCAATATCGTTGAGGTTTTGCACTTCTTCGTCGATAGACTGCTCAAGGCTAGACTGAGCCAACTCACCAAGCGCTGCCAAGCGCTGCAAGCGCTGTTGCTCTAACAGCGCCAGTCGAGCTTTCTCCTTGGCCTTCTCTTTCGCTTTATCGGCAGCCTCTTTTGCAGCCTTTAGCTCCGCTGGGGTCTTGTCATTTACTTTATTCGCCAAGTCAGGTTTTTTCGGCACAGGCTTTTTTACTGGCGACTGTTTGACGGGGGCTGGCTTTTTGCTGACTGTTTTACTTTTCGGCTTCGCTTTAGGCTCTAAGACAACCAATTTAGCGTTAACTACCTTGGGTGTAACAACTGACGATACCTTTGTCTCAGGACTCCAACCTTGATACAACGCAAAACCCAAGCCCGCATGAATAACCAAGGCAAAGAACAAAGGCATGGCATATGTCTGAATGAGCCGCACTCTAGCTCTCGATAGTGGGCGGATCAGTAATCAGACCAACACTTTCCGCACCAGCCTTCTGCAGGACAGTCATAACCCGGACTACCGCGCCATAATCTAATGCATGATCGGCCTTTATATAGACCGGTACATTGGCGCGCGAACGCAAAATTTTGCCTGCCTGTTCCTCAAGGGAGAAAACAGTTACACGGGTGCCGTCCTCTTCGCTTTGCGCGACACCCTGAATACCGACATTCATAAACAATGCGCCGTCTTTGCGCATAGAAACCACTAAGGGGTCGGATTCGTTAGTGTCAATTGATTTTGAAGGTGCTTGAGGCAAATCGACTTTAACGCCTTGAGTAAGCAAGGGCGCAGTTGCCATAAAAATAACCAACAAAACCAGCATTACGTCGATATACGGCACAACGTTAATTTCAGACATCGGCTTTCGGCGTTGCGGCATAACCTAAACCCTCGCTCTAAACGTTAGATTGAGTGGAGCGCGCATGCGCGGCTCGATGCAAAATAGTGGTCACCTCTTCAGCAAATGCTTCATACCGTTTCATAATGGAATCCACTTTTGCAGCATACCGGTTATAAGCAATCACCGCGGGAATAGCAGCAAACAATCCCATTGCGGTTGCAACTAAGGCTTCGGAGATTCCCGGTGCAACCGAGGCTAAAGTTGCCTGGCTCATGTTTGCAAGGGAACGAAACGAATTCATGATACCCCACACCGTGCCAAACAATCCTACATAGGGACTGGTAGAACCAACTGTGGCTAAAAACGGTAAATGGGTTTCAAGTCGCGCTTCTTCGCGGTTCAAAGCCACACGCATAGATCGCTGCACTCCCTGCATAATCGCATCTGCATCCATGCCCGACTGTTCAGACAGTCGAGTGTATTCACGAAAACCCGAGACAAATATGGTCTCAATACCGTTGAGGTTTTCTTCACTGGAAAGATCGCCATAAAATTCGCGCAGATCAATACCTGACCAAAAATGATCCTCTAAGGAATCCACTTCATTCAGCGCTCGACGCAAAAACAACCAACGCTGGAAAATCATCATCCAACTCACAACTGATGCTATGGCCAGCAACAGCATGACAATTTGCACCAACAAACTTGCGTTTGAGATGAGTTCAAATATAGAAATTTGCTCAGTCAAAAAACCGCTCCTTAATCTAACTCTGATCTGTCTTGATGAACTTCAGCATCGTTGACCTGCTCTGGAGGGCGCAAGCCAAAGTGTTGATAACTCTTTGCTGTCGCAATCCGCCCTCGAGGCGTTCTCATTAAATACCCTTGTTGAATAAGATAGGGTTCAAGAACATCTTCAATGGTACCTCTCTCTTCGCTAATGGCAGCTGCCACCGAATCTAGACCCACCGGACCACCCGCAAATTTGTCGATAATAGTCATCAACAAACGTCGGTCCATGGCGTCAAACCCCTCTTTATCTACGTTGAGTAAATTCAAAGCTTCGTCTGCAATGGCCTTGGTCACAGAACCGTCGCCGCGCACTTGAGCGACGTCTCTCACTCTGCGCAGCAATCTATTGCTGATGCGTGGGGTGCCGCGAGAGCGCCGAGAAATTTCTGTTGCCCCTGCACCTTCAATTGGCAGGTTCAATTTGGAAGCTGAGCGATTAACAATTTGGGTGAGCTCGCCGATGCTGTAGAACTCGAGCCGCTGGACAATGCCAAATCGGTCTCGCAGCGGACTGGTCAACAACCCTGCCCGGGTTGTCGCGCCCACTAAGGTAAAGGGTTGTAACTCGAGTTTAAGCGAGCGCGCAGCAGGCCCTTCCCCAATCATAATATCCAGCTGAAAATCTTCCATGGCAGGATAAAGAATTTCCTCAACCAATGGACTCAGCCGATGAATTTCGTCAATAAAGAGCACGTCGCCAGCATCTAAATTACTCAACATTGCTGCCAGATCACCGGGCTTTTCCAGAATGGGCCCTGATGTTGATTTAAACCCAGCGCCCATTTCTCGCGCCAAGATATTAGCAAGGGTAGTTTTACCTAAACCGGGCGGGCCAAAGATCAGCGTATGATCTAACGACTCGCCGCGCTTACGCGCCGCTTCAATAAAGATACTCATCTGCACTTTCACCGCAGACTGACCAATATATTCGCTCAGCTGTGTGGGTCGCAAAGCGCGGTCAAAATTCACATCACCACTGTCTTCAACCGGCGATACAAAGCGATCTGGTTCAATAGCCATCCGTTAAGCTCCGCTGCGGGCAAATTGACGTAATACCCAAGTAACAATTTGTTCCGTGGTTGGGTCTTTTTCATCACCACTGGATTGGGCTGCTTTTTGCTCAAAATCTTTGCGTGCTTGCATAACCGCCTGTTGCGCCTGATGACTTTTATAACCCAAGGCCAACAGTGCGTCTTCTGCCTCTTGGTAAACTGCACGGCTGCCAAAACTAGGCATAGGCAAGTGTTCAGCGGCGGGCAACTGCGGTATGAGCGTGTCTATTCTGGATTTTAATTCCACCATAAGACGTTCAGCAGTTTTCTTACCTACGCCGGGCACTTTGGTCAAAACGCCCACTTCATTATTCTGCACTGCACGGCTTAACGTTGCAGGATCAATAGAGGAAATCAGTGCAAGGCCCATTTTTGGCCCAACGCCATTTATACGTATATAGGTGCGGTAGAGATCACGCTCATTTTTGTCGCAAAAGCCAAAAAGCAGCTGGGCATCTTCACGCACCACAAAATGGGTATACAAAGTGAGCTCTGTGCCAACAAGTGGCGCTGCGCCAAGCACGTTCGCACTTACCTCAACCTCATAGCCTACGCCACCTACGTCAAGTAAAAGTACATTGCCCTCTATTTCTACAAGAGCGCCTCTGAGTCTGCTGATCAATGAGTTAAACCTTATTGGCCACTAAGAGTGGCAGTATTGACGTGGCAAAGCGCAATCGCAAGGGCATCCGCCGCATCTGCTTGAGGTGTTCCCGGCAAAGCCAGAAGTATTTTTACCATATGGGCCACTTGCTCCTTGCTGGCGCTGCCAGTACCCACTATGGCTTGCTTGACCCGCCGGGCTGCGTATTCAGAAACGGGGAGATTGGCCATAACACCTGCGGCTATGGCAACGCCACGCGCCTGCCCGAGTTTCAGCGCAGAGGCCGCGTTTTTTGCCATAAAGACTTCTTCTATGGCCATTTCCGACGGCGAGTATTGCTCAATAATTTGTGTAACGCCCTGATAGATCATCCCAAGTCGGCTGGGCAAATCTCCGTCTTCAGTATTGATACATCCGCTAGCAACATAGGAGGCTTTACGCCCATTAATTGCAATCAGCCCGTAACCTGTGAGGCGCGACCCAGGGTCTATGCCAAGAATACAATGCTGAACTTCAACCATAGAACGCTACCTATTAGACCCATCCCAACTCATAAGCCCTCACTGAAAAACACTCAGTTAGGGGTCTGCAAAGATTGCTAGGCGTAAGCTTCCTCGGGGAATTCACCGTTGGTATAAACTTCCTGCACATCGTCAAGGTCCTCTAGAACGTCGATTAATGTCAGCACTTTTTCCGCCATCTCTAAATCACATTCGCTGGTTGTAGAGGGCACCATGGTGACTTCTGAGTGATCTGGTTCAAAGCCCGCTTCCGTCAGACCTGCGACTACAGTGTTGAGGTTCTCCCAAGGCGTCGTCACGCTGATACCGCCATCATCATCTGTCTCAACGTCGTCGGCACCGGCCTCAAGAGCTGCGTCCATCAATTGCTCTTCATCAACACCGGGCGCAAAACTAATAATGCCCTGGCGCGTAAATAAGTAAGCAACAGAGCCATCGGTGCCCAGATTACCACCGTACTTGCTAAAGGCATGACGCACCTCAGCCACAGTTCGATTGCGGTTGTCTGTCATCACCTCGACCAATACGGCAACACCCCCATTGGCATAACCTTCATAGACCAATTCTTCTACGTCGTTGCCATCAGTGCCACCAGCGCCGCGCTGAATCGCCCGCTCAATCGTATCTTTAGGCATATTCGCGCCCAAAGATTTATCTACCGCTGCACGCAACCTTGGGTTGTCGTCAACAATGCCACCCCCTAATCTGGCTGCCACCGTTATTTCACGGATCAACTTGGTATATAGCTTGCCGCGTTTTTTATCTTGCGCCGCTTTGCGGTGCTTGATATTCGCCCATTTACTATGACCTGCCATTAGCTAACCTCCTCGACACAAAATTCCCACATACATTCTCAGTCTTCGACACATTGGCTGGTGCTCTATATCGCCAACAGCCGCTTTTTTACCGGCGTCTATCAAGCGCCTAACCGCGCGCTACAAATGCGCTGCTAGCCATTCTAACTACTTGCTTTCGGCATTGGTCTTAGCAGGTGTGCGCAGCCGAATATGTAAATCTCGCAATTGTTGCTCTTCCACAGCACCCGGCGCGTCCATCATGGCACACGAAGCGGTTTGGGTTTTCGGGAATGCGATAACCTCACGAATAGACTGGCTGTCTGTCATCAACATGACCAAGCGATCTAGGCCCAACGCAATGCCACCGTGAGGTGGGCACCCGTACTGCAGTGCTTCCAACAAGAAACCAAATTTCTCTTGGCCTTCTTCGTCCATTTTCAAAACATCAAAAACGGCCTTTTGCATATTTTGATCATGGATTCGCAGCGAACCGCCACCCAACTCATAGCCGTTCAAAACCACATCGTAGGCTGCGGCCTGTGCAGCGCCCGGATTATCCAGTAGTTCTTGTGGCGAACAAGTAGGACGGGTAAACGGATGGTGTTCCGCACTAAAGGTGCCATCGCGGCCTTCAGCAAACATCGGCCAATCTACAACCCAACAAGGTTTAAACTCGCCCTCTAGTAATTCTAAGTCTGCACCTAGCTGATTGCGCAGCGCGCCCATGGCGTCATTCACAACTTTAGCTTGGTCTGCACCAAAAAATACTAGGTCGCCCGTTTGGGCGCCAACACGCTCAAGCACGGACTGAATCACATCAGAGGGCATAAATTTCAAGATAGGCGATTGCAGGCCATCGGCACCGGCACTTAAATCATTGACCTTCACATAGGCCAAACCCTTGGCGCCGTAGCGCCCAACAAAAGCGGTATATTGATCAATCACCTTACGCGAGAGAGTTGCACCACCCGGCGCTCTCAAGGCTACTACGCGCCCCTTGGGATCATTGGCAGGTCCCTGAAACACCTTGAAGTCCACATTACTCATCAGGTCTGCAATATCAACCAAACGCATTGGGTTACGCAGATCTGGACGGTCATTACCAAAATCACGCATCGCTTCGGCCCAGCTGAGTACTGGAAACTCGCCAAGTTCAACGTTTAACACATTTGAAAACACCTGCCTGAGCATGCCTTCGGTCATAGTCATGATCTGGTCTTGGTTGGTGAAGGATGCTTCTATATCTATCTGGGTAAATTCAGGCTGCCTGTCTGCACGCAAATCTTCATCGCGATAGCACCGAGCAATTTGATAGTACTTGTCCATACCCGACATCATCAGCAGCTGTTTATAGACTTGAGGTGATTGAGGCAGCGCAAAAAATTCGCCCGGATGAGTTCTACTGGGCACCAAGTAATCGCGAGCGCCTTCGGGCGTTGCTCTAGAGAGAGTTGGTGTTTCAATATCCCAAAAACCCTGTTCTTCTAGGTAGCCTCTTACTTGGCTCGTGATTTTTGCCCGGGTTTGCATACGTTGCTGCATTTCTGGGCGGCGCAGATCTAAATAACGATAGCGCAGGCGCACATCTTCGCCGGCGTCGGAATGTTCATCCAACTGAAATGGCGGAGTCTTGGCAGCGTTCAACACTGTTAGCTCTAAACCAAGCACTTCTATTTCGCCAGTAGGCATGTCTGCGTTCACTGTGCCTTCAGGGCGCGGCCTTACTTTACCCTTTGCTTTCAGCACAAATTCATTCCGCACGGAATCTGCTGCTGCAAAGCTCTCTTGCGTATCTGGATCAAAAACCACTTGCAATATGCCGGTACGATCTCGGACATCTAAAAAGATAACGCCACCGTGGTCGCGGCGACGATGCACCCAACCATAAATCTCAACTTCTTCACCCACATCGCTTGAGCGAATATCGCCACAGTAGTGACTGCGCATGGCCATCCCTTTTCGTTTGTACTAATTAAAACTAAAACTATAAGTCTCAGTTGACGTCTTTCGCCCGATGGACGTGACCTTCAAAAGCTTTTGCTAAGCGATTAAAAGCTGACTCTAAGAGTCTCCCGACGAACTACCGCCCGAGGAGCTGGATTCTGATCCAGCGACATTTTTCTTCTTGCCAGACTTAAAGTCTGTTTCGTACCAGCCGTCTCCTTTCAGACGAAAACCAGCAGCTGAAATTATTTTTTTAAGGCTGTCCTTTTTGCATTCGGGACAACTCACTATAGGTTCTTCACTGAGTTTTTGAACCACTTCTAAGTGGTGATCACAGTCCGCACATCGATATTCATAAATCGGCATAAAATGTTCTTCTAGGTAAAACTTTCAACGAGCGGCGCATGATCTTAAAAAAAGCAGTAAAAATACAGTGATTTTGCTTACTTTTTGTTGCGACACCGTATTTGATCAGCTATAACACCGCCTTCGGACCTTAGAGTCTGAAAGGTTGTAAACCTAATGTAACCAAAGACCCCAAGACGGACACTTACTTTAACGCGAAAACCCACTGAAAGAAGTTCTTTAAATGGGTGTTCTGCAATGACCATGTTCTCTGAATTGAACTGAAAAGTGGCATTCATGTTGGCATTGAAAGTTACGTGGCGTTAGAGATTGTTGTGTTGTTAGATCAGCAATTGATTGGGGCGAGTTACTGGTAGCACAAAGTTTGCAAACCCGGTTGAAGATTGGGTTATAAATAGAGTTGTAAAACAGACGTTGCGACAACCATCGTTTTTAGTCGATGAGGGATCTGCGCCTAGTGCTCAGTGACCTTTTTGATACGAAAACCCCTGGAATGCGCTGAAACATAAGAGATAAAGGACCAGCATATGGCTACTAAGAAAAAAGCACCCGCCAAGAAAGCACCCATCGCTAAAAAGGCCCCTGCTAAGAAAGCACCTGCTAAGAAAGCAGCAGTTAAAAAAGCGCCTGCAGCAAAGAAGGCACCTGCCGCTAAAAAAGCACCTGCTAAGAAAGCTGCTGCTAAAAAAGCACCTGCCAAGAAAGCTGCTGCTAAAAAAGCACCTGCTAAGAAAGCAGTTGTAGCCGCTCCAGCCGCCAAGCCAAAAGCTGGCGTTAAGGCTAAGATGACCAAAACAGCAATCATCAATGATATCGCTGAATCAACCAATCTGACTCGCGCTCAAGTAACTTCTGTTATGGAAGAGTTAGAGTCTGTAATCGAGCGCCACATCCGTAAGCGTTCAGTTGGTGAGTTCACACTTCCTGGTCTACTCAAGATTAAGGCCGCTAAGCGTCCTGCAACTAAGAAGCGCATGGGCCGCAACCCTGCTACTGGCGAAGAGATCGTCATTGCAGCTAAGCCTGCGACCACTCGCGTTCGCATCTCTGCTTTGAAGAAGCTGAAGGATATGATTGCCTAACTGCTGTAAAGGCGATTAGTAATCATATGCTAGATATGGCTAGGGGTGGATTGCCACTCCTAGTCCATCAACTCGAGAAGCACTAATTGATTTCAACACAGCGTCTGATCTTGGTTAATTGCAAAAACAGAGTGCAAATCTAGTTAAGAAGTATGAGAGTAGTGAACCGATTGATCGCCAATCGGTTTTTTTTTGCCTTGTTATGTGCCCCACGCATTGTGTCTAATGCGACTGTATTTCCACCCACCAAAAAAAGTTCAAATATGCGCCAATCAACTCTGCTACTGCCTACGTTAAAGGAAAATCCCGCCGATGCTGACGTAGTCAGCCATCGACTGATGTTACGTGCAGGCCTTATTCGTCAACTCGCCAGCGGATTATATACATGGCTTCCTTTAGGACTGAGGGTTCTGCGTAAAATCGAGCACATCATCCGCGAAGAAATGAACATAAGCGGTGCCCAAGAGGTAATGATGCCAGTCGTTCAGCCCGCTGAACTTTGGCAAGAAAGTGGCCGCTGGCAGAAAATGGGCAGTGAGATGCTCCGTATTAAAGACCGGCATGAGCGAGACTTTTGCCTAGGACCCACCCACGAAGAAGTCATCACCGATATTTTTCGTCGCGAAGTGCATAGCTATAAACAACTCCCTATTAACTTTTATCAGATACAAACAAAGTTTCGCGATGAGCGACGCCCGCGTTTTGGCGTCATGCGCGCACGCGAGTTCATGATGAAAGATGCATATTCCTTTCACCTAGACCAAGAAAGCTTTGACGCCACCTATCAGGAGATGTACGACTGCTATTCGCGCATTCTCAACCGCATGCAGCTAACCTTCAGAGCCGTACAAGCTGATACAGGTAATATTGGTGGCGACAACTCCCACGAGTTCCACGTGCTGGCCTCGTCGGGGGAAGACACCATTGCCTATGCCTCAACCGGCAGTTACGCCGCTAATTTAGAAAAAGCCACGGCAATGGCTCCCCCTGCTGCGCCAGCGCCTAGTCAAGATCTTGAGAAAATCGATACACCCAACGAAAAAACCATTGAGGCCATTTCTAAGCTGCTCAACATACCTGCCACTCAGACCGTAAAGACGCTGGTTGTAAAAGGTGTTGAAGGTCCAGTGGCTATAATTTTGCGCGGCGATCATGAACTAAATGAAATAAAAGCCGCGAAGCTGCCAAGCATTGCATCACCCTTCGCATTTGCTGAGGAAAGCGAAATACTTCAAGCAATGGGCGCGCACCCCGGATCTCTCGGGCCGGTAAATTGTAAAATTGCCTACTTAGTAGACCGAGACGCCGCAGCCCTTGCGGACTTTGTTTGCGGCGCCAACGAAGATGGTGTGCATTTCACTGGTGCAAATTGGCATAGAGACAGCCCATTGAATGATGCTCAAATAGTAGATGCTAGAAATGTCGTTGAAGGCGACAAGGCACCAGACGGAGAAGGCACCATCGAATTCCTCAGAGGCATTGAAGTAGGACATATTTTCCAATTAGACAAAGCCTACAGCGAACCTCTAGAAGCATCTGTTCTAGACAAAGAAGGCGTTAGCCAAATTCCTATTATGGGTTGCTACGGTATGGGCGTGACTCGCCTTGTGGCCGCAGTGATAGAACAAAATCATGATGACAATGGCATTTTGTGGCCGCAGCCCTTAACCCCATATGACTTACATATTGTTGCCTTGAATCCGCAGAAATCCGAGGCAGTGCGAGAAGCATCTGAGAACCTTTACAACGAAGCCTTGGCCGCAGGCCTTGAGGTTTTGCTGGACGATCGCGACGAGCGTCCCGGAGTTAAGTTTGCAGATGCAGACCTGATTGGTATTCCACAGCGTGTAGTCGTCGGCGACAGGGGGTTAAAGAACAGTGTTGTGGAATATAAAAAGCGCGAGGAAAAGGACGCCGTTGAGCTACCTCTAGATCAGGTCATTGGTCAGGTCGCTGCAAAAGCAGTGACCTAGCGGTTATTTGAATCGTTACCTGAGTCCTTATGGGCAACCCTGCTGGTTGCCGTGCAGGACGCGAGCGCCTATAGACTGGCTTCGATGCTTTCGGCAGTTTGCGGGCCAACCAACACTTTATGCACCTCACCTTGAGGTGAAATAATTACCGTCATTGGCAGCACTTGGGCTGCCGCATAACCAACGATGACCTGCGGATCGTCCACAAGCACAGGGAATTCGATACCCATCTCGTCAATCAAATCCGTCAACTCTGCGCCTTCCAGATAGTCAAAATTCACCCCTAGCACGAACATGGGTTCGCCCTCTTTACGCTGATGCAAAACATTCAATTCAGGAATTTCTTCCCGGCAAGGCCGGCACCAATCAGCCCAGTAATTGATCAGCACCCAATTGCCACGCAATTCGGACAACTGCATCGAAGAGCCATCAGCAACACGATAGCTTTGCTCTTTAGCGCACCCGGCCAGGGATAAGAGCGCGACAAAAAAGATCGCTTTGAGGCTAAAGCTTAGGTTTAGGTTTAGGTTTAGGACGGCAGAATTAGTCAATCTATTACTCACGAGTACTGAAAACATTTGATTTGGAAAATCTACCACTTAGCCCGTGAATATCTCATCAAGACTTAGTGACAAATGAGATTCCCCGTATTTAGCCAAGGCCAACAACGAGCGCTCCAATTCTGGAAAATCAGACAGCGCGCCCAAGTGTTCTTTGGCAACGTGTTCAGGGAATATTTGCACCAATTGCCAAAGAGTAACCGTCTTTAGATCTCTACCCAAGCGCCAGCGTTGATCTTCGTCAAGGTTTATCAGCTTAAGGCCTTGCAGCGCGCTCACAACATCGCGCCACTGGCTTACCGCAAAGTGGCCTGTAGAGCGCAACTGATCCTCATCTACGCCTACGCCACGCGCGTGCGCTAGGCGGATGAGATTCAAAACCCGAATGGCTTTAACGAGGGTCGGTTCAGGCGTGGATAACTCTTGAGCGCCCATGGCTATAGAACGAACAAATACCGCGCCTGCCAAAACAATCACCCACACCAAATATAGCCAAATCAAGAATATGGGTAAGGCGGCAAAAGCGCCGTAAATAGCATCATAAAAAAAGTTTTTCGATGCTTCAGTGTAAATAAAGAATGCGATCTTAAAAATAACTGCTGTAGCCACGCCGCCGTAAAAGCCATGCAAGACGGACACCTTACAATTGGGGACCAACACATACAGCGCAGTAAAGCCAAGGGCCGTGAGTAAAACCGGCAAATAGGTCAATAAGGTTTTACCTACCGTCCAAGCTTCAAGGTCTGATATAAGTGGAATACTCACCAGGTAGGCACTGACTAACATGCCACTGACAATTGCTACTGGGCCAAGGGACAAAACACCCCAGTAAACTAAAACCCGATGCAAACTCCACTGAGGGGCGTCAACCTGCCAAATGTTGTTGAACTGTTTTTCAACGGCCACCAACATCAGCAAAGAGGTAATCAAGAGCCCAATAACACCCGCCGCCGTCAACCCCGTTGCTCGATCAGCAAACTCCAACAATTTTTCCTGCACAAGAGTTGAACCAGCGGGCAGAAAATTCTGGAAAAGGAAATTTTGAAAATCCTGACCCAGAACCGCAAATTCAGGTAGCAAAGAAAAAAACAGCAGCGTTACCGTCATCAATGGCACCACTGCAAAAAGCGTGGTGTAAGTCAGCGCCGCCGCTGAAGTTAAACAGTCATAGCGGATAAGCTGCTGCCCAAGTAATGACAAATGATGGACCGCCGCCGCAAAAAAGCGCTGTCCAAGCTCTGCACCAATCAAATGCTTGTTATTACTGGCGTCATTCTTAGTCATGCCTATACTGTACCCTTGAATCCTTTTAACCCACTTAACTAAAGCGCAATGTCAGACTACGTTATTTATCACAATCCAAATTGTTCAAAATCTCGCGCCGCGCTTGCGCTACTCATAGAAAACAAAATAGAACCCGACGTTATCGAGTACCTCGACAACCCACCCAGCATTACCGCGCTGGAAAATATTTTGACGCTTCTTAACTGCCAGCCCGTTGAGCTAATGCGCACCAATGAAGAGACATTTACCGCCCTCAATCTCGGCGACCCCACCACGACTAACGAACAGCTAATCAAGGCAATGAACGCTCACCCAATATTGATAGAACGACCAATTGTTGTGCGCGGCACTAAAGCCATTATTGGCAGACCACCCGAACAAGTATTGAGCCTAATATGAGTACCAAACCCTACATCCTTATTCTCTACTATTCTCGCACCCAAGGAACACAAAACCTTGCACTGCATATGGGCCGCGGTGTCGACAAGGTTGCTGGCATAGAACCCAGAATCAGAACCGTACCACCGGTAAGTAGCGTGACTGAGCGCACAGCGCCATCAGTACCCGACGAAGGTGCAATTTTTTGTACTAAAGAGGACTTGGCTGGGTGCAGTGGCTTGGCGCTGGGCAGCGCAACACGCTTTGGCAATATGGCAGCACCGATGAAATATTTTTTGGATAGCACAGCAGACCTTTGGGCAGGTCAGCAATTGGTCGGCAAACCCGCCAGCGTATTTTGCTCCAGCGGCTCACTCCACGGCGGCCAAGAATCTACCTTACTCACAATGATGGTGCCATTGCTCCATCACGGCATGGTTATTCAAGGCCTACCCTATAGCCACCCAGAACTTAATGCGACCCAGTCTGGGGGCACACCGTACGGTGTCACTCATGTGCAGAGCAGTGATCATAATGATGGCGCCAAGCTGTCTAAAGAAGAGACAGTGTTAGCAGAAGCCGCCGGTCAACAGTTGGCCGAACTTGCACTAAAAATAACAGAGGTGTCCAATTGAAAGGCTGGCTATTTATTATTCTTATCATGTTGGGGTCGCTGGTTTCACTGACAGGCCTCAGACAGTTTTTTATCGAACCACTGGCTACGCCTTCGGTTAATGCTGCCTGGTTTGTCATACAAATTGCGCCGCTGTTATTCACAATACCTGGCGTCATGCAAGGTCAGCTCAAAAGCATGTTCATACTGTGCATGGTCAGCACCTTATATTTTATCCACGGCATATTAGTGATCTTCGATCCCGCACTATTTTGGTTTGGTACTGCGGAGTTGTTCTTTTCGCTGGCCCTTTGTGTGATCAGTGCATTATTTGTGCGTAAACTGCGAGAGTTTAATGGGCCGCCGGACGAATAAAGTGCAAAACGGCCGACCCACCTAACGCTTGCCTAACTGGTGGTTCATTTAAGCAAGCGATAAACACGAATTAAACAAGTGTTAAGCGCGTGTTGAGGCAAGAATTAGAGGAACTTTAAGCCAAGTGACTCCCACCTCACTCAAACGCTTCCATCGCTAGCCTAATGTATCTTCTGCAACAAAATAGCGCGGG